>NZ_JAIXNE010000006.1:0-412038 GCF_020328055.1 Fulvivirga sedimenti
TGTTAACTTATTGGCACCACCCTTGCCATTTAACAGACAGGTCAACAAAGGTCAAAAACTCAAAATAATTACAACAACAACAAAGAAGGTCAAAAACTCAAAATACAACAATCATGAAACTCTTATTTTCAACCCTGATAACATTTGCTTTGATCGTCAACACTGAACGCCCCGCGTCTGTGGAACCCGAAGCCTCTACCATCGCTCATTTCGTTCCTGCTACTGAAGCCAGCTTCGGTTACGCAAGTCCTTACTACCTCGATATCGATCGTGACGGTAAAAACGATTTCGTTTTCCAAACCGTATCGGTAGGTCTTGAAGGAAGTGTACACACCAAATACATCATCCAGGCATTGCAGGATCACCAGGTAATGGATATTGCCGGAAGTGCCGCCATCACTGAAAAAGGTGAAAACATCTCCATGGATATGCCACGCGGTAATGTTCGCTGGAGCGAGGCACACGGTGAGATCATCGAATCGGTTTATAACGGTGAGTCCCTCAACTGGAATGGAACCTGGTCTGGTGACCGTGCCCAGTACCTCGGCGTGAAACTTGTGAAAGATGGAAAATCATACCTCGGATGGGTACGTGTGGAACTCAACCCCGAAACTGAAAAAGCATTCGTAAAAGAATACGCCATCAACAGAACACCCAACGCGAATATCGCATCAGGTGACATGTAACAGAACTTTTGAGGTTAGTAAACAGATACAGAAATTATTCCCTCAACAATAAAAAAAGCCCCAAAACGGGGCTTTTTTTATTGTTGTGAATGGGCACATATGCGCCGTACATTTCCACCCACCAGCGTCATCCCTGCGGTACTCCATGAGGGACCCGGCTATGCCGGGGACATTCAGGGAGTCGGGCCGGGAGCTTATACCGGCCTGCCTGCCGGAAGGCAGGGATGACGTGCTGATGGGCAGTGACTAGCTATTCCCTACGCCCTATCATCTCTTATTGCCCTATCACCTGTAATCGGATGAATCTTCGATCAAATAAGGCCAAAGATCTCGTCTTTATACCACTACTGACTATCCCGAAGGGACCCCTATGGGGCTGACTACTGACTACTGACTAACTGCCAGCAGGCAGATTCCCTGCAACCTATCACCTGTTATGGCCTGTTCCCTGCTCGAGACGCCTTCATGATCAGCTGATTATAATATCCGCTCCACTGGTTTCTTAGCTGAAATTATAGTATCTTCATCGTCCAAATTTTAACCAATACCACCATGAAACGAATAGTATTTTTGCTGGTGGCGCTTGTACCAATGACGTGCTTTGCGCAAACAGCTTTTCAAAAAGACCTTGTTCAAATGATCAAGGCGAATTCAGAGAAAGTTATTGGCCTGGCGGAAGCCATTCCTGCCGACGACTACAGCTGGAGTCCTGCGGAAGGTGTACGTGATGTTGAAGGAGTCATTATGCACATCATTGGTGCAAATTATTTCTTTCCAACACTGGCTGGCGCAACGATCCCTGAAGGTATCGATCCCCGAAATATGGCGAATACTGTTAAGGGCAAGGACGCCAGTATCGAGGCTCTCAAAGCTTCGTATGACTTTATGATCAAGAGTGTTTTGGCAGTACCGGAATCAAAGCTCAATGAAGAGTTTGACTTTTATGGCACCAAAATGACTGTTCGTGGCGCTTTACTGGTAGCATTTGGTCACTGTGAAGAACACATGGGGCAATTGATCGCCTATGCCAGATCGAACAATGTTGTTCCACCCTGGAGTCAATCAGAATAATCACATAAAAAGGGCCGCCTCAAATGAGGCGGCTTTTTTATTTAATCTCCCACGAATTGGACCCTGACAGCAACGCATCAAGATCAGCCGGTTCATGACTATGTTCTTTGAGCTGATCCTCCAGCACCTGCTCGTATGTTGGCCTGTCCTCCTGATAAAATATTCCGAAGGGCCTTGGCAGGGAACCTCGTTCGATGCTGTAATCGAAAAACCGGGATAAAATTGATGCTTTGATTTTGTCTGAAGGATCGTGAATCCAGCAGTCATTTACTGAATTTACATCAAGATCCACCACCCTGGGAGTAAAGCCATCCAGGACAATCCCCTTGTTGCCATTGGAAAATGTAAGGGGCTCTCCTGTCACCAGGTTTATCACGTGATCATCCTTCGTTTCCTTATTGGTAAACAGATCGAATGCCTTGTCATTGAAGACAATACAATTCTGATATATTTCAAGGAAACTCGCGCCCTTATGGGCATGCGCAGCAGTGAGAATTTCCCTCAACTGGACAGGGTTTCTGTCGATGGCCCTGGCGACAAACGTTCCTTCAGCACCAAGTGCGAGCGCAATGGGATTAAAAGGCATATCCACCGAACCATAGGGTGTTGACTTCGTAACTTTGCCGGTAGGTGATGTGGGCGAATACTGCCCCTTGGTCAAACCATAGATTTCATTATTGAACAAGAGGATGTTAATGTCAAAATTCTTGCGCAACCCATGAATCAGATGATTACCACCAATAGAAAGACCATCACCGTCTCCGGTTATTACCCATACGTCCAAGTCGGGATTTGTGGCTTTAACGCCGCTTGCAATGGCGATGGCGCGTCCGTGAATACCATGCATTCCATAGGTATTCATATAATACGGATAGCGGGAAGAACATCCAATCCCTGAAATAAAGACAGTTTTTTCCTTGGGTATTCCGAATGTTGGCAGAACCGTCTGCACCTGCTTAATGATGGAATAATCACCACAACCCGGGCACCATCGTATGTCCTGATCAGAGGCATAATCCTTTGGAGTTAATCCGTTTTTTTTGGTTTCTACTTTCATGACAATTCTTTTTGGATGGCTTCTTTTATCTCATCAACTGTAAAGGGAAGTCCTTTCATTTTCGAAAGGCTTTTTGCATCAATAAGGAATCGATCACGGATCAGCATTGAAAGCTGCCCTTTGTTCATTTCCGGAATTAATACTTTTCCAAAAGAGCTTAGCAGAGCCCCCAGGTTTCTGGGAAGCGGGTTAAGATACCTCAGGTGGATATGTGCTACTGAGACTCCCTTTTCAACCTGATCGCGGACGGCTGTCTCTATGGCACCAAAAGTTGATCCCCAGGACAGAATACAAAGATCTGCGCCGGCTACACCACGGTTGATTTCCTGTTCCGGGATAACCTCAGCTATTTTGGCAATTTTCCTGTCCCGGATTTCAACCATTTTTTCATGATTTACGGGATCATATGAAACATTACCGGTAAGAATTTCCTTTTCCAGGCCTCCAATACGATGTTCATAGCCCTTTGTGCCAATCGGCACCCACGGTCGGACTTCAAACTCATCCCGGACATACGGCATATACTGCTCATCCCTGAAAGAATTTGGCGGTACCTGCTTTATTTTAATTTCGGGCAATTCATCACTTGAAGGAAATCTCCAGGGTTCCGCCCCATTGGCAATATATCCATCAGAAAGCAGCATCACCGGTGTCATATGTTCAACCGCAAGTTTCGCGGCTTCATAAACTGCACCAAAGCAATCTTTGGGGGACGCTGCGGCAAGAACCGGCATTGGCGCCTCACCATGCCGGCCATAAAGTGCCTGCAACAGGTCAGCCTGCTCCGTTTTTGTAGGCATGCCGGTAGACGGACCACCTCGCTGTACGTTTACAATCACCAGTGGAAGCTCCAGGATCACTGCGAGTCCGAGTGCCTCGCCTTTCAATGCGATCCCCGGTCCGGAAGAACCCGTACATGCCAGTCCGCCCGCAAATGCCGAACCGATAGCAGCACAGGCAGCGGCAATTTCATCTTCTGCCTGGAATGTTTTTACCCCGAAATTCTTATGCTTACTCAGCTCATGGAGAATATCGGAAGCCGGGGTAATCGGGTAGCTCGAATAGAACAAATCGAAGTTGTTATGTTTTGCGGCGGCCACAAGACCAAGGGCAACACCCTGATTTCCGTTAACATTCCGGTATTTACCACGGGGAAGCTTTGCCGCTTTAACCTTGAACCGGCTGGTAAATGTTTCGCTTGTATCGCCGTAGTGATACCCTGTCTTCAGTACCTCAACATTCGCTTCAGCGAGTTCGGGTTTATCGGTAAATTTCTGTTCGATAAAATGAATTGTATTATCGAGCTTCTGGTTGAACATCCAGTAGACGAATCCCAGCACGAACATATTTTTACATCGGTCTACTTCCTTCATACCCAGCGAGCTGTCTTTCAGTGCCTCCCTGGTAAGTTTGGTGATATCAATAGCATGAACCTCATAACCATCCAGAGAATGATCCGTCAGGGGGTTTTCATCATCAATGTATTTGGCAAGCTTCAGATTCTTTGCATCAAAGCCACCGAGATTGGCAATGATGATCCCGCCCTTTTTCAGGTTGGGAAGATTTACTTTCAATGCGGCGGCATTCATCACCACAAGCACATCATACTGATCGCCTGGTGTAAAAACCTCCACGCTTCCAAATTTCAGCTGAAAGCCTGATACACCTGAGGTGGTACCAACCGGAGCCCGAATATCCGCAGGATAATTGGGAAACGTACTGATATCATTTCCGAAGAGTTCCACGGTTTCCGTGAACTGTCCGCCTGTCAACTGGATGCCATCACCACTGTCTCCAGCAAAAAGTATGACGACTTCTTCTGATTTTGTGAGTGCCATAATTTGAGGTATTTGTTCGAACATAAACTACGCATTTCAGATAGTCCAAAGACTTACCTGCATCCTGATTAGATATGATTTTGATCAGTAATGACTCTTGATATTTCTTCATTAGTTTGTAATTTGAAGGACCACTTCAAATCATGCCTGACACTGCTCACTATTCATTAACCGGCTCCGGAAAACCAATAGTTTTTCAACATGGGCTGGGCGCAAACCTGAACCAGGTATTAACATTATTGAATGGGCTGGAAAAAATTCAACTGCTCACATCAGATTCAAGAGGCCATGGAAAAACGCCTTTCAACCCTGATGTTCCTTCTTCCTTCAACGCGTTCACCGACGATGTAATTACAGTAATGGATAAATGCGGCATTCAACAGGCCATTGCAGGAGGCATCTCAATGGGATCCGGAATTGCAGTGAACATGGCACTTCGATACCCGCATCGGGTTGCGGCGATCATACTTTTACGGCCAGCATGGAAGTGTGAGGCCGAGCCTGAAAATCTCAAAATTCTGAGCCATATTGCCTCGGTAGTTAATCATTCAGGTGGTCGGGAGGAATTCATGCAAGCTCCGGAATTTCGGACAATTGCTGAAAAGCATCCCAATGCGGCGACCTCAGTTCTGGGCATGTTCAACAGGGATCAGCAAATGCATACTGCTTCCATTCTCAAAAGTATGGTTCAGGATCAGCCATGCTCGTCAGACCCCACTTTATTGTCGGTCCCGGCGCTTATCATCGGTAATGAGGATGACCCGCTGCATCCATGGCAAATGGCAGTGGAATGGAACGAAATATTGGCGGAAAGCAAACTAATACAAGTAACTTCCCGCTATCTTGATGATGAAAAACACAGAATTGAGACAGTAACAGCGATACAGGAATTTATAAATAAGTTAACTATTTAATCGGTATGAAAAGTGCATGGAATGATGCCGTTGCTAAAGAATTCATTACAGATCCACTGGCTATGAGGGTCTATACCTCCAGGCTGCTGGGACAGGAAGAGGACCTTGTACTCCATGGAGGAGGGAATACATCGGTAAAGATCACTGAAAAGAACCTGTTCGGAGATGACGAAGAGATTCTTTACGTAAAGGGAAGCGGATGGGACCTCGCAACCATCGAATCCCAGGGGTTTGCCCCTGTAAAAATGGATGCCCTGCTTCGATTGGCGACACTTCCTGTGCTCACTGATGGCGATATGGTTAAAAATCAACGCATGGCCATGACCAATCCGGCCGCTCCAAATCCATCTGTTGAAGCCATTTTACATGCGATAATTCCTTTTACCTATGTGGATCACACTCATGCAGATGCGGTAGTAACGCTCTCCAATACCCCTGATGGTGAACGGCTGATCAGGGAAGTATATGGCGATAAAGTAATGATTATTCCTTATGTGATGCCAGGATTCATTCTTGCACGAAAGATTTATGAAATGACGCGCGATATTGACTGGAATCAGCTGGAAGGTATGATCCTGTTACATCACGGGGTTTTTACTTTTGCCGATGATGCCAGGGTGAGTTATGAAAAAATGATCGAACTGGTCTCCCGCGCAGAGGATTATTTCAGTTCAATCGGGATTTCAGCCGGTGTGGAGGCAAACCCGGATCCTGTTGATCCGCGGTTTCTTGCCCGTATCCGAAAAAAAGTCTCTGAAACCGCAGGGGTTGCAATGCTCTCCAACCTGGATGACAGTCCGCTGTCTGCCGGGTTCAGTAAGCTTGAAAAAATTGATCAAATCATCAACAGGGGGCCTCTTACGCCGGACCATATCATCCGTACGAAACGAACCCCGGCAGTTATTCATGATGATGTGGATAAGGACATCGATCACTATGTCGATGATTATGCCCAATATTTCAATCGTTATGCATCCGGTGAAACCATGCTGGACCCTGCCCCGCGCTGGGCGGTACTGCCGGGCATGGGTACATTGTCATTCGGACCGTCGGCAAATCACCTTAAAATCATCAGAGACATCACCACGCACACGAAAAAAGCCATATACCAGGCAGAACAATTGGGTGGGTGGACTGCACTGCCTGAAAAGGACCTTTTTGAAATGGAGTACTGGGAACTTGAGCAAGCCAAACTGAAAAAAGCTGGAACGGCCAAAAAATTTCAGGGTAAAATCGCGATGGTAACAGGTGCTGCAAGTGGTATTGGCAAGGCCTGTGTTGAGGTTCTTATTGCCAGCGGGGCATCCGTTGCCGCACTGGATATCGACAGTGCCATTGATGGGCAATTTAAAAGTCCTTCCGTGCTGGGGATCAAATGTGATATCACCGATGCGCAGGCTGTATCAGATGCTATTGAAAAAACTGTTAGACATTTTGGCGGATTGGATATGATCGTTTCCAATGCCGGTATTTTCCCGCCAAGCGCGCGTATCGAAAATATGGACGAAGCCACATGGGATCGCAGCATTGATATAAATTTGTCGAGTCACCGCCGACTGCTATCGATGGCCATTCCCTACCTGAAATTAGGAATCGAGCCGTCGGTGGTTTTTATCGGCTCTAAAAATGTTCCCGCCCCGGGGCCCGGGGCATCTGCTTATTCAGTCGCAAAAGCAGGTCTCGCACAGTTGGTTCGCGTAGCCGCCCTGGAACTGGGTGATTCAGGAATTAGGGTAAATGCGGTACATCCGAACGCCGTATATGATACAGCGATTTGGACAGACGAAGTCCTGGCGACACGCGCAAAGCATTACGGTCTGTCAGTTGAAGAATACAAAACCAATAATATTCTGAAAAAGGAAGTCACCTCCATGGATGTGGCGGGTCTGGTAATGACGATGCTGGGTGATACTTTTTCAAAAATTACAGGGGCCCAGGTGCCTATCGACGGTGGCAATGAAAGGGTCATTTAACCAAATTGATTAACAAGAGCTAATTATGATAGTACCAAGAACATCACGAAAAGAAATAATGGCCAAACTTCGCAAGAAGATTGATCAGAATCTGCCCATTTTCATCGCCAGCGCGGGAAGCGGCCTTGTAGCAAGTCTTCTGGAAAAAGCAGGGGCCGATTGTATCAACACATTCTCAGGCGCGAGATTGAGGGCTAATGGGATGGGCACCATGTCGATGTTGTGGCCTATTCTGGATTCCAATAAACAGACTTTTGATTATACACGCGAGGACATAATGCCGGCAATCAAGGGCGACGCATTTATTTGCGCATGTATTAATGCAAATGATCCGCTTAAGGATATGCGCTGGTTTCTGGAAGACCTTAAAAAGATCGGTGTTTTTTCAGTGTCGAATATTGGCCCGTCGATCAGCTATGTTGATAAGGACAGTGAAATATTCAAGGTGCTAACAAAAAGTGGAATTACACTTCAGAATGAAATCGATATGCTGAAACTGGCGCGCGAGATGGATATGGTTTCCATTGGGCTGGCTTTCAATATGGAAGACAGTATCAAGATGGTTGAAGAGGCTCAGCCTGATATTTTCTGTTTCCACGCTGGTACAACCAAGGGCGGATTGAAAGGATATGATTCGGGTGAAACCATCGATGAAACTGCGGCCCGCACCGAAGAGGCGAATAAGGAATTACGACGGATCAAACCCGACATTATGCTGATCGCTCATGGAGCGGCGCTTGAAACCCCGGAGGATGCACAATACATTCTGAACAATACGACGTGCGATGGTATCTGGACAGGTTCGTCAACCGAAAGAATTCCCATTGAAAGGGCCGTATATTCAACCGCGAAGGAATTTGCCGACCTGAGATTCCCATCAAAAAAATAAGCCATGAATAAGACCATTGCATTACTCATTACACTGGACACAAAAGAGCAGGAAGCGGCTTTTCTTGTGGATGAGATAAAGAAGCTTGGTGACCTGCCATTGCTGATGGATATTGGGGTAGTTGGAGAGCCGGGAACCCCGCCGGATATCACACGGGAGGAGATTGCCCTGGAAGGTGGCAAGCCTATTCATGAGCTGTTGAAAAATCCCACACGCGAAGAGGCATCGCCGGTGATGGTGCAGGGATGTATTAAAATCCTGAACCGCAAAATTATGTCGGGTGAGGTGGATGCTGTGCTTGGTCTGGGTGGCACCCAGGGCACGTCGACCTGCTGCAATATTATGCAGGCCCTGCCCTATGGGTTTCCAAAGATTATGGTCTCAACCATAGCCGCAGGTGATATGTCGGGATTCGTTGGAATCAAGGACATAACCATGATGTTCTCTGTGAGTGATATCCTCAGGTTGAATCCGTTTACCCGAAAAATTCTGGCGAATGCGGCGGCAGCAGCAAGCGGTATGGCTGGAGTTGAGACCAAATTTCTCATGGAAAAGGGTGACAAGCCATTAATTGGCATGACCAACCTGGGAGTACTCACAAAAGGGGCCATAGAAGCCATCAACTATATCGAAGAAAATGGCTATGAGGTCATCGTATTTCATGCCGTAGGATCTGGTGGGCGGGCGATGGAGCAAATGATGAAAGAAGGAATCATCGGGGCCGTGTTCGACTATGCAATGGGTGAAATCGCAGATGATGTCTGGCACGTTCTCCGTGCAGGAGGGCCTGAGCGTCTGACGGTCGCTGGTAAGCTTGGCATCCCTCAAGTGTTATGTCCGGGCGGTGCTGAACACCTGGGTATACTTGTAGAAGAGCATGAGATTCCTGAAGCATTCAGGGATCACAAACAGGTTTTTCACAGTCCGGTCATATTCGTACCACGCCTGAATTCCGAAGAAATGATCCGTGTTGC
The DNA here is from genome assembly GCF_020328055.1 of Fulvivirga sedimenti. Taxonomy (NCBI): domain Bacteria; kingdom Pseudomonadati; phylum Bacteroidota; class Cytophagia; order Cytophagales; family Fulvivirgaceae; genus Fulvivirga; species Fulvivirga sedimenti. The sequence goes on from NZ_JAIXNE010000006.1 coordinate 9,403, forward strand.
CGATGACATTTTAAAACGACTTCAGTACACAAAAAATAAGGCGTATTTCATGTTCCCTTTGAAGGGTGTTGGAAGGTATTCAATCCCCGGCGGCGTATTGCATGACCCTGAAGCGGATGCAGCATTTTTTGATCATCTGAGAAAGAATCTTCCTGCCAATATCGAAGTCGTGGAAATGGATACACATGCTGAAGACCCGGTTTTTGTGAAGAAGGCCGTTGATCTTTTAATTGAACTGATAGAGGAAAACTAATACCTCACTGCACCGGGTCTATTCATTTATGGTCAGGGTGGTCATCCATGCATAAATCTTTTCCAGATCTCCATCGGGGACATAACCCATTGGAGCCATGGGAGTATAATCCGGCCAGTTGGCAGGTTCAGGGTTGGCAATCAGAGTTTTAAATTGCCCGAGTGTAAGATTCCTGGCGGCTATTTCCGGCCAACCGGGTCCGACAGGTTTTGATTCCATTCCATGACAACTGGCACATGCATACCGGTTTAGCAGATTTTGAACCTGAACCGAATCTGCTTCAACAGGCGCGGCCTCGCTAACGACTTGTTGAACCTCCTCTTCCGCTGAATTGTCTTCAGCATTGGAAGCCGGCTGACCGCATGATGCCATTAAAAAAAGAAAAAGGATGCATGACCACTTCATAAACTATCAGATTTAATACAACATCAATATATCAAATTCAACCGGATTCGACTACTTTTCCGAAAGCATATTAATAATTGTTCTGCCCATGAAGATAATCAGGCGGAACAGACGTCATGCTGCTCTAAATTTGTAATTTGATGATTTTATGATACAACTTTTCCGAACCATCAGGCGCGATCTGCTCAATAAGAAGAAGCTGGGAAACTATTTTTTCTATGCGCTTGGGGAGATACTTCTTGTCGTACTTGGAATTTTAATTGCACTTCAGATCAATAACTGGAATGAAGGGCAAAAACAATCTGCTCTTGAACAGAAGTTACTGGTTGCGATTAAAACTGACCTGGAGGCAACGAAAAATGATCTGAAAACGGATATACGGTCTACGGACAAGCTAATGGCATATACAGATTCTCTGTATAACAGTCTGTATTATCGTGATAATTATAAAGGTTCGTTTCCTTTCAGGTTCCCATTGTCGCGAACCTTTCAAAGAGGAGCATTATTCGCAAAGATCAGTGCTTATGAGTCGTTAAAATCAGCAGGGATAAATATCATTTCCAATGATTCACTACGCAACAGGATCACTGAATTCTATGAACTTGGTCTTGGCAGAGTTCGGGTAAATGAAGAAATCATGTTGCATTACCGGAATAATTACCTGATTCCTGTCATGGAAGAAACGTTCACGACAGGTGATGATTGCAGTACGTGCAAAAGTCTGCGCGAAGTTATTGATAATGGAACAGATAAAAACTGGATCAGTATTGAAACGGGCGATAGTCAGCTGAAATTTGTATTAAAGTCATTTTTTGAAAGTCTCCGCAGTCAGAAACGCCGATATGAGGAAGTTCTTGATGAAATTGAAGCCCTAAGCCAGCATCTGTCGGCAGAAATCAATTAATTTTTTGTAAAGCTCACTTGACATTTAATTAAGTTTACATATCTTTGTGTAAAGTTAATTTTACTTTTAATCAAATCTACTTTACTAATGGAACAGTTTGAAAACAGGAAAACACTTAGCTGGAGGAATACAAAGAATCTGGCATTATGGACAGGATTATGGCTTGTTTCGCTGGCCCTGGCAACGTTTGGTGCCAAATTTCTGTGGGACTTTGATCCGCTGATTTCGGTATTAACCATACTGCTGAACCTGGCAATGGGTATTGGGATGATCCTGGCCAACATCCGCTACATTCGCGGACTGGATGAGTTGGAGAAGAAAATCAGCGTAGATGCCATGGGCATTGCCCTTGGGGCCGGCGTTGTTGGGGGATTGAGCTATTCGTTACTCGATATCACGAATGTCATCTCATCCGATGCGGAAATCAGTATGATCGTTGCGTTGATGGGTATTACTTACCTGCTGGCAATTGTTATCGGTAAACTCAGGTATCAATGAAAAACAGGATAAAAGTTCTTCGTGCAGAACGGGACCTGACACAGGCTGATCTGGCCGACGTGCTCGATGTTTCGCGACAGACTGTCAATGCAATTGAAAAGGGAAAATTCGATCCCAGTTTGCCGCTGGCATTTAAGATCTCCCGATATTTCAATTTAAGGATTGAGGAAATATTTCAGGATACTGATTAATTCTTACCCGTTGAAGTTACTTCCTTAAGAATCAGGGTATCCACGTATGATGAAAGAAGCAACTCAACCCGGGATCACCCTGAACGTTAAAGCCCCTCAATTTATCCTGACCGATATTTTTGACAGGGAGATCAATCTTGAATCCTATACCGGAAAAAAAGTCTTCATTGGCTTTTTCCGGCACGCTGGTTGTCCGTTCTGCAATTTACGGGTTCATGCCCTGAAGAAACGGCATGCGGAATTAAAGGAGAAGGGTCTTGAAATGATCTTCTTTTTTGAATCGGGCAGCCGATTGTTGAAGTCCAGCATGTTTCACCAGGAGGTATCTCCTATTCCACTCATCGCCGATCCGGAAAGGATATGGTATCAGACCTACGGCATTGAACAGTCTATGGCGAAGTCCATGAAAAGTCACCTCACTTCATTCATTCAAACTGCGATCAAAGCAAAAATGGCTGGCGTTCCTATACATGCCATGGCCGACGGTGAATCAATTACTACCATGCCTGCCGAGTTTTTGCTGGATGAGAATCAAATCATCCGGAAAATCCATTATTCAAACGGCCTCACAGACCGGATGTCGATGGAGCACCTCATTGATTTCGCTGAAGCAACCTGAGTGTTTATTTAAAGCTATACAGATACGGTGCTTTATGGGCCTTACCCGAAAACAGTTTCTCATGACGCTCCAGAATATCCAGTGAAAGCATTTTCCGCTGAAATGTACTGCGCCGCAGAGGCATCCCCAGAATGGCTTCATGAACATGCTGGAGATCCTTCATGGTAAAACGCTCCGGCAATAAGCTCTTCCCGATTGGTTTGGAATTCAGGTCTGTTCGTATCTGATCAAGCGCCTTGTCAACAATTAACCGATGGTCCAGAATCAGGGGCGGTAACGCATTCACTTCATACCAGCATATTGAGTCCGACAGCGGGTCGGGGACCGGGGTGACATCGTCGTAATTGATCAACGCATAATGGGCAATAGACATAAACCGGTCCAGCATCCAATGATCCGGATCAATGCTGAGATTATGTGCTTCCAGAATCGATTCCATAATTTCAGGCTGAAATCTGGCCATCGTTCCGAACGTATGAAACTGTTCCAGGTAAATGGATGAAATTCCCGTGCGTTCCATCACTCCGCGCTGTACCGCATCAGAAAGGTCCTCACCCCGCTTCACAAATCCACCCGGTAGTGCAAATAATCCGGTATTATGATATTCCAGAATCAGTATCCGAAGCTTCTTCCCGTTAAATCCGAAAATAACTGAATCATATGCGATATGAGGTAAATATTCAGATGATGATGGTAATTCAATGCTCATTTCTTTTCGGCCGGTTGCTGTTTCAAAACTAAAGTTCTGGATGGAAAGATAGGCTTTTCCTGAAATAATAATTACTATTGTCTCATAATGAGACATTAAAATTATGAAACGATCCCTCAAACTCTCTCCTGGCCGTAGTATGGTAACTTTTCTGTTCATCTTACTGGCATCAATCCATTCACCTGCCCAGTTTACTTCAAACCTGATATCCCCGGAGATCAGTTCCGATAATACCGTAACTTTTCGCATTCATGCGCCGAATTCCGACGATGTTCAGCTAACCGGGAGCTGGATGGCCTTTAATGAAACGGCTAAACTCATCAAGGGAGATACGGGCACATGGACGCTCACTGTTGGTCCGCTGGCACCCGAACTCTATGGTTATAATTTCATTGTGGATGGCGTGAATACCCTGGATCCGTTAAACAAGCACATCAAACGAGATGGCACCTGGCGGGTGGAAAATGTATTATTCATACGTGGGACCGCATCAGACCTGTATGAGCCGAAAACCGGACCGAAGGGAACCGTTAGTCAGGTCTGGTATTCATCACCAACCCTTGGCATGACACGCCGAATGATTGTATATACCCCTCCCGGATATGCCGAAGGAAATGAGAAGTATCCTGTCATGTATCTGCTGCACGGTGGCGGAGGTGATGAAGAGGCATGGCCCGACCTTGGAGTAGCTCCTACCATAATGGACAACCTGATCAATCAGAAAAAAGCCGTTCCCATGATTGTTGTAATGACCAACGGCAATCCGGATCAGGCAGCGGCCTATACCGAAACTCCTGTCCTTGATAATCCATCAAGAGGAGCAGCAGGCATGGCCAATAAAATGTTTGAGGAAAGTCTCGTGAAAGATGTGATCCCCTACATCGAAAAGAACTATCGCGTAAAAACAGGCAAGCAAAACCGGGCGCTGACCGGCCTCAGTATGGGTGGATTACAAACCATGAATACGACTTTCAAATACCCCGATATGTTCAACTATATCGGTGTGATGAGCATGGGGTTCGCTGATCTGAGCGCCTTTGGAATTGAAGTGGACCTAAGTGAACGGGATCAGCAAATTGATGCGCTCAAAAAGGCAGACCCCAAACTTTACTGGATTGCCTGCGGAAAAGATGACTTTCTGTATGAAAGCGTGACCACCATGCGCAAGGAACTTGATGAGCACGGCTTTGACTATACCTATCGTGAAAGTACTGGTGGACACACCTGGTCGAACTGGAGAATTTATTTATCAGAATTTGCTCCAATGCTATTTAAATAGGAAATTCCATCATGGTAAAGCATTGGCAAGTAGGTTTGTTTGTACTGGCATCGGTTCTTTCTGCCTGCCAGACATCATCAGACCAAAAAGTTGAAACGGATGCCGAAGAGTCGGCGGCACTACGAAGGAGTACCCCTGAAGCCCAGGGAGTATCTTCCGGCACAATCATCAACCTGCTGGATAAAATTGAAGAAAGCGGACTGGAATTTCACAGTTTGATGATCGTTCGTAATGATCATGTGATCGCCGAAGGCTGGTGGTCGCCGTATGAGGCTGAATACAAACATACCCTGTACTCCCTGAGCAAGAGCTTCACCTCCACGGCGATCGGTTTTGCCTTACAGGAAGGACTCATAACCATAAATGACAAGGTGGTTTCCTTTTTCCCGGAAGATCTGCCAGATACCATGGATCAAAACATCAGGAACATGGAGATCCGGCATTTGCTTACGATGTCTACCGGACATGCGGTGGGTACACAGCGGGGGATGTTTGCAGATCCGGATGGGAACTGGCCCAGAGGATTCTTTGCCCAAAGGTTAACCTATGAGCCAGGCGAAAAATTCATGTACAACACCGGTGCGACTTATATGCTTTCTGCCATTATTCAGAAAACCACCGGCATGAAGATGCTGGATTACCTGAAACCCAGGCTGTTTGAACCATTGAAAATTGAAGGCATGGACTGGGAAGAAGACCCGAAGGGTGTGAATGTCGGCGGGTACGGACTTCGTGTGAAAACAGAAGACATTGCAAAGCTCGGATTGCTTTACCTACACAAAGGAAAATGGAACGGTGAACAACTCCTTTCGGAAGCGTGGGTTGAAGAAGCCACAAAATACCAGATAAAGAATAACGATGGAGACAGCGACTGGTCGCAGGGTTATGGCTATCAGTTCTGGCGATGCAAACCGGAAAATGTGTATCGGGGCGATGGCGCATTCGGACAGTTCTGTATCGTAGACCCCACACGGAATTTAGTGATCGCTATCACCAGCGAAAGCAAGAACATGCAGGCCTCCATGGATTTAATCTGGGATTACCTTCTTCCTGAAATTACCCGGGACAGCCTGGCTCCTGACCCTGAAGGTGTTAAGAAATTACAATTTACGCTTCAGGGGTTAGCCCTGTCGGTTTCGGAACTCAAAAAAGAAATTCCTGATTCGCTTAATGGAATAACCTTTCCTCTGGATCCTAATGAATTAGGTTTAGGGGCAATTCAGGTTGATCTCAATCAACGAAAGGTTGTTCTTACGGGCGAAGATACACTGGAGCTTACTTTTGGCTGGAACGACTGGCACCTGAATAAGATTCGCGCTCAAATGCCCCTTGGTGCCCAGGTAGAATCCTACATGGCTGTCATGGGCGGTTGGGATGCAGATAATAACTTTGTAATCCACAGGCAATTTGTAGAAATGGCCCATCATGACCGTTTTGTATTCAACCTCAATGAGGGAAAAATTACCTGGAATGAAAGCGTGTCACTCTGGACTCCTCAGAATAAAGGCAGGGAAGTAACACTCATGGAATAATGAAATTTCGAAATATTTAAGGCCTCATTCATTGCGCAGAACCTCTGCAGGATTTGAGGCAGAAGTATTCCATATCTGATAACCAACTGTTAAAATACTAATGACCAACAGGATTCCGGCAGCGATCAAAAGTTCCCAAACCTGAAGCGTTGTCCGATATTCAAAGGACTGCAACCACCATTTCATGCTGAACCAGGCGTACGGACTGAAAAGAATAATGGCCCATATAATGGGGTTCACTGATTTCCATCCCAGTAATTTCATAATACTTCCAACTGAACCCCCAAAAATCCTTCGGATGCTTACTTCCTTCAATCTGTTCTGAACAATGTAAAGTGTTAATCCATACAATCCGAGGCAGGCAATCAGTATTACAATAAATCCTGCAAGCCGCGCGATCATTTCTGTTTTTTTGATTCCAGAGAATTTTCTGGCATAGTCAACATCTGTAAAACGGTAATCAAACGGATACTCAGGCGCATATTTTTCAAAAATTTCTTCAACCTGTTCCATCTGCGCAGAAATATCCTGATTTGGGGCGAGACGTATATGAACAATGCTATTCCAGTCGGATCCCGGATAAAGTATCATCGGCTGCATCTTTTCAAAGGGAGATCTGGTAACAAAATCTTCCACCACACCAACGATCGTCCATTCCCTGTCGCCATCCTTAACGGATTCACCCAACGGATCATCCATCCCCATTTCAGCGACAGCAGCCTGATTCACAAGAATTGCATTTGAATCGGATGGATATGATGCAAAGTCAAGATTTCTACCACTGGTAATATTAAATCCGGCAGTTTCCACCATCTGGTCATCAATTACGAACCTTTGAAAAATAACGCGATCTTCAGGATCCTTTCCGGTCCATTCAATATTATAGGTGTTGGACCACTGGTCTGTTATGGCGGATGCGGAAGCAGATACGGAACTGGCCAATCCCATTGATTTAAGTTCGTGCCGGTAGGCCTCGAACGAACGGTTCAGAGATTCAGGAAGATTATGGTAAATCAGGAGCTCCTTATCATATCCTGAATTTCGATTTTGCACAAACCGTATCTGCTTTTGAACAACAACTGCTGAGAAAATCATCGTTACGGCTATACCAAACTGAAATATGACGAGTCCTTTGCGCAGAACTGAACCTCTGACGGAGACCTGCTCACGAAAGATAACTGAAGGCTTAAATGTTGATAAGGCAAGTGCCGGATAAAAACCTGCCAGCAATCCAAGGATTGTAGTGATCCCAAATGCCGCAAGCCAGAACCAGCCGCTTGTGATCGGGATCTCAAGATTTTTCGCTGTAAGCTGGTTATATAAAGGAAGCAGTAGATATACCAGAAGGATTGAGAGCAGAAAAGCTATGGAGGTGAGAATATGGGATTCTGTGAGAAACTGGGCAATAAGCGCCGATCGCCTTGCTCCATTTACCTTGCGTATGCCGATTTCCTTCGACCGTTTAGCTGCACGGGCGGTACTAAGATTAATAAAATTTATAGCCGCTAAACCTAGCAGAAATATACCCAGAAGGATGAGCATCCTCACGATTACTATTCTCCCGCCGGATTCAACACCATTTTCGAACTGACCATGCAAGTGGGTCCGCAGAAAAGGGTATAAAAATATTTCTGGGTCCCTGGCATCACGGGTATGCTCCTGTACGATAGATGCCAGTTGAACATTCACATCCTCTGGTGCAACACCTTCACGAAGTTTAACAAACGTACGAACAGAATTATTCTTCCAGTTCTCGTCCCTCCCCTCAAGGTTTTCCAGAAATGAAAATGGCAGGAGATAATCGAATGAGAATTGCGAATTTTCAGGAAGGTCCTTCAGAATTGCCGTGACATTAAATTCAAAGTCATACCCGGAACTGGAAATAGTGACAGATTCTCCAAGGGCAGGCTGATCCCTGAAGAGTTTTTTCGCAAATGATTCCGTCAGGATGATAGAAGCCGGATCATCCAATGCTTTTTTACTTGCACCCTGAAGCTGCGGGAATGAAAATATTTCAAGAAAGTCAGGTTCAGTAAAAACACCGGCCTCGTTAATAATGTGAGTACTGTTTACCTTAAATAAAAACGGTGACTGGTATGAAGCAAAGCTCACCGACTTTTCCACCGACGGGTACTGTTCCCGAATCGACGGTGCGAGTATCCTGGGAGTATTGTCCCAGGCTGATATTTCCCCATCAATCACAGTACGGTTGTAAGCTGTATAGATGCGATCGGCATCGGTGTGGAAATTATCATATGTAAAATCCTGCCAAATGGACAGAAAAAGAAGAAAGGCACTGGTAATACCGATGGTAAGTCCTGAAATATTGATAAATGAGAATAACTTATTACGCATCAAAATCCTGCTGGTTGTTTTATAATAATTGAGCAACAGGTGCAATGAGATGAGGCTCCGGATACGGTTCCGAAAGAGTATGCCGGGGCGCAGGTAGAAAAGGACATTCCACCATAATCCGATTGAAGCGCGAGCCTTATTTTTTGTGCGCAAGTCCTTATTATATCGTTGAATCAGGTCGCCTTCGATCTCCTCAAACAAGGAATCAGGGCAAACCAGGCGGAGAAAACGCGTTAGCAATGAAGGCAATTCATGTATTTGGTTCATGATCAGGAAATCTTCAGTTGTGGTACCATCCCCCAAAGGAGCAGTCGTTTTTCCTTCAGCTCCTGAAGAGTAGCCATACCGGCATCTGTGACCGTATAAATTCGCTTCCGGCGGCCACCGCGTTCATTCGTACCCCCACCCATATGGGATTTCAGAAATCCTTTATCCTGCAGCCTGTATAAGGTGACATGCACGGCACTCAACTTAACACTTCGCTTCAGGCGTAATTCAATCTCATCCGTGATCGCTGCTCCATAGGCATCATCGCCCAGCGCGGCAACCATGGTGAGAATGATCTCTTCAAATTCACCCAGAAATTCCTTTGACATAGTATATGCTTATATTTTGTTAACAAATAAAATGAAGTTCACAGAAATAAGCAATAGTTTGTTAAAAAACTTAAATGGAGGTTATGATAACAAGGTTGTTCAAAGAAATACCAACTGAACGAATGTCTAAATTTCTCTAAATGGTTACGTTTACGCAAATTACAGCTGTATGTGCGGCATTTTAGGTTTTTACAATCTCAGCATAGAAAACGATCGCTTGAGGGCTGCTGTGTCCAGTATGCAGCATCGTGGCCCTGATAATCAACAATTCATCCATTTTAAAGAAGACCAAATCGGGCTTGGCCACACGAGGCTCACTATTCTCGATCAGAATGAACGGTCCAATCAGCCAATGACTTCTCCGGATGGTCGGTATACCATTGTTTACAATGGTGAAATCTACAATTTTCGTGAGCTTAAGGCAAAATATAACATTGAAACTGAAACCACCTCCGATACAGAAATCGTCCTGAAGTTATTCATCCTTCAGGGAACTGATTTCATACATGAGTGTAATGGGATGTTCGCGATGGCGATTCTGGATAATGAGGAAAAATCAATTCATATTTATCGGGACCGCCTTGGAATTAAGCCGTTATATTATTTTCATAATGGCAAATCGCTTGCTTTTGCTTCAGAATTAAACACTCTCAAAATTCTGCTGCCCGGGCTTAAGGTAAATAAGTCGGTGATTCCAGATTTTTTACAACTTGGCTTTATTCCTTCACCCTATAGCTGGTATTCTAATGTTTTAAAACTGCCTCCCGGTTGTTGCCTTATCTATTCTGCTAAATACGGCATTGAGGTAACGCCTTTCTGGGAATTGAAGAAACCGGGAACAGGATTTCAATGGACGGATGAAAAAAGAGCGAAAGAAACCTTATCAGCCCTTATATCTTCTTCAATTGAGTATCGGCTGATTGCAGATGTTCCGGTTGGAGCTTTTCTAAGTGGCGGCATTGACTCAAGCATAGTTGCAGCTTTTGCAAAGAAGCACAGTCCCGGGAAGCTGATGACATTCAGTATCGGATTCAAGGATACGAAATATGATGAGCGCAAATATGCAGAGGCAGTTGCCAGGCATTTGGGCACCGAACACACTTCCTACGTATATTCTGAAAAAGATCTCATCAATGAAGTAGGCAGTATATTAGACCTGTATGGCGAACCATTCTCAGACAGTTCTACTTTTCCGACCATGCTCGTTTCAAAAATTGCTCGCGAGCAGGTAAAGGTTGCATTATCAGGGGACGGCGGCGATGAACAATTTATGGGATATAACTCATATAGATGGGCAAATCGTCTTAGTAATCCAATTATTTATAATTTTAGAAACTTTGGAGCCTCACTACTGGCCATGAAGGGCGATAATCGAAGCAAACGTGTGGCAGAATTGCTTAAAATCCCGGATAAACAGCACTTTTATCAACACATTTTTTCACAGGAACAATACTTTTTTTCAGATTCAGAAATTTCTCAATTGATGCTCTCCCCTGGTTCTGCAACATTACTATTCCATGATAATCTTGATCAGGCAGCACAAAAGCAGGCTTATTTTGATTTAAAGTATTATCTCCCGGATGATCTGTTGATGAAAATTGACCATTCCAGTATGAAGCACTCTTTAGAGGTGCGTGTACCTCTTCTTGATTACCGGATTGTGGAATTTACTCAACAACTTCCTCTTAATATGAAGCTCCGGAATGGCCAATCGAAATACCTTCTGAAGCAGGTGCTGTTTGATGAATTACCACAAAAGCTTTTTAACCGACCAAAGTGGGGTTTTGCCGTTCCTCTCCAGCGCTGGCTTACAAAAGATTTACACTACCTGATTGATGATTATCTGAATGAAACGCGGATAAATGAAACCGGCATCTTCAAATTCAATGTGATTAATGAGTTGATAAAACGATTTGATAATGGTGATCATTATCTTTACAACCGCCTTTGGGTTTTAATCCTAGTACAAATGGCTTTAACAAAGGGTACTGAAACGAAATAATATCCTGCTTCAGAATGAAGACCTCTGTAATTATAACTGTTTATAATCTTGAAAATTTTTTAGAAGAGGCGATTGATTCTGTTTTTGCACAGACTGTTCAACCGGATGAGATCATCGTAGTAAATGACGGATCAAAGGATGATTCAGATGAAAAAATTCGCAACTACTTAGATAGGATCATTTACATCCATAAAAAGACCAACGAAGGTGTGCTTCCGGCCATTCTTTCGGCTATCGACAAAAGCAGTGGCGATATTCTCCTGTTTCTTGATGGCGATGACATTTGGGGAAAAACTAAGATTGAAAAAGTCATGGCAATTTATCACCGCCATGAAGATGTCATGATGGTAACCCATAATTACAAATGGATTGATCGTGATTCAAATCCACTTGCTACTATTGATGAAACCCACAAAAATTTGGCAAGGATCGGCACCAGCAATGATTCAGGATACATACAAAAATCCAGCATACTTAAAGAATCAATATTGAGCTATAAAGGAGTCTGGCTTGGAAGTGCTTTTTCTATCCGGAGGAATGTTTTAAATCTCACCAAATTTAAATCATTCCTGTTAGAAACCGGGTCTGAGCTCATTGGAAAAAGTCATCAGGACCAGCCATTGGTGGCTTTCATCATTGCAACGAATCCTCAGCAACATATTTACTTTTTAGACGAGGTTCTTTTTTACTACAGGGTTTATGGAGAGAATTCAAGCGGCAACACCCAGTCACTGGTATCGGCATTTAAAACCCTGGAGAGAAGCTACGCCACCGTTTTTTATACTTTTCAAATGCTGGAAAGACTTATGCCAGAGCGTAAAAAAGAATGGCACATCCAGCGCGGATCCCTGGCATTTTTAGAATATCTCAAAGAATTATATGGGGGGAGAAGAATTTCTGCCCTTAGAAAACTTTATGATGCACGTGCGTCTATGTCCTTCAGGAAAATTTTAAAAGAATCTACCCGATTTCTGATGATTGCTACTTTTGGGAACAAGGCCTATTTCACGCTTAAGCGATTCCTGCTTTCATAACTATGATTTCCCTGCAAAATTCCGATCTTGCTCTGAAATGACTGATTTATGCGGATCATTTATATAATTCCTTCACTTGAGACCGGCGGAGCCGAGCTTCAATCAATTAATCAGCTAAACTACCTAAATGGGCAAAACGTGGATTGTGGGCTGGTCGTTTTGAGCAACAGGATCAAGAACCTTTCTTCACTATCGATCCCTTCTGATCAAATATTTTTATTCAGCGAGAATCCAAATGATACATTAGGGATGAGGTTTCTTACCAAGGTCCCCTATATGATAAATAAATTACTCGATATAATTCCACCGAAAGAAAGCATTCAGTTAATTCTGGTGCTTGAAGAATCACATTTGATTGGAAGAATTTTAAAGCTATTTCGTCCAAAAGTTAAACTACATTGTTATTTCAGGGATATTCATTACACTCCACATCATTCAGTTGCGATCAGGATATACGATCGTATAAATAAATTCCTTTCAAGAAAAATGGATAATTCTTCAATATTCATTTCTAAAGCGGTTAAAGAAAACATAGAGTCTACACATCATACTACCAATACATTGTGTCTCCCAAATAGTCTGCCCATAAAGAAAATTGATGGCAGCCAAGCAACCGAACTATTAAAAAAATATAGCATTGACCAAGAATTCAAAATATTAATACCTGGCCGATTTCATTTTAAAAAAGGCCACTTACAATTTCTGGATGAATTCGCTGAATTTTTGAATGCATTGAAATTACAGCCATACGAAGTTGCGCTGATTTTTGCAGGCGACGGGCCGGAACGAACCGCAATTGAAGAGAAAATTCATAAATTAAATATTAACCCGTACGTCTACCTGCTCGGGGAAATACCCCATGATACGCTTTTGTCACTGCATAAAAACTGTAACCTGGTTGTTATTCCTTCGCTCAGGGAAGGTTTCGGAAACGTAGCGATCGAAGGTCTCATGCAAAGGTCAGTAATGCTTACGTCTGGTGTCGATGGACTGGGTGAAATTATCGAGGATGGCCGGAATGGGTTCACTTATGATGTACACGTAAAAGGAGCCGCCAGTAAAAAATTGATCTATCTTTACCAAAACCGAAAAATTGATCTTATCGACAAAGAATCGCTTTACACCGATTTCCTCTCGAAGTACACACTTGGCTCGCAAATGGAGCAAATTCTGACTCACCTGAAAAAATTTGAAGACAAAGAATAATAGGAAATCATGTATGACCCATACAGTCAGAATGGCTATTATTGTTTTTAACTCATAGTGATTCATACGGCTGCTTGAGAAAATGTCAATCCTAAAGAAAGTCACATTTGTTTTTGGTGCTGAGGTAATCAATATCCTTGCGAGCTTTCTGATCACACCCTACCTGTCCAGAAGCCTTTCCGTTGAGGATAATGGTACCTATAACCAGGCGCTATACCTGGGAATTCTTTGCGCTGGTATTTTACAGCTGGGAATGGCGCGCGTAATTCTTACAAGTCTTGAGGCTAAGCCATCCGGAAAAAACAGGGTATTCTGGAATAATTTCAACGCTGTAGTGAGCCTTGGAGTTTTTGGCTTACTTGTTCTACTTTTTTTCAGGTCGGAAATTGCAAATGCCTATTCCAATCAGGATTTAATACCCCTGCTCACCCTGATAGCCGTTGCACTTCCGTTTAAAGTTGGTCTTTTTACCCTGAACAGTATTCTTGTCCATGCAGAAAAAGTGCGGACGCTGGCCAGAATATCGGTTTTCTTCAACGTCCTGAAACTGCTGTCACTCTTCGTTTGTATTCAGTATTTTAACTCAGTATATCTCTGTTTTGTCGCATTGCTTGCAATTGATATACTTATGTTCCTCGTAACTTTCTACTGCCTGCCGAACGAATATTTACGGCCCTGGCATTTCGATTGGGAAGGTGCAAAATACCAGCTGAAACTTGCTCTTCCTCTCGGAATGGGCAGTATTATTCTGGTCCTGTTCAACCAGACCGACCGGGTTATGATGAGCATCATGAAATCAACAGAAGACTTTGCCATTTTTCATAACGGCACAATTGCCATCCCCTTCATTGGTGTTCTTTTCACTTCCATTGCCACGATCGTATTACCGGAATTATCAAAGCTGGAAGCCAATGATAAACGTTCGGAAATGACCTTGCTGAAAAGAAGGGTAATACACTTCAGTTCCTACACAACCTTCCCTATCATTTGTAGTATTTTGTTATTTGCACCGGTATTGATTCCTTTATATTTATCAGACAAATACGTTGACAGCGCAGGGGTATTCATCATCTTCAACCTGGTCCTGTTCTTTCGCGTTAACAATTACCAGGATGTATTAGTAGCGGCGTCGAAAACCCGTTCCATTTTCACCATTTCACTCCTGTCCCTATTACTGAACATAGCACTAAACTATCTTCTGATCCCAACATTCAACTACTATGGTGCGGCGGCAGCGAGTCTGCTGAGCAACATTATCCTGATGGCCTTACTGTTCCGGGAGGGGCTCAGAGTACTTAATGCGCGACTGGAAGAAGTATTTTCCCCCGGGATCCTACTCAGGGTCTTATTGATTTCAGTCCTTTGCAGCAGTCTATTTGGTCTTATATATTTTATCCTGCCCTATAATTTACTCTTATTGATTCTTGTACCAGGTGCAATAATTTCTTCCTATTTTATGCTATGGAAATTGGGCATAATTGAAACGGATTTCATTGCTTTGGTGCGGAATAAGTTTCCGGTATTAAATCGGTTCAAATGAAAAACTGGGTTTCTGCAACGATAAAGCGATTATTCTCTCTACGCCCACTTGAAGGAATCCTGAGATGGGTGATCTCCTATACAGGGACTGATAATTTCCTGATCCACCTGGTGCCTACCAACGACATGTATCCTGGCGGAAAACTAAGGGAAGTTACAATTGATGGACTCACTTACAAGCTTGACCTGGCAAGTTTCAACAACTGGAGTATTTACTGGCGAATCACTGCGGAACTACGCCCCAAAAATTTCTTATACGATCTCGTGAAGGAAGATGATATTATTATCGATGTGGGTGCTCATATTGGTGAAGTGTCAATGAATATGGCCCGAAAGGCCACACGTGGAAAGATATATGCAATCGAGGGATTCCCCCCTACCTATGAACGGCTGGTCGGGCATATTACCGCCAATAGTTTTGAGAACATCATTCCCATTCAGACAGGTGTAGGTGAGAGTGTTTACCATGCCGAATTTTCCGTTAACGAACGTAATGCAGGGTCTAATACGATCGCACGATCGGGTGGTAAAAGTAAAACAGGCATCGAAATTAACATGCTCGACAATATCCTTGAACCGTATGAATTGAATAAGATTGATCTGATCAAGATTGATATAGAGGGTTTTGAAGTAAATGCCCTTAAAGGGGCACGAGGTGTGATTTCTTCGTTTAAACCCAGACTATTTGTCGAAATGAGTGATCACACGCTGCGAAAACAGGGAACTTCGGCAGCTGAATTATATCATACGATCAAAAAACTGGGATATACATCAGTGATTGACATTCGCACGTCAAGCCCGCTGAATGAAAATTCAACTTTTGATAACATGCATACAGATATCCTTGCCGCTTTTTAAATATTTCAATCTGCCGATTGAAATTTCACGCCTTCCCCAATGCGGAACCTCGCGGTTATACCCCAATTGCTTGATTTGAACTTAAAGCCTTCTGTAACTCTGAAGCCGGGCCTCCAGTCGATACCAACCGTTAATGGGAAATCAAATGAATATTCCATACCAAAGTCGCCGGCAATGTGAAAATCAAAGCTATTTTCAAACCAAAATTCCGGACCGAACCCAGGGTAAAATTTCAATCCTTTAGGCCCGCCCGAAAGGGCAAACATCCAGTCGAAATATCCGCCAACACCAAATCGATTTGAAATATAGATTGTCGGATGTAATCTTGGTTTTGCAGCAATTGGTATAGTCGCATCAATGGCAAAGGCGATATCCCCAAAACGCGCGCCAATTTCCCAGTTGGATTGTGCTTTCGATTCACTTGGAAACAGAAAAACGAACCCTATCACCAGGGCTGCGATACTGGTCTTAAACGTTTTCATAGTTTAATGATTTAGTCGTTATTCAATAGTATGGATAACATGAATAATGCCTTTATTCACGAAATTCAGCAGATCAATTTACCTGAGGATCTATTCTTTCCTCAATGCATATTTAAGGTAAGTCTGATACCACAAGAAAAGTAGTAATTCACAGTGAAATACGGTAAGATAGATTCAGGTACCACTGATGCATTGAGATATCCCGGACCATAAAAATCAACTATTCAACAGGCACCACCAAAATCACCGGGCCATCACTCAAATATGCCTCATCAGCCTGTGCCAGGTGGTTCACACGCATGATTGATTGTAGTGTCTCCACATATTCCGCACCCCTTTCTGAATATTTGGTGAGTGTATTCGCAAGTTCCTGTCCGGTGATCGGTTTACCAGCTTCCCGCAATTCAGCACGTCGTTTCCGCAGGTCTGCGTAGGCGGGGTGAGTATTCAGGTTATGAATATAGGCACCCATCGATTCAATAGGAGTATCAAACTTTCTTAACCCGTAATCACCCATTCCCTCCCGTTGTTCCTTTGGTTTCATCGCATCCTTTCCCCATGCCCACTGACCGAACAGCGCATTCCCTTCTGCCGCAAAGCGGGAAGTACCCCATCCGCTTTCTTCGGCCGACTGGGCAAGTGCCAGGGAAACCGGAATAACATCAACCTTGGTGAGAAGCTCCTGGAAGAACTGCTGATTGATCTCTTCTGATTCTACCCGGTAGGCTGCTGCCATTTCCCTCAACCAGTTTTCTTCATCTGAATTGATCCCCTCCGGAAGTCTTTTGAGCATTGATTGTAAACGTTCCCGATTCTCCAGTACTTCTTCATTACACTGAAGGGTAAGAGGAGCAAGTACGCGAAAGAATATTTGTTTCTTCACTTTGACTTCAATTTCTTTTGAAGTGGTTGTCCTCCAACGTTCAGGGACTTTAATCCAGGTAAGCCTCGGAATTTCACGGATACCCGCCTGCCAGTCTTCGGGCGTATATTTCAACCTGGCAATCAGATCTGCGGCTTCCTGAAAAGATGCAATCTCATAAATAACCGTATCACGACCTTCCGCAGCTTTCTCTACTACCACATCAGGGATCTCGGCCTGCTTTTTTTCTTCAGGGCTGCATGACATCAGCGGCAATGCCAACAGTAAAACTAGAATGGTTTTCATTATATCTGAGGTTAAGAACGTATTCATGATGATCAGTACATAAACAAGGTAATAATATAAGATTGCAGTCCGAAATATTTAAAAGAATGGTTGGACCAATTCTAAAAAGATCTTTATTTTTAAAGTTATGCAAAGACTATTATTACTTCTCCTAATCTTTTCTTTAGCAATTTCCTGCTCTGAGGATGAGGGGGAAAACCTGGACAATAACAGAACCTGGAAGCTTTATAAATTCTCAACGCCCACTTCAACAACCACAGATATCTCTTTCGAAGAGAATATAACGCTTTACGATGATTCAACTTTTGAAAAGGTGCGGATACTGACCGACGAGACAATTGTGAGTGCCGGTATTTATGATTTTGAGTACCAGGACGGGCGGACGTTTGTAAACCTCGAACATAATGAAGACAGTGAAATCATCGTCAATTGCCAGGCAGATTTTATAGAATTCTATGAGATTATTTCCTCAGATGAAATGATCAACTGGGCGTCAGCTTGTGATTGGCCCACCATGCATTACAGGTAGACAATGGATTGAAAAGTGTACCGACCGGGAATCAGGTATCTTTGAAATCAAGTAGGAGTCTTTTAAAAATGCATACTGGTATCATTTCACCTCCTAAAATACTGAGCTCAAAAATGCGGAAACAATCAAAACGAATTCTCAAAATCCTCATTCCAATACTGGTAATCGCAGGTTCGCTGTATTTCATTCCATGGAAAATCCTTTGGGTCTGGGCCTCACCGCGCTCCGGCACTGTTCAGGAACAGGTTAATGATGCCGTAGATTTCGGGTTTGATGGAATCATCGTTTATGTTGATCAGGGCAACAGGGAACCAGAATTTTATGCCGCCGGCTGGAAAAACAGGGAGAATAAAATCCCGGCTGATCCTCATGCGCTTTTCAAAATCGCCAGTATCAGCAAATTATATATTGCTGTGGCCACGACAAAACTGATTGTAGCAGATAGTCTGCACCTTGATGATACGCTGGCAGATCTCCTGCCGGAATATGCGGGAAGAATTGAAAATTCGAAATCCATCACGCTAAGAATGCTACTGCAGCATCGAAGTGGTATTCCCAATTTCCTGGATGATCCTGATTTCCCATGGGATGACCTTCCCAAAACCAACCTGGAAATGCTGGCATTTGTACTGGATGACCCGGCAGACTTCCCGCCAGATGAAAAATACAGTTATTCCAACACGAATTACCTTCTCATTGGCGAAATCCTGGACAAAACGCTTGGCTACAGCCATCATGTGTATATCAAAAACGAGATCCTCGAACCACTCGGCCTGAACAACACCTATAGTTTACTAAGCGAGGTGAACCCCGATGATGTCATGAGCGGTTATTTTGTAGGATACGAATATGATATCAAATTGAATGATTATACATGTCCGGGAGGCTCCATGGTGGCGACCATAGATGATGTTGGAAAATTTCTCAGGGCATTAAATAACGGTACGCTATTAAATGATCCGGAACAGGAAGTCTACTCTTCCGTTTATGAATTCGGACATACAGGCCTCCTGCCCGGTTATCAGAGTATCGCGCGATATCACAAGGATATCGATGCTGTGGTAATTCAGTTTGTAAACACCAGCGGCGGAGAAACCTGGACTACCTCTGAAATGGTATATAACCGAATACTTGAAATCCTCAGAAACGGGCAGGGATAGAAACCTCTACCCCTTCAGCTCCTGTTCGATCGTCATGAAAAACTGCAGGTTTTCCATTTCCTGTTTGATGCTTTGCCGAACCTTGTAAATAATGAACAAGCCACTCAAAATAAATGCAGCCATAAAAATGACAAGCAATGAAGTTGAAATATACATATTCAACTCAGGCATGATCATCAGCAATCCGATCAGGTAGGTAGTTATCAGTGTGATGGTGACCGGCCCATGAACTGCCTTACGAAACTGGTAGTAGCTGATGCGTTCCTCGTTGGAATCAACTGCGGTATCCAGCAGGTTGATCTTCCTTGATTTCAATGTGCTGAATACTTCTACGATAATCCGCAGCACAAGACTACCGATCATAACCCCAATCCCGATCTTGCTGAGCTGTTCCCGGAAAGGCATCCACAGTTGCCAGACAACGATCAGGACAAGTACGGTGACAGCCAGAATGGCGATGTTCCCGTAGTAAAAATACAGGTTGCTTTTCTGCTTCGACCTTGCAGAAGATATCAGTAAATCAATCTTCTGCTGGTCAGTATTGATTTCCTGCCGGGATTTATTCCAGCTGGATTGAAGTTCTTCAAATGGATTATTCATGACTCATTAAATTCTTTAGCTTCGTTTTTATTCTATGGATTTTTACCCTCAGGTTGCCCTCTGTGATTCCCAGTACATTTGAAATCTCATCGTAGGCGAGTTCATCCAGCATCATCATGATGATGAGCCTTTCGAGTTCCTCAAGCTTCCCGATGGCCCGGTACAGCATCTCGTTTTGCTCTTCCGGATTTGCAGCGTCATTTTTGGCTGCAATTTCAAACCCCGTATCGGGTATCGGATCGGTCTTTCGCTTGCCGTCCTTTCTGAGAAATTGAAGGCATGTATTGACGGTTATTCTGTAAATCCAGGTCTTGTAGGAGGACTTTCCCTGGAACTTATCAATAGCACTCCAGACGTTGATAAATACTTCCTGGGAAAGGTCATCTGCCTGGGGTTTATCACCTTTCACAAACCCCAGGCACACCTGGAATACCATTCTGAAATATTCCCGATAAAGAGATTCAAATACCTTCTTATTCTCAGAGTTCATTGCTGGCCAGGAAAGAATTCACTTGTTCATAAAACCACTCCGGAGCGTCATACATCACAAAGTGCCTGCTATCCGGTGCGATCAAAATGGTTTTATCGGATAAGTTATGGTATTGATCCGAAAAATTCTGCATCACCATTTCTTTGTCGGGGAATGAAGCCCCTAAAATCAGGACACGTGCTGTAATTTCTTTCAGTGATTCCCTAAGGTCGAGTTTGAGCAGATCTGTATAGCCGTATACATAGGTTTCCCTGTCGGATTTCAGGATCCAGGATTTCAAAAGGTCCTTTTTCTCCTGGCTTGCGGTCATATTCTGAGCCATCATGGCCGCCATTTGTTCAAAGGCTTCCTCATTCATATCCAGTACCTGTTGGTTGTACGGACTTTCATACTGGATCTGCGAGGCCGATATTCCAGGCATCATCAGCTCCCGCATGCAGGGTATGGCATCCACCAGGATAACCCTGGATACTTTTTCGGGCACACTGGCTGCCAGATCCACGGCCAGGTTTCCGCCCATACTGTGCCCGATGATGGTAATCCCTTTCAGGTCCTGCTCATCAATGTATTCGAGCAGCTCTTTTTTAATGGTCGAATACCAGGGCATTTCGATGGGTGCCACATCGCCGAACCCGGCATAGGTAATGATGTGATACTCATAATCAGTAGCAATATTGGCTATAGTTTCTTCCCATACTTCTCCCGGACAGGTAAATCCGGGCAGCATCAGTACGGCGTTTCCAGTACCCATGATCTCGGATTTAAAGGAAGGGTTTTGCTGTGAATAGGCTGCGACTATTATGAGCAGGAGCGATAGTAAACAGGTAAGCTTTTTCATGGTCTTTTTATTGCTTGGATGCAAAGACCGGCGAATTGTTACAGGGGGATTTGGAAAAATCCACGTATACACCCTGGCTATAAGTACATATAACCTGAAATGAACAGTTAACCATCCTCCGGTAGTTTGAAATCTGATTGATGATTGGTTATCTTCATCGAATGAAAACCCAAAATGAATCAGGAAACCCGGGATGAAGCATTCTTCTTTAAATATGAACATTGAATCCACTCGGGAAAAATGGTTGATTGAAGGGTATGGTCAGTTTGCCGAATTTGGTCCTGATAATCTAAGCATTAACAACATCAGCAAGGTACTTGATTCCTCCAGGGCGTCTTTCTACCACTATTTCGGCGATATTTCCATGTTCATTGATGAATTACTATCATATCACTGGACCATCTGCAAGGATTTTAATGAGTATGGAAAAATAACCTGCAAAAGACTGATCCCCGACCTTTATGACGAACTGGGAAAATATACGCTTCCGCTGAAATTTAGCCTTCAGCTTTTTCACCACAGAAATATACCTGCCTATAACTATTTATTCCTGAAGTCATATGGGGCAACCGCAGACGCTTTTGCGCTGAACCTGTTTGCCGATCATCTGAATATTAATCCTGATAAAGAAGAGGTGCGAAATTTATGGCTCACGCTCGGTGAAGCCTGGTATTCAAGGCTCGACCCAGACGATCTTTCACCTGAAACCCTCATGTCTCATAGTATGGAGATCATCGAATCTGTTCAAAAACTCATTCGATCCGATCTGTATGAGGTGCTGAAATAGTAATCCGTATTCTGCCTGTATCACAGGTTTATATTGATGAATCCATTGTACAGCCATGTCTAATAAATAATACTGGAAATGGCTAACTTCAAAGAGACAAATTATTCCTCGAATTCAACAAAATCCTTTCAGAAAAGATGAAAAAGGCCCTACCATATTTTATTATTATCGCAATTATCTCCCTTGGTTCATGTTCACAGAAGGAAGAGGGTCTCACCGCCGACGAGGCTCGAAACATTGCAAAAGAAGCATACATCTACGGTCTCCCGATGATTGTAAATTACAAGACGATGTACATGTACGCCATCGACGAAAATTCGCCGGAGTACAAGGGCAAATTCAACCAGATAAGCTGTGTTGCAAGGCTCTTTACCCCGGAGGACAAAGCTGTAGTAACACCTAATTCCGATACGCCATATTGTATGTTCTGGGTTGATTTGAGGAACGGACCGCAGGTTCTGACGCTTCCTGAAATCGAGCCTGACCGATATTACAGCTTCCAGTTAGTGGACTTGTACACACATAATTTCGCATATCTGGGAACTCTGAGCACGGGAAATTCCGGGGGTTCCTACGTAGTTGCCCCCAAGGGTTGGGACGGCGAAGTACCTCAGGGCATCAGCGATACGATTGAATGTGAAACAGATCTGTTCTTCGTAGTAGTGCGAACGCAATTAAAAGGTCCTGAAGACATGGAGAACGTGAAGAGTATTCAGGAGAATTATAACTTAGAAAGTTTGAGCAAATTCAACGGTGAAAAAGAATCGGAAAGAATTTTCGATGACCAATTCCCTGAATGGAATGAGGGTGATCAGTTCACAGCCTCTGGCTTCCGATACCTTGACGTCATGCTTAACCTGGCCACTCCCGTTGAGGCAGAACAAGGCCTGAGAGCGCGGTTCACCCGTCTGGGCATTGGAACTGAAGAAGGGTTTGATATCAGCCGTTTTGATCCGGAAATTCAAACTGCTATTGAGGAAGGAGTAAAAAACGGATTCTCCGAGATCGAACAATTCATCGCTGCCGATGCAACAGACCCGCTGATGAGTGCAAAGATTTTCGGAACACGTGAATTTCTTACCCAAAGCGCCAGCAAGAATTTTCAACTTAATGAGTTTTATCTCCTTCGTGCCGCTGCCGCCCAAACAGGCCTCTATGGAAACTCAGGATTTGAGGCGATCTATCCTACTTACCTGGCAGAAGCGCCCGGCGTCCCGTATAATGCGGCTGAACATAAGTATACTATCACCTTTGAGAAGGATCAGCTCCCTCCTGTAAAGGCCTTCTGGTCACTCAGCATGTACGACGGCAAAACCCAGCTGTTTATTCATAATAAACTGGAAAGGTATCTGTTGAACACCAGTAATATGGATCAATTTGTATTTAATAACGACGGATCACTTACACTTTACGTACAGAAAGACTCTCCCGGAGATGCGTTGGAATCCAACTGGCTGCCAGCTCCCGATGGCCCGTTTTATTGTGTGATGAGACTATACGGACCAAAAGATGAGGCGCTGGAAGGCAAGTGGAAAAATCCGCCATTGATAAGGGCAAGTGAATAATTAACTCACTGAAATCATGAAAAAAATAGTTCTCTACCTATTTGCAGGCGCAATACTGTTTTCCTGCTCAAAACCACAGGAAAAACCTGAGTCAGCTAATATCAGTGAAATAGCTGAGGAGGCATACACCTTTGCGTACCCTATGCTGGAACATTACAAAATGATGTTCGCCATGGCGATGTATAAAGAATCAGGCGCTTATGAAGCCCCTTTCAATGTGCTGACAAATATGACTGAGTTATCGGGACCACAGGATACTATTATTGTGAGACCCAACAATGACACTTTTTATTCAGCTGTGTGGTTTGACCTGAGAAATCAACCCTACATCCTTGAAGTACCGGAAATCACCGATGGCCGTTATTATTCATTTCAGCTCATCGATATGTACACCCATAATATCGGTTACATCGGTTCACGGGCGACCGGACTGGAGGAAGGTGCTTACTTGTTTGCGGGCCCGGATTGGAAGGGTGAAATTCCTGACGGTATTTCAAAAGTATTTCGGTCGGAAGGTCAGTTTTTATTGGCCCTCGGAAGGACGCAGGTATTCGGTCCTGCGGATGTCGAAAAGGCGCAGGAAGTAATGAGCCATTACCAGGTGAAGTCTTTGAATGAACTCCTGGGAATTGAAAACACATCAACTTCAGATATGCCCGAACTACCCCCTTTTGATCCGGTCAAGATTCAGAACGAACATTTTATTGGCTATCTCAATGCCCTTATGTCTTATATGGAACCCCATCCAAGTGAAGAAGCATTATTCAGCAAATTCGCTGAAATAGGAGTTGGGCCGGGAGTACCCTTCAATGCAGAAAGCCTGGATGAGGAAACCCGTGCAGCAATCAATGGAGGCATAGAGAGAGCTATGGAAAAAATAAAGCTGGAGTCGGAAAACCTGGGAATAAGAAAGAACGGATGGCAGCTTGTTGCCGGAGCATTCGGGGACAGGGAAGCCATGCAGGGAAAATATCTCACTCGAGCCGCTGCAGCCTATTTCGGACTATGGGGAAATGACCTTGAGGAAGCTTTCTACCCTGAAACCTCACTGGATGCAGAAAATGAACCCCTGGACGGATCGAAGCACAATTACATCCTTCACTTTGAAAGTGATGAATTACCCCCGGTTAATGCCTTCTGGTCAATGACCATGTACAGGCTTCCAGCTCAACTTCTCGTTGAAAACGCAATTAACCGATACAAGATCGGAAGCGCCACCGGGGGAATGAAATTCAATGAAGACGGTTCGCTTGATATTTATATCCAAAAAGACAGTCCGGGTAAAGAACTGGAAACCAACTGGCTGCCGGCCTACGATGGCTTATTCTCCCTGCAGTCAAGATTCTACTGGCCGAAAGAAGAAGGCCTTGATCCACTCTATGCGCCGCCGGCGGTAAAAAAGAGGTAGATAAACATGTATCCTTAAACTGTAATGGATTGCCTTCGCCCGATATAAATCAGGCGAAGGCATAAGTATCAAGTCAGGGATGAATTACAATTCGTTCGTGTTGTTCCATTCAAGCTGAGGACTTCGATAAAAATCGATTCCCATATCCTCCCATAGCTTACTGTGTATTTCCAGCCGGGGCTTGTACGATTCCCAGTCGCGCTTGTCCTCCGTAGTCCAGCCAATTTCCGCATAACCGGGCAATCTCGGGAACATCAAATATTCTGCTTCATCCAGCTCGGAAATGGTTTCCGACCAGAGCGGTGCTTCAATTCCTAAAATATTCTCACGCTTAATTTCCGGTACCAGCTTATCGGCCGACCATATATAGCCCGAATCAACCGGAATATAGGCCGCCCAGTGCAATCCGAATTGTGAGGTCGAATCATACTGCATATCCAGGTATGCCTTGTTGGCCGGTGAGATTATCAGTTTCGCGCCCTGTGCGAGTGCTTTATTCGCATTCTCGGCGTTGGCCCACCACTGTGCAATATTACCCTCCAGCAACTTCGCATTCGCGATCTCATCCCAGCCCACAGATATTTTGCCATGTTTCTTTACAATTTCCTGAACTCTTTCGATGAACGGGATATAATCCTCCATGGGTGTTACATGGGATTCGTCTCCTCCGATGTGGAAATACGGGCCGGGGGTGATGGCCGAGATCTCACCGATCACATCATCCAGGAATTCATACGTAAGCTCCATATCGGTGCAAAGCGTGCTGAATCCTACCCTTGTTCCGGTATAAAGCTCTGTCGCCTTGCCATCGCAATTAAGTTCTGCATATGACGCGAGGGCTGCATTGGTATGGCCCGGCATATCGATTTCAGGCACAATGGTTATGAAATGTTCTGCGGCATACGTCACGATATCCTTATACTCTTCCTGGGTATAGAAACCCCCGGGGCCGCCACCTACCTCAGTGCTTCCGCCGATCTCGGTGAGCTTTGGCCAGCTTTTAATTTCGATGCGCCAGCCCTGGTCATCGGAAAGATGGAGATGGAGGTAGTTAAGCTTGTAGAATGCAAGGTAGTCGATCGTTCTTTTAACCTCTTCCACCGTAAAGAAATGACGGGCGACATCCAGCATCATTCCACGGTATTCATATACCGGGGCATCGGTGATTTCTCCCGTCGGGAAATAAACTAATTTTTCATTGTTGACAATGACCTGTTTCAGGGTTTGAACAGCATAAAATAATCCGGCAGGATTGGCCGAAGAGATCACGGTCTGATCTTCGGTAATACTGATTGAATATCCTTCAGCGCCATTATTATCTTCAGACAGGCGAAGTACGATTCCTTCCTCATCAGGATCCGAAGACATTACGATGGCAGGTGTAGTTCCCAGTTGATTTTTCAGTACGTCCTGCAGGGCTCCGGCCGCCAGCATGGCTGAAGAATCGGAAATAAAAATCTCCGTATCCTGATCCAGGAAATAGCCGCCACCGGTGGATGTCATACTAGCCGGGAGTGGTATAACTGGACTTGCAGCGAGGTCACTGGGTGTTTCCAATTGCGGACGGGGTTTGCCACAGGAGGCCATGATCAGGCCGGACAATAAGATTAACAGGCTAAGCAGGGTTGATTTCATATTGATTATATGTCTTTGAAGTAATTCCGCTAAGTTAAAAAAAAACAATATGCGAACCGACTGAAGTATTACAAGTGGTAAAATGGAACAGCATGATGGGATTAGTTTTCATTTTTTACATTTCTCTGTTTTTTATTTGCGCAAATAAAAACAAGTGTTACATTTGCATTCCCATTTCAAAAGAGGAATGGTCGTAGCGAATGACCTATTACTTATTCCCTACCACCTATTCTCTGAAATCGGGCTCTTAGCTCAGTTGGTTCAGAGCACCTGCCTTACAAGCAGGGGGTCGTTGGTTCGAATCCAACAGGGCCCACATCAAAACGACAAGCCACCGGAAACGGTGGCTTTTTTGTTAATAAGCACTGTAAAGGCGCAAGATCTTGCGCCTTTACAGTGGAGCAGGCTTTGTCTGGATCGCGTCAGCAATCCAGCAGCATACCTGCCATCAACCAGACTAGATAAGGGCTACCGCAGCCCTGCCTCCACCATCGGTATCCTGAACCGCTCCACTTCCGCATCCTGATGCTCCCGTGCGAAGATCGCCGCGGCCTGCTCAATAACTTCCGGATGCTGGTCCGCCAGGTTCTTTGTCTCCCCCGGATCGTTGGAAAGATCATACAATTCCAGCGTTGCCTCCTGGTCGTTCTTTAAATTGCGTCGGATCACCTTCCACTCCGCCCCGCCTTCCCGGCCGGCAGGCATCCTGATGGCCACCTGTCCGCCATACTCCGGAAATTCCCAGTACAGAAATTCATGTGCTTCCTGCTCTCCTTCCTGCAACAGCGACGGCAGAAAGCTGATGCCATCCGTATCCTCAGGAACATCCAGTTCCAGCAAATCGCCCAGCGTAGCAAACATATCATAATGAACTGAAGGATGATCTGTCCTGGATCCCGGGGCGATCTTGCCTGGCCAGTTCGCAATCATCGGCACCCGGATGCCACCCTCATATACATTTCCCTTTCCGCGGCCCTCCTGCTCCTGAAGCAGTCCGCCGCTGTTGAACCAGCCCGGATCTGCCCCGCCCGCATACGACGGCCCGTTATCGGAAGTAAAAATGATCAGCGTATTCTCATAAACGCCGGCATCCTTCAGCTGCTGAACGAGCTTCCCGATATTTTCGTCGAGATAAGAAACCATTGCCGCATAGGCCGCTCTTGGATAACGCTGGGGCGCATATCCGCGTGTGCCCGTGTATGGCTCCTCAGCACCGAATTTTTCAACATAATAATCGATCCATCGCTGCGGCGCCTGCAGACTCACATGCGGAATTGCCGTCGCCCAATACATAAAGAACGGCTGGTCAGCATTATCCGAAACAAACCCCGAAAGCGCCTCAAACATCCGGTCCTCGGAGTAATCCCCCTGGTGAAATCGCGCATACGACTCCGGGTCCAGCGGATCCGCACCTTCAGGAAAAGGCTCATGAGGAGCTACCGTATCATTTTTCAGGTAAACGCGGTGGTCATTTTCATACAGGTGAACCGGATAATAGGTATGCGCCTGGCGCTGACAGTTATACCCATAGAAATAATCAAATCCAAGCTGGTTCGGAACTGAATGCGTATGTGGAGCTCCGAGCCCCCATTTACCGATCATCCCCGTCCTGTAACCGGCCTGCTGCAATCTTTGAGGAAATGTGACCGTATTTTCAGGAACCGGGATCTGTCCCTCCAGTGTGGAGTCGCGGATCATCGCCCGGTAATTCCAAACCTCGCCCCGCTCGCCCCATTCGTGGTTTCCCCGAATATAGGCGTGACCCGAATGTTTGCCTGTAAGCAGCATATACCTCGCAGGGGCACATACGGGAGCACTTGAATAATGCTGGGTAAAAAGCATGCCTCCGCGGGCCAGCGCATCGATGTTCGGGGTTTCAATTTTTTCCTGTCCGTATACACCCACATCACCGTAACCCAGATCATCGGCCAGAATGTAGATGATATTGGGTTGGACTGGCTTTTCAGGCTCTTTTGTGGGATTACAGGCTGAAAGTGCAATGATAAACAACACAAACAGGCGGCTGCAGCGGGGCATTTGAAAAGGACGCTTTATCGATAATTTCATCGCATTACATAAAATTTCAGGACAAACCGAAATTTTAATTAACCGCCTTCGTTTGATGTTTCAAAGGGTTTAACGTAGTTTGTTACTAATAAATTTTTTCATCACGTGTCACGCGTAATCAGGAAGGTCTTTCGAAAGATCATTTTTTCACTGTTGATCGTGGTTGGAATGCTGGTAGTGTCGAGCATTATTGTCACCTACCTGTATAAAGACCGGCTGATCAACCACTTTATCCGGGAAGCGAATAAATCGCTCAATACCCCGGTTGACGTGGGACGTATGGACGTTTCCGCCCTGGCGCATTTCCCGCGCATCAGCCTCCTGATGTACGATGTAAAGATCAAAGATTCTTTCCCCGGACATGAAAATGACCTGCTCTCTGCAGAACGGATGGATTTTACCTTCAATCCCTTTAGTGCCCTTTTCGGTGACATCACCATCGATGAGGTTTCCCTCACCAATGCGGTATGCCAGCTGAAAACTAGCCGGAGCGGGGATATCAACTACCTTATCTTTAAAGCACCTTCAGACAGTGTGAAAAGCGAACGAGTTCGCCTTGATCTCTCACAAATACACCTCAGTGATGTGCGCTTCCAATACGACAACGCACGCACCGAAGTCCTCGTTGCCGTTCGTTCAAGTGAGCTTTCGGCATCCCTGTCGGCATTCGGACCGGCATATGATATTGCCGCAAATGGCCAGGTACATATAGATTCCATTATTTCAGGGAAATGGGAAATGGCCCGCGCGATTGATCTTTCACTTCAGACCCGGCTGGCCTATAATGATTCCATTAAGCTGGTGGATATACAGGAGGCGGAACTCATAACCCTGAATAAACCTTTTTCACTCAACGGCTTTTATGCATTTCTGGATACACCTGAAATAGACATTCACGCCGCTTCGGAAGACTTCAATGTAGAATCCGTCATCGCCCTGCTTCCGAAGGCCTCAACAGGCACTTTGCAGCAATACGTGAGTGAAGGAAATGTGCATTTCGACCTCGGCCTGAAGGGAAAATGGGAGGACAATAAAGGGCCTGCCCTTTCAATTAAATTCGGAATGAAAAATTCAACCATCCGGCACGGCGGCACCGGAATGACTCTCGATGATGTTTCTCTTTCCGGATTGCTGGCGATGAAGGATGTCCTGAACAGTCACAGCGCATCGCTCGAATTGCCGTCGGTCGCGGGCAAACTCAACCGTGCCCCGTTTACGGGAGCTCTATCCTGGCAGGATTTTCTGGATCCCTTCCTGCAACTTTCATTCAACGGAGACCTGGATGTGGAATCCATGCTTAAGTTCTACCCGGTTAAGGGAATCCGTTCGGGCCGGGGAACCATACTCGCCAACATCAATTTCGAGGGGAAGCCTGAGCAGCTCAAGTACAAAAAATTCATCAACCGCGTGAAGACTTCCGGGGAGCTCGCACTGAATGCCATTTACCTCGACTTTACAGAGATCGGACCGGGCCTGCGAAACCTGAACGGCGGATTGCGCTTCAGCAACAATGACCTGGCTTTATCGGATGTTTCCGGCAAATTCGGAAGGAGTGACTTCCTCCTTAACGGTTATTTTAAGAACGTAATTGCTTACCTGCTTTTTGAAGATGAGCCTGTAGGTGTGGACGCGAGGTTGAAATCAAACCTGATCGACCTGGATGAACTCCTGAGTTTGCAGGATTCGGAAAATAATGACAGCTATTCTTTCGGTATCTCAAAACGCCTGCGGGTACTTTTTGATTGTGAGATCGACCGGCTAAACTTCCGGAGATTCCATCCCACCAATATCAGGGGTGATCTGAAAATCCGGGAACAGATCGCCTTTACCGACCGGTTGTCCTTTACCAATATGGGCGGAAAGATGCAGCTTTCAGGCATGGCAGATGCGAGTAAGAAGAAACTTGTCCGCATCAGTACCAACTTCAAACTAGACCATATTGCGGTCGACAGTATCTTTTATGTATTCGAAAACTTTGACCAGAATTTTCTGGAAGATCGGCATTTAAAAGGAAATATTGATGCAACGGTGGATGCGGAGATGATATTGAGCGATCAGCTGAAATTGTATCCTGAAACCCTCCGTTCCCATATTACGGCCACCATACGGAATGGAGAGCTGAATAATTTCGAGCCGATGCAAAAACTGGCACCCTACCTGGATGAGGGTGAATTACGTCATTTGAGGTTTTCTGAACTGGCCAACGATATAGTGATCCGGGACAAAACCATTTACCTTCCGAAAATGGAGGTGGGATCCAATGTGACTGATATAGTCATCAGCGGTACGCATACCTTCGATCAGAAAATAAACTATAGCGTACAGGCGCCGCTTCAGAGCAAGAAACGCCGTGATTCTGATGAAGCCTTTGGTGCGATTGAAGAAGATGCCTCCGGCCGGGCTATGCTGTTCCTTAAAATTGTGGGAACCACATCCGATTATTATGTGAACTATGACAAGGAGAATGTCAAGAAAAAGATCTCCCAGGACCTTAAAAAGGAGGCCGATGAGTTAAAGACCATTTTCAAAAACAAGGGTAAAGAACAGGAAACCCTTGAACTGAAAGAGGACGAATACTTTGACTGGGATGATGATGGAAAAGGAAATAAAAATTAATTCCTACTTCCGGGCATAGCCTTCGAACGTATTGTGTTCCTTGGTATAAAGTTCTTCCTTCGACAGGCTTCTGAAATAGTCATAAGTAATCTTCAGACCCTCTGCCCGGGAAACCTTGGGTTCCCAACCTAAAATTTCACGAGCACGGGTAATATCCGGCTGGCGCTGCATCGGATCATCCTTTGGCAGGGGTTTGTAAACCACTTTCTGATCTGTCCCCGTGAGTTTGATAATCTCTTCGGCAAATTCCCCGATGGTGATCTCATCCGGATTCCCTACGTTCACCGGATAGGCATAGTCGCTTTTCAATAGCCGGTAAATTCCTTCGATCAGGTCATCCACATAGCAAAACGATCGCGTTTGCGAACCATCACCGAATACGGTAAGGTCCTCGCCCCGCAATGCCTGTCCGATAAATGCCGGCAATACCCTTCCATCATTCAATCGCATACGTGGCCCGTAGGTATTGAAAATACGCACGATCCGTGTTTCCAGTCCGTGATACGTATGATACGCCATGGTCATCGCTTCCTGGAAGCGCTTGGCTTCATCATACACTCCGCGCGGACCGATGGGGTTCACGTTACCATAATAATCTTCTGTTTGCGGATGTACGAGTGGATCACCATAAACTTCGGATGTTGAAGCGATCAGCATGCGTGCTTTTTTTGCTTTTGCAAGGCCAAGCAGGTTATGGGTTCCCAATGAGCCCACTTTCAATGTCTGAATCGGAATCTTCAGGTAATCGATCGGGCTTGCCGGAGACGCAAAATGAAGGATGTATTTCAATTCACCGGGCACATGTACAAACTTCGAGACATCATGGTGATAGAATTCAAAATCATCCCGACCAAACAGGTGCTCGATATTTTTCAGCGAACCTGTAATCAGGTTGTCCATACCAATTACATAAAAACCTTCGGCAATGAACCTGTCACACAGATGTGATCCAAGAAATCCGGCCGCCCCGGTGATTAAAACTCGTTCCTTAGCCATAAATATTTTCTCTTCCTATACTGAAATATGTAAAGCCAAGATCCTTCATTTCTTCGAGAGAATAGAGGTTTCGGCCATCAAAGATTACTTTATTATTCAGGTACTCACTTACTTTGTCGAAATCAGGCGTTCTGAATACCGGCCATTCAGTGGCAATGAAAAGCGCATCCGCATCCTTGACGGCTTCATAAGCATCATCAGAATACTCGATCTTGTCACCAATTACCTTCTTCACGTTTTCCATTGCTTCGGGATCATACGCTTTTACACGTGCGCCCGCCTCGAGCAGCTGATTGATGTTATATAGTGCCGGGGCTTCCCGGATATCATCGGTGTAAGGCTTGAACGCCAATCCCCAGATTGCGATGGTCTTGCCGCTCAGATCTCCACCAAAATATTCCTTCATTCGCGGGATCAGTTTTGTTTTCTGCCGTTCATTCACCTCCATTACTGATTTCAGGATGCTGAAATCATAATCAACCTGCTGGGCTGATTTGGCCAGTGCCTGCACATCCTTCGGAAAACAGCTTCCGCCATAACCGATTCCTGCAAAGAGGAAACGTTTGCCGATTCGGGTATCTGTACCCACGCCCTTGCGTACGGCATCAACATCAGCACCAAGGAGCTCGCACATATTGGCGATCTCATTCATAAAGGTAATTTTTGTTGCCAGGAATGAGTTGGCCGCATATTTGGTAAGCTCTGCTGATCTCTCATCCATGAACAGGATCGGATTACCCTGCCGCACAAGAGGTGCGTAAAGTGTTTCCATGATTTTTCTGGCCCGCGATGACGTAGTCCCGATCACAACACGGTCTGGTTTCATGAAATCGTCAACGGCTACCCCTTCACGAAGAAATTCCGGGTTACTCACCACATCAAATTCCACTTTTGCATTTACTGCGATACGATCTCTCACCTTTTCGGCAGTGCCAACAGGCACGGTACTTTTATCGACAATTACGGCGTAATCTTCGAGGATAGGCCCGAGGTCTTCTGCAACACCCAATACATACTTCAGATCTGCCGAACCGTCTTCACCTGGAGGTGTGGGCAATGCAAGGAAGATAACCTTGGCGCCTTTAATTCCTTCAGCGAGATCTGTGGTAAAGTGCAGGCGGTCCTGCTTGATATTACGATCAAAAATGACATCAAGCCCAGGCTCATAAATGGTGATCTTTCCCGCCTGAAGACTCTTAACTTTGGATTCATCAATATCCACACAGGTCACATTGTTGCCTGTCTCGGCGAAACAAGTTCCAGTGACCAATCCGACGTAGCCGGTTCCAATAACTGCTATTTTCATGAAAACTCTTTAATTGAATGTTGCCCGACAAAAATAAAGATTAATTGGACATATCACGGGATCAGGTAATTTTTCATGAAAACTTAAAACATTACGAACTAACATTCGTTTGGGAAACGGTAGCAAAGATGTATTTTTGCAGCCTTGAAAAGATAAGTTATTATGACAGAAACAATTACAGATATTCCGGCCAGTGTTCGGGAAAACCAGCGCATGATCGCAGACATGGTTCGTGACTTTAGTGAAAAGGAGATCAGGCCGAACATTATGGAATGGGATGAAAAGCAGGAAATACCCATGTCCCTGTTTAAAAAGCTCGGTGAATTGGGTCTTATGGGCGTTCTGGTGCCTCATGAGTATGGTGGATCAGGATTCGGCTATCACGAATATATCACGGCAATCGCGGAATTATCAAAAGTTGACCCCTCAGTGGGACTGTCAATGGCGGCACACAATTCACTTTGTACCGGTCATATCATGCAATTTGGTAATGAGGAACAGAAGAGGAAATACCTTCCGAAACTCGCCACCGCAGAATGGATCGGCGCCTGGGGACTTACTGAGCCCAATACCGGATCGGATGCTGGAAATATGCGGACTGTTGCCGAAAAAGACGGTGATCACTATGTACTTAATGGTGCAAAAAATTTCATAACCAATGGGAAATCAGGGGATGTGGCTGTTGTAATCGCCCGTACCGGCGAGGTCGGTGACAGTCACGGAATGACTGCCTTCATTATTGAAAAAGGTACGCCAGGCTTTACTCCAGGCCGAAAAGAAAATAAGCTCGGCATGCGTGGCTCTGAAACAGCCGAATTATTCTTTGACAATTGCCGTGTTCCGGAAGAGAACATCCTGGGACAAGTGGGAGACGGGTTTATTCAGTCGCTGAAAGTACTCGATGGGGGACGTATCAGTATTGCAGCACTCAGCCTGGGAGTCGCTGAAGGAGCGTATCTGGCTTCGGTGCAATATGCCAAGGAGCGTCAGCAGTTCAATCAGCCCATATCAAAATTTCAGGCTATCAGCTTCAAACTAGCCGATATGGCTACAAAAATTGAGGCGGCCAGACTGCTCACACATCAGGCAGGAGAATTAAAGAATCAGGGCAGGAAAGTAACGCAGGCCTCAGCCATGGCAAAATACTATGCCTCAGAAATTGCGGTGGAAAATGCCAATGAAGCTGTTCAGATCTTTGGAGGATACGGATTCACCAAGGATTATCCGGTAGAAAAATTCTATCGGGACGCTAAATTGTGCACGATTGGTGAGGGAACTTCCGAAATTCAGAAACTGGTTATTTCAAGGGAAATATTAAAATAGCCGGGATGTAATTTGTTTTTTTCCATCCAACCCAATAGATTTGCAGTCCATTTGAAAGGAGGTGTATTATGATCGTCATTAACGTAAAAGAGAACGAGAGCATTGACAAAGCGCTGAAGCGTTTCAAGAAAAAGTTTGAAAAAACAGGTGTTTTGCGTGAGCTCCGCTCCAGGACATCATTCGAAAAACCTTCTGTATCACGCAGAACTGAGGTTCTGAAGGCAAAATATCGCCAGAAGAAATATATGGAAGAAAATTATTAAGCGGCAATAAATCCCCGCTCAAAAATGTTATATTAGTACTACTCACATGTGGGTAGTACTTTTTTTTTATGCGGGATTCTTTCCTAAAATATCTGGAGTTTGAGAAGAGGTACAGTCCTCATACCATACGATCGTACAAAGATGATCTGTTACGATTTGAAGAATTCCTGAAGAACGAATTTGATACCACAGAATCTTCGCGGGCGACAACACTTGAAGTTCGCCAATGGCTCTTTTCCCTTACCGAAACTGGCTTATCCCCTCGATCCGTAAATCGGAAACTTGCAACTCTTCGGAGTTATTACCGCTTCCTTTTACGAAACAACGTAATTGAAAAAAGCCCCATGTCGCAGATAAGAGCCCTCAAGGTGAATAAGCGGCTTCCCCAGTTTGTTACGGAACCTGAAATGGTGAAAATGCTGGATCAGCTGTCATTTACCGATGACTTCAGTGGCAGGCGTGACAGGCTTGTTATGGAATTGCTTTATGGTACAGGAATACGCCTGTCGGAACTCATCGGGTTGAAGTTGGGAGATGTTTCATTAAATGCAGGAACACTGCGTGTTTTAGGCAAGCGAAACAAGGAGCGGATTATTCCTTACCCGCCTGGTCTGCAGCCGGGAATTGAAAGTTACCTTGCTGTACGAAAAAATGAATCATTCGAAGAAGAAAATGAATCGCTTATCGTTACAGAAAAAGGTGAACAATGTTACCCAATGTTTATATATAGAATTGTAAATTACTATCTGAAAACATTTACCACTACAGATAAAAAAAGTCCCCATGTATTGCGCCATACATTTGCGACTCACTTACTGAATAAAGGTGCGGAACTGAACGCGGTGAAAGATTTGCTGGGACATGCAAACCTGGCAGCCACACAGGTTTACACCCATAATTCAATCGAAAAGCTGAAAGCAGCTTACGACAAGGCGCACCCAAAAGCTTAGTTTATCATTCTAAATTTTTACATCATGAAGCTAAATATGCATTCCATTCATTTTGACGCCGACCAGAAACTGCTGGATTTTATTCAGAAGAAGTTGGATAAGCTTGAAACCTTCTACGATCAGATTGTGGACGGTGAAGTATTCCTGAGGTTGAATAATTCAAAAGTTGAGAATAAAACGGTCGAGATCAAATTGAATATCCCTGGAAATCAGTTGTTTGCAAAAGAAGAGGCAAAGACGTTCGAAGAGGCTACAGATCAGGCAGCTGAAGCTTTGAGGCGTCAGTTACGGAAATTTAAAGTCAAACAAAGTGCCTGATTTCCCAGGCGAATAGATACCAAAGGGCTCGGATTTCTCCGGGCCCTTTTATATTTTAATCCAATGGATATTTTGCAACCTATTCGTGACATGCACCCGGCACTCGGCGGAATCGTGATATTCGCAGTCGCCTTTATTATCGGCCTGATCATCCGGCAGCTGTTCTTTTATGTATTGAACAGGCTCTCATCCACCGACAACGACCGGGTTATTATAAGTTCACTTCAATCACGTATGAAGGGAACATTGTTCATTTTCATACCACTCATTGTTCTCAATTCATTGCTTGGCCAGCTCAACATCAGTGAAGAGCTGCAAAATACATTCCATAAGATCCTCTATGTATTAACGGTAGCATCGATCACCGTAGTCGCTGTTCGGTTGATCCATGTTGTTCAGGATGTACTCTTCGATAAATATGACATAAGCAGTAAAGACAACCTCAAAGCGAGGCAGGCCAGGACACAGATTATTTTTCTCCGGAAGATTTCCACGATCATTGTGGTCATTTTTGCAATAGCCATCATGATGCTCACCTTCGAAGGGGTCAGAAAATACGGCACCACCCTCCTCACCTCCGCAGGAGTTGCCGGTATCATCATTGGATTTGCCGCGCAGAAAACAATTGCCAACCTTCTGGCAGGATTTCAGATTGCTTTTACTCAGCCGATAAAAATTGATGATGCTGTTGTTGTTGAAGGTGAATGGGGCTGGATTGAAGAAATTAACCTCACTTACGTGGTGGTAAAAATATGGGATCTACGGCGGCTTGTCCTGCCCATCACTTATTTTACAGATAAGCCATTTCAAAACTGGACACGTAACTCCGCCCAAATCATCGGCGCTGTTTACCTGTATACCGATTATACGGTGAGTGTGGATGCACTTCGTAAGGAATTCAAAACAATTCTGGAAGGCACAAAGCTGTGGGACCAGCAGATAAGCAATGTTCAGGTATCAGACACCAATGAAAGAACGATGACCGTGCGATTTTTGATGACCGCGGTCGACTCGCCTACGGCCTGGGATCTTCGTTGCCTCGTTCGGGAAAGGATGATTGATTTCGTACAAAAAAAATACCCGGATGCACTTCCGCGCACCCGGGCTGAATTACATAATGACTGAGCTTGTCAGGACAAACCAAATGCAGACTTTACCTTGTCTACAAAGTCAAGTTTTTCCCACGTAAACAGTTCAACTTCCTTGCTTACCTGTTTTCCTTCGGGTGAATTGAAGGTTTTGGTAACTGTCCTTGATTCTTTACCCATATGGCCGTACGCGGCGGTTTCAAGGTAAATAGGATTTCTTAGCTTGAGTCTGGTTTCAATTGCATACGGACGCATATCGAAGATCTGCTCAATTTTACGTGCGATTTCCCCATCGGTCATATCTACCCTGGCAGTACCATAGGTATTTACAAAAATGCCCAATGGCTCAACAACACCAATAGCATATGAAACCTGAACCAGCATTTCATCCGCTATTCCGGCTGCTACCATGTTTTTGGCAATATGCCGGGTTGCGTACGCGGCAGACCGGTCAACCTTAGACGGATCCTTGCCGGAAAATGCACCCCCACCGTGTGCTCCCTTACCCCCATAGGTATCCACAATAATTTTACGGCCTGTGAGACCTGTATCGCCATGAGGTCCGCCAATCACAAATTTTCCTGTCGGATTGATGTGATACGTGATCTGATCAGTGAATAATTTCTGAAGTTCCGGCTTAAGCTGCTGGCGCACCCGTGGGATAAGGATTTCGATCATATCCTTTTTGATGCGTGCAAGCATTGTTTCATCATCTGCGAAATCATCATGCTGCGTAGAAATTACAATGGCAACAATTCGCTGTGGAACATTGTCATCGCTATATTCAATCGTAACCTGAGACTTGGCGTCAGGCCGCAGGTAAGTAATGTCTTTATTTTCCCTTCGGAGTGCAGCGAGCTCAATTAGTAATTTGTGTGACAGATCGAGGGCCAGCGGCATGTAATTCTCCGTTTCGTTGGTGGCATAACCAAACATCATTCCCTGGTCACCGGCACCCTGTTCTTCCGGATTGCTGCGGTCTACACCCTGGTTGATATCAGGAGACTGCTCATGGATAGCTGAAATAACACCACAAGAATTGCCGTCGAACATGTACTCACCCTTGGTGTAGCCAATGGAATTGATCACATCACGGGCAATACGCTGAACATCGAGATACGCTTCCGATTTAACTTCACCACTCAATACGGTAAGTCCGGTTGTAACCAGTGTTTCACATGCTACTTTGCTGTTCTTATCAAAGGCAAGAAAATTATCAATTAGAGCGTCGGAGATTTGATCGGCAACTTTGTCCGGATGTCCCTCTGATACAGACTCTGAGGTAAATAAATAAGGCATATAAATTCTTTTTAAAGCGGCGTAAAAATACAGTAATTAATAACAAATATGAAAATCAAAGCAGGAATAGATCAGCCCGCCTGGAGTAGGAATACGCAGGGAATTTTGTGCAAATCAACCGAAATGCCCGTCCATTCCTGAATCGTTCCCGAAAATATCCACTCCCTGTCACCTGTCACATCCCGGGTTACCGAAAGACGTGTGCTTTTTGAGGCGACCTTCAGGACGGATGCCAGAAGCTGTTTATTCCTGTAAGGCGTTTCCATAAATATATGTGTCGAACCATCGGCCATCGAAGCCTTCTCCATTTTGCGTATCGCAGCCTCCCGGCTCTTTTCCTCAATTGGCAAATAACCGTGAAAGGTAAAAGACTGTCCGTTAAATCCGGAAGCCATCAATGCAAGAAAAATCGACGACGGACCACTCACAGGTACGACCTTCATACCATGTTTGTGAGCAAATGTAACCACCTTCGAGCCAGGGTCTGCTATACCGGGGCACCCCGCTTCCGATAAAACGCCAGCATCGCGGCCTTCCAGCACCGGTTTCATCATAACTGCGACTTCCTCGTCAGACGTATTTTTATCAACCTTTCTAAAGGTAAGTTCCTCAATTACCTGTCCCGTCTGCAGACCGCTGATGAATCTTCGTGCGGTCCGGATATTTTCAACAAGAAAGAAATCCAGCCGACCTGCCAGCTCATGCACCTGTGGCGATAAAACTTCGAAATGTCCTTCCGCGACATTGCTGGGAATTAAATAGATGGTGCCCTTCTTCATGATGTCACTAAGATAGTGCACCCGCTATTATTTCCAATACTGGCGTCAGGATACCACTTTCCTCAATTCATTTCTGTAGGCAGACGGACTTTTGCCCGTGAATTCCCTGAATTGCTTATTGAAATGAGAGAAATTATTAAATCCGCTCCGATAGCAAATCTCGGTAATACTGATTGGCTGCTCTGAAAGGAGCTTTACAGCATGCACCAGCCGGTATTCATTTACGAACTGCGTAAAGGTCTTCCCGGATATCTTCTTGAAATACCTGCAGAATGCCGGAACCGTCATGCTAACCTGATCGGCGATTTCCGGCAAGGGAATGGAATTTTGAAAATTCTCCCGAACATGCGCAAAGATCTGATTCATACGTTTATTATCCTGAGGTTCAATCTCCAGGGTAATACGTTCACTGTTCAACAGCGAATACTCCTTGGTTGTCGCCAGATCCTGCATAATCTTCAACAGGGAAATTATTCGCTCAAAAGGCTCTTTACTATTGAGCTTTTCCATTTTGGCCCCTACACGCCGCTTTGTCTTACCGTGAAAAACAATACCCTGCTGCGCCCTATCCAGCAATTTCCGGATCGAGTGCATTTCAGGAACATCAAAAAATGCCTCGCCCAGGAATTCCTGGCGCATCTGGATAACAGTCTCCGACTTATTGCCGGTAAGACGGTCGGTAAATCCGAAGTGGGGTAAATTAGATCCTAAAAATATCAGGTCCCCATTTTGATAATATGATACCTGATTGCCAATGTGCCTCTTCCCGGTGCCGCCGTTCACATATACAAGCTCCAGCTCAGGATGTACATGCCAAAGCGGGCTTTTGTTCCGGCAAGGATCTGCGTACTGACGAATCAATACCGAATTTCCAAAACCGGGATCTATCTTTTCAAGTAAAGGTTTTACTGTTTTCATTGGACGAAATTAGAACTTAAATGGGGTGAAGATATGGCGTTAATTAACCAAATTATGTTCTAAATTAACCTGATATACATGCTTATTCAGAAATACTGGTAATATAACACATATATCCGCAAATTCCTAGGAAGAGTTCGATGACGCCCGTCCATATCTTTGTACAAATGATTTTTTCACCTAAAACTAATTTATAATGAAAAAGAAAATCATAACCTTCACAATGGCGGGTGCACTTCTGTTAAGTGCGGCCGGTTCGTTCGCAGGATCCCGTGTACCGTTCATTAAGCTGGAACGTTCGGGAGAGCAAGGTTTGCATTTATATATGGATTCATTATCAGACCTTGCCGAGTTAACCATTTACGACACCGATAAAGTTGTTCTGTTTCGGGATAAGACCGATCAATTGAACGACTTCAAGCGGAAATTTGATCTCTCAAAACTGCCTGACGGTTCATACATCTTCGAAGTGGAACTTGGGAATCAAATCAAACAGTATTCATTCAGTATTCTGAACAATGAAGTATCCATCGCTGAGAATTGCAAGGCAATCTACAAGCCCACGGTCATTTCAAAGGAAAATAACCTGGATATCTCCTATCTGAACCTGAATGGAGAAGAAGTCTCTCTTTCGATTTATGACCAGAGTGGTAAAAATCTGGCGAGTGACAAAATAGAGAACAAACAATCTGTTGTAAAAAGATATGACACCTCACTATTGCCAAGCGGTAATTACCAGGTAGTCATTAAAACAGCAGATCGCGTATTTGTTCACACTGTAACGATCTGACTAACCTAACAATTCGAGCCATTTTCCTATATTTAGTTATGGGAAAATGGCTCATTTTTTTTGGGATAATCCTTATTCTGATCGGGATCGCAATTCAATCCGGGGTTCGGATCAACTGGCTTGGCAAACTTCCCGGTGACATTTCCTATGTCTCGGGAAATACAAGGATATACATACCCATTACCACAAGCATATTGATCAGCATTGTACTTAGTGCCCTGTTCTATATATTCCGCTGGCTCACCCGTTAAGAGCGCAGAAAATCCATTAACAAATCCAGCAATTCTTCGGGCTTTTCGGCATGAACCCAGTGTCCCGCACCGGCTATAGTTTCAATTCTTGCGGTTGGAAACAGTTGATTGATCAGAATGTAATCCTCATCCTTAACATAGTGGGATTTAGCCCCGCGTACAAACATCACCTTTTTTTCGGTTGTCAACCGATCTTCCATACCCCGACCAATGTCCTCTATATTCTTCTCTATAACTTCCAGGTTCATCTTCCATTCGAAACCTCCCTCCTTTTTACGCTGAAGGTTCTTCAGTAAAAATTGCCGCTGTCCGAAATCTGTAATATCGCGTGACAACATCTCATCCGCTTCATTCCTTGAAGTAATCGATTCAACCGGCAGGGATTTAAGCGCATCAATAATCTGCTGATGATGAACCGGGTATACCTTTGGTGCGATATCAACCACAACAAGATGATCCCACATATCCGGGTGACGTAATGCAAAGGTCATGGCCGTCTTGCCGCCCATGGAATGTCCGATGATGGATGGCCTTTCGATTCTATGCATTTCTATAAATTCGGCCAGATCATCAGCCATTACATCATAATTAAAACGATCTGAATGCGGCGATAATCCATGATTTCGCTGGTCTACAAGGTAAACCTGGTAGTGTTCTGCCAGGGACTTACCGAGCGTCATCCAGTTGTCCAGTGTTCCAAACAACCCATGAAGTATAATCAGTGGCTTACCCTCCCCCAGTTTTTTATAATTCAATTCCATATCTCCAAAGATACACATCTATTTAAAAGTGAGATTTACGGTGCATACAATATCCGATGATCTCCTACGTAATGATTGGAGAGATTTTTGCCCGTTTTCAAGCTGTGAACCTTTGTATATTAACGCCATGGTTAAAAAAGCTGCAATTTTTATCTTATTCATTTTCCCGTTTGTTGTTAAGGCACAGCAGGAAGAACGTCCGTTACCACCCAATATCAATCAACCTTCCATCAATCTGTACGCTCCATTTATCAGTGGAAATGGAAAGACCCTGGTCTATTTGTCCGATTACGCTGATGACGGGCATCATATCATGTATTATTCCAGGCGAGAAGGATTTGAGTGGGAAGACGGAAAGGAAATCAACAAACTCATTAACAGGCCTACGTTAAATTTCAGGGGCGGATATTCCCTGAACTACACGGGTGATCAGCTTTTTATTACCTCGCGTAAAACCGGGCTTGGCGGATTCGACATCTGGATGAGCCAGTGGAAAGGGAATGACTGGACTAACCCCGTCAACCTCGGGTCTCCCTTGAATTCAAAAGAAAACGAAGGTTCACCGGTCATAACCCCGGACGGGGAATTGCTGTATTTTATGCGATGCGAAAAGATGGCTGAATATGGTGGCGCTGAAAATTGCCGCATCATGGTTTCCAAGTGGAATTATAATCGCTGGGGAACACCCGAGCCGCTTCCCGAAAACATCAATACAGGAAACTCACAGACCCCCAGAATCCTGGGAGATGGCGAAACGTTAATTTTTTCTTCTGATAAATTCGGGGGAAAGGGCGGACTGGATCTCTTTATGACGCAGAAAACCAGTGACGGCTGGTCGGATCCCGTACCACTCGATTTCATTAACACAGAACGTGATGACGCCTTTGTGAGTATTCCAGCCAAAGGGCGATATATGTACATAAGCCGTAAAGGACCCCGAAATTATGAACTCATTGAACAGCTGATCCCAGAAGAATTCAGGCCCGACAAAGTGCTCAGGATCAGCGGAAAAGTTACGTCTCCCGAACCCGTAAAATTACTTGTTTTTGATGTCGGAGAGCGCGACCGGCTCTGGAATGAAGAGCTTAAAGACGGGGGTAGTTTTTCTGTAGTTCTGAAGGAG
Source organism: Fulvivirga sedimenti (assembly GCF_020328055.1). Lineage (NCBI taxonomy): Bacteria > Pseudomonadati > Bacteroidota > Cytophagia > Cytophagales > Fulvivirgaceae > Fulvivirga > Fulvivirga sedimenti. The sequence goes on from NZ_JAIXNE010000006.1 coordinate 52,893, forward strand.
GGAAGTACCTACGACCTGTCGATAAGCCCTGAGAAACCGGGGTATGGATACTTTTCTGAAGTCCTGGAGCTGGATGAAATCGGCAGAATCGACAGAAGATCCCTGCCTGTAGAAATTAAACCACTTGCTAATGGTGATACTGTTTCGGGAAAAATTCTATTCACTGGCAATGAAATCCAGCCGGCATTCATTTTTGAAATGCGTAGAATCGGTGATCTCATCCGTCTGAACAACCACAAGATTCACCTCGAAGTCTGTCAGCAGGCCTACCGGGAGGATTCCATTCAGCACAACGATCTCACAGAAGTGAGATATGATACTATCTTCACGCCGCCTGCAGATACGATTTTTAATGACCCGCTGGGCATTGCTGGCCGAAAACTACTCTGGGAAAATGATTCCGTTCAGATCATAAGTGAACTGTCGGACACACTTACCCTGCCAAAGGAGTGGTTCAGCATTAAAACCATTTATCATAATGACCGGACAGAAAAGCAGGTGGCCGTTGTACGCGCATTCCTTGATTCCCGGCGTATAGATACAACGGATTATGTCATTTCGCGAAGGATTATTCCTTCCAAGGTCGAGCCGTCGCAACACGAGGAAACCGTTACCGGCGAAGAAGAAGAAAACGAAACATTACCCTCTTCTGAAAGACTTATTGCGATTTTTAAGGAGTAACGATATTCATAGGAACCACCACCATGGTGTTTTCCCACATGATAATGAGATCAATCTCGCCGCTCATTCCTTCCAATGAAATGGTAAATTGTTCGAAAAATTCATCGGTTGTAATGGCTGGAACCGTTGTGGTAAGTATATCATTCTTTTCCTTTCGGTTCGCCTTGCCCCCATTGATGACTGAAATCCCCCATTGGCCGGTTTCGCTGTTGAAAATCACATCCCAATTTTCAGGACCAGGCACAGTAAACACAGAATATTCCCCGGCTGGCAGTATGTTCTCACCAATCTGCAAATCGCTGGTGGACCTGAATACAGTAGCTTCATTGGCACCTGTTCTCCAAACCTCTCCGTATGGTACCAATTCCCCGAATATTTCCCTGTCCCCGACAAGCGGACGGCAATAATGAACAGTTACCGAAACTTCTCCCATATCTATGGTTGCCGTATCCTCGGGACTGAAAGACTTCGTGTACTGGCGCAATGCTACCATCGAAATGACGATAACGGCGATTAATATGCCAAGGATTATTACCAGTTTTTTCATGGTTTAGGTATCAGTTAGTTCAGTCAGAATCAATTATTAACTTTATCATGGTCGACCTTATCCAGCAGGTTGCCCCTCCGGTCGAAATACTGCCATTCACCGGATTTTTCTCCATTCTTATATTGGCCCTGCGACTCTATCGATCCATTTTCGTAGTAATACGTCCAGACACCTTCACGTAACCCGTTGATGAAGGATCCTTCTTCGGCCTTCGTGCCGTTTTCATAATAGTAAAGCCATTTTCCATGCGGAATACCATTTCTGAACTCACAAATTATCTCGGCTGAATTATTCGGATAATAATTGATCTTATTTCCTACACCATTTTTGAGGCTTCCCGCCTGGAGTGTATCACCATTCATTGTTACATATGGGGAAATATTCATCAGCTTGCCATTATCCCACTCCTCTTCCTGCATGAGTTTTCCATTGGAATGAAACAATCCCCATAAACCATTTTCAAGTCCGTCGTTAAAGGCCCCAATTGATTTTATCTCCCCGTTTTCATAGTAGGAAAACCATTTTCCATCCTCCTCACCGTCCTTATAGGTTCCTTCCTCGATCAAGATGCCATTCGGACTGTAGAACTGCCATAATCCTGAACGTAACCCATTTTCAAAGTGCCCAAGGATCTCCTGCTTCCCGTTATCGTAGAATTTATAGTAGAGGCTATCCTGCCAGCCGTCTTTAAAGTATTTCCGCTCATCCAGCTGCCCGTTGCGATAATAGGTCTCCCAGATGCCCACCGGTATCCCATTATCATAATAAGAAATACTGCTGAGCCGTGAATTAGAATGAAATTCCCGCCATACACTATCGGGCTTGTCATTTTTAAAATAGGATTCCATATACACCTGCCCAAAGTCATCATATGCCAGCCAAGGACCCACCTTCGCGCCGTTTTCGAATTCACCCTTTTCAATAACATCACGGTTGTAATTGTATCGGTTGAATACGCCGTCTGTGGAGTCGTTCTTGTACATCACCTCCAGACTCAGCATCCCATCCGGTTCGAAGTAGCGGTATAAGCCATTCTTTTTTCCATCGGCATATTGAATAACCTCCTTGGTGCTGCCCATCGGATAATATGTCGTCCAGGGCCCGCTCTTTTCACCATCTACCAGTTTCCCTTCAAGGGAGGTTTGTCCGTTCATATACAATTCCTTGTAGTAAACCGGCTTACCATCCTCGTAATAAACCTCACCGGCTAATCTCCCGCCTGAAAATAGCTTCCATTCACCCTGGCGCACATCGTTTACGAATTTGCCGCTCTCTAACAGAACATCAGAATCGGTATAGAACTGCCATGTTCCGGATTTTTTACCATCCACCAAATCACCGATCGCATATGCCGAACTGTCCCTGGTATAAAGTTTTTGCTGCGAGAAAACGCAGATACCTGAGAAGAGAAAAATAAAAAAGCTTAAAAAGAAGACCGGAGTTTTAAATTGCAGCTGACGTTGATATATTTGTAAAAAAACTAAAGAGTCAGACATGGGTGTATTATCGTTAGTTGTTGTTTTAGTACTATTTGTTCTTGCCATACTTTCACCAAAGATTTTTCCGAATAAAATGGTAAGTGACAATAAACATGATGTCGACGGCTCTACGGAATAACCGCTGTTGCTTCTATTTCCACCAGAAATTTATCATCTATTAACCGGCTTACCTCAACCATGGAAGTGGCCGGTTGAATATCCGCAAAAACCTCGCCATGTGCTCTGCCAATTGATTCCCATTGGCTGATATCCCGCACATATATGCGTGTTCTTACTACATTTTCAATTTTTCCTCCGAGCGCTTCAATACTATCCTGAATTATCTCCAAAATTCGCCTCGTTTGTAAATAAGGATCCCCTTCACCTACCAATTCACCGTCTTTGAGGGCGACAGTTCCTGACACTTCAATTAAATGTGCCGTTCTCACTGCCCTGGAATAACCAACGATTTTCTCCCAGCTTGCTCCGGTAGCATAATTAATTCTTTGGCTCATCCTTCTTTAATCCTTATTTTTACTTACTAAGGTATGAAGAATATATGTGTCTTTTGTGGGTCCTCGCAGGGTAAATTGCCAATTTTTAAGCAAACTGCCATTGATTTTGCAAAGATTCTTGTTCAGGAAAATTGCACGCTTATCTACGGAGAGGGAAGATTAGGGTTAATGGGCATCATTGCGGATACCGTGCTCGAATCAGGAGGAAATGCAATTGGGGTAATTCCCGATTTTATGATGGATAAGGAAGTCGCCCACCAGGGGCTCACAGAGCTACGGATCACCGCTTCCATGCATGAAAGAAAATATGAAATGGCGCGACTTGCCGATGGGTTTGCTGTCCTGCCCGGAGGAATGGGTACACTCGATGAAATGGCAGAAATCCTTACCTGGAACCAATTACTAATCCTAAAAAAACCTATTGGGATTCTAAACGTTAACGGTTACTACGATCCGCTGTTAAAAATGATGGATGAAATGGTGAACGCAGGATTTCTTCGGCCAAAAGGTAGGGAGCTATTACTTCATTCAACAGAACCAGCAGGTCTTATTGGCAAATTAAAGGATTACGTTCCTGGAAACGACAATATCTGGAACAGTATTAAGCGCGGTTGAAGTCCCGCAAATTGGGGGAGTGGATAAGTTTTCTGAAGCTATTTACCTGTAACCCTGCTTTGCAATCATGTCAAATTGATTAACTTTTTGGGTGAATAATTGTAATGAGCAGATCGACTAAAGTTACATTTACCACAATTATGGCATTCATCTGCCTGTGGATCCACCTTCCATCACAAGGGCAGATCCTTGGTTTTCAAATTGAAGACAATGCCAAAAAGATCACCATTCCTTTCGAAATCTATAATAATCTTATCGTTGTACCGGTAGTCGTTAATAACCGACTTCCGTTGCGGTTCATTCTGGATACCGGTGTACGAACGACAATCCTCACTGAAAAGACCTTCAGCGACCTGCTTAATCTTGAATACAATAAAAAATACACAATCGCCGGAATTGGAGAAACCCCTCTCATCGAGGCTTATATAACAAATGGTGTACGCCTTACCCTTCCCGGTGTTAGCGGCGACGGCCACGCCATGCTGGTCCTTGAAGAGGACTACCTCGAGCTCAGAAATTATTTGGGTACCGAAGTACACGGTATTATGGGATATGAGCTTTTCAGTCGTTTCATCGTGGGGGTGGATTACGATAAGCGGGTTCTTACCATAACCACACCAAATGAGTTTAAAAAACGGCGAAAATGGCTCACCATTCCCATTTCCGTTGAGGATACTAAACCCTACGTACATGGCCGGATTTCGTATGTCGATGCCCCTACCGATACAATCGGATTGAAACTCCTGATTGATACAGGGGCCAGTCACGGGCTAATACTAAATCAGGAAACCGATCCCGCCATTCATATTCCCGAAAAGAATATCAAGACTTCACTGGGACGTGGCCTCGGAGGCCGCCTTGACGGTAAACTGGCCAAGCTTCAGTCGTTCTCCATCGGAGGCGCCTGTTGGGAGGATGTTATTGCAACCTTTCCAAATGAAGGCTATTTGCTGGACAGTCTTACGGGAAACACTGTTTTTAGAAATGGCTCCGTTGGAGGTGACATACTGAGTCGTTTCAAGATTGTCTTTAATTTCCCGCTCGAAGAGATTTACGTTAAACCAGGGCGTCAATTCAAAAAAGACTTCACCTATAACCTCAGCGGAATAACCGTGAAAGCGATCGGAAGCAATCTCAATCAATACGAAATAGTGGAAGTGCGGGAGAATTCAGTTGCATCTGAGTCCGGTCTTAAGGAAGGCGACCGACTTATCTCCATCAATCACGTAGACACAAACCAGATGGAACTCGGTAAGGTAATTAGCATCCTGAACTCAAAGCCAAAGAAGAAGTTGCTGATTGAAATAAGCAGAAATGGTCAGCGCCTGCGCCATTCCATTATCCTGGAAAACAGACTGTGATAGTTACCTCCCTATAATGGTGTGGATGCGTCTCTTCCCTTTACGGTAGCTTTTTATGAACATCAGGTGCATCTTCTTGAAGCGAATGGTTCTGAATATCAGTTTCCTGAGACTGTCGGCAGACAGCCCCTCCTTCAAAATGTAATCTGTTGCCAGTACCGCACCGGATTCACGATAGTTGGAATTTTTCAAAACGGCCACAGGAATGTCCTGCGTGTCCTTATGTGTGGATAACTTGGCCATAAATTTCTGCATGATCGGATGACCGATATTGTCATCAATCAATACGCAGGAAGGCCTGCTTTTCAAAATATGCTTAAAGGCTTTCTTCAAATCAAAACCGTATTCGGTATGAAATGAATCAGATGCATAATCCTTCAGTTTTTGATATATATCACTCACATCGATCGGATTATTTCCGATCATGTAAACCTTAATAGGTGTAGTTGAAGTTTGTGTTGTCATGGTAATATATATGCGGATTGTTTAATTGCTGGTAACCATTGAACGTAAAAAGGGATGATTGTGTTTGATCATTTCCCGATATTTAGTGTTTAATATTTATGACTGTATCAGCAGATTATATTATCCTGGGAGGAGGAGTGGCCGGATTGACTCTGGCGGCGCTTTTAGCCGGTAAAAACCGGGATGTTTTGCTGATTGAAAAATCGTCTTACCCTAAACATCGGGTGTGTGGAGAATATCTGAGCAACGAGGTTATCCCCTTTCTGATGCAAGAAGATCTTTACCCCGAAAAGTCTGCCTTCCCGGAGATCAATCGATTTGAATTATCCGACATTGAAGGAAGGGGGCTGGAAATGGACCTGGACCTGGGTGGTTTCGGAATCAGCAGATACGCGCTGGATCAACATCTCTTTGATCAGGGCAAGCAAAGAGGCGCGAGAATCCATCAGAATGAAAAAGTCACGAATGTCCGGTTCGATAAGAATATTTTCCACATCGAGACTAACAAAGACTCCTATACTTGTAACTGGCTTATCGGTGCATTCGGTAAGCGTTCGGCGATCGACAGGATCCTCAACCGACCGTTCATGCAAAAGCGTTCTCCTTATATGGGGGTGAAATATCATGTTAAAAACCCTTCCCTCCGTTCCAACACTGTCGCGCTGCATAATTTCCCCGGAGGTTACTGTGGCGTAAATGCCGTGGAAAACAATACTATCAATATTTGCTACCTCGCTCACAGGAGCTCCATGGAAAATGCCAGAAGCATTCGGGAGATGGAATCCAACGTGCTATTTAAGAATCCCAGAATTCAGGCAATATTCTCCGAAAGCGAATTTCTGTGGGACAAGCCAGAGGTCATTAACGAAATTTCATTTGAAACGAAGTCGCCGGTTGATGAACACATACTGATGTGCGGAGACGCAGCGGGAATGATCACACCACTGTGCGGAAACGGGATGGCTATGGCTATGCACTCAGCCAAGCTTCTTTTCGATGTCCTCAATTCTTTTCACCCTGAAGAAATCAATGACAGGGAAGCCCTCGAGCAGGCGTACAGAAATGTCTGGAGTCGGCATTTCTCGACAAGACTCAGCACAGGCCGAAAAATCCAGCGTCTCTTTGGAAATGGCTCCTTTTCGGGGCTCACCGTTAGGGTTGGAAAATCGATCCCCGCCATTGGTCACTGGCTGATGCGCCAGACACACGGAAAGCCATTCTAGTATCCGGCCCGTATGGCTTGCAACACATGGGTATGATCCAGAAAGAAATAAATAAAAAATGCATTGAGGCATAGGGCAGAAATGAAGTTTAACCGCATCGTGTGGGTGTAATCTGCTGCTGTCGCCGATCTCCTCACCTGCACATACCAATAAATAAAATAAATCAGCACAGGCAAAAGTGCCAGGATAAACTGCCAGCCATACCTGACTGCAAAGAACTGGCTGAAATACAGAAAATAAGCGCCCACGGCCATGGTGAAGAAAATAGCGGTAAAATGAAAAGTGCCGCGAATGCCTAAAACATAGCTGAGCGTCCTGTCTCCCCTTTTTATATCTTCCTCATGCTGATATATTTGCGTCATCGGGTAAGATCCCCACAGAATCAGTGAAGACAACATGGCCGGCATCAGCGTTTTCGACTGAAGTATAACGCTGCTGTCAAAATCATTGATTCCTGCATATGCCATCAGGAAAGTAAAAAAGCCCTGAAACAAACCTGCAATGAACCAGCTGATCCATGCATATTTTTTTAAGCGAATTGATGGGTGGCTATAAGCTTTGGATACCAACCCGTATATAAATACCATCACAGCAAACGTCAAATTGACCTGTAAGGCCAGAAGAATTCCGATTACATCAAATATTAGTGCCGTAAAATATAATTCCTTCCGTACCTTAGGTGGATTCTTCAATCCGCCAATACTATTTTCATCCCTGTCGAAGTAACTGTTATACCCGTTGCTGGCCGGATAAATGAATAAATGCAATACCACAAAAACAATCAGAAGACGATCCGGATTAAGATTAGGAGATATGGATACGGCAAACAGGAATACCGGGAGCAAAAAAAAGGAAAAGGGAATCCGAAGGTGTAACCAGGTCGACTTGTGAAACATTTGTTTTTGAGTGAAGATAAAATCTAAAAATAAGTATTATTGATATATGAGTACATTCATTCAAGCAATTGGTACCGCTGTACCGCAATATGTCATTTCACAGAATGAAGTACTGCAATTTATGCTGAAAGCCCACCAACTTAAAGGTGAGGACAGAAAAAATCTGGAAGTTTTATATCGCGCTACAGGAATACAAACACGTTATTCGGTGATAAAAGACTACCTGCAGCCGGATCAGAATGAATTCTTTCCCAATAATGAAGAGCTAACCCCATTCCCGGACACCCGGCAACGACAGCAGAAATACCGCGACGAAGCCCTTGAGCTTAGCCTTACGGCCGCAAAAAAATGCCTGGAAACGATTGACCCGTCTAAAATCACGCACCTGATTACCGTTTCATGTACCGGGATGTATGCACCCGGACTGGATATAGACCTGGTAAACCACCTCCGTCTCTCACCAGAAGTGAAACGAACCGCCATTAATTTTATGGGTTGCTATGCGGCATTTAACGCAATCAAGGTGGCAGATGCGTTCTGCCACTCCGATAAACCGGTAAACGCACTGGTCGTCTGTACAGAATTATGCACCCTCCATTTCCAGAAAGACAATACCGAGAACAATTTTCTTGCAAACGCCCTCTTTGGTGATGGTTCATCTGCCTTGCTGCTGACCAATCAAAAACCTGCTACACCATCGCTTGAAGTTTCACACTTTTATTCCACCCTGCAGACGGAAGGACATGAAGAAATGGCCTGGGATATCGGAAATACCGGCTTTGAAATGAAACTCAGCGCGTATGTTCCGGATTTTCTGAAGAAGGGTATTGATCCCATGCTGAACCGCCTTTGGGAAGAAAGTAATCAAAGGGAATTTGATTACTACATCCTGCATCCGGGAGGAAAACGAATACTCCAGGTCCTTGAGGAAAAATTAGGTATCGGCGCTTCCGAAAATCATTTTTCACGTCAGGTACTCAAGAAATTTGGGAATATGTCCAGTGCTACAATACTTTTTGTTCTTGAAGCACTGTGGAATTCAGGAGCCATGAAAAATGACCAGTATAATGTGCTTGGGCTTGCATTCGGACCGGGTCTAACGCTGGAAAGTATGATTCTTACCATTCACAGTCATGAGTAATTTTCTACGTAAACGGTCCAATGAAATTGAATTGATGGACGACCTGCAAAGTTCAGGCCCCGTTATCGATCAGACTTTGAAAGAACTTGCCGTAATAAACCAGCTGCTGGGTGGAAATTATGTCACTCTGCTCGGTCTGGATTCATTTACAAATCAGGATGAACCCCTTCATATCATCGATATAGGCTGCGGCGGTGGAGATATGATGATGCAGATTTGTGACTGGGCAACCAAACAGGGCATTGACATTCGAATCACAGGTGTGGATGCCAATCCGAATATCATCGAATATGCCCGGAGAAACACAGAGAACTACCCGCAGATCGATTACCTGGCATGTGATATTTTCTCTGAAGAATTTAAAGCACTTACGTGTGACGTGGTTACGGCTACACTCTTTACTCATCACTTCTCCGATAATGAATTGATCCGGCTTTTCTCCCAACTGAAAGGTCAGGCAAGAAAGGGTATGGTGATTAATGATCTGCACCGGCACTGGTTTGCATATCATTCCATTAAGTTGCTTACCCGGGTCTTTTCAAAATCCAAAATGGTTCGCAATGACGCTGCCGTGTCTGTGAAAAGGGCATTTCACAAAAATGAGCTGGCCACGATCCTGTATAAATCAGGCATCCATGGTTTCGACCTTTCCTGGCACTGGGCATTCAGGTGGAAAGTGGTGGCCACCTGGGATCATTGATTAATCCAAACCGTTTTTTCCGACATTTCATCCCTTCTACCGGCAGGCCATTTTTCGATTTTAGGCATCCCGAGATATAAAAATCCAAGGAGCTGATCTTCTGCCTTCCAGCCAAAAAATTCTCCTACCCCATCGTAAAAAGTGATGCCTCCGGTACTCCAGTAACAACCTACCCGATAGGAAGAAGCAGTGAGCCACATGTTCTGAACCGCACAAGCTACAGCACACACCTCCTCCACTTCGGGAACCCTTCCTTCCGGATCCCGGTGCATACCAATCGCAATAATGTGGGAGCATTCGAGAGGCTTTTTCAGCAGTTTCTCATATTTAACCTCATCATATTCAGGATTGCGCTCGCGGTATACTTCTGCCTGGTACTGCGCCAGTTTCTGAAGCCCTGTTCCTGTAAATACCGTAAATCGCCAGGGCTGGGTAAGCCTATGTGTGGGAGCCCACCTGGCATTTTCAATCATGTCCTCTATCACCGAATCTGGAATTGTTTCTTCGGAAAATAAATTGGTGTATATCGAGCGTCGCTCTCGAATAAGTTTTCTTGCGTAATCGGGCATTTCCATAATATAACGCGGTTGAGTTTTTATATTAGCGCTTCTAAGGTACATGATATGCAACGAATACTGTTTTTGATTATCCTGATTTCTTTCACTTCAAAAGCGCAAATGACCCCTTTTGAATCCACCGGTGGAACCGAAACAGGAACTTACCCCGAGGTCATTTCATTCTACCAGGATCTTGCCCGCCAATTTCCACAATCCGCAAAACTCCTGGAAATGGGATCAACGGATAGCGGTAAGAAACTTCATCTCTTCATTATCGACCTGTCAGGGTCCTTTAATTTAAAGGAACTTCAGGCAGCTGGTAAAACCATGGTTTTAATCAACAACGGAATTCATCCCGGTGAACCGGACGGCATCGAGGCTTCCATGATGCTGGCCCGCGACTTACTGTCCGGCAAAAATGCGCTGCCCGAAAATACTGTCCTGTCTATTCTGCCCCTGTACAACATCGGCGGTGCCCTCAACCGTAATAGCACAAGCCGGGTAAACCAGAACGGACCAGTGTCCTACGGTTTCAGGGGAAATGCCAGAAATTATGATCTCAACCGGGATTTCATTAAAGCTGACACCAGAAATGCATTTTCTTTTTACGAAATCTTCCACCTTGTAAATCCTGACGTATTCATCGACACGCACGTGAGTAATGGTGCCGACTACCAATACCCCATAACTCATCTCGCAACCCAGCATAATCGTATCGGATCACCGATGGGCAACTACATCCATGACCAATTTACGCCTGAACTGGAGCAGCTCATGGAGGCCTCCGGGAACAGGATCACCCCCTATGTAAATGTCTTCAATCGCACTCCGGATGAAAGAGGATTCAGCCAGTTCATGGATGCTCCCCGTTATTCAACCGGCTACGCAGCCCTTTTCGGAACCCTCGGATTTATGATTGAAACACATATGCTGAAGCCCTTCGATGTTCGCGTAAAATCAAGCTATGATTTTCTTATTAATGTACTTAAGATCGTTGGCCGTGACGGGGCAAAAATTCAGACCCTGCGCAGGGAGACTACTTCAGGTCTGGTCCCGGGTACACTTCACCCTATCGACTGGAAACTGGATGAAGCCCAATCCCGAAAGATAATGTTCGCAGGATATGAAGGTACGATGCAAAAGAGTGAGGTTACCGGACTCGACCGCCTGAAATATGACCGTAATGCTCCTTTCGAAAAAGAAATTCCTTACTTCGATACCTTTATCCCGTCAAAGGAAATAATCGTTCCTTCAGCCTACGTTATCCCGCAGGGCTGGCATACGGTAATTGACAGGCTGATTGCGAATGGCGCCGTATTTACGCGGTTGCAGGCAGATACCACCATTGCGGTCGAAAGCTACAGGATCAATGAAGTGTCCTCAGCCAGTAATCCGTACGAAGGACATTTTCCGCATCGTTCCATGTCGGTCACGCGCCATGAGGGCACTGTTTCATTCCGTGCAGGCGACTATGTTTTCCCGCTATCTCAAAAGGCCGGTCGTTATATAATAGAAACCCTGGAGCCTGAGGCAACCGACTCATTCTTTCGGTGGAATTTCTTCGATACGATACTTCAGCAAAAAGAAGGATTCTCACCCTATGTCTTTGAAGACCTGGCATTGCAGATTCTGAAGGAAAGCCCATCCCTGAACAGGGAATTTCAGAAAAAAAAGAGCGAAGAGCCTGAGTTTTCTCAAAACTGGTACGCCCAGTTAAATTACATCTATGAGCACTCTGAATATTATGAAAAGGCCCATATGCAATACCCGGTATATCGAATTTTGAAATAACTTTCGTGTTCGTCCGACTGTTTGGATGGTATGGAAATCACAATCGTTTTTCCCCATCAGCTGTTTACAGATTCGCCCGCCGTTGGTAACGGAAGGCCCGTGTATATATACGAGGATCCATTATTCTTTCAACAATATCCATTTCATAAAAAGAAACTGATCCTTCACAGGGCATCCATGAAGTATTTTGCTGAAATGCTCGCGCAGCGGGGTGTGGACAGCCGTTATTGTGAAATTGGTGAATACGGTACGCTCAAGAAACTATTCGAATATTTCACAGCCGAGAATGTATCGAGTATTCATTACGTATACACAGACGATTACCTGCTGGAAAGACGTCTGGCACGCTTGGCCAGGCAAAGCGGCATCGGACTTCAATCCTATGAAAGTCCGCTTTTTCTCCTTGATCGTGAGGGAATGAATGACCAGCTTGGTGAACAGGAATCCTACTTCATGGCAAGTTTCTATAAAAAACAGCGCCGGAGGTTCGGCCTGTTGATGGAGAACGGTCAGCCCGAAGGCGGAAAATGGAGCTTTGATGACGAAAACCGGAAAAAACTTCCCTCATCCGTAGAAATTCCTGGTAAATATATCCCCCGTACGAATGATTATCTCACGGAAGCTATAACATATGTAGAAAGGAATTTCCCCGATAATCCGGGCATTGTCGAAAACTTTGTTTACCCGGTTACTCATCTTCAGGCAAAAGAATGGCTGGCAAATTTTCTGGAACACCGGATTGATTCCTTTGGTGCCTATGAAGATGCTATTTCAGATAAAGACCCATTCCTTTTTCACTCTGTTCTAACACCTTCACTAAATATCGGCCTCCTAACCCCTCAACAGATCCTTACCGGGTTGATGGATCGGCATGAGCGAAAAAGTATCCCGCTGAATTCACTGGAAGGATTTATTCGACAGATCATCGGATGGCGTGAATTTATGCGTGCTATATACTTTTACAAGGGTACCTTTCAGCGAAAGTCCAATGTCTTCGGTCACCAGCGAAAAATCCCCCGGTCTTTCTGGACGGGTGAAACCGGCATAGTACCGGTTGATGATACAATAAAAAAAGTATTGGAGCATGCCTATGGACATCATATCGAGAGACTCATGATCCTTGGAAATTTTATGCTCCTGTGCGAATTCGACCCCGATGAAGTATACCGGTGGTTTATGGCACTTTTTATAGATGCATATGACTGGGTTATGGTTCCGAATGTCTATGGAATGACCCAGTATTCCGACAATGGCGTCATTACCACCAAGCCATATATCTCCGGTTCAAACTATATCCGAAAAATGAGCCACTACAAAACCGGTGAATGGAGCAGGATCTGGGACGCCCTTTACTGGAGATTCATTCACGTCCATCAGGAAGATTTTTCCGGAAACCCAAGAATGAATATGATACTAAGCCTGCTCAACCGTATGGACCCTGAAAAACTCAGGGACCATCTGGAAAGGGCTGATACGTTTCTTAACGGGCTGAAAGACTAGCGTCGCGAACGGGTCACATTCAGGGAATACTGAACCCCAAGTTGAATGCCCACATTCAAATTCGCTTTTTCAGCAAAAACCTGGTTTGCATTACCACTAATAATATCATTGAACGCATCTTCATTGCGGTAGCCGTCGATGCTGTAATTGGCCCTGATCTGGGTTGTGACAATGAAATGTTTGGCAACGTCTATATCGAGCCCCATTGCTAAAGCGATCTGGAAATTCATATTCCTGAACTCGTTCGCCTCTTTCTTCAACACATCCTGATAATAGGCGGCGGAAATCTCGTATGTTCCATCCGTAGCTTGCTGACTATTTTGTGAAGCGGTGGGGTAATCCTGAAGTATCTCTTCAAAAGATGCTCCGTCCGGTATTTGAAATTCTCCGGACTGGACAGCCACAGATTCGATGGCCTTTGTAATGAATGAAAACTGCGGCCCGACATTAAAATTGAAGCGGGTTGCACTGGTTCCACTGCTCATGAAACGAAGCAAAACCGGAACATTGATCATGCTCATGTCGAGCTTGTGCTCCCCTTTTACCTGTTCAGCAATGTCGATTATTTCATATACGGCCTGCTGATTCGCCATAATTGTCTCCAGGGAAAGGCCGAAAGAGGGTGTAAGATCATAGCTCACATTTAACCCAATTGGAGAAAAAGAATGCGAAAAAGTAGCCTGATACCGGGGATCACTCTTAATCCCGTTATCCAGAATTATATCCGATGTTATGGCGGTTGTCAGGCCTAAACGAAGCCCTTGCGCCACACCCGAATAGGAAAAAATGCAAAAAATTGAGGCAAGAATAAAAAATCGTTTCACTGTTCTGCTCCTTTAGTTCACTTATAAATACTGCCTCTGGCAAACAGTAACCCGACCACGTTAATTGCCTTTAAACGGGTGATGTAAGGTTTGTGATCATATAAACTATTTGATGAACGAAAGAATTTCACCCGCGATTGAAGAAGGATCCGCTTTTTCCATGGGATGGAGAACACCTTCCAGAACCCTGAATGACCCATTTTCCAGCGCATCGGCAATTTTGCGGGTCTCGTCGATGGTCACCATTGAATCCAGTGAACCCACCATCAGGCATACTTCATTCATTACAGTATTCCTGCCCGCAATCCAATCAGGCTGATTCCCAAGAGCAGTCATCATGCCAGCCGTTGTGTGGAGGACCTGCTTCCAGTCGGACGGAGCATGCCTTTCCAGCAGAAACCTGGCAAAAGCCGGGACTTTCTCTTCTATTTTCGAAGGATTCAGCATGGCCTTTTCCTTATCAGCTGTTTCCGGGGTCCAGTCGAATTTTGTTCCGAGGGTCATTATTTTCCCTGTTCGTTTGCTGGTCCTTTCGGCTAATTTAAGCGCCACATATCCTCCCATGCTAAACCCAAAGATATGGGCATAGGGCAACTTGTTCAGGTCCATGAACCGGACAACATCGGATGTGAAATCATTTATGGAAAACCGTGAGGGCACCGGGAGGCCTCCATGTCCGGAGAAATTGAGTGTGTATACATCAAAATCCTGTTTAAGGTATGGAATGAGCGGTTCCACCTGGGCGGATGAGCCAAGCGCCCCGTGCAATAATATTAAGGCTTCCCTGTTCATGAAATTTATGTCTCCCTTTGATGTAAAATTACTTCATTAAGAGAAGTCATGTATTTATCTTTATTCCTCTGTAAACTATCAAATTAACATTAAAAATATGAAGCCAGTAATTACCTTTTGTGTCTTGTTCTTCGGCCTGACCTTTTTCCTTGCCGGACAGGAGAAAATTGACTACGATGCCATTGCCAAAATGAAATCCGAAGGCATGGAAAATTCGCAGATCGAAATGATCGCATCCTACCTTACCGATGTCTCCGGTCCGCGCCTTACAAATTCGCCAGGCCTGATGCGTGCTTCGGAATGGGCGGTGGAAGAAATGAAGAAATGGGGTCTGAAAAATGTTGCCCTTGAGCCGTGGGGAGAATTTGGTAAGGGATGGCAGGTAGATAAAAGCTATGTCGCCATGACTGAACCTTATTACATGCCTTTCATTGCTGTGCCTAAGGCATGGACCGGCAGCACAAGCGGTTTGGTATCAGGCGAGGTAATGCTGGTTGATATTCAGACAGAAGAAGATCTCGAGAAATACAGGGGTAAACTTAATGGCAAGATCGTCCTGGTTGCTGATGATTATGATGTAACAGCCACCTTTGAGGCGGACGGCAATCGTTACACAGATGAAGAATTGAAGGAGATGGAAAAATACCCTTCGCAAAACGGTGGAAGCGGTGACTATTCAGCACGTTATGCACGATATCGGGCAATGCGTGAATTCAGAAATAAGGTGAATGATTTCATGGCCAGTGAAAATGCGGCACTGATTATTTCTGCCCGTCGCGGACGGCATGGCACATTCTTTACATCAAACGGAGCATCCTACGCTCCAGGTTCGGAAGTGGCGACAGCGGAATTTGAAATGGCTCCGGAATATACAAACATGATGAAACGTCTGCTGGCCAAAGGCATCCCCGTTAAACTTGAGGCCGAGATCAGGACTTCTTTCTATGAAGATGATATAAAGGGCTATAATGTGATCGGTGAGATACCCGGAACCGACAAAAACCTGAAAGATGAGGTGGTAATGATTGGCGGGCACCTGGATTCATGGCATGCAGGTACAGGAGCTACAGATAATGCCTCAGGATGTGCAGTTATGCTTGAAGCTCTTCGTATCATCAAGACGCTGGGATTGCAGCCTAAAAGAACCATTCGCGTTGCTCTCTGGACAGGTGAGGAGCAGGGTATTCACGGGTCCCGTAACTATGTGAAAAATCATTTCGGCGACAGCGAAACCATGGCCCTGAAGCCGGAACATGAGAAACTATCGGCGTACTATAATATTGACAACGGTACAGGCCGCATCCGTGGTGTCTATCTTCAGGGTAATGAAGGTGCCAGACCGGTTTTTGCCAGCTGGTTCAGCGCGATGTCAGACATCATCGAAACGCCTACCATCACAATACGTAATACCGGAGGAACAGATCACCTCGGTTTCGATGCTGTGGGTCTTCCCGGATTCCAGTTTATCCAGGACGAAGTGGAATACAACACACGTACGCACCATACCAATATGGATGTATATGACCGTCTTGAAATTGATGACCTGAAGCAAATGGCAACCGTGATAGCTATCATAACCTATCATACCGCCCAGCGCCCTGAGAAAATGCCCAGGGAAAGTATTCCGGTTGTAACCGGCTCAAATTAAGGAACAAACATGGCAGGATGGCGGTCATCGTGATCGGTGGCCGCCTGAAATGCCTCTCCAAGTGCTATCAGGGAAGCCTCTCCCATCATCTTCCCAATGAAAGATATACTCGTAGGTGAACCATTGTTGTTAAAACCGTTCGGCATTACCAGACAAGGATGGCCGGTAAGATTCGTCAGTACCAGCTGTCCGCCAAAACTGGGGGCGATCACCACGTCATAGTCCTCCATGATCGCATTCATTTCCCGGATGAGATTTGTTCGTATCCGGTTGGCATTGATATAGTCGGCCGCCGGAATAAATCTTGACGTTCGGAAATAGTTTGGCCAGGCGCCCTTGTCCTGTCGAACCATCAGCGTATCAAGACCGCTGCGGGTAAGTGCGTCAAATGCGGCAGAAGCCTCGCTTGCAAGGATTACAGTTAACGGATAAACCGGAATATCTGAAGGCAGTTTTACCTCATGCAATTCAATTCCAAGACTTCGGATCGCTGCAAGTGCAAGGCTGTCATTGGTCCGGTTGCCCCGCACCTGGGAAAAATCTTCAGCCAGGTAGCCTATTCTGAGGGATTTTATGTCCACATTAGCCTTGTAATTAAAAGGGGCTTCCACGATGCTTGGATCCTTTCCGTCTGCCCCACGGATTACATCGAAAACCAGCGCGCAATCACGGGCAGAACGCGCGATGGGGCCGACTTTATCCATCGACCAGCTAAGAGCCATCCCGCCGTGGCGGCTCACCCGACCGAAGGTCGGCCGCAGCCCTGTTGTGCCGCAGCGCGTTGAAGGAGAAACGATAGATCCCAGCGTCTCTGTGCCGATGGCGAAAGGTACCAGACCGGCTGCGACGGCCGATGCAGAGCCGGCCGATGAGCCGCTGCTTCCCTGATTCAGATTCCATGGATTTCTTGTAACACCACCAAACCAGACATCACCCATTGCCAGGGCGCCGAGTGTGAGCTTTGCCACAAGAACAGCTCCTGCGGCATCAAGTTTTTCAACAACTGTAGCCGTCATCTCAAGCCGCTGATCTTTGTACGGCATGGCCCCCCACGTTGTCTCATAGCCTTCTACTGAAAATAAATCTTTCAATCCGTACGGAATTCCATGCAGCGGTCCGCGGTATTTCCCGGCTGCAATCTCTGCATCGGCGGCTGCTGCCTGCTGCATTGCCCGTTCTTCAGTTAGCGTAACCACGCACTCAAGTGTATCACCAAATTTCTTCAGACGGTCAATGAACAAACGCGTGAGTTCAACCGACGTTATCTTTTGTGACCTGATCAGTGAAGCCAACTCGGCAACATTGTAAAATGCCAGCTCGTCCCTGTTCTTTGGCAATGAAATATTCTGCGGCAACTTCCAGTCAATCACTTCCTGTGTTCCCTGAATCTCCGAATAAAACATGGGCATAAAAACCTGGGCGGGAGGAACCTCATTTGGAAGTCCGTACTGGTGTATCGCCCTGATCCGTTCCTGATTTGCATACAAACCATCCCGCAGTGAATCCCGCTGCGCGTCGGTGAGGGAAAGATCAAGGAATGGCTCCATATACTTAACGGAATCAAATTTCTGCGCCACGGCCAGTAGCGGGAATAGAAGAGAAAGAGTAAATAGTGTAGCTCGTAAATGTTTCATCGGTTAAATTGTCTTCGTGGCTTAAGTTACAATTTTGCCTGAATTTTCGTTACTTTCCGGAGCAAAAGCAAGAAACACACGAATCATGAAAAAACACTTTGTTGATCTCTTTGAATATAACGATTGGGCGAATCAACGCATGCTTATTACACTGGAGAAGAACGAGATTACCGACCAGAAACTTATCCTTCTCTATGGTCATATCGTATCTGCGCAGATAGTCTGGCTTAACCGGATCAAAGACCTTCCCACAAGCCCCTTTCCCCTGTGGGAAGAATATAAGGTACGGGAACTGTGGAGTATGACAGAAGAAAGTACGGCCAACTGGATCTATTACCTAAACCATCACAAGATGGAGACATTCGAGGAAATGATCTTTTATAAGAATTCCGAAGGCAAAAAATATGAAAATACCATTCGGGAAATTATCACGCAGGTAATCAATCACAGTACCTATCACAGGGCCCAGATGGCCATGCGGTTGAAGGAAATCGGTATTCAGCCTCCCTCAACCGACTACATCGCATACCGAAGAATCAGGTAAACTTACCAGCTATTTGCTTGTTTAAACATGTAAATACTTGACTATGAAAACACTTATTACAATTTTATTTTCATTTCTGCTCCTGCCGGCAATTGCACAGGAGGGAATTACGGTATGCCACACACCAGCTACAGAAAAGTTCGCCCTTTTCGCATCAAATTCAGACTTTAATGCAGATCATCCTGCACCGTTGGTCTACATCCATGAAACTGTGGCAGGAAAGATGATTACTTTCAGCACGCCAGACGGAAAAGATGCCAATGCCTTTTACCTGGAAGCCCCGGTAAAAAGCAATAAGTATCTGCTGGTGATCCATGAGTGGTGGGGATTGAATGAACACATCAAACGTGAGGCCGAAAATCTCTTCAACGATCTGGGAGATGTGAACGTAATCGCACTCGACATGTATGATGGTAATGTGGCTACAACCCAGGCTGAAGCCCAGAAATATATGGGCAGCATGAAGACCGATAGGGGTAAAAGCATTGTGGAAGGTGCCATGGCGTTTGCGGGTGACGGCGCAATATTCGGAACGATCGGATGGTGCTTCGGCGGCGGATGGTCGCTTGAGTCTACCCTCATCGCCGGAAGTGCGGCACAAGCATGTGTTATGTATTACGGAATGCCGGTACAGGATGTCGCGAGACTTAAGACTCTCAAGGCCCCGGTGCTGGGAATTTTTGGTAGTCAGGACCAGTGGATCAATCCGGATGTAGTAAAGACATTTGAGAAAAATATGAAAGAAGCGGGCGAATCGCTTACCGTAGAAATGTACGATGCGAATCATGCATTCGCCAATCCGAGCAACCCGCAGTTTGACCAGGAAGCAACAGCAGATGCATATGCGAAAACCCTTGCATTCCTGAAAGCCAATTTAAAATAATTCCCTGCTCAACCTAACAGAAAAAGGAGGCGCGTTGCCTCCTTTTTTATTGATGTTTGTCCCCCGGTTCGGAAAATCATTACAGCTAATTTTAGTACTTTAGTAGTATGAGTAAACCCGCCAAAAAACTATTTCTTCTCGACGCATACGCACTGATCTACCGCGCACATTTCGCTTTCAGCAAGAATCCAAGAATCAATTCCAAGGGATTGAACACAGGAGTGATGCTCGGATTTACCAATACCCTACTGGAAGTGCTTCAAAAACAAAAGCCAACGCATATTGCCGTGGCTTTCGATACTTCTGCACCTACTTTCCGGCATGTTGAATTTGAAGCATATAAAGCCAATCGCGAAGAAACCCCGGAGGATATTCGGGTGGCTGTTCCCATCGTGAAAGATATTATTCGCGGATTCAATATTCCGATTCTTGAGAAGGACGGTTTCGAGGCAGATGACGTCATCGGAACACTTGCAAAAAAGGCCGCAAGTGAAGGATTTGAAGTATTCATGATGACTCCCGATAAGGATTTCGGACAGTGCGTAGATGAACACGTCTATCTCTTCAAGCCTGCATTCATGGGCAATGCGGTGGATATCCTTGGCGTGAAAGAAGTGAAGGAGAAATGGGATGTCGCACGGGTTGACCAGGTGACTGATATGCTCGGGCTCATGGGCGATAGTGTTGATAATATCCCCGGAATTCCGGGAATCGGGCCTAAAACTGCATCAAAACTTCTTCATGAATTCGGAAGCGTGGAAGAGCTGGTTGCCAATGCCGACAAGCTCAAGGGTAAACAGAAGGAAAATGTGGAGAAGTTCGGTGAACAGGGAATCCTTTCGAAACACCTCGCTACCATCAAAACAGATGTGCCAATTGAGTTTAATGAAGAAGCGCTTGTCTATGATGGTCCGAAAGAAGAAATTCTGAAGCCACTGTTTGAGGAACTGGAATTCCGCACCATTGCCAAACGTGTATTTGGCGAAACTGCGGCGCAGATCAGTCAGACTACCAATGGATCAGGACAACTTGATATGTTCAGCAGCGCCACCCAGGATATTCTTGACATGGATGAGGAAAGTCTGAATACGGAAAAGGATACCATCGAGTCTGCTGAGCACGATTATCACCTGGTTAGTGATGAAAAAACCATGAAGGAACTGGCGGGATTTCTTGCCGGCCAAAGTGCCTTCTGCTTCGATGTTGAAACCAATAGTATCGATGCGGTAGAAGCCCTTCTCGTTGGAATTGCCTTCTCCTATGTGCCGGGTGAAGCCTTTTACGTTCCTGTCTCCACAGACATTGCTAAAGCTGCCAATACGCTGAAATACTTCAAAGCGGTGTTGGAAAATCCTGAAATTGAAAAGATCGGGCATAACATTAAATACGATATCCTCGCCTTGAAAAAATATGGAATACAGGTTGACGGACCCGTGTATGACACAATGCTGGCGCATTACCTGATCGAGCCGGAAACCCGGCACGGTATGGATGCACTGGCGGAACAATACCTGAATTATAAGCCTGTGCCTATCACCGAGCTGCTTGGCCCGAAGGGTAAGAATCAAAAAAATATGGCCGACTTACAACCTGAAGAGATCGTTGAATATGCGGCTGAAGATGCCGACGTTACCTTGCAGTTAAAAGATGTACTTGACAAAGAAATTGAGTCCACAGGTTTGGGAAAACTTCTTCGTACCGTTGAACTACCCCTGGTGAACGTACTGGCAGATATGGAATTCGAAGGGGTGCGTGTGGATGAGAATGTCCTGGCTTCAATGTCCGGGGAGCTCCAGGAAGCCAGCCTGAAAGCCCAGGAGGAGGTCTTTGAACTGGCAGGCTGTGAATTTAATATCGCCTCGCCAAAACAACTGGGAGAAGTCCTGTTCGACCGGATGAAACTCGTCGACAAACCAAAAAAGACCAAATCGGGGCAATACGCAACAGGTGAGGAAATTCTGAGTAAACTGGCCAATCAGCATGACATCGCAGCAAAAATCCTTGAATTCAGGGAATATCAGAAACTAAAATCCACGTACGTCGATGCCCTCCCAAAAATGATCAGTAAGACCGACGGCCGCATCCATACTGATTACAACCAGGCTGTTGCTGCTACCGGCCGGCTGAGTTCAAATAACCCGAATCTTCAAAATATTCCCATCCGTACCGAAAAGGGCAGGGAGATCAGAAAGGCATTTGTTGCACGTGATGACCAGCATATTCTACTCTCTGCGGATTACTCACAAATTGAGTTGAGAATCGTTGCTGCATTTGCTGAAGATAAGGAAATGATTCGGGCGTTTCGTGAAGGAAGGGATATTCATACCACCACTGCAAGCCGTGTTTTCGATGTGCCGCTTGAAGAAGTCGATCCCAATATGCGGCGAAAGGCGAAGGAGGTCAACTTCGGAATTATCTACGGAATTTCTGCATTCGGACTTTCACAAAACCTGAATATTTCAAGAACGGAAGCAGGTGATATCATTAAAGCCTATTTCAAGGAATTTCCCGGGATCAAGAAATATATGGACGCCTGTATCGAAAAGGCGCGGGAAAAAGAATATGTGGAAACGATTATGGGCAGAAGGCGCTATCTCAGGGATATTAACTCCAGGAACGCCACGATGCGGGGATTTGCCGAGCGAAATGCTATCAATGCTCCTATCCAGGGAAGTGCCGCGGATATCATAAAACTGGCAATGATCGAAATACATAACTGGCTGAAGAAGGAGAAACTTCAGACCAAAATGATTATGCAGGTTCATGATGAACTTGTATTCGATGTCCATAAGGATGAACTGGAAAAAGTGCAAAAGACCGTGATCGAAATGATGGAAAATGTCGTCGAACTTTCGGTTCCAATGAAAGTGGAAGCCGGCACCGGTGAAAATTGGCTAAAAGCACACTAAGACTATGCAAAGTTCCATCGCGCCCGCTCACATAGTTGAAGCACACGACCGCATACGAAATTATATTCACCGTACTCCCATACTTACCTGTCAGCAAATAGACGATATAGCAGGCTGCGAAATATACTTTAAATGTGAAAACTTCCAGAAAGTGGGGGCTTTCAAGGCCAGAGGGGGATTAAATGCCGTGCTGAGCCTCTCACCTCAAGAGCTGGAAAAAGGAGTAACTACCCATAGTTCGGGCAACCATGCCCAGGCAATTGCCCTGGCGGCAAAAATTGCGGGAACCCACGCCTACATCGTAATGCCCGAAAATGCTCCGCGGGTGAAAGTTGATGCCGTGCGCGGCTACGATGGCGAGGTCATCTTTTGCAAACCTACGCTGGAAGCAAGGGAAACCACCGTGCAGGAGGTAATCAGGGAAAAGAATGCTACGTTCATTCACCCTTACAATGATGAACGAATCATTTGCGGTCAGGCCACTGCAGCCAAGGAATTGATCGAAGATCTAAGTCACCTCCAGCTCGATTCAATTCTGGCACCGGTTGGAGGGGGCGGATTACTCAGTGGAACAGCACTTGCCGCGTCATTCTTTTCCCAAATCCGTGAAATTTATGGTTGTGAACCCGAAGGTGCCGACGACGCCTTTCAATCTTTCAGGGCTGGAGTATTGATCCCTCAGCGAAATCCGCAAACCGTTGCCGACGGCTTGCGTACGTCCCTTGGAGAAAAAACCTTTGCCGTTATTTCAGACCTGGTTTCAGACATCCTGCTGGCTGATGATCAGGAGATCGTCGCCGCCATGGAATTGATATGGCAACGTATGAAAATCATTATCGAGCCTTCCTGCGCCACGCCACTGGCTGCAGTGCTTCGCAACCCACATCTGTTTGCCGGTAAAAAAATCGGCATAATCCTAAGCGGGGGAAATGTAGACATCAAATTCGGACTGGACGGCACGCGGCTCACATTTTCCAGTTAAAATAAGAACCCATAACAAGTTGAAGTCACTGCAAAGGGTCCACTTTATGATTTGGTGATTTAAAACGATGATGCTCTTTTTGACCTGCGATATAGTTTTTAATCCTATCCAAATCTCTCTCATTGTACGAAATTACAGCATATCCCCGCTGCCAATTGAATTGCTTTCTACCGAATAATTTTTTTCTGATAAATACCAATGACGATTTTTTAACTTCCCGCACGAGGTCGGAAACCCGTTCACCAGGAGAAAGCTTAATTAAAATATGAATATGATCGGGCATACCATTGATGGCTATTGATTTGTTGCCGCGATTATTAATGATACCTGCAATGTATTTGTATAATTCAGCTTCCCAAATCGGTGAAAGAAGGGGCTCTCTTCTATGTACGGAAAAAACGATCTGAACAAAATGGGCTGAATATGTACTTCCTAAATTCATCTCCAAATCATAAAAATGTCCCGGACAATTGAAAGAGTGATGTCTTTATTCGACCGCCCGCTCCGCAGGGGTCGTTTCAATTAATCGTTCCATATCTCGCATATGTGACCCACGCTACCGCATGGGTCATCAATACGATATAAATCACTACAAAATTGTGCGGATTGGGAATATTTACCTTCATAGCAAATTAATATGACCCCTGCGGAGCAGGTGGTCGAATACATCAGACCGTGTTCGCAATACAATACGACCCCTGCGTAGCGGGTGGTCGAATACATCAGACCGTGTTCGCAATACAATACGACCCCTGCATAGCGGGTGGTCGAATACATCAGACCGTGTTCGCAATACAATACGACCCCTGCGTAGCGGGTGGTCGAATACATCAGACCGTGTTCGCAATACAATACGACCCCTGCATAGCGGGTGGTCGAATACATCAGACCGTGTTCGCAATACAATACGACCCCTGCATAGCGGGTGGTCGAATACATCAGAATGTGTTCGCAATACAATACGACCCCTGCATAGCGGGTGGTCGAATACATCAGACCGTGTTCGCAATACAATACGACCCCTGCGTAGCGGGTGGTCGAATAAGTGAGAAAGGTTGGCGTTTTAATCAAAAAAAGAGACTGCCTTTTTGGGGCAGTCTCCTCTTTTATAATTCTTTGGATTTCTCTATTGCTTCATTCCAACGATTTCAAAGGATCCCATGGATTGAATATTCATTTTACCCTTATACCGGTCTCCATCAACAATCGCTTCTGAATTGATAGCGATAGTCTGTCCGCCTCCGTCAACATCAAATGTAAATTTCAAAACATTTCCTGACAGAGTTATATCACGTAAATCATAGCTTCCCATATCGGTGGTAAGTGTACCCTTGTACTTACCTTTTTTGCCATCAAAAATAAGCTCGCCCTTTGTTTCTCCCTGGGGTGTATCAGCTACAAATGACCACGTCCCGGCAATTTCTACATTAGCATTGGCATCAGCGGTTGCACGGAAAGAATCAAATTTCGACATCATATCATCCCTTGGGAACACATTGTCCTTCAGGTTTGTATCACCGGTGAGCTCCTCAGGATCAAGCGCAACACTCGCCACCTCTTTATCAAAATAGAACACCTTTGTCACTTCTTTCTCATTCATACGCCATATCTCAGCAGGTATTTTTTCTGTCTGCTTCGTGCCGTCCTTAAAGGTAAATTCAATGATCAGCGGAGTAACCAGTCCTCCCTGATTTGTGAATTTGATCTGGTAGAAATTCTTGTCGGCCAATTTTGCCATAATCGCCTTGTCATCAACGCGGTTCATGAACTCTCCGTAAAAACGATCGCTGGTTTCAGTAAGTGAAAACGGCTCAGGGTTATCCAGACCCGTTGCATCAGATCCACCTGCAGTCATGTTTCCTCCCGCTACGGTACGGCCTTTGTTCTCGATATCGCCTTCTTCATTGCGCATCCGATACCATTTCACTTCGTCTACCGACACGTCAACATTATCAATTCCATAGAACCAGCCTCTCCAGAACCAGTCGAGATCCACGGCAGATGCATCTTCCATCGTACGGAAGAAATCTGCAGGCTTTGGATGCTTGAATTTCCAGCGGTTGGCATATTCCTTAAAAGATGCATCAAATAACTCGGGACCCATTACTACTTCACGCAAAACGGTTAGCGCAGCAGCCGGCTTACCGTATGCATTCGGACCGAATTGCATGATTTGCTCAGAATTGGTCATGATGGGACGGATGTATTTCTTATCGCCCTTCATATAACTCACTACTCCCTTCGGGGTTCCCCATACCAGGTCAAGTTCCGGATAACGCTCACGTTTCGTTTCCTTTTCCAGGAAGGTATTGAGTCCTTCATCCATCCAGGTCCACTGGCGCTCATCAGAGTTCACGATCATCGGGAAGTAATTGTGTCCTACCTCATGCACGATCACACTAATATTTCCATCCCGTACCCGGTCGGAATAATTTCCTTTTGCATCCGGACGACCATAGTTGAAACAGATCATCGGATATTCCATTCCCTGATTTGCCGCATTCACGGAAATCGCAACGGGATAGGGGTAATCAAATGTTCTTTCAGAATAGACTTCAAGCGTATTCTTTATCGCCTTGGTAGATTCACGCTCCCAAAGTGGATTACCTTCCTTTGGATAGAAGGACATTGCCAGGGGCGTAGCCGTTGGGAGTTTTACCGCCTGGGCATCCCAGATATATTTTCGTGAAGACGCAAAAGCAAAATCCCGAACCATATCAGCTTTAAACTGCCATGTTGCCGTCTTGCTGGATTTTGATTTTTCCTTTTCACGCGCTTCCTTTTCCGTTACAATGAACACCGGAGCATCATAGGTGCTTTTAGCCTTTTGAAGGCGATCATACTGATCCTTGGTTAGAACCTCCTTTGCGTTTTCGAGTGTTCCCGTCGCTGCAACAATATGATCCGAAGGCACTGTGATATTCACCTCAAAGTTTCCGAATGTCAAAGCAAATTCACCTCTTCCGATAAACTGCTTGTTCTGCCATCCCTCGTAATCGTCATACACTGCCATCCTCGGGTACCACTGTGCGCAGGTATAGGCGTAGTTATCATCCGACGGAAAATATTCATATCCTCCCCGTCCGCCGATGAGCATTCGGTCATAAATATTATACGACCAGTCAATTGAGAAAGTGAAATTTTCACCTGTCTTAAGTGGAGTAGCAAGATCCACGCGCATCATGGTTCTGTTGATCATATGCGGTAAATCCTTACCCGAAGCATCCTTCACGCTTTTAATCTTAAATCCGCCGTCATAGTCGATCGCATTCACATTGGATGCAAAGAATTTCGCAGCAGTACTGTCACGGATAGAGGAGTTTTTTGTCTGATCAGACAGGTTATCCTTGGCCCTGACATTCTGATCCAGCTGAACCCACAGGTATCGCAGTGGATGGGGCGAATTATTATGGTAGGTGATTGTCTCAGATCCGGTTAGAACCTGGGTCTTGTCATCAATGGAAACATTGATTTTATAATCAGCCCGCTGTTGCCAGTATGCTTCTCCGGGTGCACCAGATCCTGTTCTGTAACTATTAGGAGTTGGTAATTCCTGTCCGAGTTGCTCAAACTTTTTTTCCCAGTCTTCCTGGGCCCAGCTATTTCCTGCGGCAATAAGCATTGCCAGCAACAGGAATACTCTCGAAATCTTCATATTGTTGATTGTTTTTTCCAAAAATAAGCAGGCTAATGATCAATTAGTCTGCTTATTTATTAAATTATTTTCCGTTGTTCTTTTTCATCTCATCGAACTTACTCATTTCGGAAGTTCGCGGGAATACGTTGTTGGATGTGTCTACATCCGCTGTTTGCTTATCAGGATCAATGGCAATGGATGCTACTTCCTTATCCAGCATGAAGGTCTTTACAACCTGCGATTCGTTGTAGCGCCAGATCTCAGCGGGTATTTTTTCGGTCTGCTTTGTACCGTCCTTGAAGGTAAACTCAATGATGATCGGCATCACCAAACCTCCTTCATTTTTGAAAGTAAGCTGATAATAGTTCTTATCCCGAAGCTTCGCAATAACGGCTTTGTCATCGATCCGGTTCTGAAACTCACCATAAAAACGAGGATCTGTTTCAGTTAATGAAAACTCCTGTGGTCCTGCCGAGAAATCCATATTTTCACCGTTCCCGGCCGTAGCTGTAAGATCTCCCTTTTTCACATTTTTCCCTTTGTTCTCAATATCTTCATTTTCCTGGCGCATTCTGAACCACTTCACATCCGACAGGTTGATGTCAACATTATCAACTGTATAGAACCATCCTCTCCAGAACCAGTCCAGGTCAAAGGCGGATGCATCTTCCATGGAGCGGAAGAAATCTGCCGGCATAGGTCTTTTGAATGCCCAGCGTTGCGCATATTCCTTGAAAGCCGCATCAAATAACTCAGGACCCATCACCGCTTCCCGAAGAATGCTCAGTGCAGTCGCCGGTTTTCCATAGGCATTGTTGCCAAACTGGAGGATCTGCTCCGAATTGGTCATAATCGGCCGCATGGAATTCTTGTCTCCCTTCATGTAACTCACGATGTTCGGAGCCGGTCCGCGACGTGAAGGAAAGTTATCATAATTTTCTACTTCGGTCCTGTATTGTACAAAGGAGTTCAGTCCCTCATCCATCCATGTCCACTGCCGCTCATCGGAATTGATGATCATCGGGAAGAAGTTATGGCCTACCTCATGGATTACCACACCGATCATTCCGTATTTCACCCGGTCTGAATAACTTCCGTCCTCATTGGGCCTTCCGAAGTTGAAACATATCATCGGATATTCCATTCCGATGGATGCGGCATGTACGGAAATCGCAACAGGGTAGGGATAATCGATTGTATACTTACTGTAAGTAACGAGCGTATTTTTCACCGCCTTTGTCGATTCCTGTTCCCAAAGTGGATTCCCCTCCTTAGGATAGTATGACATCGCAAGAGGTGTTTTATCACCTACTTTTACAGCCTGTGCGTCCCAGATAAATTTTCGTGATGTAGCGAATGCAAAATCCCTGACATTCTCTGCATGATAGATCCAGGTTTTGGTTCCCTTCGCCTTATCCTTTTCATTCGCGATCGCTTCTTCTTCCGTCACTATGATCACCGGCTTATCAAACGATTTCTTAGCCTGTTCAAATCGGGCAAGGTGTTCACTTGACAGTACTTTTGAAGCGTTTTGAAGTGATCCCGTCGATGCTACGATATGATCCTCCGGAACGGTGATCTCTACCTTAAAGTCACCAAACTCCAACGCAAACTCTCCACGTCCCAGGAACTGCTTATTCTGCCAGCCATTATAATCATCATAGACTGCCATCCTCGGATAGAACTGCGCAATTGTATACAGGTAATTACCATCCTTGGGAAAATATTCATAACCGCTTCTTCCGCCGTCTTCCATGCGGTCATTTACGGTGTAATACCATCCGATTTTAAACGAGAACTTTTCTCCCGACTTCAATGGAGCCGGCAGATTTACCCGCATCATTGTCTTGTTGATCACATGCTCAAGCTTCTT
The DNA here is from genome assembly GCF_020328055.1 of Fulvivirga sedimenti. Lineage (NCBI taxonomy): Bacteria > Pseudomonadati > Bacteroidota > Cytophagia > Cytophagales > Fulvivirgaceae > Fulvivirga > Fulvivirga sedimenti. Next base: position 82,089 of record NZ_JAIXNE010000006.1, read on the forward strand.
GCCTGAGGCATCGGATACGTCAGTGATTTTGAACCCTCCTTCATAATCACTAACGCCCATTCCCTGCGCAAAAAATTTCGCAGGTATACTATCGCGAATCCCCGAAGAACTAACTTTCAGGGTATTGGTCTCCGGTTCACGCACGTTCTGATCCAGTTGTACCCACAGATACGTGAGAACATCCGGCGAATTATTGTGGTAAGTAATGGTTTCTGCTCCGGTGATCCGGTGGTTTGATTCATCCAGGGTTACAGAAATATCATAATCAGCCCGCTGCTGCCAGTACGATTCACCCGGAGCTCCGCTTCCGGTGCGATATTCATTGGGAGTGGGCAGGATCGGACCGAGCTGCTCAAACTTTTGCTGCCAGTCACTTTCCTCCTGCGCAAATCCGCCAGTGAAAATGCTGACAGACAAAATCAATAAAAAAATCCTCTTCATAATTATTCTGATAAATGTTGCCAATACGGTGTTTCTGTTATCAAGTATAATGCCACTCCTCCCACCGCCGAGGAGATCACCAGGCGCCAGTCTCTGCGCGCTATTCCAATAAGATCCACGAATATAAAACTAAATAGAAGGAAAATGGCAACGATTATTATTTGACCAACCTCTAAGCCAAGATTAAAGGCCAATAACTGTGATGCAATTTCGTTGTTCCTGCCCATGATGGCCCGCAGGTAATTGGAAAACCCCAGTCCGTGTATAAGTCCGAACCCGATCGCCAGAATATAGTTGGTCTGAACTTTGCTCGTTGCTATTCGCGACTCCTTTCTGAACAGGTTTGAAAGCGCCGTGAGAAAAATCGTTACCGGAATCAGGAATTCAATCAGTTCATCATTAAAAGGAATTAACCCAAGCGTTGCCAGTGCGAGCGTTATCGAATGACCAATCGTAAAGGCGGTGACCAGTATCAGGACCTTCTTCCAATCGGAGATCAGGTATATCGAGGCCAGCGCAATAATGAACAGCTTATGATCCAATCCATCACGTTGAAGAATATGATCCCATCCAAGCTCCAGAAATATCTTAAAATCAGACATGCGTGCAAAATTAGTTCATTGCAAAGTTTAATTATTACTTTTGTTCTGAAGAATCAAGCAATGAAAAAGTTCCTGTATTTTACACTAGTGGCAGCAGGTATGATGCTTACGGCAGCACATCCCATTCATGTGAGCGTTGCCGATGTGGAATTCGTCCCCGACAAACAGGAACTTCAGATCATTGTACGCATTTTTACCGATGACCTGGAACGGGAAATCCGCCAGGAAATTAACAAGCCAAAGGTCGACATCCTTATTCCGGGTGAAGGATTAACCTCCGACGGACTTTTCAAAGACTATCTGAATAAACACATCCGGTTCAATGTGAATGGAAAGGATGCTGCATACCAATACCTGGGGCACGAGGTAGACGCAGGCTCGGTTATTTGCTACCTGCTCATTGACAAAGTAAAAAAGCTTGAATCATTACAGGTAAAAAATGACATCCTTTTGAGCATCTATGACGACCAGGTGAACCTGGTACACATCACCATCGACGATGACATTCAAACTATGAAATTTGTGAGGGGTGAAGAAAATCAGTCAAAAACCTTCAAATAAACATTCCTGAAGGCATTCCCAATTCTTTCCATTGTGGATCAGCAGATACATGCCGAGCGCCGACCAGCTCATCTCCAGCGTTCTGTCCTGCACAAATAGCCAAGCTTCATCAAACCTGCTCTTCTTCAGGTCCCTGAACGCCACTGTCAGGTGCGGCCTGAAGGGACGGTCACGATAATTGGCATTGAAAATATTATGTTCCTTCTTCATGAAGTCCAGCAATCCCTTTTGCAATTCCTGCATCGGCCCATTTGGTATCACGTCAACGTAGATCACGCGGGGAGGAAACGCACCAAAACCATTTAACTCTACCTCGAAGGGTTTCTGCTTCCGGGCAAAGTCCAACAATGAATGTATAAGACTTTCCTGCCGGTCTGACCGGTACCGGAAGGGCATGTGAAGCGTAATATGCGGCGGCGAACGGAGCGCGGCATGCGAATCAAACCTGGCAGACATCTCCTTCTTGATCTCCCATAAATCCCTTTCAAGATCTTCTGGCGGGATCAGGGCAATGAAATACAGGTTCTTCGATTTATCAGGCTGTCCGGGCACGCGTCAGATATATTTTTTCATGTTAATAACAACAAAATAAGTCAGAACATTCTCAGGATCTGACGGGTCTGGGAGAGATAACCGGAACCAAACAGATTCACGTGAATTAACAACGGATAGAGATTCAGTACATCCCAAATTATCTTCACATTTGACTCCATCGTAAACTGTTCCTGGTACCCCTGGTAAAATTCATCCGGAAAACCTCCGAATAATGTAGTCATCGCCAGATCGGCATGCCGGCTTGAATAACTTACCGCAGGATCTATCAGCACTCCCTCACCTTCTGTACAGAACATGGCATTTCCGCTCCACAGGTCTCCGTGAACGAGCGCCGGTAATTCGTCATTCATTTCACGCTCCAGCCAGGAATAGATTTTATCAAAATACTCCAGATCGCTCCCATTTAAAAACCCCTTCTTCAACGCCAGTTTAATCTGTGGCTCCAGACGTTCATTTCTGAAAAACTCGGGGAAGGATTCATGCTGCTGATTGGACTGCCTGAGCGAGCCCATATAATTCGAATGATCAAGACCAAATGTTTCAGTGGATGTCTGATGGAGATGTGCCAGTTGACTTCCAAATCGGAACCAATCACCCCTGGAAGGTCTTCCCGGTTCGATATACTCCAGTAACAGGGCATCGTTCGGATCACCTTCATAGACTGCCAGGACATCCGGAATACGGCAGCTATTGGCTTGTTTTAATTCGGCCAGTCCCTTCGCCTCCGCAATAAACATCCCGGGAAATTCAGCCGCGCTATTCCATTTCAGAAATGCCTGCCCGTTCTGCCCGACAATTCTGCCACCGTTATTGATACACCCGCCTGAAGCCGGAGAAAAAGATTTAAGAGTTCCTAGGTGGGACTCGCAAAATTCCTTCAGTTCACCGGGCAGCAAATCAGGCCGCATATCACAATGCAGAATCCAGGTCCCTGATCAAATCCGCTGCATCCTCAATCCCCACCGAGAAGCGCAACAGGTTATCAGAAATTCCCACTTTTTGTCGGCCTTCGGCGCCAATCTTGGCATGTGAAGTTAGCCTTGGTGAGGTAATTGTGGACTCCACACCACCAAGACTCATGGCCGGTCGAATAACAGAGAGTTTACGAACAAATTCATCGGGATCTGAAGATACCTCAAAGGATAACATGCCTCCAAAGCCCGCCATCTGTCTTTTAGCAATATCATGTCCAGGGTGGGACGAAAGACCGGGATAATAAACGGCATCTACTTTTGGATGCTGATACAGAAATTCACTGATCTCCATGGCATTCTGATTTATCTGCCTAACGCGCAGAGCAAGCGTGAGTAAACTTCGCTCCAGCAGATGACACATCTGGGCGTTTAGGTTTCCCCCGAAGTTGACAGAATGCTCACGAATGCGACCAATCAGCGCCTCTGAAGTCACAATAGCACCACTCAGAATGTCACTGTGCCCACCCAGGTATTTTGTTCCGCTGTGAATTACCACATCAATGCCCAATGGAATGGGATTCTGATTGATGGGGGAGGCAAACGTATTATCAATCACAGAAATAAGGTCATGGGCCCGGGCAAATTTCGACACCAGCGACAGATCAATGATTTTCAATAAAGGGTTTGACGGCGTTTCCACATAGACAAGTTTTGTTTGCGGCGTAAGTGCCGCGACCAGGCTTTCCTCGTCCACAGAATCAATAAAAGTGTAAAGAATGCCCATCCTTTTCATCTCACTGGTCACGGCGTGATGCGTGCCTCCGTACAGATCATTCTGAAAAATTGCATGATCCCCGGGGGAAAGCAAAGAAAATAATGTGGCGTATATCGCTGCCATCCCTGAACCGTATACCAGTGCCCTTTCACCTTTTTCGAGGGCGGCGATCTTGGCAGAAACCGCAATCATATTCGGGGTATTGAAATACCTGGGATAGGCATGAATGTCCACATCCAGGTAATTATATGCTGTGGCAGGATACAGAGGCGACACAACACCCTTGTGCTGCTGGTCACTTACTGCACCTGTATGAATACAAATTGTGGAAGTACCCCAATTTCTATTTCCATCTGATGACTTCTCCATGTTTTTTAATATTAAGATAAGGTGGAATACTCTCCAGGATCTCATTATAAATCGCCCTGGCCAGACCCGTTTTTACAAAATTTTTATGAGTGACAAGACTTACCTCCCGAACGGGGACAGGAGCCTTGAAATAACGCAATTTTGCAGAAGATTCAGGATCCATATCAACCGTGGCCAGGGACGGCAATAATGTCATGCCGCCATGCTTATCCACCAGCTTCTTCAATGCTTCCAATGATCCGCTTTCATATGTGAAACGCCGGTTTGTGCTTTTGTAATCTCCGCAAATTTTTAATACCTGATCACGAAAACAGTGACCTTCATTGAGCAGCAACAATTCTTCGGTATGAAGGTTTTTCGCATCCAGCTCGTTTTTGCCGTAATATTCATTTTTGTTTGATACATATCCCACAAAATCCTCGTAATAAAGGGGTTTTACGGAATAGTCGGAATCCTCCAACGGCGTAACAATCAGGCCGATGTCAATTCGTTCCGACTTCAAATGGCGCAGAACATCCGAGGTGATCATTTCCTCGATATGAAGGATAACATCAGGATATTTGTCCAGGAATTGGTTAATGAAAAGCGGTAAAAGATAGGGCGAAATGGTAGGGATGACACCGATTGTGAGCTCCCCGCTAATCTCACCGCGTTCCGCGGAGACCATTTCCTGAATTTTACGCATCTCATGGATTACCACTTTTGCCTGTTCAATGATCCGTGTTCCGGCATCTGTGGGTTCTACCGGAGTCTTTGCACGATCAAAGATCAAAACCCCGAGCTGATCTTCCAGTTTTTGGATCTGCATACTCAGCGTGGGCTGTGTAATATGACAACTTTCGGCAGCTCTTCCGAAGTGACGATATATGTCTACAGCGATAATATATTCAAGCTGAATGATTGTCATAAAGCCAAATTAAAGAATAATGTTAAGATGATTTAACAAAAAATTATTGTTTGCCCGGAAACCTCCTGACTCTCTTCACGTTATATACATAAACCACTCAATACATGACAACTACTACGAAAAAGCAGGCCATTCTCCAGTCTCTTGAGAGCATGTCGGCTTCTGAAACAGAACAGTTGCTATCATTCATTCGCGGATTACTCTACAATCCGTCGAACGATTACAGCCATCTGTGCAGAAGGGCACATGGAATGAGAGAAATCAGGCAGGCGCTGCGTACCGAACCTCAGTTTTAAGTGTACTGAACATAGTTCCTCCAGCGCTCTAAAACCTCGACGAAGTCTTCCGGCAGGGGGGCTTCAAAGAAAACCTTTTCCCCTGTTCGCGGGTGAATAAACCCAAGTGTAGCTGCATGCAGCGCCTGTCCCTTAAGACATTTAAAGCAGTTATCTACAAAACTCCTGTACTTGGAAAATACAGTACCCTTTAAAATTTTATCTCCCCCGTATGTTGGATCGTTAAAAAGCGGATGGCCAATATACTTCATATGCGCCCGGATCTGGTGTGTCCGCCCGGTTTCGAGCTTGCACCGAACCAGGGATACATATCGCAATTTTTCAACTACCTCATAGTGGGTGACCGCCCTTCTACCGATGGTTTCATCATCAAATGCCATCGTAATCCTTCGGTCTTTCGGACTCCTTCCCAGGTTTACGTCGATCGTTCCTGACTCAGGCTCCGGAATGTCCCATACAAGTGCGAGGTATGTGCGCTCTATGGAATGATCATAGAACTGTTTGGCAAGGCTGTTCATGGCGCGTTCACTCTTGGCAATAACCAGCAATCCGGAAGTATCCTTATCTATCCGGTGAACCAGTCCGGGACGTCCCGCGTTTCCTTCCATCTCCGGCAATTTCTGGAAATGAAAAACAAGCGCATTTACCAGTGTCCCAGTCCAGTTCTGATATGCGGGATGAACCACCATGCCGGCTGGTTTATTAACCACCAAAATATCTTCATCCTCAAAAACCACATTCAACGGGATGTCTTCAGGAATAACTTCATCTTCCCTGGGTGGCTCTGGAAACAAGACAGAAATGATGTCACCCGGCCGTACCTTATAATTCGGTTTAACGCCCGCATCATTTACTGTCACAAACCCATCGTTAATACCCTGTTGAATTTTATTGCGGGTTACATTGGGAAGCTTGTCAAACAGAAATTTGTCAATCCGCAAAGCCGTCTGTCCCGAATCAACCACAATCCGGTGATGCTCATATAATTCGTCGTCCTCTTCTTCCTGATTGATCATTCTATACAATTTTAATCCATTCCAATGGGTGAGCCGTCAGGAATTCTGGGAACGTCCGGCATTTCATATTCCTCCGGATCATCCAGAAAAGATGAAATATCCTTTGCCAGACGTGCAAAATGCGCCTTCTGAAGATATGAAACCCCGGGATTTTTAACCAGCCATTCCGACAACTCCTCCAGCTTCAGCATAACAATAGATCTTACATCATCCGACGAATCCGTATTTCGCGCCAGCATGATCAGTGAAGCCACCATTGTATTGTCCACCGTCCGCCCAATCTGGGCAAGCTGACCATCCTTCTCGGCTGTCTTGATAGTCGCACCAACTACGGCATCGATCACAGATTCGAGAGACGGCTGATTGCTGTCGATAGCATTATGGGTAATGAGACGCTGTGCCCTCGCAGGATAGAAAAGCATTGAGAATGTCATATGAGCTGCAGACTCTGCGGCTGCAACCGGGTCAAATGTTAGTCCGGTTCGTGAATCAACAAGTTCTCTGCCACCATCATATCCATTGGGCCTGGGGGGAATCAACGCAAGCACGTCTTTTGAAAGGACAAGGGTTTCCGGACTTACGGTTTTCAGCAAAGAAGAAAGAGCCGCCTTCTGCATGGCGGGATCGATCATTTTGGTAGGAAACTGTCCGTCGCCACGAAGCGCGTAACGATATTCGAGTCCTCCAATAATTTTTACCACTGCCTCCGTCTGATATCGATGAAGAAAATAGACAGGCACAAGCACCTCCTCCAGCTGGGCATAGGGCTGATGATTACGAATATTATTTTCACCGAATCTCGAGAGAGCCAGTTTACGTACTTCAAGTATATCATTCAGGCCATCTACCACATTTGCGCCATTATCCCACAAATGTGCACTGGGATGCGAGCTATCCATGGGCCGCGCATCCTGGTCAGTAAGAAAGGTTAGTCCGTCCTGCAATGATTTTGCAATTATCTCATCCAGCGCTTTCCGCTCATCAACGCCATCAGGAAAATCCTGATAGCCATAAGTGATAGCCACCTTATCCCACGCACCAATCTTATCGTCATAAGCATCACTGAGGTCGATTTCGCCATTAGTGATCTTTACAAGCGGGTGGGGATAATCCATAACAGATGCACGCCCTTCAGTACTAGAAGTATAGCTGTGTGAAAGTCCAAGTGTATGACCTACCTCGTGCGCCGACAGCTGGCGTAGCCTGGCAAGTGCCATCTCCTGCATTTCTGCAGGAACGACATCTCCATTCTCATAGGGAGCGAGAAGTCCTTCTGCGATCAGAAAATCCTGACGCACTCTCAATGATCCAAGTAAAACATGGCCTTTAATTATCTCGCCCGTTCTGGGGTCAGCGACGGTTGAGCCATACGACCAGCCACGTGTACTTCGGTGCACCCAGTTGATCATGTTATAGCGAACATCCAGTGGATCGGCACCTTCCGGAAGCATCTCCACCTGGAAGGCATCGATATATCCGGCAGCCTCAAATGCCTGGTTCCACCAGCGTGCTCCGTCCAGCAGTGCAGAACGGATTGGCTCAGGTGTACCGGGATCCAGGTAATAAATGATCGGCTCGACGGGTTCACTTCTGTCGGCGGTCGGATCTTTTTTCTTCAATCGGTGACGGGCAAGGAATCGTTTCGCCAGCGGTTCACTGATTGGTGTTGCATAGTCAGAATATTCATAACCAAAATAACCGGCCCGCGGGTCGAACTCACGGGGCTCATAGTCGTCATCAGGTAGCTCAATGAAGGAATGATGTTCCCGAACCGTAATGTTTTCCGCATCCGGAGCCACAGAACGCAAATAGCGGCCCGTAGGCGTACCCTTGAAACTCAGAATGGTCTCTATCTCAATGTTTTTTGGGAACGCGCGGGTTTGATCCATGTAAAAGGCTGAACGGCTTTTATCCACACTATAGCTGCCCTCACCACCCCTTTTGAGACGGTTACTCACCCCATGTGCATCCTGCATGAAAAAGTCAGTCGCATCTACCAGAATTTTTCCATCTTCTTCGGTGACCAGGGTGAAACCCCAAATAACCGAGCGGGCAAATGCATCTTCCACGGCCTTGCGCTCCGCTGCGTTGTCACTCTCGGCACGGAACCAGTAATTCACTTCAGTAAGCAATATTTTGGGACCATGCCGTTCAAATTTCACTACTTTCTCACCGCCAAGCTGGTTCCTGTCCAGTCCGATATCATTGGATCCAAGGCCGGCCGCTAGTGAGTACACATACAGGAATTCCTGATTCAGCTTGTCAATCACCAGGAAAATCTTATCCGTTTTTGGGTCATGATAGAAATCAAAATACCCGTCAAATGCCGTCATTCCTGCCACCTTCCCGGCAATTCCTGAAGGCGCGGTAGACTTGCTGGTTTGTGAATTGGATGTTTTGGAGGCAGAACATGCCGAGAGGATAATGAGTAAGAAAACTGTAAATCGCATAGAATGATGTTTCAATCGGATGAAAAATTAAAGATAAATTAAAAGATCGAAAGCATCTTGCTAAAAATCCTATCTTGAATGTGACCATTTTGGATTCGCTGATTATATGACCGGAAACTTTACCTTATCGCCCTTGCAAAATCCGCGACATATGACCGATGAGGAGATCCGTGAGGAAAATTCACTGGTTGAAAAAGCCAAACGGAATCCCGAAGCCTTTGGCCGGCTGTATGATAAATATTTTGAAGGCATCTTTCATTTTGTTTTCAGGCGAACCGATGATGAAGATCTGGCGGGGGACATCACCTCTCAAACTTTTCTCAAGGCACTCCAGAATATTCGAAAGTATGAATTTAAAGGGCTGCCCTTCAGTGCATGGCTCTACAGAATTGCGGCAAATGAGGTGAATAAGCACTATTACAAGAAGAAGCGGACACGTGTATTTTCACTGGAGGAAGAGCGAATCATTGAGATTTTTGAACAGACCGATCATGAGTTCACGCAATCACAGATCGACCTGCTGATCAAAACGCTTAACGACCTACCCACAGAGACCATGGAGGTGCTGGAAATGCGGTTTTTCGAAGGGAAAAACTTTCGCGAGATTTCGTATATTCTGAATATCGGCGAGAGTGGTGCAAAAATGCGGCTATACAGAGCTATTGATAAATTGAGAAAGAATTTTAACCTGAATTGGGAGGAATAATGGGTAGACATGAAATAAGACTTCGTCGAAACCGCATGACTTCCAGGCGCATGGAACGTCATAAGAACTACCAGGACATCCTGCGGCAGCACCGGCAAAATCGCCGTGTGCGGATCGTTAAAATATTATTATATATGATCGCCCTGCTGGCACTGATCTTTGTGATCTATTTTGCCATGCAAAGGGTATCAGAACCTAAAGAATCTGAAAACACCAGGCCTGCCACGGCTCAGATTATATCCAGGCCGGATATTGATTTTTCACTTAACAAAAATGACGATGGAAACACGTAAACATCCACAACTTGACATTTACCGTCACTCCGGCCTGTTCTTCCAGATTGGTCTGCTGGTCACATTGCTCCTGGTCGTAAGCGCCTTTGAATGGCGCAGTGTTCAGGAAGATCCCGAAATTGATTTCTCCAATTGGAAGGGAGATGACATCGATCTTATATTGCCCACAAAAATACCCGAAGTTAAACGACCTCCGAAGCCGAAGAAAGTAAATATTATACCCGCAACAGAGCCGGATGAAATTAAACTTGAAGAACTCAGTCTTGATCAACTCGAATCACCGGAAACACCTGAAATTGAAGTCATTATCAGTGATTTGCCGCCTGTCGAGATTATAGAGGAGGTGGATTATGCAAGTCAGAAACCCGAACCGGTAGGCGGGTATGATGCCTTCTACGAATACATCGCGAAAAACATGAAATATCCGCGGATTGCTCAGCAGCGACAGGTGGAAGGAAAAGTATATGTTTCGTTTCTGGTCGATGAATATGGTAATATGACCAACATCGCCATTGCGAAAGGCATCGGCTCAGGATGTGACGAGGAGGCGCTCAGAGTCATGGAAAATGCACCCAAATGGATCCCGGGCAGACATAATGGCCGGATGGTTCGCGTACGGATGATCGTTCCTATCCACTTTAAGCTGAATTGAAATACAACAGGTCCCTGCCTTCCGCACTACCCTCCGTCATCCCGGCGGTACTCCATGAGATCCGCGGCGATAGCCGGGGATAATCAGGGAGTCGGGCCGGGATCTGTTTAAGTCGCTAATCCTTTATTTATGCCTCGTAAGGGAAGCTAGATGATGGGTAAGGTGGTCACCATACTATGCAGTGCTACACGATAGATCCCGGTCCGACTCCCGACTCAAGGCCGGGAGGTTATACCGGGATGACGTGTGAAAAAGGGGTTGCGGCTCAAGGCCGGGAGGTTATACCGGGATGACGTGTGAAGGAAGAGCGCAGCTCGTACCGAAAACTATCATCCTCACCACCGTCATCAATGCCTTCCGGCGCCCTCCGGCAGGCATTGATGACGTGTGAAAAAAGCTCGCTACTCTATTTCGAATTGAGTACAATCACCGAATATGGCGGAATTTCCACGGTGATGATACCTTTTGACATCTTAAAATCTTTAAATTCTTTGGGTGCCACACGATCAGGATTATCAAAAGTATTATGATCCTGAACGCTGCCTGAGGAAAGGATGCTGCCTGTAATATCCTTGAGATCCATGCCTCTTATATTTAACTTGATCGTTTGGCTTTTTTCCAGGTCAATGTTTACCATTGAAATGTGAATCTTTCCGTCCTCACTTCTGGAAGCAGAAACGGATAAGGCCGGAAGTTTTTCATCCCCATGCACGTAATCCACATTATCAAACATGATGGGCAGCAGGGTGGCATCCTGATGCACATTGTACATCTTCATCACATGGTAGGTCGGTGTGAGGATCATTTTATTCTCATCGGTAAGAATTACCGCCTGAAGCACATTGATTGTTTGCGCAAGGTTTGCCATTTTCACCCGCTCCGCATGATTATTAAAAATGTTGAGGGTAACACCTGCGATCATTGCATCACGCATCGTGTTTTGCTGATAAAGAAATCCCGGATTTGTTCCTTCCTCCACATTGTACCAGCCGCCCCATTCATCCACAATCAATCCGATTTTCTTCTCCGGATCGTATTTATCCATAACGGTTGAATGACGCGTTACAAGCTCTTCCATACGGAGTGCCCTCTTCATTGTTGTAAAATATTGTTCATCACTGAAACCAACCGCCGGGCCTTTATCCGTCCATTCCAATACCGAATAATAATGAAGACCCACACCCTCAAGCAATGAATGGGGAACATCCCGCATCATTACCTCAGTCCAGTGATAATCATCATTTGTGGCACCTGCTGCAATGCGGTATATGCCGCGCGTATTTCCCCAGTCCGACATAAACGTCGCATACTGCTTATACAGATTCGCATAATATTCTACCGTCATGTTACCGCCGCAACCCCAGGTCTCATTGCCAACACCCCAGTATTTAACTTTCCATGCTTCATCCCTGCCATTCTGAACACGTAAATTGGCCATCGGACTTTGGCCATCGTGATTTACATATTGCACCCAATCCGACAACTCCCTTACAGTTCCGCTGCCAATGTTGGCTGCCAGGTAGGGCTCCGCTCCCAGTTGTTCGCACATATTAAGAAAATCATGTGTTCCGAAACTGTTATCCTCGGTAACACCGCCCCACCAGGTGTTCACAAGTGTGGGCCGTTCACTCTTCGGGCCAATCCCGTCCTGCCAGTGATATGTGTCAGCAAAACAGCCTCCGGGCCAGCGCAGGTTCGGAATTTTTAGTTCACGCAAGGCGTCAATAACGTCCTTTCGCACCCCATCGATATTAGGAATCTCTGTGTTATCCTCGCCAACATAAAACCCACCATATATGCATCGCCCCAGATGCTCTGCAAAATGACCATAGATATGTTTACTGATCTGATGTTTTCCCTGATCGGCATTAATCATAACTTCAACTTCACCGCGCTGGGCAAGAGCCGAAACGCTTACAACCATGATGCTGAGGATAATTAGAGTGGTAAATCTTCGTAATTTCATCCGTATTTGATTTGTTGGATTCACAAGATATTGAATTAATTTTTAGTTCCTAAATTCTGAAAACCTCAGGAGAAATTTGTTGCAGACCGTTCCTGGTCATAAGTTTCTGTCATGTTGTCACCTTCACGTGACAAACTTTCAAAAAATGCCTCCATTTGTCATTTGGTACATATTTTGTCGCTTTATAAGTAAATGTTCAACCAAAAAAACAAGGAGGATATCATGACATTAATGAAGAGAACTTCGGATGTTTTCCCGGCCTTCTTCGATGATTTTTTCGGAAAAGAATGGTTTGGAAATGACCTGAAATCGTTCACTCAACCAGCAGTGAATATTGTTGAGAAAGATGACGAATACATGGTTGAGCTCGCTGCACCTGGAATGAGGAAGAAAGACTTCAATGTCGAACTCGAAGAACAGGTGTTAACTATCTCCTATGAAAAGAGGGATGAAAAAGAAGAAAAGGATAAAGAAGGAAAATACGCAAGACGCGAGTTTAATTATTCTTCTTTCAGCCGTTCCTTCATGCTTCCCAAATCTATCGAACAGGATAAAATCAAGGGAGAGTACAAGGATGGCGTTCTTAAGCTGTTGATTCCAAAAAAGGAAGAAGCAAAGCATAAGATGGCCCGTCATATTGAAATCAACTAACCTATAAACCTTTTAAAAACGGGATGGACCACTCGTTCATCCCGTTTAACTTTTTTAACGTTCATCCGTAAAAAATATAAACTCGATTCCCAACCTGTTGTCAACCAACGACATTTTTAAAACAGAGGAAAATTATGAGAAAATTTAGTGCATTAATTCTTGCCGCAGTATTGGGAAGTTCAATTACTGTAGGCACAATGAAATTATTTGAAGATCGTGAAGACGATCAAACATTAAAAATTGAGCATGTTGATAAGGCACCGGTGATACCGGCAACATACAATGCAGACGGTACATTGGCCCCGTTCGACTTTAGTGCCGCAGCTGAGAAAACTATGCCGGCTGTGGTACACATCAGAAGTACCCAAATGTCAACACAGGATCAGAATCAGGCACTTCGGGAAATCCCTGAACAATTCAGAGATTTCTTCGGTCCGTTCATGGACCCAAGAGGCAATAACAGTCCGCGCGTCGGATCCGGTTCCGGCGTGATCATCAATGATGAAGGGTATATTGTTACCAATAATCATGTGATCGATAAAGCTGAAGACATTGAGGTTGTGATGAATGACAACCGGTCATTCAAGGCAGTAGTAATTGGTACCGACCCCACTACCGACCTGGCATTGCTTAAGGTTGATGCCCGCGATCTGCCGTATTTGTCTCTCTACAATTCAGACAATCTGCGTGTGGGAGAATGGGTAATGGCCGTAGGAAATCCCTTCAACCTTACTTCAACTGTCACAGCTGGAATTGTAAGTGCAAAAGGACGAAGTATCAACATCTTACAGAATGTTTCACCTGGTGACAGTGTGAATAATTCAATAGAATCATTTATTCAGACTGATGCTGCCATAAACCCAGGCAATAGCGGAGGTGCGCTTGTAAACCTAAACGGTGACCTGGTGGGAATCAATACGGCAATTGCCAGTCCTACCGGATCGTACAGTGGATATGGCTTCGCCGTACCGGCCAATATCGTAAAGAGGGTAATAGAAGACCTGATGGCTTACGGAAGTGTTCAGCGCGGACTGCTGGGTGTTCAGATCAATAACGTGAATGCCGCATTCGCGCGGGAGAATAATCTGGATGTTCTGCAGGGAGCGTATGTTGCCGCAGTACAGCAAAACACGGCTGCTGCGGAAGCAGGTATCCGACAGGGGGATGTAATCGTATCCATTGATGGGTATGACATCGCTACCACTGCGGAGCTCATTGGTTATGTTGGATCGAAGAGGCCGGGTGACAAAATCGAAGTGGGTGTTAACCGTGGCGGTAAGCTGCTCACGTACAATGCTGTCCTCAAGAACAGAAACGGCACCACAGAATTGATGAAAGTTGAACGACCTGAGATCCTGACTGCTTTGGGAGCCGAATTGGCTTCGGTTGATGCAAAGACATTGAATAAGCTGAATCTTAAAAACGGTGTTAAGATCACTCGCCTCAACGCCGGAAAACTGAGGTCAGAAACAGATATTCGCGAAGGGTTCATTATAACCCGTATCGATGGAAAAGATGTAAATGATCCTGATGAGGTCGTATCAATCCTTAAAAACCGAAATGGCGGAGTATTGATCGAGGGAGTCTATGAAGGTAGTCAGAAAGTTTACTACTACGGGCTCGGGTTGGGTTAAAAATCAGGGGGCATGATTGAAAAACATGCCCCTTCTTTCATATATGCGTTGTATACGCACAAGAATTATTACAATGTGCGCTTTTTGATCAAAAAATAACGTATTATTAGTTATAGATCTTTGAAATTTTTAATGCCTATGAAAAGACGCTTCAAGAAAGGAGAAAGGGTACGATCCAGAAGGGACGGTAGAGTGATGGAAGTCTTGAATTATATCAAGGACAAGCGCAATTACCTCGTAGAGTGTGCCTGGTTTGATTTGGAAAAAAAGGAAATCAGAACCAAAAGGCTAAGTCAGGATACGCTGTTAAAGGCGAGCTGAAAATATTACGATAAATTTACAATCGCAGCGACAAACCTGTTGCAAATAAGCAAAAGGGAAGGCTACCTTTGCCCTTTATTTTTACGTGACGATCTATACTAAAGTTCGCGCGGTTGAAAAGGTGTTTCAACAGCTCGAAAAGGAGATAAGCGCCTTTCAAAAAACTACAGGGATGCATTGCATTGCCTCATGTGGCAGATGTTGTATAAAACCCGATATTTCCGCTACGCCGCTTGAATTTCTTCCCCTGGCTTATCATTTATTTAAGACGGGCGAGGCTTCGGCCTGGTATGAGCGTTTGAAAACCACCGGTGCTCAACTACATTGTGGTGTTTTCATCCCGCTAAAAAAGACCTCTGATCATGGGTTCTGTCAGAAATATGCGTACCGAGGTCTCATTTGCCGACTTTTCGGCTTCACTGCCATGCGGGATAAAAATGGTGAAGCCCGCCTTGTAACCTGTCAAACCATTAAAACTGAACAACCTGAATCCTACCAGAAAGGCATCCTGCACGCTGAAAAGGGTAATATTGTTTTTATGAGAGACTATTATTTCCGACTTTCAGCTATTGATCCTGAACTGGGACGAGAGATGATGCCGGTAAATGACGCGATACGAAGAGCATTGGAAGCTGTGTTTTCCTACTATGCGTACCGCCGTTTGCGAAAGGTATCATAACAATCCTCGCTCCTCATAACATGTGGAAATGCAAACAATCAATATTCGGGAATCGGCAGTAACTCTATTTTTAATTTTTACCTGTATCCTGGGCTTTGCGGTTCAGGGATTTCCTGTTGAAACACCCGAAGCTGTAATTTTAATTAATAAGGGTGCCAACTTTACCCCTCTTAGCTCCGGAGCAGAACCGTGGAGAATGCTCACCTCAATATTTCTTCACGGGGGTATCCTGCATCTTATTCTGAATATGACCGCCCTGTATATACTCGGATCGACGACCGAAAGCCGTACGGGTCATTTTTATCTCCTGGTGCTTTTCATTCTGTCTGGACTATTCGCCAATATCATTTCCATGCATTATAATTTCTTTACCGTTTCGGTAGGAGCCAGCGGTGCGATATTTGGATTATTCGGTTTTCATTCATTGATCGAATTATGGGAAAATCGCCACGATATTACGGTTTTCTTAAAATCATTGCTGCTGCTCCTGGGGTATCTCCTCCTCACGATCTTTCTGGGGAACATACTGCCATTCGACAATGCCGCCCATTTAGGTGGGTTCTGTTTTGGGTTGTTTACTGCTCTGCTCTTCTTGTCATTTCCTTATTTCAGACTTGCATCCGGACTAATCATACTCATTCCGGTAGTATGGATCTTTTTTTTCACGATCCCTGACACCCAAAAAATTCATTTTGATCAGTTTCAATTACTGATGGGACTGGAATCTCAGGAACGGGATTACCAAACGGATGAGGAAGCTGCCGACGCATACTCAAAAATAAGCCTGACGTATGACAGCCTCGGAAAGGTTTTAACCGATTCATTGCCAAATATGAATCCAAAACTTGCTGAGGATAGAAAAAACCTGTCGGAATACACGAAAATAAAATCCGTTGAGGCAAATTATATGGCAAACCTGATTTACAGGGAAACGTACCGCTACCTCGACAGTCTTGAATTAGTGAGAAGCTACCGACTCTCCGAACTCAATTATCCCCTTTCAATGGAATACAATCCTGAATCTTCTGCAACGGAAGATAATGTGAAACAGGATCTCGTCAGAGTTTTTTATGATAGTGCCTGGCGGGAAATATTCCGGCGTGAACAGGCCGTTTACTACCGGATCGGTTACAGAGATTCGCTAGACCGCTGGAATGGCCGGGTAGAAGATTATTATAAACAAGGCGCCATTCAGATGAAAGGAACCTATACTGAAGGACTGAGGGATGGTATTTTCCGATATTATTTCAGCGACAGCACATATGATGCCGTGGGCCGGTATGAAAGAGAATACCGCACAGGAAAATGGGAATTCTTCCATGAAAACGGGGAACCGGCGAAGATTTATATTTACGGTGACCGCGGTTATCTTCGGGAATCAAGGGATAAAAACGGACAAGTGCAGGTTTCTGATGGAAACGGAACCGAGATCACCTATTATAAAAATGGCAATATCAAATCCTATACACCCTACAAGGAAGGGTTGCGGGAAGGCAGAGCCTACGGTTTATATCCGGATGGGAAAATTCAGTTTCAGGAACGTTACGAAAATGGCCGTTTAATTCTGGGAGAATCATATGAGGGCAACAACACTATTACATATGATGCTTCGAGTTTGTATCCAACACCAGTCAACGGAATGGATGCTTTCAGATCCTATATCAATAACCGAAAAAAAAATGTGGATCCGGGTGAAGACCGGCAAACCGTTAGACTGCTTTTCAGCTGTAACGCGAAAGGTGAGATCTACGACATACGGGTACTGGATTCGGCAAACCCGTATTATGACGAGCTAGCCATTAAATGGTTAAAGGAAGGACCCGACTGGAATCCGGCCAGAGAACATGGAAGTGTCCCCGTCACGAGTGAGGGAATTGTGGATATTAATTTTTAGCCAACAGATCAAACCGCTGTCCCTGAACAGGAATAGTTATCTGATATCCTTCCTTTTCGAGATATGTCGAAAATGCAGACATTGAATCTGGTTCTCCATGGACAAGAAAAACCCGCTTAAGAAGTTTCTCGTTCTGATGAAGCACAAAATTCATCAGCTCATCCTGATCAGCGTGACCGCTAAGCGCATCCGTTCCAATAATAGTTGCCATTACAGGCAGTACTCCATCGGAAGACATGATCTCCTTTTTGCCATCGAGTAACTCCCTGCCCAGCGTTCCCTCAGCACAATATCCAATAAATAAAATCGTACAGTACGGGTTGGCAAGATTCATCCGAACATGATCCATCGACTTACCTCCGCGCACCATTCCGGAAGATGTAAGGATTATGCAGGGCTCATTATAATTACTGATTTCCTCGGCACTGTTAAGGCGGGGCAAATATGTGATCCGGTCAAAATCAAATAGTGAGCCATGCTCATCAACAAAATCGATTGCCTCCTGATTAAACTCAAAATAAAAATCTTCATGAACGCGTGTACTGCGATGAGCAAGCGGACTATCTGTAAAAATACGTATGTCAGGCAGGTTTCCACTAACACGCAGTTTGTTCAGAACATACAGAAATAGCTGGGTCCTGCCAATGGAAAAGGAAGGTACTATGAGCCGGCCCGGAATTTTAACGCAGGCATTGTGGATGATTTCAACAAACTGTTTTTCGATATCACCCGTATCGCTATGCCAGCGTCCACCGTATGTACTTTCGCAAATAAGGTAGTCGGCCTGCGGGGGTTTATCAGGGGCGTTAAGCAGTGGGTAACCAGCCCTGCCAAGATCACCACTGAAAAGTATCCGAATCCCGGGATCTGCCAGATACACAGAAACCATTGCGGCACCTAATAAATGACCTGCACGAAGAAAAGTAAACGAAACGTCCGGGGCCGGGTCGATCTTCACATCGAAATCAACTGTAATGAACTGCTCAAGTGCTTCTTCCACATCCGACGGCTTATAGAAAAAGGAGGGTTTACGGCCTTTTCTATACTTTTTTTGCATAATACGTGCCGCATCAAACAGTAAAATCCTGGTAAGTTGATACGTGGCGTACGTAGCATAAATAGGTCCGTCAAATCCTTCTTTAACCAGCAATGGAATCAGACCTGAGTGATCAATATGTGCATGTGTGAGAATCACAATATCGATCGATCCCGGTTTCGCACCAAAAGGAAAATGGTCTTCGGGTTTCTGCAGGTCGAGGCCGCAGTCAATCATGATCCGGCATCCATCTGTGGATTCCAGTATATGCTGGCTGCCGGTTACCTGCTTTGTTGCACCGAAAAATTCAAGGAATGCCATGATGAACTAAACAGTCATTTTGCCCTTTTGTTGGTATCAATCCTCCTGAACGGGTGTCTCCTGCAGGGCTTCTTCTTCGGTGATCCACCCTCCTCCAAGAGCTTTGTATAAACTGATGTAGGATCGCAGGTACAGCTGTTGAGTCTCAGCTGCCTCCAGTTCAGCCTGGAAAAAGGCACGGTCATTTTCCAGAACTTCCAGGTAACTGGTAACACCGCCATTATAACGTTCCCTTGATAGTTCTTTCGCACTTTGAGCTGAATTTCGCTGCTTGATCCGGGCATTCAGCTGACGGTCGTATGTATTAATACTAATGAGCGCATCTTCCACTTCCCGTATGCTTTGAATCACTGTGGCCTGATAGGCATACTGTGCCTGAATGGTTCGTTGTTTCTCAATTTCCACTCTCTTTCGGTTCTTGCCGAAGTTAAATAACGGACTGATTATACCTCCGCCAAATGACCACACTGCTGTACCACTGGAGAAGAGCTGACTGAAATCGTTACTGGCTGTTCCAATAAAGGCAGACAAATTAATCGAAGGAAGCATCGCTCCGGTAGCAATTCCAACCCTGGCGTTTTGTGCAATCATGAGCTGTTCCGCTTCCAATACGTCCGGCCTCCGCGCAAGAAGATCTGCCGGCATTCCCGCTGGAATCGGAGGCGGTATTGGTTGATTGTATAAATCCAGTCCGCGCGCCACACTTCCAGGTGCCCTTCCCAGCAAAATACTCAGGGCATTTTCGGTTTGTGCCACGAGTCGTTCATAAACAGGAATGGCTCCTTCGGCAATATATTCCTGGATACGCGCCTGGTCAAGGTCGATCTGGGCTGTATAGCCCTCACTAAAGCGGTCTTCAATGATGGCGCTTGCCTGCTGCCGTGACTCAAATGTTCGTCGGGCAATTTCCAGCCGCTTGTCGTAGTCCAGCAATTGAAAATACAGCGCTGCCACGTCTGAGATAAGCGAGACCTGAATGGCTCTCCTGGTATATTCGGTGGCCAGCATTTCTGCTACGGCAGCTTCATTGGCACGCCGCAATTTGCCCCAAAAATCAATTTCCCACGACAATGCCGGCGCAATAAAGAAAGTATTGCGAACGTCAACCTGCTGGTTTATAGATTGTACAAAATTGTTCCTGGTAGCCTGTCCGCTTACCGTTATATTCGGATAGAGATCCGCCTTTGTAAAACCCAGAAATGCCCGCGCCTCCTCAATCCGGGAGGTAGCGATCAATAAATTCTGATTTTCTTCCAGGGCTATTCGTATGAGGTCGTGTAATTGTTCATCCTGGAAGAGTTCCCACCATTTCACATTTGTAATGGTATCGCCTTTAAGCGGATCAAACCGGTAATATGCCGTAGTATCAAAAACGGGATCAGGCCGTTTGTAGTTCGGCCCCACTTTACATCCAGGTAGCAGCAGAAGTACAACTCCGGCAAGAAGGAGAATATGGCAGATAAATCTTTTAACCATCTTTTGCTGATTTTAAAGCTCTTTTCTTTTCATAGCCGGCTATTTTACCAATGAATACAAACAGCATCGGATACATGAATACTCCTAATAAGGTGGCAAGCATCATCCCTCCGAAGAGCGCCATACCCATCACCTTTCTGGCTTCCGCTCCTGCTCCTGATGCAATCATCAGGGGTAAAATTCCAAGTATGAATGAAAAAACTGTCATCAGAATCGGTCTGAATCGTAATCTGGCCGCTTCAATCGCCGATTCGGTGAGAGACATTCCTTCGTCAAATTTTAGTTTGGCAAACTCAATAATCAGAATTGCATTTTTTGCTGCCATGGCAATGAGCATTACCAGCGATATCTGGGTAAAAATGTTATTCTCATAGGACAAACTAAAGAATCGGGCCAGGTATATAGTAAGAAGTGCTCCGCAAATTGCAAAAGGTGTTCCAAGCAGGATGCTGAATGGCAGCGACCAGCTCTCATACTGTGCGGCGAGGATCAGGAACACGAAAACAAGTGAAAAAACAAAAATAATAGCACCGGCTCCTCCGGCCACGCGCTCCTGGTAAGACATGTTACTCCATTCATATCCCATCCCTGCAGGCAGCACTTCGGCCGCAACTTCTTCCAGCGCATCCAGGGCCTGGGTTGAAGTATATCCGGGAGCCGGTGAACCCGAAATCTCTGCGGCCCGATACAGGTTATACCGGTTGGTGTATTCCGGGCCATATACCTCCCTGATCGTTACCAGCGTCGATAACGGCACTTGCTCCCCGTCTTTATTTCGCACGTAAAACAGGCCCAACTGATCCGGACTTTGCCGTGCCGCGGGGTCTGCCTGAACATAGGCCTTGTACAAACGTCCGAAACGGTTAAAATCATTTACGTAAGCACCGCCCAGAAAGGAACCAACGGTTTGATACAGATCGGCTAAATTAACACCCATCCGCAATGCACGGTCGCGGTCGACCTCCAGTTCCCGCTGAGGTACAGATGCCCGGTAGGTTGTAAATACACCCTGTATTTCCGGACGGGCATTAGCCGCGGCTATGAATTTCATGGCTTGTTCCTGAAGGTATTGGGGTGTGTTTCCACCCTTGTCCTGTAGCATCATGGTAAACCCGGAACCATTTCCCAGCCCTGGAATGGCAGGCGGACCAAAGCTAAAGGCTTGTGCGCCTTTGATATTTTTAAAAAAGGCTGCATTTATCTTCTGTGCTACCTGGGCGGCTGTCAGCTCCCGCTCAGACCATGGCTTCAGTGAAATGAAAAGGAAGGCAGTATTGCTGGAATTGCTCCCGGAGATCAGACTGTATCCCGAAACAGTTGTTGCATATTCGACTTCAGGTAATTGCATGAGGATTTGCTCCGCCTGTTTCGCGATCTCGTCTGTTCGCTGTAATGAAGACGCATCGGGTAACTGAATATTGGCAAAGAGGAAGCCCTGATCTTCTTCCGGAAGGAACCCGCCAGGAACCAGAAATCCAAAAACTCCTGTGGCAACCACAATAATAACGATGAAAATTACGCCCCGCCGGATCTTACCGGTTACTATCCCGGTAAATGAAGTGTACTTATCTGTGGCCACGTCAAACTTTCTGTTGAACCAGCTAAAGAATTTACCCAGGATGCCTTTCACGGGCCTGGACTCACGTAATAACAACCCACACAAGGCTGGGCTTAGTGTCAGGGCATTTACTGAAGAAAACGCGACTGAAACGGCAATGGTGATAGCAAATTGTTGATATAACCTGCCCGTAATACCACCCATGTAGGCCACCGGAGCAAATACGGCAATCAGGACAATCGTGGTGGCAATGACCGGCGCGGTCACTTCTTTCATTGCCTTGGCTGTCGCCTCTTTGGCGGAAAAGCCTTTAGCAATATAGGACTGTACGGCTTCTACTACTACAATCGCATCGTCCACTACAATACCGATCGCAAGCACAAGTCCGAGTAGCGACAGCACATTGATGGTAAATCCAAGCAATGGAAAGAGGATGAATGCGCCAATGAGCGATACCGGTATGGCAATAGTAGGAATAAGTGTGGCCCGCCAGTCCTGGATGAATATAAAAACAACCAGTATCACCAGCACCAGTGCCACGATAAGGGTGACGACAATCTCACTGATACCTTCGGTGATCACTTCGGTGGTATCCAGCGAAACGGTGTAGTCTATTCCATCAGGAAAGGTAGGCTTGAGACCTTCAAGTGTTGTGCGAATATTTTGAGCGATCTCCACCGCATTCGTTCCGGGTGCCTGGTAAATAGCAAGGATGCCTGAAGATTGCCCGTTAAGCCGTGTAATGGAATTGTAATTCTCCGTTCCGAGGTTAACGGAAGCGATGTCTTTAATCTTTACCTGCGAACCGTCTTCATTAGTACGAACCACAATATTCTGAAATTCTTCAGCCTGCTGGAGACGTTCGGGAAATTTAGCCGCATAGGTAAACTCTGTACCCGGGGGTGCCGGTTCGCCACCAAATTTTCCTCCCGGGGCAATTATATTCTGTCCTTTTACCGCATTGACCACTTCAGGAACAGTAATGCCAAGTTGTGCAAGACGGTCTGGCTTTACCCATATGCGCATCGAATAATCACTTGAAAAAAGATCGACTCTTCCAACCCCGGGAATTCGCGCCAGGACATCCTTAATGCTTATTGATAAAAAATTACCCAGAAAATCCTGGCCGAACTCACCTGTTGGTGAGGTAAAACTCACCAGCATAATGGGCAGCGAAAAACTTTTCTGAGTGGTAACCCCAAGTCGCTTCACCTCTTCCGGTAATTTCGCCGTTGCCGAAGAAACCTTATTTTGGGTGAAGACCGTGTTCATATCTGGATCTGTGCCAACCTCAAAGGAAATATTAAGCGACATGGAACCATCGTTGGAATTGGTGGATTTCATATAGATCATGTTATCCACCCCGTTGATCTGCTGTTCCAATGGAGTTGCAACAGAATTCTCTACCGAAACAGCATCTGCACCCGTATAATAGGCAGTAACCCGCACCATGGGAGGTGAGAGGTCTGGGTACTGCTCAATCGCCAGTCCCAATAATGATACGACCCCAACAATAACGATGACTATGGCAATAACCATTGCCACGATGGGGCGGCTGACGAAGAAATTATCCGATTCTTTATTCGATGACATCAAAATCCTGAATTTCGGGTTCAAGGTTTACGGCCATTCCCCGTGTTGCCACATTCTCAAGTACAATTTTTTCCCCGGCAGAAAGGCCTTTCTCAATTACCCACATGTTGCCTTTTTTCGGACCAACCTCAACCCGCCTGTTTTCAATGGTATTGTCGCTGTTAAACAAAGCCACCTGGTACATGCCCTGGATTTCTGTAACAGTGCGCTGTGGAACCATGATGCCATTTTTCAGCGTATAGGCTTTTGCCCGGATAATGGCCGACTGGCCCGGACGTATATAACCCTCAGGGTTGGGAAAGGATGCCTGCAATAATAAAGTGCCCGTACTTCTGTCGATCTGGCGGTTGGCAAAATCAACCTGGCCCTCATAGGGATGTACCGATCCATCTGCCAGGATCAGCTGCAGGCCAACCTTATCCTTGTACTTTACCGAATCCCTCTCACGAATCAGCGTGAGATACTCGGCCTCTGAAATTGAAAACCGCACACGAATCGTATCGATTTCAGATACAGTATTTAAAATCACAGAATTTGGAAGCTGTCCGACAAGGTCAGAAACTTCCGCCTGTGAAATACCAATGACGCCATCGATGGGCGCATATATTTTTGTATATCCCAGTTCTATTTTTGACAGGCGGACAGCCGCTTCGGCCGCTTCCACTTCCGACTGTGCAGCTTTAAAGGACGCCACGGCTGCATCCAGATCACTTTTACTTACGGCATTTCTGTCGGCCAGCGGGCGGATTCGATTCAGGTCACTTTCTGCCTTTGAAAGTGCCGTCTCCGCCTGAGCCAGATAACTCATTTGCTGAGCCACCTTTTCCAGAAAGGGTTGTGGATCGATACTATATAATAACTGACCCTTCTTAACCCGGGATCCCTCCTGAAAATGTATCCCTTCGAGAAACCCCTGAACACGAGCGCGTATATCAATATCATTTTGGCCATATGTCTGACCAATAAATTCCCTGTATACAGAAATATCAGAACTCTTCACCTCGTATACAGGAACGGTAAGAGTAATGACTTGCTGCTTCTTGGGTTCACAGGAAAAAAGAAGAATACCCGCTGAAATCAGAATCAATAAATTCTTCATTGGCGTTTGTTTACTGCAAAGTATAAAAAAATTAAGTAGCGCACATAAAGGTTGCCTGAGAGAATTGCCACGAAAAAATATCAATGCTCCTATCTTGGTTGATAACTCTGTGATTTAACTCAAAATTGTGTGCATAAGTACCTGCTTATAGGTCTTAAAAAATGTGCAAAAGTTGTTGATAAAATATGATATAAATCATTGCAAATCGGAAAGAAAAGTAGGTACTTAGAATCATCAAGTCAGGGATGACTGGCAGACACAAAAGAGTGTCGGCAAGTAGTGAAAGTTCGGCAGATAAATGCATTAAAGGCCTTCCGGCTGAAATAATCTTCGGATTACAACGATGTATTTACTGATAGGACTGA
Organism: Fulvivirga sedimenti; assembly: GCF_020328055.1. Classification (NCBI taxonomy): domain Bacteria; kingdom Pseudomonadati; phylum Bacteroidota; class Cytophagia; order Cytophagales; family Fulvivirgaceae; genus Fulvivirga; species Fulvivirga sedimenti. Next base: position 107,219 of record NZ_JAIXNE010000006.1, read on the forward strand.
TTGAAATGTAGAAGAGGTTTCGGCTTCTGAAACAAAGTAAATTTTGTTGCTGTCATGTGAAAGATCGTCTTAGGACGTTTGAAATGGTTACCCACAAAAACATACAGTGCAGGCATCGTGTCCAGGCATGATGTAGTCTGAGAATGGAAATGAACGTTGATATCGGAATGTTCCTTCGGGAATTCGCTGGTTGACGCTAAAATTCAGGCTTGTCATGGTTGTGAATAACGGCCATGGAATGGGAATCGTCCGATAAGGAGGGTTCCCATTCGCTTTTTATAGCCATTCCATTTTGTGCATATTCCCTATTTCCGCCTTCCGTGTGGATTAATGCAAACTTTACCTGTATTTTTGTGTTCATACAACTAAATAAGAGCACTATCAAGCAGTTCAACATACCCGCCTATTATAAATCTTCCATAACCGGCAAGATCAAGGATTTCAGAAAATCCCTGGATCCCCGGAAGAAGGACCTTCAACCCTCTGAAATAAATCTTGGGCCTGTAACTTTCCTGATCGCCCGTCATTTCGGATTTTGCTACGGCGTTGAAAATGCGATTGAGATCAGCTATAACGCGCTGGAAGAAAATCCCGACAAAAATGTCTATCTGCTCAGCCAGATGATACACAACCAGGAGGTTAACAGGGATCTGGAAGACAGGGGCATACGATTTATCATGGACACAGACGGAACACAGTTCATTCCATGGGAAAGCCTCACAAAAGACGATATTGTTATTGTACCTGCTTTCGGCACAACACTTGAAACCGAAAAGATATTACGCGACATCGGAATAGAAATTCAGCAATACAACACAACATGTCCGTTCGTCGAAAAAGTATGGAAGCGTTCCCTGAAATTGGGAGAAGAAGGACATACCGTGATCATTCATGGTAAATTCAGACATGAGGAAACCCGGGCAACTTTTTCTCATAGCTCAAAATCGGCACCATCAGTGATCATACGTGATATGTCTGAGGCCATAATCCTTGGTAAGGTCATCACCGGTGAAACAGATCCATCAGTTTTTTACGAGAAGTTTGCAGGCCGTTTTACTCCCGGTTTTGATACCGCAAAAGATTTTGACAGGATCGGCGTTGTCAACCAAACCACTATGCTGGCTACCGAAACCCAGGCGATAGCCGATTACTTCAAAAATATCATGATCGGTCTCTACAATGATGATTATAAAGATCATTTTGCAGATACCAGGGACACACTCTGTTATGCAACTAATGACAACCAGGATGCCACCTACGCATTGCTCGAAAGTGAGGCGGATCTGGCAGTGGTAGTAGGTGGTTACAACAGCTCCAATACATCTCACATCGTGGAGCTTTGCGAATCGAAATTCCCCACGTATTTCATTAATGCCGCATCGGAAATAAAATCAGCCGATGAAATACAACACTTCAATTACAAGAAAAAAGAAAAGTTACAAACCCGGAACTGGCTTCCAAAGAACGGACCGGTGAGAATCATTCTTACCAGTGGGGCATCATGTCCTGATACTATTCTTGATGATGTTATCAACCGGATAAAATCCTTCTTTCCCGGGTCTAAGGATCCCGTAGAAGTGGTGGCAGCTCTTACGGAGGTTGAATAGTTCCGGGCTTCCCAGCCAACAAAGTATGTGATTGCAAAATTACGTGACCTGACACTTTGATCGGTCGCAGGTATGCTTTCGGCATACCTGTGACCAGATCTCATTCTTTTAATTACCTCCGTCTTCCATTTTTACAGGCTGACCATCCGGGTTTATCGGATTACCGTCGGCGTCAATGAAGATCACCTCACCCAGGTTCAATGCCTTGATCTCTTCCACGATCTTAGCGCGGTCGCCTACTACGATCCAGCTTAATGATTCAGGATGAATAACTTCCTTCGCCGCTTTTTGTACATCTTTTAACGTTATTCCACTCACACGATCGGCATACGTAGCCCAGTAGTCATCCGGCAAATTGAAACGTACTACTTCGCCCAACGCACTTAATACAGAATTGGAAGTTTCCCACTGACCTGGCAGTGCCAGAACCTTATTTGTACGCGACTTTTCAAGTTCCTCCTCCGTAGCAGGGTTATCATTGATATATTCGGTGAGTTCCTTATTAATCTCTGCCATCGAATTGGATGTCTTATCACTTTGAACCGGCGCATAAGTAATAAATGGACGCTGTCCTTCTGCTTCCATCAGAATGGTACCGGCACCATAGGCCCAGCCCTTTTCCTCCCGCAAATTCATGTTTACACGTGAGGTGAACTCGCCACCGATGATCGTATTCATCATATCAATATTGATATCATCACGTGACCCTGAAGGAGGAGCGACATGACCCGCAAGAATTACACTTTGTATCGCATCGGGCCGATCCATCACAAAGATTTTCTTTGCATTTCGGAAATCAACCTCCGCCAGGTTTTTCTCAGGCACATCCCCCTGCTTCCAGCCTTTGAAATATTTTTCAAGCAATGGCTTCAGCTCATTCATGGTGATATCACCCACAACCGTTAAAGTGGCATTATTCGGTTTAAACCATGTAGTATAAAATTTAATCAGATCATCGCGTTTGAGTGCACTTACATCTGATTCGTATCCCGATCCTGTCATAGGCATTCCGTATGCATGATCCTCCCCATACATATACTTTGGAAACACCCGGAGTGCCATGGCGATGGGCTGTACCTTCTCCTGCTGAATTTCAACCAGCTGTTGTTTCTTTAGCCGCTCAAAATCCTCTTCGGGAAATGCAGGATTCAAAATCACATCCGCCATCAGGTCTAAACTCTGATCAATATTTACCTTTAGTGCAGACAGCGAAACGAACGATTCATCCAGATTGGAACCGCTCCCAAGTGACGCGCCCAGCATAGCCAGCTCATCGCTTATCTCCAGTGAGTTTCGCGTCTTGGTGCCTTCATCCAGCATATTCATCGCCAACTTTGCCGTACCCGGTGATGCAAACTGATCTGCCGCGTAACCGGCATCCAGCCGGAGACTCATATTAACAAGTGGTGCTGAATGACGTTCTGCAAGGACTACCTTCATGCCATTACTTAAAGTTGCCCGTTGAATTTCCGGAAATGAAACCGCGACGGCTTCACCCATTGATGGCAGCCCCTTGGAACGATCCACACCCTCCTGGTTAGCCTGATAGGACGGGAACGGGTTAATCTCCAGAAAGTACTTCCCGTCAGAAAGCCACTCCCGGGCTGTTTCCGTAACAGTCGATGCCTGAACATCCCGAATCCACTTTAATTCTGTAAGGTAGTGTTCAGGATCACCGGCATAAACGGCGTTCTGGGCCAGAATATCCGACTTTCCACCAAATCCTCCTATGCGCTCGATTCCCCTCGTGAAATTCGCGAATCGACGGGTTTTGATGCGTTTCATCTCATCGGCAGTAGGACCTTCACGCAGGAATTTCTCCAATTCTTCATTCATTGCCTTTTCCACCACATCATTGCTCACACCCGGCTTCACATCGGCCTGTAAAAAAAACAGTCCGGCAATTTCTGATGAGAAATTCGAGGCATTGACCGAAGTGGCAATCTGATCTTCATATACCAGCCGCTTGTATAACCTTGACGACTTCCCGGAAGCAAGAACTCCTGCTGCCATATCAAGATACGCAGATTCGGCAGTGCCATATTGTGGCACATTCCAAACCATATAGAGGCGTGACTGGGGAACACGATCCTGCTGTACATCGCGAATCGTTCCGGTCCGCCTGGCAATATTACTTTTCATACTGGTAACCGGAGGGCCCGGAGGTATGTCCCCGAAGTATTTTTTAACCCTTTCCAGGATGTCTTCTGCGTTAACGTCACCCGCAATAACCAATACCGCATTGGAAGGTCCGTAGTAATTGGCGAACCATTCCTTTACATCTTCCAGCGATGCAGCATTCAGATCTTCCATTGAACCAATCACCGAATGATGATAGGGATGCCCCTCCGGAAAGGCGTTTTCAAGCATCCTGCTAAAAAACTTACCATACGGCTGGTTCTCTCCCTGACGTTTTTCATTCTGCACAACTCCACGTTGCTCATCCAGCCTTTCCTGGCTGATAGCCCCGGCAAAATGTCCCATACGGTCAGACTCCATCCACAAAGCAATATCCAATGCTGATGTTGGAACATTCTGAAAATAATTGGTACGGTCGAAATTGGTGGTACCATTCAGGTCTGTAGCCCCGATTCGTTCCATCGTCTTGAAGTAATCATCATTAAAATTCTCACTCCCATTGAACATCAGGTGTTCAAACAAATGAGCAAATCCCGTCTTTCCTTCCTTTTCATTCTTGGAACCAACATGATACCACACATTCACCGCGGCGATTGGCGCTTTATGGTCCTCATGTACGATCAGGGTGAGTCCGTTATCCAGTGTAAATGTCTGATGCGGAATCCGGTAGTCATCCAGGTTAATTTCAGACATATCCTGCGCCTGCATTCCGGCTGAAAAAAGCACGAATGCAGTAAAGAACATTATATTTTTTATTTGAATCATAGTAGTAGAGGTTTGTACCTAAGTTAATTAAAATGAGGGACATCTGCACTTCGTCCAGGTCCATTTCATTCTGCAAATATTAGTACATTAGCACCATGACCAGACCGGATTCACCTGAGTCTTCTCTTTCAGAGGTAATTCGAACCTTTTATGAAAACAGGCGGGAGTATATACTCTTTGTTGCCACGCTGATCGTAGCCGCCATTGTTACCAGCTTTCTGTTAAATATATTTTTTGAGATCACTGAAAAACTGGGTACACCGGAGCTCGTTCAGGCCGACGATGCCATTTCCCGCGTGTTTTTCTCATACCGTTCTGAAAAACTTACCCCGCTGGTCACCATCATTACACACCTGGGATCAGCCCCGGCCTATTTTATTCTGATCCCGTTCTCAGCACTCATTCTTTTTCTGAGAGGTAAACGATGGATGATTGCGATCGATGCATCACTGATCCTGATATCATCATCCCTGCTGAATACCGGCCTCAAAAACTGGATCGGCAGACCACGCCCCCTCAACGAACTTCACCTGGTGGAGGTAAATTCCCTGAGTTTCCCAAGCGGACATGCGATGAGTGCCATGGCATTCTATGGATTCCTTATCTACCTCACCTATAAATATGTGGAGAATCCTGTTATCCGGTTTCTGCTCATCCCTCTCACCGCACTCCTGATCCTTGCCATTGGCGCAAGCCGGATTTATCTGGGCGTTCACTATCCGTCTGATGTCGCCGCAGGCCTTGTAGCAGGGCTGATTTGGCTGATTGTATGTATACTCATCTTCAGGGTTTTCCACTTCTTTCGGGCTAAAAACAAAATCAGCAGCCCCTAAATAAGATGAATAAATAGTATATTCGCTTTTTACAAGTTAAAATAAATGGGCTCCAATGTGATGATTTATCCGCTGGGGGAAATATAAAACTGAATGGAAGTAGTCAATTCATATACTGTCGTGATAACGATCTCCGTGATCATTATCATGTCCTATTTTTTCAATATAATCTCGGAAAAAACGAATATTCCAAGCGTTTTGCTGCTCATTCTTTCAGGCATTCTCATCAAACTGGGCCTTGATTATTTCAAAATACCTACGGGTGATACGATATTCGGAGTACTCGAAATTTTGGGTATTGTCGGACTGATCATGATCGTCCTCGAAGCCTCCCTAGACCTGGAGCTCACCTGGGAAAAATGGCCGCTGATTTGGAAGTCATTCAGCGTGGCCCTGCTATCATTAATAGGCTGTTCCCTTGTAATTGCCTGGTTCATACAGCTAACTATGATCGACGATTTCCTGGTCGCCCTGGTATATGCTGTGCCTTTATCGGTGATGAGCAGCGCAATCGTTATCCCAAGTGTGGGAGAACTGTCTGACGATAAAAAAGAATTCATGGTCTATGAAAGTACTTTCTCCGATATCCTGGGGATTATGTACTTCTATTTCCTGATAGGAAACCTGAACAACAATGACGTGAATTCTGTCGTTTGGGATGTTTTCTCAAACATTTTTATCACTGTGATCCTGTCGGTGGTAGTGAGCTACGCCCTGGTGCTTATTTTTCAGAAAGTACGTACGCAGGTGAAGCTCTTCCTTCTGATCGCGGTGCTTTTACTTCTGTATTCCATTGGTAAACTATTCCACCTCAGTTCGCTCCTGATTATCCTAATCTTCGGACTGGTGCTTAACAATCACTCGGTATTTTTCCGCGGCAAATTGGCCAAGCTGATCCATCTTCCGTCTATCAAGAGTATTTTGCATAATTTCCACCTGGTGACCATCGAGTCTGCCTTTGTGGTAAGGACATTCTTCTTTGTGATTTTCGGTATTACAATCGACCTCTCCTCACTACTTGATATGGAGGTACTCATTCTTAGTGTGGCCATTGTGATTGTGCTCTTTTTGGTGCGGGGAATTTTCATATGGATCTTCAAAAGACGAAATCTCACACCGGAAATCTGGATCTCACCACGAGGCCTCATCACTATTCTCCTCTTCTTTGCTATTCCCACGGCAATTCAGACCGATAGTTTTAATTCGGGCATTCTGCTTTACACGATCCTGATTACCAGCGTAATCATGGCACTGGCACTCATCGCCAAAGGAAAACATCTTGAGCCGGTGGATTCAATGCATGACTACTGGATGGAGGTGGACAAGCAGATCGAATCGATCCCTGAAAAAGAAAAGCATAAAGTTCCGGAGGAATTAATTGAGGATGAACCTTCCCAGGAAGAAGAAGAGGAAGAAATACCCCCAAAAGAGGAGCCAAAGCGGCCACCGAGAGAAATTCTATAAAGCCACTTTCTTGCGGAGGTCTGCGATTATATTCTCTGCATGAATGCGTGAATTTTCAATGAACCATTTATTCGTCTGTAATCCGCCGCAGACCACTCCTGCCAGGTAGACATTTTCAACATTAGTCTGGTTGGTATCAGGATCATAGCGGGGTGTACGCATCGCGTCTTCGCCAATTTCTACCCCAACCATTTCCAGGAATTTGAAGTTTGGTTTGTACCCGGTCATTGCAAGTACAAAATCATTCCTGAGGGTAAGGGGTCCGTTGGGAGTAACGATGTCAACCTCAAACTCCCGGATCTCCTGAACCTCACTTTTGAAGTATGCCTGGATCGAACCTTCTTTGATCCGGTTTTCAATATCAGGCTTCACCCAGTATTTCACGCTATCCAGCAGACCTTCTTCACGTACGACCATAGTTACATTAGCTCCCTTTCGATAGGTCTCCAGCGCTACATCCACGGCTGAGTTCGCAGCCCCTACAACGATGACATCCTGGCGGAAATAGGGGTGGGGCTCATCATAATAGTGCCGTACTTTCGGAAGCTCTTCCCCTGGAATATTCATCAGGTACGGATAATCATAGAAACCTGTCGCAAGAATGATGGCCTTCGCAGCATATTCCCCCTTTATTGTTTTAATGTCAAAACCATCTCCGGAATTGGCAATACCCTCAACTTCTTCATACAATTTCAAATTCAAGTTCCACGAACTCGCTACGCGCCGGTAATACTCCAGTGCCTCAAAACGATTCGGTTTATTCCCATGGGAAATGAACGGAACACCACCAATCTCCAGTCGGTCAGACGTACTGAAAAACGTCATGTTCAACGGATACCGGTATATGGAATTTACAAGACATCCCTTGTCTATGATCGTATAATTCAAACCTGATTTACTCGCTTCAATACCACACGCCAGTCCGATCGGACCTGCGCCTATGATGACCACATCGTACATTTTTCCGGTTTTTTCTCCTTTTATCATTGCAAAGATAACATCATCAACTCCATTCGGTTATCTTTAAATATGACCATAAACGAAGCTACCCCCAAAGAAATCCCAATCCTTGCTGAGTTTCAGCAAAAAATGGCCATGGAGACGGAAAACCTTCAACTGGATTCCGAAACACTTCACTCAGGTATAGAGGCGCTGTTCAATGATCCTTCCAAAGGTAGTTACTTTGTGGTACGCGACCATGCAAAAACCATCGGTTGTCTGATGCTTACCTATGAATGGAGCGATTGGAGGAATGGAACAGTGGTATGGATCCAATCGGTCTACGTCCTGCCCGAATACAGGGGAAAAGGCGTTTTCAGAATGCTCTATACTCACGTGCAACAGCTGGTTCATGCCAACCCCTCACTTCGGGGAATACGTCTGTATGTCGAAAAAGAAAATCACATTGCACAAAAAGTTTATCAGGCCATGGGTATGGACGGTGAACATTATCAATTATATGAATGGATGAAATGATAACAGGTATGAAAAATTTAATGATTCTTTTACTTACAGTATCCTGGCTGAATGTATCAGGACAGGATTTTGAAAAGGATGTGTATCCCACTGAGCTTGGAGATCTCACCTTTACTTTCATCGGCCACGGTTCATTTATGATGGAGTGGGACGGACAGGTAATCCATGTGGATCCATCGACACGTGAAGCAGATTATACGACCTTGCCTGACGCCGATCTAATCCTGATCACGCATCACCACGGGGATCACTGTGACCCGTCTGCTGTGGCAGCCGTAGAAAAATCCGGCTCTACTGTATTGCTAACAGCGCTTGCAAAAGAAAGTCTGGGTCATGGCACCGTTCTGCCGAACGATGAAACAGCTACTTTTAAAAACTTCACCATTACAGCCATACCCGCCTATAATCTGGTTCATAAGAGGGATCATGGTGATCCCTTTCACCCGAAAGGTACCTGCAACAGCTATGTAATTGAAGGCGGGGGAATGCGTATATTCATCGGTGGCGATACCGAGAATACCCCTGAAATGAAAGCCCTCAAAGACATTGATATTGCATTTCTTCCGATGAATCTGCCCTATACCATGACACCGGAAATGGTGGCCGATGCAGCCCGCGGATTTAAACCTGATGTGCTATATCCCTATCATTATGGTTCCACAGATCCCGCAGAACTGGTTGCGCTTCTCAAAGATCTGGACGAGGTCAATATCAAAGTAAGAAAAATGCCCTGACATCATTCTATTCAGCCATTCGTTTAGAAGGATTCTAATTTCTATTTTAACATGATTGCTAAATAAATAGAAAACATGGTAACACGATGTGCATGGTCTGAGGGGCACTTCCCCGAATACGTGGAATATCATGACCATGAATGGGGCGTTCCCGTGCATGACGACCGGAAACATTTTGAATTTCTGATACTGGAAGGGGCTCAGGCAGGATTAAGCTGGTCGACCGTTCTAAAAAAACGGGAAGGTTACAGGCAGGCATTTGCCAATTTTGATCCGAATGCGGTTGCCATGTTTTCTGAGGCTGAAATCGAGACCCTTACCCTCAATCCATCCATCATTCGTAACCGACTGAAAATACGGTCGTCCGTAACCAATGCACAGAAATTTCTGGAGGTTCAAAAGGAATTCGGCTCCTTCGACGCCTATATCTGGCAATTCGTAGATGGTGTAACTATCCATAACCACTGGAAAACCCAGGGTGAATGCCCGGCAACATCTAAAGAATCAGACGCACTCAGCAGGGATCTGAAAAAACGGGGGTTCAAATTCGTGGGGTCGACCATTATCTATGCCCACATGCAGGCTTGCGGACTGGTGAATGATCATACTACCGACTGCTTCAGGCATGCAGAATTACTTGGGCTGAAGGGATAGCACAACACTTTTTTTGGCTATCCGGATTGAGGTCATGAAGTACTTTCCTGAATCTCCCTCATCGATGAAAGTGTAAATAAGCCAATCAGGGTAATCACGCTGAATATTATCTTCGGGCTGAATCCCATTTCCTATCGCTTCTTCATAGGCATCCCACAACTCAGCAAGTTTCTCATTTTCAGGTCTCGCATAATAGACTGACTTCTCTGCGCCCAGGGCTGTTAACAATGAATCGGAATCACTTTCACGGATACTGCGGGCCATATCCAGCGCCTCATTAACTATTTCCTCATCACGTATCTGGCGAATTTCGCGATTGGCCATCTCCTCCTGCAACGCCTTCCGTTCCTGATCAGAAAGATTTCCACCGCATGAAAACAGGGAAGCCATAATTACAGTCAAAAAAAAGATATTCACTCGCATAATGAAGCGAAAATAACCAAGCCAACTTTAAAATCATCCCTATTTGTTATTTTTGCTAAATAACAGATTCATTATGATCGACAAATTAGAAGAATTCAAGCACCGGTTCGAAGAGGTAGGACAATTGCTGGTACAACCTGACACTATGCAGGATATGAAAAAGTACTCGCAACTGAATAAGGAATACAAGGATCTTCAGAAAGTCGTTTCAAAATACGATGAATACAGCGACATCCTTTCCAACATTGAAAATGCCAAATCCATCATCAGAAATGAGAAGGATGAGGAATTCAGGGAAATGGCAAAAATGGAACTGGATGAGCTGCAGCCACAAAAAGAAAAAATAGAAGAAGAGCTGAAGCAACTCCTAATCCCGAAAGACCCTAATGACGACAAGGATGCTATCCTCGAAATCCGCGCCGGCACAGGAGGCGATGAAGCCGCCATTTTTGCGGGGGACCTTTTCCGCATGTACCAGCGTTTCTGCGAACGGGTAGGGCTGAAGCTTACCGTTCTGGATCTGACAGAAGGTTCTGCAGGCGGATACAAGGAAATCGTAAGTACTGTTTCCGGTGAAAACGCCTATGGTACACTCAAATTCGAGTCAGGGGTTCACAGGGTACAGCGTGTTCCACAAACTGAAACGCAGGGAAGGGTGCATACTTCAGCTGCTACTGTAGCCGTTCTTCCCGAAATGGATGAAGTAGATGTGGAAGTGGATATGAATGACATACGGAAAGACACATTCTGTTCGTCGGGACCCGGAGGTCAATCCGTAAATACCACGTATTCAGCCGTCCGGTTAACCCACCTGCCAACAGGTCTTGTGGTATCCTGCCAGGATCAGAAATCCCAGATAAAGAATTTTGATAAAGCTCTGAAGGTTTTGCGTTCAAGGCTATACGAAATTGAGCTTGCCCGGCACAACGAAGAAGTAGGTGCCCAGCGCAGGTCAATGGTCGGAAGCGGCGACCGAAGCGATAAAATCCGAACCTACAATTATCCGCAAAGCCGTGTTACCGATCACCGGATCAATTACAGTCAGCATAACCTCCCCTCCGTAATGGATGGTGAGATCGACGATTTCATTGAACAGCTGAAACTGGCAGAAAGCGCTGAAAAAATGAAGGAAGGTTCTCTCGACTGATGCAGCAAAAAGCACCGGCCAACATAGGAATTACAGGTTTCCTGGTTTTCATCACAGGGCTGATCCTGCTGGCCTGTGAGCCGGAGCAGGAGAAATTTACATTTGATCCTTCCGCCAGTCTGCGTTTTTCGTCAGACTCAGTAAAATTTGATACCGTTTTTACCTCCATTGGAAGTATTACCAAACGGCTGAAGGTATACAATGACAGTAGGAATGCGGTAAATATCTCATCCATCATCCTACAATCAGGTAATTTATCACCGTTTGATATTGTAGTCAACGGGGTTAATGCAAGTAAGCATGAAAATATCAGGTTGCTCGGAAAAGACAGTCTCCTCGTATTGGTGGAGGTACTGATAGACCCGGAGGATGAAGACCTGCCCTTCCTGGTCACCGATCAGATTGAGTTTCTCACAAATGGCAATAATCAAAACGTTCCACTCGTGGCCTACGGGCAGGATGCTGTTTTCCTGAATGGCGAAGTCCTTGCTTGCAATACGACCTGGACAGCCAACCGTCCGTATGTAATTTATAATTCGGTACTGGTTGACTCACTCTGTAAACTTACCATTGAGCCGGGTGCAAGAATTTATTCACATAATGCATCGTTTATTTTTGTTCAGGGCAGCCTTGAGGCGGCAGGAACAGCGGAATCGCCCATACTTTTCAGTAATGACCGGTTTGAGGAGAACTTTATTAATGCTCCCGGGCAGTGGGGCGGGATTATCATGCTGGAAGGAAGTAAAGATCATGTAATCGATCATGCGAGAATCAGAAACGCACAGGTAGGAATTTACCTGGGCACTCCGGACGACGATGCTAATCCCGACCTGGTAGTCAGTAATTCAATCATAGAAAATATCGGTGGTGGCGAAGCACTGCCCACGGGTGACTTTCAGGTCTTGCCGGGCTTTGGCCTGATTGCCTTCAATTCAGATCTCTATGCCTATAATGTATTGATCAATAATTGTGAAATTCAGACAATTGGAAATTATGCCGGCGGTAATTATCGCTATGAACACTGTACCCTGGCTAATTTTTCATTCCAGTTCTTCCGTCAGTCTCCTTCGGTCCTGTTTGCCGATAACCTGATTCTTGATGATAACAGCCTGCTGCAATTCCCGCTGAACGTTTCACTCCTGAACTCAATTGTCTGGGGGAGTCTGTCCGACGAGCTTACCATCAGCATCACCAATGAGGCAACGGCTCAAATCGACATCAGGGATAACCTGATCAGAACACTGGAATTCAGAGATGCCCTGGGTGATGTAAACCTTATAAACGCCGACCCCTTCTTTGCAGACCCGCGCCTCTATGATTACCAGCTTGATGATGGTTCTCCGGCCATTGACCGTGGCAGTGACATTGGTATTCCGACAGACCTGACCGGTACGCCACGGGATGCAGATCCGGATTTGGGAGCTTACGAAAAGATTAAATAGGGATGGAAATTTATCAAACAGAACTGAATCTGCCGCCGGTAAAACGAGGGTTTCACCTGATCACTGATCAAATTATAAAGGCCATGCCGGAAATTCAGCAAATTCAAACCGGCTGGGTACAGGTATTCATAAAACACACCTCCGCCAGTCTCTCCATCAATGAAAATGCAGACCCTTCTGTACGTCGGGATTTTGAGCGGCACTTTAATCAAATGATTCCTGAGAATGCTCCATATTACGAACACACCTTCGAGGGTAGTGATGATATGCCGGCACATCTCAAGGCATCCGTTCTTGGAGCATCGGTACAGATTCCTGTTACAAACGGTAAACTTAACCTGGGAATTTGGCAGGGAATTTATCTTTGTGAACACAGGAATCACGGAGGGAGCCGATCCATAGTAATTACCGTTTCGGGCATACCTTACTAACCGCATTTCAGGCAAACCATTTAAGCCTTTACCGGTTTATATGGTATGAAGAAAAGTGTGGTTTGGTTCCGGAATGATTTGCGGTTGCGAGACAACGAAGCGCTCTATAAAGCTGCAAAAGCCAGTGACATTGTCTATCCAGTATACATCTTTGATCCCAGGATGTTTCGGCTTACCGAACTTGGTTTTCCAAAGACCGGGGGACACCGGCTAAAATTTCTCCTGGAGGCGGTAGAAGATCTCCGCAATTCTTTACAGGCGTGCGGTTCTAACCTGGTAATACGGGTTGGGTTGCCGGAATTGATCCTGCCGGAACTGGCTGCCCGGGTGGGAGCAACTGCATTATACTGCTCCAAAGAGTCACTATCCGAAGAGCAGAAAGTTGAAATTGCGCTGGAGGAGAAGTTGAACCAAATGAAGGTGAGAATGGATTCTTTCTGGCAGCACACGCTCTACCATGAAGAAGATGTTCCGTGGCCTATCAGGCAGGTGCCTGAAGTATTTACTAGTTTTCGTAAAGAGGCGGAAAAGACCGTTCAGGTACGTGCTGAATTTCCAACCATTACTGAGCTTCAGCCCTTTACTGATATTGATGCAGGTAAAATTCCCAGCTGCAATGACCTGGGTATCCGGGAAGAAGAATCAGACCCTCGGGGGGTGCTTCACTTCAGGGGCGGTGAAAAGGAGGCCTGGCAACGCATATCCTATTATTTTTGGGAGGAGGACCTGCTTAAAAACTACAAATTCACACGTAACCAGTTGCTCGGAGGCGATTATTCCTCGAAGCTGTCACCCTGGTTATCACTTGGCTGTATTTCTGCCAAATCTGTTTTTCATGAATTAAAACGATATGAGCAGGAAAGGAAAAAGAACATCAGTACGTACTGGCTTTTCTTTGAGCTTCTATGGCGAGATTTCTTCCGCTTCATGGCGAAGAAGCATGGGGCGAAAATATTCATGATCAATGGGCTCAACGAATACTCTTCCGAATTCAGTGAAAATCATGGCTTATTTGAAAAGTGGAAAAACGGTGAGACCGGTGAGCCATTCATCGATGCAAACATGAAGGAATTACTGCTCACAGGATATATGTCGAATCGCGGGCGACAAAATGCAGCAAGTTATCTTATGCATGACCTGGGAATCAAATGGACCTGGGGTGCAAGCTGGTTTGAGAACCGGCTCATAGACTATGATGCCAGCAGCAACTGGCTGAACTGGGCCTATATCGCAGGTGTAGGGAATGATCCCCGCAACGGCAGGCAATTTAACATTGAAAGCCAGACTGCCCGCTATGACCCCAGGGGCGAGTATATATCACACTGGCTGGCCGATGCTGCGATCAGTAAATCCTTGTGAGCCTGTAATAATCGCTCATAGTGATCCTAAAAGATTCCCGGTAGCGTGAATCGGTAAGCAAGTCGGTAAACGAACCACCGATACCAACCCGGAACGTTCCTCCCCGTTGCAGATGTTCATAGATTCGCGTGGCAAACTCCAGATTATTTTCGCGGTTTGGTAGTTCAAGTTTCACTGTATCTGCCTGGCGGCTACCAGTGAGCACCACGGTTAACGGGTCTTCATCCTCCAATCCGTTCGAGGGTTCAAGTAAAATATAGGCTTCATCCTTAAGGACATTCATTACAATAGCCGGAACAATCACAGGAATAGTGTCGCCGGGCCAGATATTTTCATGACGGAACACCCGCAAACCAGCTGCTTCATTTTCTTCCAGTTCATAATCGCTCTGTCTTACATTCTTAAAGAACAGTTCGGTATCATCCCCGGTTTTGAATTCAAATTTGTCACGTTCGACCGCTCTGTCCCTGTCGATATTGCATGAAATAAGTCCGGCCAACATAAACATTATAAGCGGTTTATTAAATGGTTGGACCATTTGGAGAATAGGCATTAAAAAAGTTATTTTTACTTCATACTAAAGTACAAGAAAGATGAAAAAGATCATACCCATTGCCATAATCCTTCTGCTTGTTGTATGGGGTGTAGGCGCCTATAACGGACTGGTTTCAAAAGACGAAGATGTAGAAGGCCAGTGGGCGCAGGTAGAGACCGCATATCAGCGCAGGGCAGACCTGATCCCCAACCTGGTGGAAACAGTGAAAGGGTATGCAGATTTCGAACAGGAAACCCTCACGGGTGTCATTGAGGCCAGGGCGAAAGCAACCCAGGTAACTATCGATCCTTCCAATTTAACACCTGAGGCGATCGCTCAATTCGAACAGGCTCAGCAGGGACTTTCAAGCGCCTTATCGAGGTTGCTGGTAACTGTAGAGCGCTATCCGAACCTGAAAGCCGATCAGCAATTCCTGAATTTGCAGGCGCAGCTCGAGGGCACAGAAAATCGGATTGCCGTTGCGAGAAACAGGTTCAATGAATCTGTAAGGGATTATAACAAGTCGGTGCGAACATTCCCTACCGTTCTTTTTGCAAAGCTTACCGGGTTTGATCAGAAAGGTTACTTTGAATCTTCTGAAGGCGCAGATCAGGCTCCCCAGGTTAATTTTGACTGATCATTCACTGTAGAAAATTCGCCGTACACGCTGACTCACATTCGTGAGTATTTCATAGGGAATGGTATGCGCGGCATTGGCCATTTCCCGAATGGAAATATGTTCACCAAATATCTCCACGGGATCTCCCTCGCTGGCATCGATGCCAGTTATATCTACCATGGTCATATCCATGCAAACATTCCCCATGACGGGCGCAAATTTGCCCCGGATATAAACCTTACCTTTGCCGTTACTGAAAGACCGGCTGAAACCATCGGCATAGCCAATTGCAATGGTGGCGATTTTCATATCTGAAT
Source organism: Fulvivirga sedimenti (assembly GCF_020328055.1). Classification (NCBI taxonomy): domain Bacteria; kingdom Pseudomonadati; phylum Bacteroidota; class Cytophagia; order Cytophagales; family Fulvivirgaceae; genus Fulvivirga; species Fulvivirga sedimenti. Next base: position 123,164 of record NZ_JAIXNE010000006.1, read on the forward strand.
TCGCCTTTCCAGCCCTTCCGTACCCAACGGTTTCTCCCTTTTTTACATGTTTGATTTGGGAGATAACTGTCTGCAGGCTGCTTATAGGCACAAGTTTGTCCTGCACCAGGTCACTTGCCTCCACGCCGTAAAGACCTATTCCCAGCCGAACCATGTCATACTGCAATTCAGGAAATCTCACTATACCCGGAGAATTCAACAGATGTCGGATAGGCTTATAACCGATCCCCTCGCAAACAAACCCGTACATATCTTCAAACAAGCTGGCCTGATTCCTGGAAAACTCTTCGTGTTCCGGCTCATCTGCTCCGGCCAGATGTGAAAATATACTGGCGACTTTGATGGTTGGATGTGCCGATAAGTGTTTTACCAAATTGCCCAGTTCATCTTTCTCAAATCCCAGCCGGTGCATTCCCGTATCCATTTTCAGGTGGACTTTAATCGGCCGCTTTTTAATAATATGGATGAGGTCGAGCATGAGGCGTTCGTTATATATTTCCGGCTCAAGATTATACTTGATCATCGTCTCAAATCCATCTGACGACGGATTCATCACCATAATTGGCAGCTGGATACCATTGTTTCGTAAATAGACCCCTTCATCCACATAGGCGACCCCGAGGTAGTCGACGCGATGATATTCGAGCAGGTTAGCAACTTCAACACTCCCGCTGCCATAGGCGAAGGCTTTTACCATCACCATCACTTTTACCTGTTTGCCGAGGCGTGAACGATAGAAATTCAGGTTTTCCGTTAACGCATTGAGATTAACTTCGAGGACTGTACCATGTATTTTCTCCTCCAGACGCCTGACGATATTCTCAAGTGCAAACTGGCGGGCTCCCTTGACGAGGATCAACTCATGGCTGAATGAGAACTCATCCATTTCATCTATGAACGTTTGGGCGTCGGGATAGGAGCTTTCGCCTGATTCATGGTGAGCATACCACTTCGGCCCGATCGTTATAAGGCGGTCGATACCGGCGGAAGAAGCCATTTCCCTTACTTTCTTCATCCATTGCTCTTCCGGGAGTCCGGTTTGAAGGATATCGGAAATGATCATTGTTTTTTTTGTGGCACCAGGCTGGGTTGAAAGAAAATCGAGTGCGATTCTGATACCGCCAAGGTCATTGTTATAGGTATCATCAATCAGGTAGCTGTTGTTCACGCCACGTTTCATCTCAAGGCGCATGTGCATTGGCCGCAAGTGTTGAATTCCTTCAGATATTTCAGCCCATGTAAATCCTTCCTGAACCATGAATGCAACCGTATGCATGGCATTTTCAACGGAGGCTCTATCGGCAAAAGGCAATGATATTCTCGCCGGATAGCCCTCGTAACAAAGTTCCAGTTCCAGGCCAGCATCCGTTACCTCTTCTTTTTCAATCCTGATGTCACTGTCGCGGTGGTGCCCCCAGGTGAAGGAAGGAATCTGAACATGCTGGTGAATTTCTTCATGATCACGGCGATAAATGAGGCAGCTACATTCAAGGAACAGCTTCATTTTCTCAGCGATTTTCTCCTCCCTGGAAGCAAAGCCTTCATCATGCGCACTTCCGATATTTGTAAAAATTCCTTTATGGGGCCGAATTATTTCTCGTAGCCGGTCCATTTCTCCCGGCATGGAAATCCCCGCTTCAAAAATTCCCGTCTCTTGTTGCCCATTGATTTGCCAGACACTTAACGGAACACCTACCTGGGAATTAAAGCTTCCGGGATTCTTTACAACTTTGCGGAAGTGTGAAAGTAATATTCCAAGCCATTCCTTCACGATGGTTTTACCGTTGCTTCCGGTGATGGCAATAACAGGTAAATTAAATTGCCTGCGACGGGCTGTTGCAATTTTCTGTAGGGCAAGGACGGTATCATCCACTTTTAAGACGTATGCATCATTTCCCGCCAATGTTATCTCCCGGGATACAATGAACATTCTGACGCCCCTGTCATACATGGACTGAACGAATTGATGCCCATCATGTCTTGGGCCGGGAATGGCAAAAAAAATGGTTTCATCAACCGGGTAGGATGATTTGCGGCTGTCTATGAGGAGATTTGTGACCACACAACCCTCAGGTCTGGCGGTAAGCCATTCCCCTTCTGTAATTTGAGCTGCTTCCGCGAACGTCATCATTTCAATTCCATTATCATTTCGATCTGTTCAAGTTGTGTATGAAAACCCAGTGCTTCCAGAAAGCAACGTAAGGAATGATTCTCACGATCAACATTTATTATTTTCAATTTCGGAACCAGCGTTATGGCATATTGTATCATGCTTCTGCCAATGCCAGCACGCCGATATTCGGGATGTACAAAAATATGACGGATTCTTCCCGATACAGGGTTAAGGATTAAATATCCTTTCTCCTGCTGATCGTCACCTGATACAATTGTCAATAAACGCTTCCGTTCTTTCCGCATGAATGACGGCGTTTCCTGAAAATTAACATTATCTGTAATTTCCATTTCCCTGAACGGAAAATACAAATTGTTTTTTACAATGAATGAATAATTCTCCGGTGGGTTTAAATTTCTTGCCGGCCCTGAATAAGCCAAAAAGCGTCTGGTTTCACGGAACCCCTTCGATTCAAATATTCGGATTGCCCGCTCATTGGATGACAGGACTTCGAGGAGACACTGCTCAAACTGTTCCTGCTTAAGTTGTGTGATCAGGTCATCAAACAATGCGCCCAGCAGTCCCATACCCCGATACTTCTGACGCACCCCCACTGCACTCAGATAGGCACTCCTCCTGTTGCGATAATTCCCGGGAGTGGAAAGAATAAATGCGGCAATTTCAGCATTCACAAGCGCTAGTCTTGAAAGTCGCCTGTCTGTCTGGTAGTGTACAAAAAATTTCTGCCGAAACTCCGGAAGTGTGAGGCCTACACTTGGTTTATAGTCTCCAAAGGCATCGGAAAATGCCAGGTAAAGATCCGTAGTATGAACCGAATCAGGAGTTTGTATATGCGGCTTAGTGTAATCGGGATCCATTTGGAACGTTGCTTTTTGGTACTGCCAACACCACTGCGCCCTTTTCATCTGTGAAGCCTGTTATGAGTACCTGTGAAATGAACGGACCGATTTGCTTTTCAGGAAAATTAACAACACACAGCACTTGCTGTCCGATAAGATCTGCCTTAGAATAGTTCCCCGTGATCTGAGCACTGGACTTTTTTACCCCAATATCAGGCCCCAGGTCTACCCATATCTTATAGGCGGGCTTTCGTGCCTCCGGAAAATCTTCTGCCCGCTGAATAGTTCCAACACGTATTTCTAACTTTTCGAACTCTTTCCACGTTATAGTGTTATCTGCCATGCAATAAATTTACAAACGGAGCATGGTGTTGATGTTACAACTTGTTATTTTTTTTCCGTATCTTTAAAAACTTAACCTGATGAAGATGTCAAAAATGAAAAAGGTTTCTTTCCTTACATTGATGATTTTATTCGCTTGCGGATTTTCTGCATTCGCACAGGAAGAGCAATTTCCTGCGCCTCAGGAACAAATCCCCGAAGTACGGCCACAAGAGACTAATCCTTCCAAAGAGACAGGAATGCCAATGTGGGAAATGGACCGCATCCAGCGAGAACCCGGCAACCGGGTGGAAAACACCACAGTTAAACGTTCAGAGCCTGTTGTGAACACAACAAAGGAGCGTGAAACACCCTCCAGGCCTAAGGCGACACAGGAAAAAGATGAAAGTGTTTTATCATTCAACTTTCTGTACTATCTCGTACAGAAATTCAAGCTTTCCGAGACCGTAGAGAAATAAAAATCAGTGTGATTTCGCCAGGAACTTATCCAGTTCCGACAATTTGATATGACCGTCATACAGGGCTTTTCCGATGATCACGGCAAATACACCAATGTCATTGAGACGGTCGATATCTTCGATATTGCGTACGCCACCGCTTGCCAATACACAGATATCCGGAAATTCGTTGATGATCCCTTCATACAGATCAAACGAAGGGCCATTCAAAACCCCCTCACGTTCAATATCAGTAGTTTTAACATATTTAAGGCCCCTTGAATAGAAGTATTCAATGTGGTCCATAATGTTCAGATCTGTATTTCGTTCCCATCCGCGGATAGCGATCTTTCCGTCACGAGCATCTGCACCGAGTGTAATCTTTTCACGGCCATAAGATATGATCCAGGATGCGAATAACTCCTTTTTTGTAACAGCAACGCTGGCAGCGGTAATATAGCGGGCGCCATACTCATAAGCCTTACTGATGTCTCCATCGGTATGTATTCCTCCGCTGAAATCAACTTTCAAATTTGTGTGGCCCGCAATGGCTTCAAGAATGTGATAGTTTTTTGGCTGGCCCCGTCTGGCTCCATCAAGGTCTACCAAATGAATCACTTCAATACCGTGATCTTCAAAATTTTTGGCCAGATCGATAGGGCTTTCATCATATACCTTTTCGCGTGCAAAGTCTCCCTGTTGAAGTCTTATGACTTTTCCATTGAGTATCGCTATAGATGGTATTATCTGAATCATAAAGGTATCTTAATCCGTGGTTGTAATATTTTGCGCTTTGAGAAACGCGAATATGCGAAAAAACTTTAATATCCCCGCTGCGCATCCCTTCCCTTCCATTTCTCCTGACCAGGCAAGATCCCATCGGAGGAACTTTGAAAATACAAAAATTAGGAAAGATTTACAAGCTTAAATCCTTCGCCGTGAACAGTAATGATCTGCAAATTATTATCCGCTTTGAGGTGCTTGCGTAACTTGTTGATATAGACATCCATGCTTCGGGCATTAAAGTAGGAGTCATCCCCCCAAATTTCAGTCAGAGCTTGTTTTCTTGATGTGATCCGGTTCATGTTTTTAGCCATCAGACACAGCAGATCACTCTCGCGTGAGGTAAGATTCCAGCCCTCCTTGCCATTGCTCAGTGTCCTTGTAAGGGGATTAAAAAGTAATTCGCCAATCTTAATTTCAGTAAATATATCTTCCCGGACGGGCGCACTTCTGCGAAGAATTGCCTTGATCCTCAATAGAAGTTCCTCCATACTGAAGGGCTTTACCATATAGTCATCTGCCCCGGCCGCCAGTCCGGTAATTACGTCTTCACGCTGATTTCTGGCCGTTAGAAAAATAATCGGTATCTGACTTGTATTTCGAATTTCACGGGCCAGTGTCAGACCGTCCTTTTTCGGCATCATTATGTCCAGGATAATGAGGTCGAACGTCCCCCCGGCGAACGCGTTTCCACCTTCTTCTCCGTTACGGCATAACACAGTAGTAAAGCCTTTTAAACGAAGGTATTCATTGAGAACTTCCCCCAGATTTGGGTCATCTTCAACAATTAAAAGTCGGGTGTCATTCGCCATACGGAAGTATAATTATAAACTCACTTCCCTTTCCGGGAGTAGATTTTACACGTACAGACCCGTCATGAAGGTCAACAATTCGTTTTACATAACTAAGTCCCAATCCGAATCCTTTCACATCGTGACGGTTACCGGTAGGTATCCGGTAAAAACTGTCAAAAATATACTGAAGCTGCTTCGCTTCCATTCCAATGCCGTTATCAGCAACTGAAATATGCAGACTTTTGTCTTCATTCCAGGTTTGAACCTCAATGGTGCACCCAGGGGAAGAGTACTTTCGCGCATTATCAAGCAGGTTACGCACCACATTCTGCATGTGATGAACATCCATCACAACCGTATCTTCCGCTGCTTCCAGCTTACTTGTGATCTGGCAATCGCTGTTCATGGTTTTGAAGGTGGAAAGTGATTCCATCAGAAGAACATGCATCGATTCCCGTTCCATCCTGAGAGCAAGCTCATTGTTTTCCATCAATGAGGATTGCAGCACGCGTTCCACCTGCTGAGCCAGCCTGTCATTCTCGTCCCTGATCACGCGCAAATATTTATTTCTTGACTCCTGGTCATTGCCGATATCCTTCTCAGACAGGACCTGGGTAGCCAGGGATATCGTTGCAATCGGGGTCTTTAACTCATGTGTCATGTTGTTGATAAAATCCGTCTTTATATCAGACAGCTTTTTCTGTCTCCCGATCACTTTCATGGTATAAATAAAGCTTCCAAGAATAATCGCGATAAATACTAGACTGGCAACTAGCGTGGTCCCGATTTCCTGCAGAATGTAGGCCGATTGATTAGGGAAATACACGGCCAGAAAATGGCCGGGACCATCAATGTCATTCGGGAACAGGCTGGCGCGATATCTTGAATCGAGCACTTCTTCGGATTGCTCAGAAGCATCGGTAATTACAAGTTCATCATTTCCCGAATTTCCCTTCTCAATTATTCCGTATTTATAGGCTGTTCCAATGCCTTTTTCCAAAAAGGTCGTACGTAAAAGGGAATCAAGCTGATCTGTCTGAATTCGCTTACGAATATCTTTTTGCTCCACGGTAAAAATTCGATGAACGGCGACATCCAGAAGCTCAACCCTGTTTCGGATACGTTGTTTTGATTCTTCTTTCGTCCCCGGTCCGATGAAAATAACCGAATCACTTTTTATGGTATAGGCAAAATGGGATTCATCGGTATCCTTAACAATATTTGTATCAGTATCGGCAGAAACGTTAACTCCCGTCCCTGCTTTGCGGCGAAGCTTTAACGTGGAATTCTGATAGGTGGATCCATCCTTACCGAAGTAGACAAAGGTATTTTGGGCAAGTTGTACTGCTTCCTGTTCTTCCAGCCGGTCAGCTATGTGTACCAGCGATTCCCGAACATTTCTTTCAAACTGAGTTTCACTCAGGGCTAGGGCATGATTGATCCAATATACCTGAAATGCGATTAGACCGGTTAGTGCAAGAACCATCAGGGCGACAATAATATTTCGCTGCCGGGTTTTCATATTGTAAAAATACACATTCCATTAGCCCCGGATTCTATTTTAACACATTTTAACATTCTTTAACCCCGCATTAACTACCTGCCCGTTACAGGTCCCGTATATTTGAATGAAACATAAATGAAACCCAATGAAATCAACTAACATCCTTGTGATCACTCTCTTTTTATTCTTCGGCGCTGCATGTGAAAGCTTTGCCCAGGACGAAAAACCAGTACGAATTAAAATTATGAAGGACGTAGACGGTGAAATGAAAGTCTTCGAGAAATCATATTCCTCGAAGGAAGAAATGGCGAATGATCCCGAGTTTAAAAAGTTTCAGGAAGAAACCGGTGATTCCAATATTTTTATAATGCCAAAAAAAGGAAACTTCACATGGTCCACCGACAGCTCAACGAATAAATTCATAGTTATTGGTCGTGAGGCTCATTCAGATGGAGACCATGATATCGTCATTTCTGAGGATCATGTAATTCAACTGGGTGATGGTAAGTCAAATACCTTTGTATTCAAAGGATCTGGTGAGGAAACTAGCGAGGCTGATGTATTCTTTTTTAAAGGGGACTCTTCCAAAGCTTCCTATGAATTTAAGAGCATCGACGGACCAAAAAAATGGGTGGTCAGAAGTTCTGATGCGCCCATGGTTACCCTGAGAAAGATTCACGCGGGACGAAATATCTCTATCAATGATCCTTCAGACAATGAGATTCGCTCTGCCGGACTGTCTGCTGGTAAGGCACTCAAGCCAGAATCCATTGAATATATTCTCGACGCAGCACAGGGAACACTAACCGTACGAATGGAAGCCGCAAAGGGATCGCTCCATGTTTCAATTGCCAATTCAGATGGCAACAGGATCTACGCTGAGGAGTTGAACAATTTCGATGGAGCGTATAGTAAGACAATCAACTTATCAGGTCAGGAGGCAGGTACATATTTTCTTGAAATCCGACAGGGTCAAAAAGCACTGTTCAAAAAGATCATGATTGATTAATTCATATTCAAATGTATCTCCTGAGACCGCTTTAAAAGAGCGGTCTTTTTTTATATGCATTCGTCAGTTTTCACTTTGGCAGATCCCTGTCAAATAATTCTTTTTCCATTTTATTTGTCTAATTTTACTCAATAAACGGCACGCTATAAGAATAATGGAGTTAAAGAATAATAGTTACCTGATACAGGGACTGGACGTCCTGAAAATTGCTAAAGAATTCGGGACCCCCGTTTACGTATATGATGCGGAGAAGATCACTCAACAATTACAAACGCTCAAAAATGCTTTTTCGAATCAACGCGTAAAGATCAAGTTTGCTGCCAAGGCGTTAACAAACATCAACATTCTGAAACTTATTAGGGAACAGGGTGCCGGTGTTGATGTGGTATCTATTCAGGAAGCACATCTTGCTATTAAGGCAGGGTTCAAGCCTGAGGAAATCCTCTTTACTCCGAACTGCGTCTCCTTTGATGAAATACTGGAAGGTGTCGAGTTGGGACTGATCATTAATATTGATAATATCAGTATTCTGGAACAGTTCGGTCACCGTTTCCGACACAAGGTTCCTTGCTGTATACGACTCAACCCTCACATCATGGCAGGCGGAAATCACAAGATATCAACCGGTCATGTGGATTCTAAGTTCGGAATTTCCATTTACCAGCTTCCGCACCTGATGCGCGTGATCAAAACCAATGACATCAAGGTTATTGGCTTGCACATGCATACCGGGTCGGATATTCTGGATGCTGAAATTTTCCTGAAGATGGCGGAGATTCTCTACGGTATTGCCATGGAATTCCCGGAGCTTGAATTTATTGACTTCGGCAGTGGCTTCAAGGTAGGGTACAAGGAAAACGATATTGTTACCAATGTTTATGATCTCGGACTTAAGCTGGGTAAATCTTTCGAAAACTTTTGCGAGTCGTACGGACGAAAGCTTGAAATGTGGTTTGAGCCCGGTAAATATGTGGTGAGCGATGCGGGTATACTGCTCGTACGGGTGAATGTAATTAAAACTACCCCGGCAACTGTTTTCGTGGGTGTTAATTCAGGCATGAATCATCTGCTCAGGCCAATGATGTACGACGCTTATCATAATATTATCAATGTTTCAAACCCAAAAGGCATCCAGCGTGTTTACTCTGTAGTGGGATATATATGTGAGACCGATACTTTCGGTTGGGATCGGAAAATCCACGAGGTGCGGGAAGGAGACATTCTTGCTATCCGTAATGCCGGAGCATATGGTTTTAGTATGTCCTCAAATTACAATTCCCGATTCAGGCCTGCAGAAGTGCTCGTCTACAAGGGTAAGGCTCACCTGATTCGTGAACGGGAGACCATGGAAGATCTTCTGGCGCGCCAGGTGGAAATAGAGTTGAACTAAATCAAATGATAGCTGCAGACCAGATAAAATCAGCAATATTGGCAATGGGAAAAAGGAAAGGTCTTAATTCACCGTTTCCACTTTCCGATGTGGCTAAAGAACTCGACCCTGTGAACTGGGAAGAGCTCATGGAGCCTGTAAACCTCGTTGCTGAGGTACTGATCATGCAGGGTTATATCAAAAAGGAGGGTGACTTTATCGCACTGATGGTGGGCAAGGAAAAGTACCCCTAATAATCTCTTTTGATCAGTCGTTCAGCAAACTGGCGAAGAGATGCCTTTCGAGGCATGGGCGCATCGATATGCCGAAGCCGTGTCAGGGCCTGCTCAAAATATCTTTCAATCTTCTCCTGCGTATTTTCCCGAATTCCCAGCTCATCATAAATTCCCCGGATTGCGGCCACTTTTTCCTGCTCATCAAAGGATTTCTTCGAAAGCCATGATTTAATTTCTTTTAGTTGTTTCGGGTTGGCAAGTTCAAGTGATTTTATAAGCAGATAGGTTTTCTTATTGGAAATGATATCACCACCAACCTGTTTACCAACCTTGTTGCTGTCGCCATAAACATCGAGCAGATCATCCTTCAGCTGAAAGCCAATACCGGCAAGTGTCCCGAATTCACGCAGCGCCCGTTTATCAGAATCCAGGGCTCCTGACAGGATCGCTCCTAGCTCAAGGCTATAACCCAGCAACACAGCTGTTTTCAGCCTGATCATATTAATATATTCTTCCTCCTGAACGTTATCCCTTGTTTCAAAAAGCATATCAAGCTGCTGACCCTCACAAACTTCAGCCGCACACTTATTGAATGCTCCAATCGTTTCGCTAAGGTATTCAGTAGGCGTATTCAGCAGCAAGTCATACGCGCGCACAAGCATTACGTCACCACTCAAAATTGCCGTTGGTGCATTCCACTTCTCATGAACCGTAGGTTTACCGCGACGAAGCGGAGCTTCATCCATAATATCATCATGCATAAGCGTGAAATTATGGAACACCTCCACAGCCAGTGCCTGTTTTACAACGCTCTCCGCATCATCCCTGAAGAGCGAATATGACATCAGTGTGAGCAGCGGACGAAGTCTTTTCCCGCCAAGGGACATGATATACTCAATCGGTTCATATAGCTCGGCAGGCTCGGCTCCATAGGAGGTTTCAGCGAGTGTATCCTGAATGAGCTTTAAAAATTTTTCTGTTTTCCTGGACATAGGTTCTGATTAAATCGTCATTTCAGAAGGATCGGCGAACTCGAGGTCGATAGTCCTTCGGTCGATATCCGTGTTTTTTACGCGTACGTAAACTTCATCTCCCAACGTGAACATCCGCTTATTCTTACGGCCAATGATACGATAATTCTTTTCATCAAATTCATAGAAATCATCGCGCATATCTACCATTCTCACCATTCCTTCACACTTGGTTTCTACGATCTCAATGTAAATTCCCCATTCCGTCACACCACTGATAATGCCATTAAATACCTTATCACCAACGGACTCCATAAATTCCACCTGCTTGTATTTGATCGATGCGCGTTCGGCATCAGATGCACGTTTTTCCCGCTCAGAAGAATGAACACACTTCTTTTCTGTCTCTTCCGCCTCCGCAGATTTACCCCCATCCAGATAGTGTTGCAACAGACGGTGAACCATCATATCAGGATATCTCCGAATCGGTGATGTGAAGTGTGTGTAATGCTCAAAGGCCAGTCCGAAATGCCCCATCTCCTTGGTAGTATATTTCGCTTTGGCCATGGCCCTGATGGCGAGTTGCTGCAATACATTCTCCTCGGGCTTACCTTCAATTTCGGCAAGCAGCGAATTTATTGAATTGGATATGGCCGCATCATCTGTTTTAAGCTGATGGCCAAATTTCCTGGCAAATAATGCGAAGGAATTAATCTTTTCAGGGTCCGGGAAATCATGTGTACGATACACAAAGGTATTTTTGTCCTTACCCTTTTTCATTTTATAAACAAAGGTCGCCACCTGACGATTGGCCAGAAGCATAAATTCCTCGATCAGCTTATGCGCATCCTTACGTACCTTGGGTATTACCCCAAGTGGCTTCCCTTTCTCATCCAGCTTAAATTTCACCTCGGTGGATTCAAAATTCACAGCGCCATGTTTGAAGCGGCGATCCCGTAATTTCTTTGCCAGTGTATTAAGTAATACGAGTTCCTGGGAAAGGTCTCCAACCCCGGTTTCTATCACTGCCTGTGCATCTTCATACGTAAAGCGGCGATCGCTGTGTATGACTGTTCTGCCAAACCATTCACTCAACACATCCGCCTTGTCATTCATCCGGAAAATCGCTGCGAAGGTGAGCTTATCTTCCCGGGGCCTCAAAGAACACAATTCATTTGAAAGTCTTTCAGGCAGCATGGGAACAGTCCGGTCTACCAGGTACACAGAAGTAGCGCGGTCAAATGCCTCTTTCTCAAGTGCCGTATTGGGTTGTACATAGTGCGTTACATCCGCGATGTGTACGCCTATCTCATATGTTCCATCCTCCAGAACCTGGAAAGAAATGGCATCATCAAAGTCTTTTGCATCTTCGGGATCGATAGTGAAAGTAAGGATATCCCTGTAGTCTTTTCTTTGACTGATGTCTTTCGCTGTGATCTTTCCCTGGATACTGTCAGAGGCCTGAATCACATGTTCAGGGAATTCAAAGGGAAGATCGAATTCAGCCATGATCGAATGAATTTCCGCATCATTATCACCGGCTTTACCCAGTATACGGATCACCTTGCCTTCAGGGCTCCGGTCGGGTGCCGGCCATTGGGTAATTGATACAATTACCTTGTCGTTATGCGCGGCTTTATCTGCAGCGTCAAGTGGAATAAATATATCCTGATGGAGCTTCCGGTTATCGGGAATAACGAACGCGTAACGCGTTGAAAATTCTATTCTCCCAACAATCGTATCGCGTGTCCGCTCGACAATTTCCATTACGCGACCTTCCGGCCGCTGCCCTGGCCTGCCCGGCTGAACACTTATCCGGACAATATCACCATCCATGGCAAATTTGAGATCGGTTGTCTTAACATAAACATCCTGATCTCCCTCAGTGGGTATTACATAAGCAAAACGCGCGTTCACGTGATCTACGCGACCTACCATGAATTCAGGTTCACGAATACTTTTATATCCGCCGTTCGACAGTTTAGCGATTTTACCTTCCCGTTCCAGTTGTGCGAGCACTACAGGAATCTCCCGGTTATAGTCTTTTCTTCTGAAGCCAAGTTTTTTGGTAACCTGCGCAGATGTATATGCCTTGTGAATATGGTGATTCAGAAGAGACATGATCTTACCCCGAAGTTTCTCCTGAATATTCTCTCCCTTACCCCCTTTTAATTTTTTTCTTTTCTTGCTCATAATTTCAGTAAAGTTAGAGAAGCAAACACAGGATATGAACACATTGCCCATTTATTGATTCAATCCGCATAAACAACATCAAAAGTAAGGTCATGTTGTTCGGTCAGATGAAGGTAAACCCTTGCTACCACTTCCACATCGTTCAGACAGTACCTCGTGATACTTTCAAGGTCGCCCTCTTCATAATACGCCTTTCCTACCTTACTTCCGTCCAACTCAGATTTGCTCGTATCAATTTCAAACAGCGCCGCCAGCAAATCAAGTGACGTATAGTGCTTGTAATCACCAAATTTCCACATCTCCATTGTATCCAGGTGCTGCACTTCCCAGGGCTTCTTTCCTGCAAGTTTCAACACATCAGGCAAGGCAATCCCGTTGATCAGCATCCTTCTCGAGAGGTAGGGAAAATCAAATTCCTTACCATTATGGGCGCATAATTGGAGTTTTTCCGAATCAAACCGCAGTAAAATATTGCGGAAATTCTGCAATAACTCTTTTTCATTTTCTCCCGATAGTGCCTTAAGCCTGAAAATTAGCCCGTCCGGACTTTTTGTGAAAAAACCAAGACCTATTACGATGATCTTCCCGAACTCAGCGTAAATACCCGCCCGTTCCGGATAAAGCTCTTCGGCAGATTTTTCCTCCAAACGTTGATGATAGTTTGACTTGCGAGTCCATTCTTTTTGCAATCGCTCATCCATTTCATCCATTCGGCGAAAACTACTCACAGTCTCAATATCCAGAAATAAAATATCATGTAAAGGATACCTGCTCATGAGTGTAGTACTCCCTCGGTTTCAATCATATCAATGTAGAGCAAGTTTCCTTCCTGAATGGTATCCGGCAAAAAAATGTATTTCTTGTCGAATACTTTTCCATCATGATAATAACTCACCCAGTATTCATTATTTAAATGAAAAACATCGGGGTGAATCGGTTCAATTTTAGCTGAAGTTTGCGGACCGATCTCCTCGAAATAATGACGCAAAACGGATGTCTTTTGAGGCTCTCCCTCCTTTTCTCCGTAGCCTTTTGATGAAACCAGTACATTGCTGATCAGATGATCGTTCTGATTCAGTAAATAAACCTGCCATTCGGCCTGGTTCAATTCATTTATATGGCGCCCGATAGCAACGCGCACATTGGTGACTTGTGGTATATCAATGTCTTCCTTCATTGGGATATCGTTTCAATCTGTTCAATATCGCGCCGGTCCATTCCAAAAATCCTGACAAGATGATCCTTCAGCCTTTCTGATACCTCCTTCAGATCAACAGGCCGTCCAAGTTCCTGCTGCATGGATGTAACCCCTTTATCATCAATTCCACAGGGAATAATATTGTTGAAATAGGAAAGATCGGTATTTACATTGAAAGCAAACCCATGCATTGTCACCCAACGGCTTGATTTTACACCTAATGCACAAATCTTTCTGGGGTCTTTACTCTCAGAATCAACCCACACCCCGGTAAGTCCTTCAATTCTGCCTGTTTGAATTCCATACTCATCCAGTGTTGACATTACCGCTTCCTCCAGAAAACGGAGATATTTATGGATATCTGTAAAAAAATTCTCAAGATCCAGGATGGGATAACCTACGATCTGCCCCGGGCCATGATAGGTAATATCTCCCCCCCGGTTGATACGATAGTATGTCGCCCCAATTTCCTCAAGACGTGAAGCATCCGCCAGGAGGTTTGATTCTTCCCCGCTCTTTCCAAGTGTATACACATGTGGATGCTCACAAAACAGCATATAATTTTGGGTTGTCTGTTGTTCAGAAACCGGCTTTTTCCGGTTTTCAATTTTGGTTGATACAATCCCGTCGAATAGCCGGGTTTGAAAATCCCAGCATTCTTTATAATCTGTCCGTCCCAGATCCAAAAATTGTACTGTCCTATTGATTAGCTGATTCACGATTTCTTCTTATAGCAAAGGTAGCAAGAAATGAATAAAAGATACGGTATGGGTAAGCGTGGGGAAGACATGGCCATGGCTTATTTCAAACGGAACAAATTCCAGGTCCTTGAAAGGAATTTCAGGTTCGGCAGAGCTGAAATTGATCTGATTGTTCGCAAAGATCAGCTGATGGTTTTCGCTGAAGTAAAAACAAGATCTTCGCTGCATTTCGGTTTCCCCGAAACAATGATTTCCGATGGGCAAATAGAGCGGATTCTGACTGCCGCAGAGGCCTATCTACTCCAAAAGGACTGGCGGGGGATGGTTCGCTTCGATATAATATCTGTAGTAATCCAGGGGCCCAACACCCAGTTATGTCATTTCAGAGACGCATTCTACTGAACTTTATTGTCTTCGTAAACCACCTTCCCGCGAGGATCCCACTCTTTAACAATGTACGGCCGGAATTCGTCTTCAAAAGGGTCCTTATCATAACGAACGATTTTCTTGCGAAAACCGGAGGGGTAATATTCGGTCCACTCACCAACAGGATGGTCCCAGTGATATTCACCACGAACCGCCACTTTACCGTTGGGATAGAAGTAATAATAATTACCCTCTTTCTCCCCGTATTCAATCGGGATGATTTCCTTCATCTTCCTGCGTTCACTGTCATAGTAGCTCACCTGGGATTCCCTTGGCCATCCCTGGTAGTATTTCTCCTTGTCGATGAGAACGTTCTGCTTATTGTAACTTACCCATCTTCCATGCTTGGTGCCCATATAAAAGATGCCTTCCTCAATTACCTGTTCATCTTTTACCTTTTTATACGGACCATGAAGAATTGCACCGTCTCCGGGCTCTATTTCCCCTCCACTCTTGATCTTGTTGACCTTGTAATCCAGCCAGTAAATATCACGTACATAGGGGTCAGGAAGTTTGAACTCCTTGAGGACATAAAAAAGCTCATAGGTATCGCCGTCACGGGTAAATTTCTTCTTGGTTTTCATCCCGTAAAAAACCTTTTTCTTCCGCTTCTTCTCCGGGACCTCAATAAAACCATCATCCTTTTTTTCCTCATCCGTAGAGAGGTTAACCGTAGCCGGCGGATTTATAGAAAAATACTCATCCTTACTGGATGGGTCCCTGCCATCGCTCTGAGCAAATGCATTCGCCGTGCAAAAAATAAAAATAATAGCAACGAATCTCTTCATGACGTCAAGATAACGTTTTCTTCAATTTTTTAGTATTAAAAAGGCCATCCGGTAATGGATGGCCTGTACTTTTCAGAGTATTAACACTATTGCTCCGACGCAAGTTCCACGCTTCGCTGAATAAACCGGGTGAGATCATTGCCCGTGAGCATATTCTGCGAAAGCATTGCCAGGTCATATGCCTGCTTTGCCAGCTGGTGCTTTTTCTCTGCTTTTTTAGATCGCAGAATTTTACCGATCAGCGGATGGTTCCCATTCACAGTCAGCTCAAACTGATCCGGCATATTGCCCATCATGGCGAATCCTCCACCACCGGTACGTGCCATATCCTTCATGCGCCGCATGAATTCATTCATGGTTATAGTAACCGGAAGGTCTTCGGGCGACAACGATTCAACAGAAATAGTCATCTGCTGATTCTTCACCGCTTCTTCAAAGATGGTCTTTACCTTGTCCTTTTCATCATCTGAAAGAACACTTTCCAGGTTTTCATCCTTATCGATCAGTTTATCAATGGTATCAGCATCTACTCGCTTGAGTTGTGTTTTTTCCAGTTTTTGCTCGAGGAAATTCACATAGTGCTGATCAATAACAGAATCCATTAAAAGAACATCGTAATCCCGCTTTTTAGCATTCGAAATAAATGTATCCTGCTTGCCGGGATCTGTTGTATACAGATAAATGACCTGCTCGTCCTTGTCGGTTTGCAACGGTGCTACCTTCTCGCGATATTCATCCAGAGTGAAATACTTGTCATCCGTACTTTTGAAAAGTGCAAAGTCCTTTGCCTTTTCATAAAATTTATCCTCACTAAGCATTCCGTACTTCACGAAGATTCCAATGTCATCCCACTTCGACTCGTAAGACGCCCGGTCGTTCCTGAATAACTCTCCAAGTTTGTCGGCGACTTTCTTGGTTATGTGCGCATTGATCTTTTTAACGTTACTGTCAGACTGCAAATAACTCCGCGACACATTCAGGGGAATATCCGGTGAGTCGATCACCCCGTGCAAGAGCATCAGGAACTCAGGAACCACATCCTTTACTTCATCTGTGATGAACACCTGACGTGAATAAAGCTGAATCTTGTTTTTCTGAACCTCGAAATCATTCTTCACTCTGGGGAAGTACAAAATACCGGTGAGATTGAAGGGATAATCGACGTTCAGGTGAATCCAGAATAACGGTTCTTCAGACATTGGATATAGAGTCCTGTAAAACTCCAGGTAGTCTTCATCCTTCAGTTCCGAGGGAGATTTTGTCCATAACGGTTCCGTGTCATTAATGATTCGCGGACTGGTTACGGTTTTGTATTTGGGTTTTCCCTCTTCGTCTTTTCCATCCTCCACGCGCTCTTCCGTGGTTCCAAACTGAATGGGTACAGGAAGGAAGCGGCAATATTTGTCGAGGATGCCTTTGATCCGCCATTCGTCCAGGAATTCTACAGAGTCCTCGGCGATGTGAAGAATAATATCCGTGCCGCGGCTTTCCTTTTCTGTTGGCATGATCTCGAATTCAGTGGTTCCATCACAAACCCATTTTGCCGGTGACGCGCCTTCCTGGTAGGATTTTGTGATGATCTCTACTTTCGAAGCCACCATAAATGCCGAATAGAATCCAAGACCAAACTTTCCGATTATGTCCTTAATATCATCTTTACCCTTGAATTTCTCGACAAATTCGGTCGCCCCAGAAAATGCGATCTGGTTGATATACTTCTTGATCTCGTCGGCCGTCATGCCGATACCATGATCACTGATGGTGATGGTTTTTTTGTCCTTGTCGAAGCTCACATGGATAGTAAGGTCACCCTCCTCATCCTTGTTTTCGCCCATAAGGGTGAGCCGCTTTAGCTTCTGGGTAGCATCCACGGCGTTGGATATCAGTTCACGTAAAAAAATCTCGTGATCTGAGTATAAAAATTTCTTGATTATCGGAAAAATGTTTTCCGTATGAATCGAAATAGTACCTTTCTCTTGCATAGTCATCTTTGCTTTAATTCCGCAAAGGGATTTTCAAATTCCATTCCAGAAAGGTGTCCCGTGACATATTGACATAATATGCCTGTGAATGCTGTCAATTATGTCAGCTTATCGGATCCTGTCGACCGATCGAACCAGTTTTTCATCTTTTCGGATGAAACGGTTCGCGAGCAGGTTACAGATCATGGCAGCAACCGGAAGGTAGAGTGATATACCATATTGTGAAGTCTGAACAGCATAGGTTTCAGTGAGGCTGTTGCTGAAAAGCACCATTGAAACGATCGTTGCGGCCATAAACAGTGAATTGAGCGCCCCCAGTTTGATCTGCAACAACCGGTTTCGGTACCTGAATATCTCGATCATGGCGAGGGTTGCCGAGGCAATAGACAGGACAGCAATTATAAGATATGGATTCGAAACGAACTCGGTCTCCTCACCGGCAATAATCTCCAGGTAGAACGAGGTAAGGTTAACAATCCCTTCATCAGAGGTGCCGGTCCATACATTGAAAAACAAAACCCCTGTCATAAAGAGGACAATGAGAAAGAGAAATACGGTTTGGATTCTTTGTAACATATCCCTATTGCTTTAATTTGCATGCAAAGTAAACCAAATTTTGGGAATGTCATGAGTTCATCTGCAGCCTATATTATCGATATTGTACGTACACCTGTTGGAAAGTTTGGAGGAACCCTTGCGGGAGTTAGACCGGATGACCTCGCAGCTGATGTTATTCGCGCTCTTTTGCGTCGTAATCAGGATCTTGATCCGGGGGTCATAGAAGATGTTATTCTGGGTGCTGCAAACCAGGCCGGTGAAGACAATCGCAACGTAGCGCGCATGGCACTGCTCATGGCAGGTGTACCTATTGAGGCGGGAGGTGTCACCGTAAACCGTTTATGCGCATCGGGTCTACAATCGATTATGGATGCTTCCAGGGCGATCATGCTGGGGGAAGGCGAAGCTTATGTTGCCGGAGGTGTTGAAAGTATGTCACGGGCTCCGTATGTACTTGGAAAAGCTGAATATGGTTATGACCGTGGACAGCAGCTTTACGATACCAGCATCGGATGGCGCTTCATCAACCCGAAACTTGCAGAAAAGTATTATCCCTTTGCAATGGGAGAAACGGCAGAAAACGTGGCTTCATCCTGGAAGATTTCGCGGGAAGAACAGGATATCTTTGCACATGGATCGCAGGAAAAGTATGAGGCCGCTCATAATGCCGGAAAATTCAAAGATGAAATTACTCCGGTGGAAATACCCCGACGCAAACAGGATCCTATAATATTTAACAAGGATGAGCATCCGCGCCTTTCTTCGGTGGAAGTTTTAGGCGGACTGAAACCCGCTTTCCGTGACGGTGGTTCAGTAACAGCGGGTAATTCGTCGGGAATCAATGACGGAGCAGCCGCTTCGCTAATCGTACATGAAAGTCTTCTCAAACAGCTTTCGGCCAGTCCGAAAGTCCGCATCGTAAGCATGGCCATTGCAGGGGTAAATCCCGACTGCATGGGTATCGGACCGGTTCCTGCGACAAGGAAAGCACTCAAACGTGCCGGGCTCAAGTTATCAGACATTGGGCTGGTTGAACTGAATGAGGCCTTCGCAGCACAATCTATCGCGTGTATCCGGGATCTTGACCTTGATCCGGAAATTGTAAATGTAAATGGTGGTTCGATCGCGATCGGGCACCCACTGGGCGCAAGCGGAACACGGATCTCAGCAACCCTGATTCACGAAATGCAAAAGAGGCCCAATGTGAAATACGGTCTGGCCACGATGTGTGTGGGGGTAGGACAGGGAGCCGCCATTATTTATGAAAATCTGGCATAAAGGGTGCAAGCGTTTCCCGGTAAACCCCAATAAATTCATCAAGCCGCTTTAACCGGTATTGCATGATCCAGCGGGGATGCGGTAATGGGCGGATTTCCTTAAACAGGTTATGGCGCCGGTTAAATTCTTTCAGGAACTTAATATTCTTTCCCATCCCCAGGCTGAAGGCAATTTCATTGCCGCCAAAATCTAATTGCTTTCGCATTTCACCGGCCATATATTCCTCAAGTGCCTCCTCGAGAGCCTTGTCATCGTAATAATTCAGGTTTTTCCCATCCCTGACAAAACCGAGAGGGCAAACGGAAGTAAAGTAAAATGAATCATAGAATTTCTCGGGCCCGCCCAGCGCATCAATCATCTGATAAACAAACCTGGAAGAAAGTTCATGACGCTTATCAAGGGTATTCGGGATTTGAAGCTTCTCCTCAAGTATTTTTGGATCGGTAAAGGGAATACCGGTTGATCCACCTCCAAATCTCCCGGGGTTAATCCCAATCAGAAAAGTGCGTGGTCGTTTGTCATTAAAATAGCGCATATAAAACGACCTCGTAAGGTCTGCTACTTCTGTCGAATCAAAGGGATATAAAACCTCGACTCCTGTCGGCAGGTCTTGTGGAACATTAATCTGCTGGTAGTACTTAAAAATCTTTTCGCCGAATGTCATCACTTCAAGTTGCTTATTTTCAATTAAATACAAAATGTCTTCAATTCTTACATGGCGTGTTACTATTGGAATAAGGCATGCATTAACTCAAAACAACGCAGAATTCTGCACATACAAAATTTAAAAATTATGAAACGATTCAACTATTTTTTAATTCTCCTTGGCCTGTCGGTCATTGGTTTTACTTCCTGCAGTGAGTCTGAAAGTGAAGAACTGATTGTAGATGTAAACGAACGAATTGTTGGTAAGTGGGTGGTAGACTCTCAAACACTTTTTGATGTGAGCGTTCCGGGCGACGGTTCATGGTTAACTTTCGAAGGTTGCGCAACCGGTGACTGTACCGGAATCGATTATATGGCGTCCGACGAAACAAGTGGCACATTCAACTATACTTTCGGAACTGACAATACCACGCTGATCATCGAGGATAATGATTCTCAGCAGGGGGGAAGTTACTCCGGAGAATGGACCATTGAGCAATTCACGAATAACAAACTCGTGATTTCAATTGATACCGGATTATTTGGAGTTACTACCATTACTCTGACTAAATAGACACGATCTGTAAGCTGAAACCGGCCAGGGGTGATCATTAGATCTGCTTTTGGCCGGTTTTTTTATATATCATTTCCACCAATGATCCGGCCGTCCTCCATTTCGAGAATCCGGTCTGTTTTTTTGGC
This sequence comes from Fulvivirga sedimenti, assembly GCF_020328055.1. NCBI lineage: Bacteria > Pseudomonadati > Bacteroidota > Cytophagia > Cytophagales > Fulvivirgaceae > Fulvivirga > Fulvivirga sedimenti. The sequence goes on from NZ_JAIXNE010000006.1 coordinate 144,053, forward strand.
AAAATCAATGTCGTGTGTCACGACCAACAGGGAAAGATGGCCCTTATCACATAATTCCCTGAATATATTGAAGACATTTTCACTATTCCTGCTGTCCAGGTTTCCAGTGGGTTCATCTCCCATGATAATATCAGGGTCATTGATGAGTGCGCGAGCAATGGCAACACGCTGTTTTTGTCCGCCTGAAATACGATGGGCCAGTTTATGCGCCTGATCTCCAATATCCAGCAACTCGAGTTTTTTCATTGCATCTTCTTTTACCTGCGAAGCCGGTTTACGTCCCAGTTTAAGTGCGGGCAGCATGACGTTTTGCAATACGGTAAACTCAGGCAACAGATAATGAAACTGGAAAACAAAGCCGATGTGCACGTTTCTTACTCTCGCCAGTTCTTTCTGATCCTGCCCGGAGAGCAGATTTCCGCCAAGATACAGTTCGCCGGTATAGTCGGAATCCATGGTGGACAGAATATAAAGCAATGTTGATTTCCCACAGCCCGATTTGCCCATAATTGAAACAAACTCACCTTTTTTAATTCGGAACGAAATATCACGGAGAACATGATAATCTACGGGGTCATAGAAATGTTTGTTAATATTCTTTGCTTCAATTACGTAGCTCATTGGCCTCGGATAATTTCAACAGGATCAATTTTTTCGGCTCTTCGGGCCGGCAGATAACCCGCAAAAAATGTGGCTGTTAACGCGAAGATGACCCCAATCAAATAGAAAACAGGATTAAAATTCACGGGAAAGGTATCTACTGTTGGCAGGGCCTGGGTTTCAAACGGGGTGTGATCAATAGCCACGGCAATGAGATGCCCAAATACAAGACCTAAAAACCCTCCTGCAAGACCGATGAGCATTGCCTGGCTCATAAAAATCAGCTTTACATCACGTCCTGAAAATCCGGTTGCCTTCAGAATAGCGATGTCGTTCATTTTTTCATATATCACCATATTCAGAATATTATAAATCCCGAATCCTGCGACAATGAGCAACGTTACAGACACGGCATAGGTTATAATGTTCCGGATGGAAGTACCTGTTTCAAACTGTGCATTTGCCGTATTAATATCGATCGCGGTAACATTAAACATGCTCTCAAGCTGCTTTGAAAAAGAGGGTGACAATTCGATATCCGTCAATTTAATATTGATGTCTGTTATGTAATTAGTACCCTCGCCCTGGATACGCTGTGCTGATTTAATGGAAATGTAGCTCTGCACATTATCAATTTCGGCCAGTCCGCTCTGGTAAATCCCCACAATCTTTAATGGAAAAATCTCACTGTTGGCCGACATAACCTGTACGCGGTCACCTATATTGACGGATAATTTTGAAGCCGCACCGGCACCCAGAATGATGCCATTGTCAATCCGGTCAAGCGCAAAAGGATCCCCGTTAACAATATATTGATCGATATTGAACAGGGAGATTTCATCCCCGATATTAACGCCGTTGAGAACGCCATTCAGCTGAATGGATCCGGCGATGTAGAATCCATTGATCTGTACCTGCGGGGTTGCACCCAGTACTTTTTTATGCTCACGAAGATATGTGATTATGGGCAGGGCATTGTGAATTCGCTCCTGGCTGAGCCTTGGTTTAACAGAATGAACCACATTCCAGCTGTCACTGAATCCCTCATAAAGATCAACCGGTTGGCGTTCGCTGGGTGCCAGTTCGTTGTAAAGATGAACATGGGGTGTCCTGTCAAGAATCAATCCGTCGAGCAGGTTATTCAGCCCTGTCATGAAGCTTACCAAAATAATAAATGTGGAGATACCGAAAGTTACTCCGAGTGCAGCGATACTGGTCTGCTTCAGGCGTGAAAGCAAATGCGTTTTGGAAATCGAAAGAATAACCTTCCAGTTTGTCATTCGGGTTTGTAGATCAAGGTTTCAGAATTGATCCCTTCCAGTATCTCAACCCTGTCAAGACTTCGAAGGCCTGTTGTCACGGGTATCTCACCACTATCAGTTAATACCGTTGAATTTTCCGAAAGATAATCTAACGGAATAGTAAGCGCTGCTTCTTTTTGGTCGATAACGATATTGGCTTCGCCGGACAATCCGGCATATAAAACAGCGGGAGCATCCTTTTCAAATTGTGCTTCCACCTTAAAGGTTTGATTCCGCTCGTTCTTCTGTGGGTATATTTTTATAACCTTCGCCTGAAATACTGCGTTGTCAAATGCTTCCAGTGAGATGAGCACTTCCTGGCCTGATCGAATACGTGCAATATCACGTTCATCAATTAGCATTTCGATCATAAATCGTGAAGCGCTGCCAATCATCGCTACAGGCTCCTGCATTGATACTGTTTCACCCGGTTCTTTTTGAAGAGCGTACACCTTACCATCAATCTTGCTCCTTACCGTGTAATCGCCGGTGTTCACCCTGGCAACCTCATAATTGTTCATGGCCTGCTGATACCGGATTTCAAGGTCTTGCCGCAGCCTTCGATAGGCCACTTTCAGATTGGTCAGCTGATTCGAGGATAACTGGTAGGCAAGTTTTCTTCTTTCAAATTCTGTCTGTGTACCGATCTTTTGTTCCCACAACCGCCGTTGACGCTCAAAGTTCAGGCTGTCATCGCGCTGCTGCAACCGCATGGTCTCAATCTGGTTTTCCAGATCGGCCAGGGCATTGTTGCGGCCCTGTAAATCATCCCGTGCCTGCTCCAGAGCCAGTCGGGCATTCGCCAGGTTTAGTTCAGGGGCGTCGTTCCTGATTTTAACGAGGGGATCATCAACCCTTACCAGGTCGCCTTCTTCCACCAGATTCTGCTCAACTATTCCCGAAACAACAGCATAGGCCTGGTACATGCTGTCTGGCTGAATGGTTAAGGATGCGTATACCGATTCTGTGATGGCCACTTTTTCCGGCTTGATTCCCGAATTATCTGTACCGCAGGAAGCCATCAAAAGAACCGGCAGAAGAATCATAATCCTCAATAATGTCATGTCTTTTATCTTATCAGGTTTAATTTACACAATCCCCCTGAAAAGTACGGACTGACTCCCTCTGAAAGGTAAATTGATCCTATCTCTTTTGGTCTTTCATTTCACTGCGCCGCATCGGCATCGAATCGATGAGTGAAAACAACTCGCTGGCAGACACCGGTTCATTCTTTTTCAGCTTAACTCCTCCGTCTTTCCCTAATAAAAGAATGGTAAAATCGGTATTCACAGATGCATACTTTTGAAACAACTGCATACGGTCGGAGACAGGAATCTCCGCGGAATGATTGGTTAATACAATCAGGTCACGCTCCTCCATCTCCTTTTTTTCCATACCGAAAATCTTCATTTGGGTTTTGAAATTTTTATTATCGGGAGAATCTGCCAGCAGAATGATCACCCTTTTGCTCCAAATGAACTGCTTCTCATAGGATTGTGAAAAAGACATATGCCCCAAGTTAAAACTGAAAATGAGTACTATTAATATTTTTATTCCCTTCATCCCTCTGATGTCGTTAAATACCTGGCTTTTTATCCCCCGGTTTGCGGTAACCCGATCCGGGGGTTCCTCCATTCAGCACGCAAAACTCTCCACTAATCATAAAAAACGGTCTGAAAGTAACCCCAGGGGGGCTTTCACTCGTCTATAGAGTAGGTCAACAAACTTAAAATATCAACATCATGAAAACTCTAACAACACTGGTCGCTCTGACCTTAATCGGAGCATCTTCATTCGCTTTCGCAGGAGACAATGACAAAGTTAAAAAAGAAAAGCCCGCCCCTACGGCTGAAACCAAGATGGCGGTAATGAAAATTTCTCCCGCCAACTACAAGATGTTCTATGTTTCAGAACAAGAAGGAAAAGTAAAAGTTCGACTCTATAACGAAGAGGGCGTACGGATTTACAGCAAAAAAGTTAATTCTGAGGATGGTTTCGCACTGCCTTATAACTTTAAGAACCTGGAAGCTGGCACATATACATTTGAAGTGATCAATTCAGATGGCAGTATTCTTCGCCAGGCCGTAGATCATTCTCAAATTGTAGAAACCATCGAATTGCAATCACTTGAAGCGAATGTTCAACGAATTGAAGGTTCAAAGAAATTCCAGCTATTGGTTATGAAGCCTAATCAGCAGGAAGTAGAAATAAAAATCAGAAATGAAAAAGGTCTGGTTCTTCATGAAGAGCGTGTGAATTTCGAGCGCGGCTTCAAAAGGGTCTATGACCTGAGCAGTCTTCAGGGTGAAAACTTCACATTTGAGGTGATCAACGGAGATGAACTCAAAGAACTGACTACAATATAAAGACGCTTTGTTTAGGTTGAAAAGGGCTATCCATGGGGAACCAGGGTAGCTTTTTTATTTTAACCTGGATACAAACTCCCACATTACTACTCCAGCACTCACCGCAACGTTCAACGAGTGTTTGGTTCCAAACTGAGGTATTTCTATACATACATCTGCCTCTGCAACAATTTCTTCAGCCACACCAAAAACTTCATTCCCAAAGACCAGCGCATACTTTTGATTTGGTTCCGGCATAAATTCCTGAAGCTCTGTTACGGGCTCTGTTTGTTCAATGGCAATGATCTTATATCCTTCTGCACGCAATTCACGTACAGCGTCGACACTCTTTTCCACATAGGTCCAGTCGACCGATTCCGTTGCGCCAAGAGCTGTTTTTTGAATTTCCCTGTGGGGCGGACAGGCAGTAATCCCCGTGAGGATGATGCGTTCAATTAAAAAAGCATCCGCTGAACGAAATATAGATCCCACATTGTGCATACTCCGGACATTATCCAAAACTACTGCAATGGGTTGTTTTTCAGATTTTCTGAATTCACCAACTGACTTTCTCCCCAGTTCATCATTAGACAGCTTACGTACCATCCGACAAAAATGCATAAAAAAGTATGTGGGATGGTATTTTCCGCCAGAGTATTTACCTTGATTATCCTTTCAAAAAAAAGAATATTTGTAGCTTAGACCATGCCTAAAACTGCTGCCCCAAAGGAAACCCCGTTAATGAAACAGTACAATGCCATCAAGGCAAAGTACCCGGGCGCACTTTTGCTTTTTCGGGTAGGGGATTTTTACGAAACCTTCGGAGAAGACGCCATCAGGGCATCTGAAATACTTGATATTGTATTAACCAAACGGTCAAACGGTTCAGCCTCCGAAGTAGAACTTGCAGGGTTTCCGCACCATGCCCTTGATAACTATCTGCCGCGGCTGGTACGTGCCGGAAACAGGGTTGCGATATGTGATCAGCTGGAGGATCCAAAATCTGTAAAAGGTATCGTGAAACGAGGAGTTACAGAACTCGTAACCCCCGGATTGTCATTCAACGATAATGTACTCGACCGGAAACGGAATAATTTTCTGGCATCCATTCACTACGAAAATGATAATTCCTTAGGGATCGCATTTCTGGATCTATCTACCGGTCAGTTTATGACATCCCAGGGTCATGCCGCGTATATTTCAAAACTAATTCAGGGCTTTCAGCCGGCTGAAGTTATCTTCTGTAAGCGTCAGAAGACTGAGATCAGTCGGTTCATCCCCGATAATGGTGCTCGTTACATGCTGGATGAATGGGTATTCAGTGAAGATTTTGCCAATGAAAAATTGCTGCAGCAATTCAGAACAAGTTCTTTAAAAGGATTCGGTATCGACCGGATGAAAAACGGCATTATTGCTGCCGGTGCTATCCTGCATTACCTTGATGAAACTGAACATCGGGAAACAGCCCATATTTCCTCCATCGGGCGCCTGGATGAAGATAAGCATGTCTGGCTTGATAAGTTCACCATACGAAACCTTGAACTGGTATACCCCCAGCAGGAAGGGGGTGTGGCTCTTATTCAAATTCTGGATAAAACCACAACTCCGATGGGTTCAAGGCTTCTTCGCCAGTGGCTGGTACTGCCCTTACGTGATCCGGAAAAAATCAGGGACAGGCATGAGATCGTTTCGTCCCTCGTAAAGGATGGGAATTTGCTAACCGATCTGGAAAGCCATCTGAAAAAAATCGGAGATCTGGAACGGCTGATCAGTAAAGTTGCCACACGGAGGATCAATCCACGGGAGCTTTCACAGCTTCGTAAATCGATGCTCATATTACCCAGTATAGCAGAACTTCTGGCTGCTCAGGGCGATCCGGGCCTGAATGAAATCGCCATCAAACTGGACCCGTGTATCGAATTGATCGAGCGCCTGCAAAAAGAGTTAAAGGAGGAGGTGCCGATGGTTACGCATCAGGGAAATATCATCTGTGACGGTGTGGATGAAACTCTTGATGAACTTCGTGCCATTGCGTTTTCGGGTAAGGATTACCTGGTTCAGATACAACAGCGGGAATGTGAGCGGACGGGAATTCCTTCGCTTAAAATCGCTTATAATAAAGTATTCGGGTATTACCTGGAGGTGAGTAATACACATAAAAACAAAGTTCCTCAGGAGTGGATCCGGAAGCAGACGTTGGTAAATGCGGAACGTTACATTACCGAAGAATTGAAGGTATATGAGGAGAAAATCCTGAACGCTGAAGAAAAACTCGTGGCAATCGAACAGGATCTCTTTAGCCGAATGGTGGAATTCGCCGGAGATTTCACCCACAGAATTCAGCAGAACGCGCGTGCAATTGCCAGGCTTGACTGCCTGATGTCATTCGCACGGGTTGCTCTTCAGAACCGATATGTTTGTCCTCAGGTAAATGATTCACTCACAATCGACATCAGGCAGGGGCGGCACGCAGTGATCGAAAAACAGCTCCCTCCCGGGGAACCCTATGTACCCAATGATGTATATCTGGATAATGACCATCAGCAAATCATGGTGATCACCGGTCCGAATATGGCAGGTAAATCCGCCTTACTTCGTCAGACTGCACTGATCGTCCTCATGGCACAGATGGGTTCTTTTGTGCCGGCAGAAAGTGCGGCTATTGGTATAATCGACAAGGTATTCACACGTGTCGGGGCATCAGATAACCTGGCGAAGGGCGAATCAACTTTCATGGTTGAAATGACAGAAACCGCCAGCATTCTGAATAACCTTAATAACCGCAGTCTTGTCCTGATGGATGAGATTGGCCGTGGCACCAGCACCTATGACGGGGTTTCGATTGCCTGGAGTATTCTTGAATTCCTTCATAATCATCCTGATCATCGCCCAAAAACACTTTTCGCGACACACTATCATGAATTGAATCAGCTGTCGGAAGATTTTGTCAGGATTCACAACTTCAATGTGTCTGTAAAGGAAGCGGGAGATAAGATCCTTTTCATGCGAACCCTGAAAGAAGGGGGTAGCGAGCACAGCTTTGGTATCCATGTAGCGCAACTGGCCGGGATGCCTAATAAAGTTGTGATCCGTGCCAATGAAATCCTGCATTTTCTGGAGAAGGATAAACGAAAGAACGACACCTCCAAAAAACTTTCAGAGGTTCCAAAAGCAAATTATCAATTGAACTTATTTGAGGCGGATCCGCGTTTCAAGAATGTTGAAGAATTGTTAAATGCCCTAGACATCAATACGATCTCACCTGTTGAAGCGTTACTGAAACTAAATGAAATAAAAACAGTTCTACAGAATAAGTCTTAACTTTGCGCCAATCAGGGTGAAAAACACCCAAAAGAATATATTTATTATGTCTGATAGTATTACACTACGTAAAAGGAATAAACCTATTCTCCGCCAGGAGATAGCGTTTATTGCCGTTCATTTGATTCCTCTTGCCGCGATATGGACAGGAGCAACACTTTTTGACTGGATCGTATGTGCATTCCTGTACTTTTTCAGAATGTTCTGGATTACCGGTGGATATCACCGCTATTTTGCACATAAATCATACAAAACGAGCCGCTGGTTTCAGTTTGTGATCGCTTTTATGGCACAGACGAGCGCTCAAAAAGGTGCTTTGTGGTGGGCAGCTCACCATCGTCACCATCACAGGCACAGTGATCAGCCGGAAGATCCGCATTCAATGAAATTGTATGGATTCTGGTATTCACATGTGGGTTGGATCATCGGTCCGGATTACAAGGAAACCGATTATAAAACCATTGGTGACTATGCGAAATATCCTGAATTGGTATGGCTTAACAAGCACTACCTGGTTCCTCCGGTAACACTTGCGATAATTGTTACCATGCTGGGTGCCTGGGTCAACGGTGGAAGCCCATGGCTGATGTTCACTCATTACGGCCTGTCCACCCTCTTCATTGGGTTTTTCCTGAGTACAATCCTGGTTTACCATGCCACATTCTCGATTAATTCGATCATGCACAAATTCGGTAATCAGCGATATGAATCAAACGACGAATCCCGAAACAGCCTTTGGCTGGCATTACTTACACTGGGAGAGGGGTGGCACAATAATCACCACTACTACGAAGTAGCGGCACGTCAGGGATTTTTCTGGTGGGAAATTGATCTGACTTACTATGGACTGAAAGTCTTTTCATGGCTGGGCTTGATATGGGACATGAAAGGAGTGCCGAAGCATATTAAGTACAGCCGCAACAAAGCCGAGGCAAAAGCTCTCCGACTTAAGGAAGAAGAGCTTCGCAAATCAGCCTAGAGTCTTAGTAGAGCCTGGAAAAATCCCAGGTTCTCTTTTCTGTCCTTAACAATAAGTAACGGAATTTCTGAATCGTACCGGATCATTTTCTCGGCAACACTTCCCAATAAAAGGGAAGCCAGACCTGTACGTCCGCGCGAAGCAATCATCATTAGGTCGACATTCATTTCCTTAGCCACCTCGTACGCGCGTTCCCCGGGGTCCTCTTCGTCATCAAAAGTGAATGAATACATCACATCATCCTTTTGAAGCCCGTTTTTTTCTACAAATTCATACGCGTCTTCCTGTGCATTCTGCTTCATGATGTTTTTAAATTCCTCAAACGACTTACCGGTAAAATGATAACCTGACGGCACTTCATAGGCATTATGCAGCACAATTTGTACAGCTGTACGCTTATTCAGCCGAACAGCCGCTTCCAGTGCGAGTGCTGAAGTTTTTGAAAAATCTACCGAAACCAGGATCTTTTCAAGGTTGAACTTCCTGCCTTCGGGAACAAAAAGAATTGAACAATGTGCTACCCTGGCAACCTTTAAAGCAAGGGTACCGGATCCTTCCAGGTCCAGCTTGCGCCCCATAAGGATCAAATCAACATGCTTGATACCTGTCCAGTGAAGGATTTCTTCGATGGCATCCCCTTCTTTAATTTCAATCTTGTATTCGGTGCCCTGCCTGTTCACAAACTTCTCTTCAATCTTTTTACGGATCTCATTCTCAATCGACTCATCAATCGGAGCCATGATATCAGGATATTTCCTGCGAATCCGATCGGGCAACTTGAGCTGCTTGGCAACATGAAGAAAGTAAACCACATCCAGATCAAAGAGGTCTACCAGGTGATTTACATAGGCAATCAGGTGGTCATCCATTTCTGTGAGGTCCAGGCCGACCATCACGCGTTTCAATTCATAAAGGGGCATAATGCTGATCTTTTATCTAAAGTTAGTGCAAAAATTAGAAAGTTACCCATTTAAGGGCGTGAACCTCTTTTCATATCATTTGTTGTGTTTATGGAGGCAGAAGTGAATACATTTGTAGATTCAAAAACATACGCCTAATCGCGGGTACGGAGCATGGCAAAAAAAAGAGGCAGGGGCCCCCTGGAGCCTGAAGAAAAACGTAAACTCACCAAAGGCAATCTAAAAAAGCTTTTTGAAATAACGCGGTATATCAAGCCGTATCGGAGCTATTTCATTCTGGGAATGATCTGTCTTGCTTTCAGCAGCACAACCCTGCTGGCCTTTCCATACCTGGCTGGCAAGCTTGTAGACGTAGCAGATGGTAAGAACTGGCAATTACCCTTTCCGGCGGGCAATCCGTACGTGGTAGAACGAATTTCAGATATCGGCATAGCACTTATCGGCGTATTATTCATTCAAAGTATATTTTCCTTTTTTCGGGTATATCTTTTTGCCCAGGTGAACGAAAGGGCAATGGCCGACATGCGAAGGGATATGTACGGTCGGATGGTTCGCTTGCCCATGATCTTCTTCGACCGTAGCAGGGTAGGTGAACTGATCAGTCGGATTACCTCTGATGTCACACTGCTTCAGGATACTTTTTCAGTTACACTGGCAGAGTTTTTCCGACAGATCGCCACCCTGGTGATCGGAAGTGTCATCATCTTTATGGTATCCCCCAAACTAACCCTGTTCATGCTGGCTACTTTTCCGGTACTGGTTATTTCAGCCCTGGTCTTTGGCAACTTTATCCGCCGACTCTCGCGACAAACGCAGGATAAACTGGCCGATGCCAACGTTATCGTCGAGGAAACACTGCAGTCTGTTCAGATTGTAAAGGCATTTACCAATGAAGAATTCGAAACCAACCGCTATATCCGTGCATTACGGGAATTGATCAATGTCGCCTTGCGCACAGCAAAATACCGCGGAGCCTTCATTTCTTTTATCATTTTCGTGCTCTTCTCCGGAATCGTAGCGCTCATGTGGTATGGAGCATCACTCGTATCAAGTGGCGCCATGTCCAGTGGTGATCTATTTGGGTTTGTTCTCTATACAGCATTCATCGGCGGATCCATTGCAGGTCTCGGCGATTTGTACGGACAACTTCAACGAGCCATTGGCGCATCAGAACGCGTTATGGAAATCATCCGGGAGGAACAGGAAGTAAATAACCCTAAAATTCATTCGGAACGGATCAAGGGAGATATTTCATACAACAGCATTACCTTCGCCTATCCTTCCCGCCCTGAATTAAAAGTGATTCGAAATCTGTCTTTCAGCATTCATGCCGGCGAAAAAATTGCATTGGTGGGACCCAGTGGCGCTGGCAAATCAACCATCATCCAACTGTTGATGCGATACTACCTTCCGGATTCCGGCAAATTGCTCATCGATAATAAAGATGTAATGGAATATGATCTCACCTTTTATCGGGATCATGTAGGTATCGTTCCACAGGAAGTGATCCTTTTTGGCGGAACGATCGGAGAAAATATTGGGTATGGGAAAAAAGGAGCCTCCCAGGAAGAGATACTTGAAGCAGCAAAAAAAGCAAATGCCCTTGAATTCATCCAACGCTTTCCAGACGGGCTCAATACGATGGTTGGAGAGCGCGGTGTTCGGCTATCCGGGGGTCAAAAGCAACGTATTGCCATTGCCAGGGCCATCCTGAAAGATCCAGAAATTTTAGTACTTGATGAGGCAACGAGCTCCCTTGATGCGGAATCCGAGGTTTTGGTTCAGGAAGCGCTTGAAGGGCTGATGAAAGGCCGTACCTCCATTATCATTGCCCACCGGCTTTCAACAATCCGAAAGGCTGATCGTATTCTTGTAATTCGAGACGGTGAAATTATTGAATCCGGTGATCACATTACACTGGCAAATCAAAAGAATGGGCTTTACCGAAACCTTCTTGAGCTGCAATTTCAAACAACCGAGTAGTTTTAAATTATACGCTATGTGTGTATCTTAATAGTATGGATCGCGTTGCCAAAATCCTGAAGAATTATCGCCTCAAGAACACCTCTTGCCGTCACGACGTGCTGCAGATCTTATTAAATCATGATCATGCCATGTCGCATGCCGACCTTGAAAGTGCTGTTGAGGACAGCTATGATCGGGTTACATTGTACAGGACATTGAAGACCTTTCAGGAGAAGGGTCTGATACACAAAGTTCTTGATGACTCGGGAGCGACCAAATATGCTCCCTGCAGTGATTGTTCGGTGGAAGAACACCATCATGAACATATACACTTCAAGTGTAATAAATGCGGAAATACCGTTTGCATAGAAGACGTAACGATACCGCAAATCATTCTGCCTGAGGGGTTTAGTATCGAAGAGCGGAACATTCTAATTTCCGGCACATGTAATATATGTAATAATATGTGACCATTTTGGTTACTTCATACTTCCAGAAAGAATAAACCCCTGAATGCCATTGGAAAGTGGTATATTTTTGTAATTTAGGCGCCATTTACCGGCCAAATTGCAGACGGTCACAAATTAGAATTTAAATAAATAGGTCTTTCAAGGCCAAGGAATTTATCGCATGCTGCTATTGTCGATGTTTGGTAATGCCAATGAAGGTTTACTTTTTGCTCTTTTTGGCGCCATCATTATACTTTTCTTAATTATTGATCTGGGTGTCTTCAATAAGAAGGCGCATTCCATTTCGACCAAATCAGCCCTGTACCAGTCCATTTTCTGGGTGGCGATTTCAATGGTCTTTGGATACCTGATCTATGCATACGACGGCGGCACAGAGCCTTCGCTGGAATTCTTTTCCGCATACCTCACCGAATACGCCTTATCAGTCGACAATATCTTTGTAATTCTTATCATTCTGCGGTATTTCCGCGTTGACGAAAAATATTATCATAACATTCTGTTTTGGGGAATACTTGGAGCGCTGGTTTTCAGAGCCATTTTCATTTTCCTTGGTGCCTACCTGGTAGAACAGTTTCACTGGATTCTTTACTTCTTCGGGGTATTCCTTATGTATTCCGGAATTAAGATCTTTTTTGAAGATGACAGCAATGAAATCGACCCGGGTAATAATCCGATCCTGAAATTTTCCAGGAAATATCTGAGGATCATCAACGGTGACTATGGAGGAAAATTTGCCATCAGAAAAGACGGCACACTGTATTTTACATCTCTTTTCCTGGTGATCATACTCATAGAGACCACCGACTTAATATTTGCAGTGGATTCAATTCCAGCTGCTTTTGCTATCACCCAAAACGAATTTCTGATCTATACCTCCAATATCTTCGCAGTACTGGGGCTCCGGGCCAAATTCTTCCTGTTGGCGGGGATCATCGACAAATTCTATCTCCTTCAGCGGGGTCTTTCACTGATCCTGATCTTCATCGGGGCTAAAATGCTTCTGGAAATCTTCAGCATTGAAATCAGCACCGCAGTTTCTTTTATTGTGATCATCAGTACGCTCACCGGATCAATCGTAATGTCATTGATCATTCCCGAGAAAAAAACCGAAAAAGCCGGGACTACCGGCGCGGAATAGTAACTCCTTCATTTTGAGTCATGGCCCTGTAGGCCTCCTGGATCCTGTGGGTTACAGGCCCCGGTTTGCCATTTCCAATCACACGTCCGTCAATCTTCAATACTGGTGAAAGCTCTCCCATGGTTCCGGTTGTGAAAACCTCATCGGCTGTATACATTTCGCTTATGGAAATATTCCTTTCAGTAAGGGGAATTCCCTGCTGATGGCAAATACGGATAACATTTCTGCGTGTGATTCCCGGCAGGCAACTATCGGCATGTGGTGTTTTTACCTGGTCATTTTTAATAAAGAAAAGGTTCGTTGCATTCGTTTCTGATACAAACCCCATCATATCCAGCATCACGGCGTCATCCACACCGGCCAGGTTGGCCTCGATTTTAGCCAGTATATTATTGATCAGGTTGTTATGATGAATTTTCGAATCTATGGAAGAAGGGTTATTTCTTCGAATGGAGGATGTAATGAGGGATATACCAGATGTTTTGTATACCGGCTTTTTCCACTCTGCAAGAACAATAAGTGTACAGCCGCTCTGATTAAATACAGGGCTCATTCCGCTCGTTACTTTTTCACCACGTGTAAGCGTCAGCCGGATATGAGCCTCATCATACATACCGTTTGCATTCAGTGTATCAAATATGGCTTCCCGCACTGATGCACGTGAAGGAACATTGGCAAATGCCATCGCATGGGCCGAATCAAATAACCGGTCGAGATGCTCCTCGAGCATGAACACCTTTCCATCATAGATTCTTACGCCTTCCCACACGGCATCACCCCCCTGTACAACACTGTCAAAAACAGAGACCCTGGCCTCCTCACGGGGGAATAGCTTCCCGTTGATGTTTACAAGAATTCCCGCATTTCTTTCATCGGGCAATTGTATCTTATTCGTCATGTTATGATTGATTTACCAATTGTTCGTATATAGGTTTGCACGTTTCCAATAGTGGAATCAGATCTTCAGGGAAGGCTCCAGTACGCGGCCGATAGGTCTGAAATCCGGACGATTCATGAACCCTGTGATACCAGAACGGTGCCCAGACACCATCTTCCGGAATAGGACCGGGTTGCCAGCGCAACATACTTTCATCAAAGTCAATTCCCACCCATTCGCAAAGTTCAGATAACACTTCCGGTGGGTTCATTAATAATTTCTTAGAATCAAGAATATACGGATTGACCCCTGATTTCCGAAATTTGTTTACCAGGTCAAGTTGATGCTGAAGACCGGTATCCTGCAAAGTCGGTCTGGGGATCTGTACTTGCAGCGACGGCAACATTTCTTCAGGGTCCCTGATCAACAAAATCGGTACAGGAATTGAAAACCACTCGTCATTGATCCCCGCAATATGATGAGCCATATTCTTAATGAAGACAACGGGCGATTCATATTTCGAAACATTTTTCCAGATGCGGTCAGGGTCCTTGTCCATCGCTGCCAGTACCACCTCACGGCCAGGATGCTGGGCGCCCGATGTATCCAGGTAATGCGCATAAAGCGGTTCATCAATAACGGAAGTATCAGGGCGCTGGGCAAATGAATACATCAATGCTGTTGATACATTTCTGGGGCCCGACCAAAGAGAAATTATACGCTGCTCCTTCATTACGAAAATTGAAATAGCACATATTAACACAAAATTGCAAACCAATTTCATTATGTATATTTTCACGCATGCCCCGAAGTATTGAGCGAATATTCATTGCCACATTTCTCTTTTTCCTGAGCATCATTGGAGGAACAATCGGCTATGTAGTAATTGAAGGGTACGGCATTGTGGACGCGGCATATATGGCGGTAATAACATTCTCAACAGTCGGTTTTACGGAGGTAAATCCGCTTTCTGACATAGGGAAAATTTTTACTACCGGATATATCGTAGTCAACCTGGCTATTTTCGCTTATTCAGTTTCTGTAGTATCTTCATTTTTATTTGAGGGCGAACTTCAAAAAATATTTAAAAATCTTAAATCGAGCAGGGAAGTGAAAAAGCTTAACCAACACGTCATTGTCTGCGGCTTTGGAAAAAACGGCGCGCAAGCCTGTGAAGAATTGTACGCCGAAAACCGTCCGTTTGTTGTTGTAGAACGGGACCCTGAGGTGATCAAATCATTTTCAAATGAAAGAAATTATATGTTCATCAATGGAAATGCCACCATGGATGAAGTACTGGAAGAAGCCGGGATTGTACGTGCATCTACGGTGATTACCGCGCTTCCGAATGATGCTGATAATGTTTTCATTACGCTCACTGCCCGGGGAATGAATCAGGGTATCCGTGTAATCGCGAAAGCATCGGAAGCAAATTCTGAAACCAAGCTTTATCGTGCCGGGGCAGAACATGTGGTAATGCCCGACAGACTTGGCGGTATTCATATGGCAAATCTGGTGACAAAACCTGTTGTAATTGAATTTTTGGAATTACTGAACGGAGTGGGTGAAGAAAAACTCATGCTGGAAGAGGTTCCGTACTCCAGAATGAAAGATGAATTTCATGACCTTTCCCTGAAAGATCTGAATATCCGGCAGCGTACCGGTGTAACAGTCATTGCTTTTAAGGATGACGTTCAGGGATTTATATTTAACCCGCATTCAGACAAAATCGTATCTGAAGGAGATACCATGATCATTCTCGGGCGTTATGATCAGATACACAATTTCCTTGATATATATCTGAAGCATTAGGATTTCCATCCTTTTTCCACATCCTCGATGGAATTCATGACCTTCTCACGCAGTTCTTCCTTGAACTGAGCAAGCCGGTCTGCTACACCTTCATCAAAAGCGCCAATAATCTCAGCTGCCAGAATACCGGCGTTTTTCGCCCCGTTCAGGGCAACCGTTGCTACAGGAATACCTCCGGGCATCTGAAGTATAGATAAAACAGAATCCCAGCCATCAATGGAATTACTGGATTTCACAGGAACGCCGATCACGGGCAATGTAGTGAGCGATGCCACCATTCCGGGTAGATGTGCCGCTCCCCCGGCACCCGCGATTATCACCTTTATACCCCGTGAACGTGCCGATTCTGCATATTCAACCATCCTGTGAGGTGTTCGGTGTGCAGATACGACCGTGACCTCCGGTTCTATTCCAAGTTCTTTCAAAACAGCCGCCGCTTCCTTCATGACGGGAAGATCTGATTTGCTCCCCATGATTATACCTACTTGTAAATCGCTCATACGTTTGAGATTACTTTCAAATGTTCTTTTACAAATTGCACTTTTTCGATGAGAAGTTCCATATCATTCTCTTCGATTGTCACATGTCCCATTTTCCTGAAAGGCTTGGTGAGCTTTTTACCATACAGGTGGACGTGCACGCCGCTAATGGCAGAAACCTTTTCCAAACCCTCATAAAATGCCGGACCCGTATGCCCTTCTTCACCCAGAAGATTCACCATTGCCGCTTTTGCCCTCGAAGAGGTATCGCCAAGCGGAAGGTTAAATATGGACCGCAGGTGTTGCTCATACTGGGAGGTAATGTTTCCCTCTATTGTCTGGTGCCCGCTATTATGCGGCCTGGGAGCCACTTCATTAACCAGAATATCTCCATCCCGGGTGAGAAACATCTCAACAGCGAGGAGTCCGACCATCCCCAGTCTGTCGATAACATTACGGGCAATTTCATCTGCCTTCTTCGCAATCTCTGCAGAGACATCAGCCGGGGCAAACAGATATTCCACCAGGTTAGCCTCCGGGTGAAAGACCATTTCCACAACTGGAAAAGTCCTGCACTCTCCACGTTCATTTCGAGCGACAATTACTGCCAGCTCTTTTTCAAAATCAACCAGATCCTCGATCAGGCCGGGCACATCAAATGCTTTGTCAATATCTGAAGCAGTACGCAGAACCTGCACGCCCCGACCGTCATAGCCCTCTTTTCCAAGCTTATTTACCGACGGAAACTTACCAAGCTTTGCGATATCTGTTTTGCTATCCACCAGGGTAAAATCTGCCGTTGGTATATCGTGATCACGGTAAAATGATTTTTGAGTTCGCTTATCCTTAATCAGCTCAATTATGTCCGGCTGGGGAAATACCCTGACACCTTCTTTTTCAAGTGCCCTGAGAGCCTCAGTATTTACGTTTTCGATCTCTATCGTAAGTATATCACAATCCTTTCCGAATTTCATTACCGTATCATAGTCGGTAAGCTTGCCCACTGTAAAAGATGTCGCCACATTTTTACATGGAGCATCGGGATCAGGATCAAGAATGTGGACGTCAATATTATAGTCCATCGCCGATTGTATGAACATCCTTCCAAGCTGTCCCCCTCCAAGAATTCCCAGCTTCAAATCCTGGATATTATTCTCTTTCATAATTCAGAACTGTTAAATATTTCGATGGAATTTATGGCATCTCCTACTTCAATCTGATGAACGACCTCCATTCCATCTGTAACTTTGGCAAAAACTGTGTAGTCGTCATCCAAATGATGCGTTGGAAAATGCGTAATGAACCATTGCGTGCTCTCGGTGTCCTTTCCGGCTGAAGCCATCCCCACAGTTCCCGCTTCATATTGCCGTCCTGAAATTTCTGTTCGGATGGCATATGTTCCTCCACCCCAGCCATCGCCTCGATCACAACCGGCCTGAATAACAAAATTGGGAACCACCCGATGAAACCTGATACCATTGTAATAGCCCGACCGGGCGAGATTTATAAAATTTATGACCGAACCCGGGGCATCTTCCGGAAAAAGATCAAGGAAAATGTCTCCCTTTGTAGTATGGATCACCGCTTTCGGGTTTTCACTAAGTTGCTGAAGTCCCTGCCAGTCAATTTCCTGCTTGTTCTCGTATGCAAATTCTTCAGATTCAATCCCGTTGAGACGATCCAGCAGTTTCTGAACATTATAGACAAGAAACTCGTCTTCATTTTCCTCCACCAATTTATTCAATTCATCAGCATCGAGCAGAGATTCGTAGGTTTCATAATTATCATTAACCACGGTAAGTGCCTGAAAGGTTTTTACAATATCATTTGAATACAATGCGCGTAGAATTACCGGTTGAACCGCTGCGGTTGCCAGTATATCCTGACGTGTGCCTGATACGATGAATCCATTCATTGCAGCTGAATTGACCACAGTCTCCTCGTCTGAAAAAATGTGTTCCGCAAGAAACTGTGTGGCATTGTTACCGGCTGCCGCAGCAGTCAGCAGGTATGCCTTCGCATACGGATCTGTTTCCGCACCATATTTTTCCATTACAACTGGTAGCCATTTTTCATTGTCGGTTTTTACAAGACCCGAAAGCAACGACCCGCGAACACGTTGATTAGGATGTTCAGTGGCAAGGGATTGCATTTCGGCATTAAACTGAATATTATCAGAACGATCTATAGCCTCTGCAGTTTGGATGGCCACATTAACCTGTGTATCATTCAGAAGAGCCACAAGCAATGACGCATCATTCGCCAGTGCAGCAGATCTTTCCAGTGCACTAACCGCATTTACACGCACCCGGTAATCCTGATCACCCAACGCCGTTTTTTTCAGGTATTCAATCGTCTCCGGCTTGTCGCAGGATCCCAGGGAACGTACCAGGTTCATTCGAACCGCAGCAGCCTTTTCACCTGCCGAAAGTCCTCTGATTTGATCCTGAAACGCACAATTATCGACATCCCTCGTGCGAATTAGAAAATTAGATGCCCCTAGACGGGTGCGATAGGAATTTTGCGGATTCAACAAAGAAAGAGCAATCTCAATTGAAAATTGATCAAAAACATTTCTTCTCCCCGCGCGGTACAGGCCCCATGCGAGCCCTTCCTTTTCCGGCATGGAAGATGCTTCCTGCTGCTGAAGAAGGATTAGTCTTGGCTGATCAATCACGCGACCGAGTGCTTCGAGCAATTCCCGACGAACCACGGGGATTTGTTCTTCCTTGAGCGCGCGCAGAATAGGCGCCACCGCAATTGTGTCCCTGGTCATTCCCAAAGAAAATGCCGCTGCTTTCCTCACGGAAGAATCCTGATCATTCAGTAAAACCTCCAGCATTTCGACAGCAGAGCTATCCTGCAAAGATGCAAGCGCCCTCGCTGCCTGCAGGCGATACCGTGCATTTTCATTATTTAAATAACTGATGATTGCGGGGGTATTCCGGCTATCCTGAAATTCTCTGATTTTCAGTTCGACGCTGTCAGCAAAAAGAGTGGTTTTAGTATTTTCAGATTCTACTGTCTGGCATCCCATCAGAATGATGAAAGCGTATACTGAAAGTCGGAAGATTCGGATCATGGTTTCAAAGATAGGAAAAGATGAGTATTGATCAGTCGGCCAGGTGAATCCCCATTTTTTCCATCAATTTACTGGCATTGAAGCTATGACATATACCGGGTGAAATCTTATAGTCGAAAATAATCTCGTCCCCTTTGATGGAGCT
Organism: Fulvivirga sedimenti; assembly: GCF_020328055.1. Lineage (NCBI taxonomy): Bacteria > Pseudomonadati > Bacteroidota > Cytophagia > Cytophagales > Fulvivirgaceae > Fulvivirga > Fulvivirga sedimenti. The sequence continues at coordinate 163,487 of NZ_JAIXNE010000006.1, forward strand.
GTTAAAGCTGTAATTCTGAATCTTCTTGTCCTGTTCACCCAGTCTTCCAATTTCAAGATCGTGAGTGGAGATAAATCCAAAAGCCGGCATCATCGACAATTGTTTTACCAGTCCCTCAGATCCGCGATGGCGATCCTGCGTGTTGGTACCTTTGAGAATTTCATCGAGCATGAAAAGCACCGGTAGTTCTGAGGTTTGAATTTTTTCAAGCAGTGCGCGAATTCTGCGCAATTCGGCATAAAATGATGAAATGTGCGAGGCAAGATCATCTTCTGAACGCATTCCTGTGAAAACCTGCGATACAGGTATCAGCATTCGCTCTGCGCATACAACAGATCCCATCAAACCCAGGATCATATTAATCCCGACAGTCCTGAGGAAGGTACTTTTGCCTGACATGTTGGAGCCCGTGACGATCACGACAGTACCCTCACCTTGCATTGTAAAATCATTAATTACACATTCATTCGGATTTATCAGGGGATGGCCAACACCGGTGGCGTTCAGTTGCCAGTCGGCACTGATCTCCGGTATAGTGTGCCCTGGGAATAAATATGCATGAGCACCCATGCTCGAAAGCACTTCAAGTTCGGCAATGTTCTCAAACCATGTTGACAGATCGTGCTCATTTTCACTTTTCCACTTCCGGATTCGATTTAGTAAATGAACATCGAGCAGGAAAGCGAGATCAAATATTCCATAAAACATATTGCTTCGGCCATCCAGAATATCGAGCAAATTTCTCAGGGATTTAATGGCTTGTACCGACTTCATTCCGAATGGTTTGCATAGTTGCTGTAATCGGTCACTTGTAAAGTCCTCCCTGATAAGACAGGTTATCATTTTCTCATAGGAGCGGAGAAGTTTCACATTTCCTTCGGTCTGTTCGCTTACAGCGCGCATTTTCTCCTGAATCCGTGCCAGAATAATACCGTTAACTGCCAGGAAGGGAAATAGAATATAGATCGACACACCAAAAAATACTACTGCCACCAGGGCTGCAACCAATAATGATGGCATAATGTACGAAAGGACCGTAAACAGATGAGATGCGCCGGATTCACTTTTATCTAAGAGCCATGACTTAAGCCTGCCTGTGTTCTCCACTGTTGCTGTGGCGCTTCTTCCTGCTGAAAGAAACTGGTGAACCCAGTCCATTTTTCCTTGCAGTTCGCTTACTGCTTCCTGTCGTATTAAGATTTCATCTTTGCTTGCGGGGGCAAGCATCCAGGATACAATCATTTGCCTGCCATCGGGTGTTTGTGTGCGATTCAGTAATTGAAAAAGGGAATGTTTACCAAAGAGGTCAAGATCATACGAGTAAGGGTGTTCCCGTGTGATATATTCAGAGCCGTCATCAAGGGTTTTCAACTGATAATCGAGACGAAGCAACTCCTCTTCACTCATCTCCATCAAATTCCTGTAGGTTTCCCTCAATTCCGACTTACGATTAAACCGATTCACGAGCGTGCCGAAAACAAGTGGAAATACAGCTATTGAAACGACCATTGCAAGACCGTTTCTATCATTGGCAAAAAAGATGAAAAGTACGAGAAACAAAAGAAATACAAGTACACGCGCCCACGAGAGACGGTATACCTCACGGCTTACCAAATCCATTTTCAGACGAAAATCCTGTATTCTCGCCACATAATATTCTCTGGGATGTGTCATATTTTGTAAATCAGCTAAGCGACTGATACACGATCAGTGAGCAAAGATACGCAACTCCGCTCATGTAGATCAGCTGAAGGGCAGGCCATTTCCAACTCTTTGTTTCACGGTAAACCACGGCCAGGGTACTCATGCATTGCATAGCAAAAGCATAGAAAATAAGTAAGGATAAACCGGTAGCCAGATCATATCGGGGATTGCCATAGCTGTCCATCTCATTTTTCATGCGGGTTTTAATTGTTGCTTCATCCTCTACATTGCCGATACTGTAGATCGTAGCCATGGTACCCACAAATACTTCTCGTGCAGCGAAACTGGTAATGAGCGCAATGCCAATTTTCCAGTCATATCCCAAAGGCCGGATAGCAGGTTCAATAAATTTGCCGAATATTCCGGCATATGAATGTTCAAGCTTGAACGCCTCAACGGTTTTTTCAAGGTCGGCAGGACTGAGCTCTGCTGAAGTTACCTGCTCCTGAAGAACATACTGCTCGGCATTTTCCATGTAATCTCCGGGCCCGTAGCTTGCCAGTACCCAAAGAATGATTGATATGGCAAAAATGATCTTCCCTGCCTCGAAAACGAACGCCTTCGACTTTTCATACATGGTGATACCCACATTACTCCAACGCGGCATTTTATACGTTGGCAATTCCATGATCAGGAAGCTACGCTGACGGGTTTTGAGTATTAATTTCATCAGCCATGCGGAAAGAACCGCGGCGATCACTCCCAGTAAATACATTCCCATTAAGGCCAATCCCTGGTAAAAAGGATTTTCAGGAATGATCAGGGCGATAAGAATGGTATAAACCGGCAGCCTGGCAGAGCAACTCATGAACGGAGTTACAAAAATAGTGATCATCCGCTCCTTGATGTTGTCAATAGTCCTGGTAGCCATGATTGCCGGAATAGCACAGGCCACTCCGGATATGAGCGGTACCACACTTTTTCCGTTCAGGCCAAACCTGCGCATGATCTTATCCATGAGGAACACAACGCGCGACATGTAACCTGTTTCTTCGAGGATCGCGATGAATGCAAAAAGGATGGCAATCTGCGGGATGAAAATCACGATCCCTCCAATACCCGGAATAATTCCTTCGGATAAAAGGTTTGTTAAAACGCCGGCAGGTAGCACCTGTTTCACCCAGACACTAAGCCCGGAGAACATGAGGTCAATAAAATCCATGGGTATGGTAGCCCAGGCGAAGATCGACTGAAATATCAGAAACAGGATTAGCAGGAAAATAATGTACCCCCAGAATTTATGGGTAAATATCCGGTCGAGGCGCTCGGTCCATCTTCTGGGTAAAATCTGAGTAGACTCCTTAACAGAATTTACAACAAACTCATTGATTCTCCGGTAGCGCTCCAGGGTTTCTGCTTTGCGCAGTTCATGACTATTGAAATTATGACGCAGGCAAATTTCTTCCAGTTTTTCTTTATCGGAATCACTCAGGGCATTATTGATTCTGAATTGCTGCAGAAGCTGATATGCCAGGTAATCATTCGATATGTCAAAGGCTTCCTTCACTTCTGCAATGGCTTCTTCAGCATACTTATTCGCATCAAAAACCGGCTCCCCGGGCAGTAAAATGCCTTCCGACAAGACGTCCTTCAGGCGGGCAAGGCCTTCACCCGTCCGTGCCTTCATAGGAACGATCGGAACTCCCAGCTCATCTGATAGCCTGTCGATATCAATTACATTTCCCGCTTTCTCTGCCAGATCCATCATATTGAGCACCAGCACCGACGGTATGTTCAGGTCATGTATCTGGGAAAAGAGTAGAAGGCTCCGCTTGAAGTTGGAAGCATCCACAATCACAACAACCACGTCGGGATAAAGCTCATTTTCAGGATTGGCCAGAATATCGAACACGATACGCTCATCCGTCGAATTGGGATAGATGCTGTACGTTCCCGGAAGGTCAATAATTTTTGCCTTTTTCCCTTCGGTCAGCTGGCAAACACCGGTTTTCTTATCTACAGTTACGCCCGGAAAATTTCCAATTTTCTGGTTTAAGCCGGTAAGGATATTGAATAGGGAAGACTTACCGGAATTGGGATTTCCCACCAATGCGATCTTGGGAATATCGGCCCCGGGCATAGTCTACTGAATGGAAATAGTTATTGCTTCATCAAGTCTCAGTGAAAGGTTATATCCGGAAACACTTACACAGATAGGATCACCAAGAGGAGCAGCGAAATTATACTGAATCAGTGTTCCGGGAAGAACACCCATTTCAAGAAGCTTTAGAGAAAGGGAATCATCGGTGAGGGTATTTATCACTCCGCTCTCACCAGGATGCAAATCAACTACGCTTCTAGCTTTCACTGTGTTTATTTAGATTAATTATAAACTACCACGAAGATAGGCTTTACCTTCGTATTACGCAATATAAATTAGCGCTTAGATTGCCGTGTTTTCAAAAAATCATAATCCGTTATGATTAATATCAGTAAATTAAGGCTATGTCTAAAGACCGGAAAGTAAAAAAGAAAAAGGAAAAAGGTGGAGAGCCCGTCCGGGAGACGCATCCCGAAACCTCCGGTGAGGATGGGAATGAGCGGGACTTTGGAGGATTACCAAACAGAAACCTTAAAAAGAACCTGGGCTGCGGAGGTTAGTGCTAACGTGCCGCAACGGCAGCCTCTACTTCATGTACTTCATCCCTATCGAGCAGACCCAGGGTATACGCATGCCTGGCGGCATCTGCTGTATCCCGTACCATTACCATATCTACTCCATCTTCCCGCGCCATATCGGAGAGGTGTTCAACATAAACATCCCTGTTGCGATTACTCACGTCGCGGATGTATACCACCAGAATCCTTCCCGGATAATTCGCAATGATTTCAGCGTATATCTCGGCATCACGCTGTCCTGAATCACCAATCAGAACAAAAGCGAGATCCGGATACAGGTCGAGGATCCGTCTTACCTTGTTTACTTTATGACGGTGGGATCCTCCACCTGAAGTAAGCACGCTCCATAGATTTTCCTTCAGATCCTGCAGCATAAACACCCCTTTCGGAATCTGCTGTGTATCACAAAAGTCTTCCAGAAAGTCATACAGGTTCCACTCACTACTGCTCACATAAAATATGGGGTTCAATGGCTGTTCCTTGTGCATATGTAACGCATTGTAAAAACTGGAAACCCCGTCAAAAGGCATTCGGGTCTTGGCATTCTTTGTGAGTATGAGTGACAATTTGCGATGAATACGTGTTGCATGGGAAACCAGGATGGTATCATCGATGTCAGAGATGATGCCGAACCGGGGTGAATCATCGAGGAGCAATACCTCCTCATAAAATTCACGGGGCTCCTGGTAGTCTACCAACTTGTCAAGTACCTGAAATGTCGCCTTGTGCCACCCCGGTTCCTGGGGAGTATCAAATTCAAATTCCGCTTCGAAATATCCGTTATCTCCTGTTTCCACGACTTTCTCCTGACCCAGAAAACAAATCAGAACCTGTACACCGGGCAATGCATCGGCCATATACCTGCTCATCATAGCCTTCAGGTTTCTGGTGCGTCGGTCTTTCTCTTTGGCTTCATACAAACGCCGATCATCGAGAACATGGCCATTCAGGTATGCCTTTTTAATGGTCCCGAAGCCACGGTACGGTAAGATCACAGGGGGGGTGAGGAAGCCCATCGCCTTCTTGATGCGCATCCCAAAAGATTTGATCGGTTTTGTGAATAGTTTTTTGATGATGATGTTTTCTTAAAGAAAAATAAAACGTACTGTAAACGCAAGATACGCCGTCCTGAACGATTCCCATTTACATCAGAAACTGGTCGAACGTACAGACCTGCGGCAAGTAATCATGGCAGGAACCTAATCCCCGGAAAATCCGTTCCAATCTAGCGAAAATCCAGTATTAAGCGGGGCAATGAAGTATTGCTGAATATGAAATATTTTATCTTCCTTTATACCGATGCCGACTAAAGTATTTTTTCTGATTAACCCCATTTCCGGCGGCCTGGATAAAAAGGGCTTCCGGTCGAATGCAGAACAGTTTTGTAAAACGCATAACCTTTCACCCAAATTTCTTGAAACAACTGGTAAGGATGATCCTTCTCGACTCGCTGAATCATTGAAGGAGTACCAACCTGAAATTCTGGTCATTGGCGGAGGAGACGGAACGGTAAATCTCGCGGCCTCCACGCTTCAGGAAATTGCCATGCAAATTCCGATCGCCATCATCCCGCTCGGTTCTGCGAATGGAATGGCGAGAGAACTTCTGATTCCGGAAGAGCCTCTCGAGGCATTGAAACTAATACTCAACAGCAATCAAAAAAATGTGGATGTACTGGTGGTTAACGGACAATACTCCATACATCTGAGTGACCTGGGATTCAATGCCAAACTGATTCGAAAATTTGAAAAATTCGGACAGCGCGGAAAGTGGAATTACGCACGACACTTTTTCAGCATACTCCAGGAGCAATCCACCTCTGAATACAGCATTTACATCAATGATGAAGTAATTGACATAAAAGCGCACATGGTCGCATTTGCCAATGCACGTACCTACGGAACCGGGGCTGTGATCAACCCCGACGGCAAACTGGATGATGGCATATTTGAGGTATGCATCTTTCGCCCGTATCCATGGTATGCCCTTGGGGGAATTGCCTGGAAATTCTTCATTGGGGATATCAAGGAATCGCCCTATGTAAAGATTATTCCAGCCCGTGAGGCCCTCGTTCTGGTTCACCCTGACGAAGAACTTCAGATTGACGGGGAGGTAATCGGCACCGTTGCAAAGGTGGAAGTCAGTGTATCTGAAATGCCACTTAACGTATTGGTTCCTTAATCATCCAGGGTCACATCAAATGTCACACGGCGGTTTTGCTGATGCTCATCTTCTGAGCACTCATCGCATACGATGAGCAACATGGATTCACCATATGCTACAGATTTCATGCGACTTGATTTTACTCCCTGGGAAATCAGGTAATCAACCGTTGACTGAGCCCTTTTCTTAGACAAGGTCATATTGTAACTGTCGGACCCCCGTTTATCGGTATGCGCTCCAATCACCACCTGTGTTTGCGAATAGGTATTGAGCAGACCTGCAACACGGTTCAGTTTCTCATATTCAGATGGCCGGATATCCCACTTATCGAAATCAAAATGAATTCGTTCTATTCGCTCATGAACTCGTACCGTGTACCCGTTTCCTTCCAGTAAATCCTTCACCTTTTCGATTTTGTCTGGCTTCGATTCCTCCGGAACTGTTTTGATTACAAAGTTGTCTCTCCACCGTTCTTCAGGATCGGCCTTCATCAGGGTTAATTCCTTCCCGAGCAAGAGGTCATAATCAACGTCATTTACAGCTATCGGATAAAGGTCTACCACACCCCTGTTTATATCTTCATCTGATAATGGACGGAGCGGAATTGTACGTGAAATGAAAAATTCATCATTCGTTGCTATCTGATAAGCCGTATCAGCAAACAATGATCTGGAAGCTTCAAGTTCACTTACACTTTCACGGTCCAGGTAAAGCCTTGTAACATGGCCTTCCTGATTTGAAAATATCTTTTTGCCGTGCAGCATGGTTGCGACGCTGTCAAGTACCTTGCCCTCATCATCCACATATGTGATTTCAACAACAATCTTACCCTTGACAAATGAAAATACATCATCGTCACCGGTACGGTTGCTGGAGAAATATCCATTTTTCCCATCCCTCGTAATCAACCCGAAATCATCCCAGGTTGAATTGAGCGGCGCCCCTAAATTGCGGATGTAATACGCGCCATCGATTAGTTTCTCGGCAGCAAACAAATCCAGTCCGCCCATTCCCGGATGCCCGTCAGAGGCAAAGAACAACTCATCCCTGAACAGAACAGGAAACATCTCATTCCCGGGGGTGTTGATATCCGATCCGAGGTTTACAGGTTCAGACCATCCGGTTCCCTGTCGTGTAGACACATAAATATCGGTTCCGCCAAAGCCTCCTTCACGGTTTGAGACGAAGTACAGAACACTTCCATCCTCTGTGATAGCCGGATGTGATACAGAATAGGAAGGGTCATTCAAAGACAATGGCATAATATTCTCCCATTTACCTTCAGTGGTAACATCCGCTTCATAAAGTGCCAGCTGACGCTGATCTTTTCGATTCTTGGCCTCTTCATTCCGGGTGAAAATCACTTTTGTTTCCTGCGCGTAGAATGAGACCGGTCCATCATGAAATTTTGTATTTGTCTCGAATGTCGCAGCCTCATCGTTGCCGGAGCTTGCATAATATAAATCAAGGTAATGCTCATTATTCCAGTGGTACTTCTTATTCGATACATTGCCTGTTCCACGGGAGGAAGCAAACAAAATTCCGTTTTTAAAATAGACGGGGGAAAACTCGGCATCCCCTGTATTTACATTGGATGTTTCGGTTACTTTATAAATGGCACTGTCCATGAAAAAAATATCCATGGCCTGCATGCTCGATGAAATGAGTGACTGATCCGCCTCAGGAAGATTACTCCATTTCTCAAGGAGTCTTTGAACCTCTTCCTCATTGCCTTTTGCCCGGAGTGATTGAATATAATTCAGCTTGTCACGTACTTCCCAGACTGAAGCATCTGATTCTGCCCTTTTGTAGGCAGCGATGGCATCGTCATATTGCTGAAGGCGGTAATAGCTGTTACCCAAACCCATAAAAAGTTCGGGGGATTCCTCCTTTGAGATCGCTTTTTCATAATGCCTGACGGCCTTTGCATAACTGGCATAGCGATACAATGAATCGGCCAGCAGGGCTTGTCTTGGAGACTGCCCCAGGGCTGTGACGGCCGGAGCCATCAGCAGAATATAAAGTATCATTTTCCTCATCATGCCTAGAAGTATCTTGGAGTTATAGTAATGCCCTTGTCGCGAATAAACCGGTAACTTATCAGAAATTCATGTGAGCCGTTCTGAAAAGGTCCCAGATTGTTTTTCCCCGGGAAATCATATGAATAGCCTAATCGGATTTGACGGTTGAAATCAATCTCAAGCAAGGCCGCGAAAGATTCGTCCCACCGGTAGGAGGCGCCTACCCAAACCACTTCTTTAATCAGAAGGTTTGCATTGAGATCAACCTGTATCGGTGCACCCTCAACGCCTTTTACGAGAAAATTAGGCTTCAGCTTGAGGTCTGGAGACAGTGTAAACACATAGCCTCCGTGAAGGAAATAATGACGTTCCTGCTTGCCCTGAATTTCATCTACCGATGTCGTTATTGTATTATGAATCATCTCAGGAATTGAAAATCCAAGGAATCCCTTTTCGCTACGCAGGTAGACGCCCAGACCAACATTAGGCAGCCAACCGCCATACATATCACTAGCAAAGGCCGGGTCCTGTACAATATTCATTTCCGGGTAATAAACATCCAGTTCCGTCATATCAGCCCTGAAATGCGATACCCCCGCCCGAAGTCCGAAGGATATTTTTGTGGTCTTATTCAACGGAATGTAGTATGAATAAAACCCATAAACTCCGTAATGATTACTTATGGTAATCTCATCGTGGATCATCTGAAATCCAAAGGAAGCCCTGCTGTATTTAACCGGGCCGTGTACCGAAAGGGTCTGTGTCTGCGGAGCGCCATTCAGTGTTGTCCACTGTGACCTCGCAATGGCAGTGGCGGTAAGAGCATCCAGCGACCCGGCATAGGCGGGATTAATCGCCAGCGGGTTGAACATGTACTGTGTAAACATGGCTTGTTGCTGTGCAAAGGATTGCATCCCCAAACCAATGCATATGAATAAAAATATAATTCGTTTCATCATGTGTAAAGGTTATTGGTTCAAAACAACATAGCCCTGAATCGGAGCGGATCCATCTCCCAGCTTGATAACATAGAAATATGATCCTACGGGAACCTTTGTGCCAAAGGCAGAATGGTCGCTTTCACCACGCCAGGGATTACTTTCATTTGAATAGCCTTCGATGGTTCGAACCGGATTTCCCCAACGGTTGTAAATGACCACCTCATTATTCTTATAGAAGTCGATCCCCTCGATATGCCAGTAATCATTGATGAAATCAGCATTGGGTGAAAATCCTTCTGAAATAATCAGCGTTGGTGGTTCCTGGGCGGGTAATTCCCTGACATTGATCGTTACGGTATAATCTTCGCTATCACCACCTCTGTCATCGCGCACGATAAACAAAAACGTTGTATAGGGCATGCCCGACTCATCTGTAGCGGGCTCAAAGGATACCAATGAGAAGTCGGTATAAAGCGTGTTCGTGTTTGCCACTACGTCATTATAGAGAAGCTGACCATCCGAAGGCAATTGTGTGATTATAAAACCAGCAAAAAGATCCCCCTCCGGATCAGAATATATAAGCTGATTCGAAGCAAAGGTATAGACCGTATTGGCATCCATTGTAATCTCAATATCTGCACTTGACGGAAGGTCGTTCACGTCTTTTATAACAATCGTCATTGTATAGTCAATGCTCTGCGTCCCCTGATCATCTACAACCCGGAAATCGAATTCCGTAACTCCTGAAATACCCGGATCCGGAACAAATGACAGCAGGTCCGGCTCAAAATAAAGTGTATTCAGTGCAACAGGGTTTCCGTTATAAAATAACTCCCCAATATCGGGGTTTAAGGGCGTGACTATTATGAATCCATTGAAACAGTCTCCATCCACATCATTGTAAAGGATATCATCGGCCATAAAATTATAGGTGACATCCTCATCTGTAAAGACAGTATTATCAGCGCTTGTTGGCGCATCATTAACAGGATTTACAATAATGTTTATAGTGGCCTCTGCAGTATTTGCCGGAACGGCCTGATCGCTGATTTGATAAACGATCTGATCCACCCCAAAATAATTCAGGTTCGGAACATAGGTGATAATACCCGTTAACGGATCCACGGATGTGATGCCATTGGAAGCATCCGATATGATTATCAGACTGGAAGGATCCAGGTCCCCATCCGGGTCTGTGTCATTGGAAAAAGCAGAAATTTGAATATTTGTGTCTTCATCCAGCACAACGTTATCGTTCACCGCTACCGGTGAAGCTTGTCCAAAGCTCCACTGACAGGATAATCCTGAAAAGAGGACGAGAAAACCAACTGTAATTCGTTTCGATACCATTACATATGTATTAAACAAGTGCAAACTGGGTATTAATAGCCGAAAAGCGGATTAGGTAAACGCACAGAACCATTTATCTTTAAAAATGCCGCTTTAACGGCAGGAAATGGCCCTCAACGATATTATCAGATGTTTTTCCTGATTATGAAACAGGCTAAATAAAAAAAGCCCCGGTTTCGCGGGGCTTCATTTTTCCATGTACCTTTTTTTTAAAAAGGATAAGAATTCTTCTCAATTATATAGTCTGCAACACGCCTGCGTGCTTCCTTGAGGTTGTAAGGTTCAACTTTGGTGAATCTTTTCAATCCCATGAGCATCATCCGTTGTTCATCTCCTTCGGCAAACGCATAGATCGCCTGGCGTCCTGCGGCCGCAGCCTTTTCAATGGCGTTGTACAGGAAGATCCGTGACATATCAAGTTGAATACTCACCGCATCTTCTCCCTTTTGCTGGGCAAGCTTCTCTGTCCGTAACAGCGCCGATTCTGCGACATATCCTTCAATAAGCATATCAGCGAGGTTCATGAGAATCTCCTGTTCGTCGCCAAGTTTCTGCATGAACTTTTGAACAGCTGCTCCCGCGACCATCAAACCGGCTTTTTTAAGATTTTTCAGGGCCTTTTTCTCCTTTGCAAATAGGCCATCATCTTCCTGTGCACCAAAATCCGGGATCGACATCAATTCCTGCTGCACAGCCATGGCGGGCGACATCAAATCAAGCTGTCCCTTCATAGCCCGCTTCAGAAGCATATCGATCGATAACATCCTGTTGATTTCATTGGTCCCTTCAAAAATCCGGTTGATGCGGGCATCACGGTATGCACGATCCATCGGGCCTTCTGCTGAATAGCCCATTCCGCCATAGATCTGAACCCCTTCATCCACTACATAATCCAGGACTTCAGAGCCGTGCACTTTAAGAATAGCACACTCAATGGCAAATTCCTCGACCGACTTCAGTTTGGCTTGCGCCTCGTCCATTCCGGAAGCTATGAGTGAATCATATGCATCATCAATGTTCTGTCCGGCTCTGTAGTGGGCAGATTCTGAAGCATAGGTACGTGTTGCCATCTCAGCAATCTTATGTTTGATCGCGCCGAAAGATGATATTGACTGGCCAAACTGCTTGCGTTCATTGGCATAGTTTACGGCAGTACTTGTAACTTCCTTGCACGCACCAATCGCAGCCACTCCAAGCTTGATCCTTCCGATGTTGAGAATATTAACCGCAATCTTGAAACCATTCTCTCTTTCAGAAAGAAGGTTTTCAACGGGAACTTTGCAGTCATTAAAGAAAATCTGACGGGTAGAAGAGCCTTTAATTCCCATTTTATGCTCCTCCTCATTCATGGTTATGCCACCAAATGTTTTTTCCACGATGAATGCCGACAGGTTTTTGTCATCTTCGATCTTGGCAAAAACAATGAAAAGATCCGCAAAGCCTCCATTGGTGATCCACATTTTCTGTCCGTTGATCACATAGTGTTTTCCATCCTCTGTAAGTGTCGCTTTTGTTTTACCTGAATTGGCATCCGAGCCTGAATCTGGTTCGGTAAGACAGTAAGCAGCTTTCCATTCGCCCGTTGCGAGCTTGGGAAGATATTTACTTTTCTGCTCCTCATTTCCATAATAAAGGATGGGGAGGGTTCCAATACCTGTATGCGCTGAAATGGCAACGGCAAATGAGTGACCAGCACCAAATACTTCCGCCACAAGCATGGAAGTATTAAAATTCATTCCAAAACCTTCATATTTCTCAGGAACAGACGTCCCCAGCAATCCCAGTTCACCGGCCTTGTCCAGTAAGGATGGCATCAGTTCGGGGTTTTTCATGCTGTCGATTTCATCCAGCTTGGGATATATCTCCTGCTCCAGAAAATCACGGCAGGTTTGCTGAATCATTTTTTGCTCTTCAGACCATTCTTCCGGAATAAAGACTTCGCTCGCATTTGTTTCACGAATTAAAAATTCTCCGCCTCGAATGGCTTTCTGGAGTTCTTTTTGTTCTGCTGTTGTACTCATAATTCTAATTTTTTATGCCTTCGGCCATCAGTTTAAAAATTCATATATTCCGGCTACACCTTGTCCGCCGCCTACACAGGCAGTTACCATTCCGTATTTGCCGTTTCTCCGTCTCATTTCATTCAGGAGGGTAATCGATAACCTGGCGCCCGTACTGCCAAGCGGGTGACCCAGCGCGATTGCCCCACCGTTCACATTCACTTTGCTCATATCCAGTTCCAGGTCGCGTATCACGGCTAAAGACTGGGCTGCGAATGCTTCGTTGAGTTCAATAAGATCAATGTCATTCAATGAAAGGCCTGCTCTTTTCAATGCCTTCGGCACTGCATAGGTAGGTCCAACACCCATGATCCTGGGTTCAACACCGGCAACGGCATAGCTTACCATACGTGCCACCGGTTCCAGGTTAAGCTGTTTCACCAATCGTTCAGACATCACAAGAACGAACGCCGCACCGTCGTTGGTAGGAGATGAATTTCCTGCGGTTACTGATCCGCCAACCGAAAATACAGGACGCAGTTTTGCAAGGGTCTCCATATTCGTATCCGGGCGCGGACCTTCATCTTTCTCTACTGTAAATTCCCGGGTTTTCTTCTTATTGTCGGCTACAAACGTTTCCTTGATCGAGATGGGAACAATCTCGTCATCAAATTTGCCATCATCCTGTGCTTTCACAGCTTTCATATGCGAGTTGTAGGCAAATTCATCCTGGTCCTCACGGGAAATCTTCCATTGCTGGGCGATCTGCTCAGCTGTTAAGCCCATACTTGTATAGTAGTCAGGATGCTCCGAGGTAATCTTGTAATTCAGTGCCGTTTTCCATCCCATAACGGGAACCATCGACATGGATTCTGTTCCGCCTGCGACCACACAATCGGCCATTCCGGCCTGAACCTTTGCGGAAGCAAGGTGAATCGCCTCCAGTCCTGATCCGCAATAACGGTTGATCACCATGCCCGGCGTGTCCACACCTAATGCCATCAGGGAAATCATTCGCCCCATTTGCATGCCCTGTTCCGCTTCCTGAACGGCATTACCAACGATCACATCATCTACCATTTCATTGGTGAGTCCGTCTACCGAGGCAACCAAATGCTTAATAATGTCCACAGCAAGGTCATCAGGCCGTGTAAAACGGAATCCGCCTTTTTTTGCGCGTCCGACCGCTGTTCTATATCCTTTAACAATATATGCATCCATAATTTTCTCGTTATTAATTTCTTAAGGGCTTGCCCCCTTTGAGTATTGATTGAATCCGTTCAAGTGTTTTCTTCTCGCCGGTTAGTGAGAGAAATGCTTCACGCTCCAGGTCCAGAAGATATTGTTCCGAAACTTCCTGTGGATAAGAAAGGTCTCCGCCGCACATCACGTAAGCGATCTTATTAGCAATCTTTACGTCATGGTCTGAGATATAATTACCCATTCTCATTCCGTTAACACCGGCCATGAACAATGCCATTCCGGTCTTGCCCTGAACACGAATGTTTGTAGCCTGAATTGGGGTAGTATATCCGGCATCGGCCAGTTCAAGAACCGTTTCCTTGGCGTCGGCGATCTGACGATCGATGTTCATGGAAATCCGATCCTCAGGCCTGATGATATGCATTCCCATTGCTTCATGTGCAGAAGTGGCAACCTTTGCAGTGGCAATATTCATAAAGGCATTTTGCAAAGCATTAAGTTCAACGTCGCCTTCCTGCAGGGCATCGGAAACGCGCTTGGTAAGTTCCTTGGTTCCGCCTCCCCCCGGGATCAGACCAACACCTACCTCTACCAGTCCAATGTAGGTTTCTGCAGCCGCCTGCACACGGTCGGCATGCAGGGTCATTTCACAGCCGCCTCCAAGCGTTAGTCCGTGCGGCGCAACCACCACCGGTACCGAAGAATACCGAACGCGCATGATCGTATTCTGAAAATGACGAATCATGAAGTCGATCTCATCAAATTCCTGCTCTATCGCATACATGAAAACCATTCCCAGGTTCGCTCCGGCAGAAAACTGCGCACCCTGGTTTCCAATTACCAGTCCGCGGTATTCCTTTTCAGCAAGGTCGATCGCCTTGTTGATACCTTCAACAACTTCGCCTCCAAGGGTATTCATCTTGGTGTGGAATTCCACATTCAGCACGCCATCTCCCAAATCGAAAATTGTAGATCCGGCATTTGACCACACCACGCTGTTCTTTCGGTAATGATCGAGGATGATAAATTCATCGGCTCCCGGAACAGGCTTATAGGATTTGGAACCGATGTCGTAATAATGACGAACACCGTCACGGGCCTCATAGAAAGATTCAATACCCGCATCCAGCATATCGTATACCCACTGATTGGGCTTATTGCCCATTTGTTCCATTTTCTCAACGGTCTTCCGAACGTTGAGCGTATCCCAGGTTTCAAACGGACCTAATTCCCAGCCAAATCCGGCACAGATGGCATCATCAATTTTATACAGTTCATCTGCAATTTCAGGGATGCGATTGGTCACGTACTGGAATAAACCATAAAAAGAATTTCGGTAAAATTCACCTGCCTTATCTTTCCCTGAAAGCAAGGTTTTAAATCGCTCTTTCAGATTTTCAATAGGACGGGTCATCTCCAGGGTAGGAAATGATACTTTCTTTTTCGGCTCATATTCCAACGTCTCAAGATTGAGCGTTAAAATTTCAGTTTTGCCGTCTTTTTTGGTCTTTTTATAGAAGCCCTGACCAGTCTTATCACCCAGCCATTTATTCTCTTCCAATTTGCCCACCACTGGCGGAAGCTTAAAGATGTGCCGCTCTTCATCGTCGGGCAATCCCTGATACAGTCCGTTCGCAACCTTGATAAGGGTATCAAGTCCGACTACATCCGATGTACGGAAAGTGGCCGACTTTGGCCGGCCGATAACCGGTCCGGTAAGTTTGTCGATCTCATCGACGGAAAGATCCAGCTTCTGCATGGTGTCGATCACCTTCAGGATCGCATAAATTCCAACCCGGTTGGCGATAAAAGCAGGGGTATCCTTGCAGAGCACTGTCGTTTTTCCCAGGTAAAGGTCCCCGTAATGCATCAGAAAATCTGTTACCGCGGGATCTGTCGATGGTGTAGGGATTATTTCCAGGAGTCTGAGGTATCGTGGCGGATTGAAAAAGTGTGTTCCACAGAAATGCTTCTTAAAATCGTCAGACCTTCCGTCAAGCATTAAATGAATGGGGATCCCGGATGTATTGCTGGTAATCAGCGTTCCCGGCTTGCGATACTTTTCAACTTCTGTAAAAACTTTTTTCTTGATATCGAGGTTCTCAACCACCACTTCGATCACCCAATCGCATTCCCCAATATCTTTCATATTATCATCGAAATTACCGAGGGATACGCGTGATGCAAATTCCTTATTATACAGCGGAGCCGGGTTGGCAGCTACCGCGGTGTCGAAGGATTGGCGGACAATACGATTTCTTACGCCCGGATCTTCCAGTGTAAGTCCTTGCTTTTTTTCCTGGTCGTTAAGTTCCCGGGGTACGATGTCCAGCAGTATCACCTTCACGCCTATATTGGCAAAATGACAGGCGATCCGTGAACCCATTATTCCCGAACCAAGAACGGCGACTTTTCTAATTCTTCTGTTCATATGGCTTGATTCTCATTAATCATAAATCGAATTGTTTTCAATTATCTTATTCACATCATTGATGACGTCGAAAAACACGTCGAGTTTCTCCTGGGGTATGCGTTTTCTCACTTCTTCATTGAAGCGAAGCACTGTATTTCTGGAAACTTCCTTTTTCTGCTTTCCTTCGGGGGTCAGGTAGATCCGTACAGATCGCTTATCCTGCTCATCAGGCTTGCGGTATATGAGGCCCTTGGTTTCCATATTTTTCAGCACTCTTGTAAGGCTGCGGGCCTCAAGGCCCATCAGCGGAGCAATCTTGGTTGCAGGTGTACCCTCGCGTGAACTGATATTCAGCAACACAAACCCAATGGATGTAGTGATATCCTGCTTGGATGCCTGCTGGTTATACATTCTTGCAATGGCATGCCAGGTGGTTTTAATATTGTGATCTATGGTTTCTTCGCGCGTCATTCAATAATCTTTATACGTCAAATATAACCAATTTGTTATGCATGCATACTATAATTAGTATTTTTTTCTATTGAATGCAACCTAACAGGACTCATTACAGTATATACCTAAGTAGCCAATGTATTCATAACATATGCATGACAGAGAATTACTTAAGGGAACTTTACAGACCATTATTCTGCAGCTTTTATCCAATAACGGTGAGATGTACGGATACGAGATCACCCAAAAGGTGAAAGAATTATCACGTGGCAGCATTCTGGTGACGGAGGGAGCCCTTTACCCGACATTACATAAACTGGAGTCGGAAGGACTGCTAAAAACCCGCCGTGAAAAGAACGGGAAGCGCATCAGGAAATATTATTATCTCACCACTGAAGGTAAATCTATTGTTACAGAAAAAGTAGATGCATTCCGTTCCTTCATTCAAACTATGTATTACGTACTTGATATTAGTCCTGTCTGATGGCATTGAACAACAGCCATATTGATTTCATCAAAAACGAGATCGAGCGCCGCAGCATCGTAGCGGATGACCTTACGGACGAGCTTGTTGATCATTTCTGCGAACTCATTGAAGAGCGTATGGACGGGGGCCAGCGATTCTTCGAAGCCTATCAAGCGGTCATGGCTTCCTTTGGAGCATCATCAGGTATTACAGAAATTCAACACGAAAACATCAAAACTCAACAACAACAATCCATCATGTTTAAGAACTATCTAAAAATCGCAATCCGAAACATTAAGAAGCAGAAGTTTTATTCGTTTATAAATGTATTCGGACTGGCAACAGGTATTGCCGCCAGCATGCTCATCGTGCTGTTCATTATCAATGAACTCCAGTATGATAATTTTCATACAAATCGTGATCGTATTTATCGAATCATCTCAGATGTCCATTTCGGTGATAATGATTTTACCTTCCCGGTAGCTCCCGCTCCACTTGCGGCGGCGTTACGTCTTGAATTTCCGGAAGTAGAAAATACCGTAAGAATCCGTAAACAGGGGAGTTTTCTGGTTCGGCCTGTTGAATCTGCCGATAACATTAAGATAGACGACCTTGCCTTCGTGGATTCCACCTTTTTTAAAATTTTCACGGTTCCGTTCATCGCAGGCAATGAGGCAGATGCCCTGAAGGGTCCGAACAAAGTCGTCATCAGTGAATCCACTTCCAGAAACCTGTTTGGGTCTGCCGAAGCCCTGGGCCGACAGGTACTCCTGGACGGTGACCGACAAGCCGTAGTAAGCGGGGTCTTTAAGGACTTCCCCTCGAACAGCCATCTTCAAATGGACATTCTTGTATCCATGGAATCATTGGAGGAGAGCTTCAGTCCTATATGGCTGAGCAATAATTTTTATACCTATGTTTTGCTGAGTGAAAAAGGTTCCTCCGGGGCATTGCAATCAAAGTTTCCTGCCATGGTCGATAAATATGTAGGCCCCCAGGTAAAGCAATTTGTAGGTGTTGATTTTGAGGCGGCAAAAGAAGCAGGTACAAGAATTGAATACACTCTTCAGCCTATGCCGGCTGTTTATCTGTATTCAAATTATACATTCGATATAGGGCCCACCAGTGATATACAGAAGATTTATATATTCTCAGCGATTGCCTTTCTGATCATTATTCTAGCATGTATAAACTTCATGAATCTTTCAACCGCGCGGTCAACTACCCGTGCAAAGGAGGTGGGAATCCGGAAAGTACTGGGGTCCATTCGCGGCCATCTTATGCGCCAGTTTCTCACCGAATCGGTGTTGTTAACTGCCCTTGCATTTGTCATTGCTGTATTCCTCGCACAGATCTTTCTCCCTTCATTCAATCAGATCGCATCGAAGGATCTGGCAATCCCTTTCAACAACCCGTTGTTCTATGTGCTGAGTGCAGCTGGCATACTGCTCCTGGGAATAGCGGCCGGTTTATACCCGTCCTTTTTCCTGAGTGCATTTCGCCCGGTGCAGGTGCTTAAAGGTAAAATTTTAAACAGCCGGTCAGGCGCACCGATCCGCAGTGCACTGGTTGTACTTCAGTTCGTGATTACGATTGCCCTGCTGCTGGGTACCACGGCAGTGTACAAACAGCTCAATTACATCAGTGACAAAAAACTTGGTTTCAACAAAGAGCAGGTCCTGATCGTTCGGGATGCGTATATGCTTGGAAATGATCTCGACGCATACCGCAATAATGTTCTTTCATCCTCGAACATCAGCTACGGTTCGGTTTCAGGATTTCTTCCCGTTACAAGTTCGAACCGCTCCGATGCCACCTACTGGGAAGAAGGCAAAGCAATCGATGATGAGAGTATGGTCAATTCACAGGTCTGGGTTGTCGACGACCAATACGTAAATACCATGGGAATGGAAATTATTGAGGGCCGGAATTTTTCACCTGAATTCCCAAGTGATTCAACGGCTGTTCTATTGAATGAAACTGCCGTAAAAGCATTCGGGCTCGATGATCCGGTCGGGAGGAGGCTGCAGTCATTTGCGTATAATCCGCGCACCAATGAATCCTACCCTGATTCATTTAATACATACACAGTAGTGGGTGTTATGAAAGATTTTCATTTTAACGATATGCACAGGGCGATTTCACCGGTGATGTTTCAACTTGGCAATAACTCCAGCCTGATATCCTTTAGATTCAACAGCACCAATACAGACGAGGTGATTGCTTTTGCTGAAAAAGAATGGAAAGCATTGAATAGCGGAGTGCCCTTCAACTATGGTTTCCTTGACGATGAATTTTCGTCCATGTATCAGAACGAACAACGTCTTGGCGACATCATTACCATATTTGCCGTGCTTGCAGTTTTGATCGGTTGTCTGGGGCTATTCGGATTGGCAACTTTTCTCACCGAGCAACGAACCAAGGAGATTGGTATTAGGAAGGTTTTAGGTGCTTCGAATCAAACCATTGTTATGTTGCTTTCCCGGGATTTCGGAAAGCTTGTGCTGATATCATTTATTGTCGCAGTTCCGTTTGCCTGGTATATGATCAGTCGCTGGCTGGTCTCCTTCGAATACAAAACCAGTATTGGATGGGAAATCTATTTGATCGTAGGATTTGTTGCCTTTGCAATTGCGGGAGTTTCGATCGGTTACCAGGCCATTCGTGCAGCACTTTCAAACCCGGCAGACATCATCAAAAGCGAATAATTAACGGGACTCGGCCAGCCTGTTTATCAGCGGCTCCAGTCGTTCGATAACCACATGATCCATAATAACAACTTTATACCATTTTGGATGGTGATGGTTATCGGGCACAAGGCCAAATTCCTCAGCGATCTCTTTTGAAATACAGGAACTGTCGATCGTTACGATATTTGAAAATTCGTTCCTGAAATATGAAATGGAAAGTTTATCGAGATGCTCACATAGCCAGCGCGCCCGGTTAAGCAATATCAGTATTTTTTCTTTCCATCCGTATGGGCCATTCTTCATCAGAATCATCCAGATGGCGACGGCATTCGCCCCGGAACGACTTCCGGAGAGTGTATAGTCTTCTCCTTCAACATAGCTGGCCTCCCGCGTATTGGTATAGTGCATAAAGCCCTTACGGATCAGGAATATACCTGTGCCGTAGGGTGCCTGCACCATTTTATGGGCATCAAGGGTAACGGAGGTTACATGTTCATTGGAAAAATCCAGGTTGTGGTTTGGGTTTGCAAACGGATAGAAAAATCCCCCGTATGCCCCATCCACATGTAATCGAAATGGCAGATCTCTCGCAGTTAAGGCCTGAATGTAAACATCGGGATCGTCGACCGAACCAAACATGGTGGTCATCATGTTGGCCAGCACTATGAAATATTTTTTTCCATCCAGCAATGCCAGATCAATAGTTCGTTCAAGGTCGGACGGGAGAATCTTGCGTGTGGAAGGATCGACAGCTACTTTATATTGATCAAGAACAAAGACATCACACGCTTTATCAACAGAATAATGTGTATCTGCCGAAGATAAAATGGTAATCTCAGAAAGGCTGGCTTTGTATTGATCCAGAAAATAATTCCTGTAAATCCAGATCGCCTGCATATTAGCCTCGGTACCACCTGCAGCTACATACCCATCTGTATCGCCTCCGCGCAGAATATCCTGGGCACAAAGTTCGATCACTTCCCGTTCAATCTTCTGCGTACCATGAAAAGCACTTTCTGATCTGTCGAGCGTATGACATCCGATATGATTCGGATTATGAACAAGTGTAGCCAGGAAGGGTGCTTCTTTCAGAAAAGGTTCATCATTATTAAAAACCTTGCTGTCCAGATGGGATGCAGGTACACCCAGAATATTTTCTGTATAGTAGTCTACATTTTCATCCAGCGCAGCAAAAACGCGGGCTTTAATTTGATCCTGAGATAGCTTTTGCCAGTATTTCATCCTTTTCCCTGATAATTTTACAAATATCAGGAAATTGAATTGATGCTGCCACGGAATTCATCAATAACTGCTAACTGCCAGGGTTCAATTGGCTCAATACGCCTTTCGCTCCCTGTATGTGAATCCGAAGCTCCTCACATTTCATCAACGCACGTTTAATCTGTACATTCTTCAGCTCCAGCTCAGAATTCGTTAGAATTCCTTTGTCATGAAGTGAATTTAAATGCATCTGTTTCTCATTTATTCTGCTCAGCATTTTTTCAAGTTTAGCAGAGCTATCCCGAATGATTTTTTCCAATTCAATCTTATGCTGGAAGGAATCTGTGAAAACAAAGGCCTCTGATTTCATCCGGTCGTCCTCCAACTGGAGACTTACAGATGATTCTTCCTCTTTTTGAAGAGAGTCCATTGGCTGTTGCCGATCTGAAAAAAAGAAATCATCCTTTGCTCTGCCCTGTGAATGGAGTTTGCTAACAGCAAAACAACCACATAAAAAATATGTATACAGAATTAGTTTTCTCATCATGTCATATGATATTTAAAAGGCTATCCACTTCAGCTTCCGTTTGAACGGCCTTGATCTGAAGTTGCCTTGCCGGCTCATATTGAATTTTTAAATGCCCGCTTTCCTGATCCCTGGAGGGTTTCTCTTGCGAGCAGGCAAAAACAGCAAAAAATAAGACAACCAAAATTGTCGCTGTTGTATATCGCATAGTATCAAAGTAAAAAATGATCGTACCGGTTGATACAGCAGAACCTATGATGGTTACCGGCATTTTAGGTCGAAACGGTTTTGATTTCTTTTTCGCGTAAGATTAAGAGGCTTTTCTGCCAGCATTACAGGCGCTGAAATGATTTCACCCGATTTTGAAACAACGGATTTAGCGCCGGATGTAATTTATTGCCTGGTCAATGTCTATGGAAGTACTGGTGTTCAATACCAACTGATCGAATTTTTGCGGTGGAAAGCCATATTCAAGGTGGGAATCCCAAATATGCTGAATATACCATTCTGGCTCCTGCCCCCATCGCAGGTCTAGCCGCTTTCGTTTCTTAAACGATTCTTCATCAATAGTCAGTACGATTCGCTTGTCAAACAGTGAGTTCAGCCCGGGATGCGCAAAAATCAGAATGCCTTCAACGACAATATGATCATAAGAAAGCTGTTTCTCCTCAATGCTGGAAATGATCTTTTTGAAGTCTACGGCTGCGGGAATTTCCCAGTCGACATGATCCCGAATACGGGGTAGTATTTCGGCATTAAATTCATCCTGATGAATGACTGTTGCATTCTCAAGTACCTCAGATAATGATATTGCGAGGGAAGATTTCCCCGACCTGCTGGTACCGCCAATGCCTATGACACTCATTCGTCATACATGCTTTCGATCAGTTCGTTATATCGGGAAAGGATCTTCTTCCGTTTCATCTTCATGGTAGGGGTTAGGAGACCATTTTCCACGTCCCAATTTTCCTGAACGATCCGGATTTTTTTGATTTTCTCATATTGAGCGAGTCGATCATTAAATACCTCAATATCCCGTTGCATTGCTTCTTCCTGAGACTGTAGATCAATATCAGCGTGGGTCTTAAGAAACGCTTCATTGGGAACGATCAATGCAGAAGGGAATTTCCGGCCTTCACCAAGTACAAGAATTTGTTCAATACCGGATGCCGCCTTCATCAGGTTCTCAATTTTTTGCGGGGCAATATACTTTCCTCCTGAAGTTTTAAAAATCTCTTTTTTTCTATCTGTAATACGAAGCAAACCATTGGTCAATTCGCCTACATCACCCGTACGCAGCCATTCTCCATGAAGCACCTTTGCAGTTTCTTCCGGATTCTTGTAGTATCCCATCATCACATTTTCACCCCGCACAAGAATCTCTCCATCTTCGTCAAACTTTACCTCGACGCCATCGATCACCCTTCCCACACATCCCGGAACGACCAGTCCCTTTTCAGGATAGGAAAGCGAAATTCCAGGTGATGCCTCTGTTAATCCATAAGCCTCCATCACATAGATCTTTGCCGCCCAGAATATACGAACAAGCCGGGGCTGTAATGCTGCTGCTCCTGAAATAATGTATTTAATATTCCCGCCCAGGGCGATACGCCATTTTGAATAGATCAGCTTGTCGGCAAGTTTTAATTGTATGGAATACGATAAGGACTGCTTCCCATATGGTTCGTGTTTTTCGGCAAGGCCAACTGCCCAAAAGAACAATTTCTTTTTTATACCCGTGAGTGCATTTCCAGCAGCTATTAGTTTTTCATAAACCTTCTCCAGCATTCTGGGTACCGTATTGAAATATTGCGGTTTAACTTCGCGAATGTAATCCCCAAGGTTGTCAAGATCATTCACAAAATAAATTTCAATCCCGTGCCGCATATAATGATAGGTACTGGTACGTTCAAAAATGTGGCACAGTGGTAAAAAGCTCACCAGCCGTTCACCGGCCTGTGGCAGAATATAGGATCGGGTAAGTGAATCACAATTGGCAAGAATATTCCGATGCGAAAGCATTACACCCTTGGGCCTTCCCGTAGTCCCGCTTGTATAAATTATAGTGGCCATTTCCATTGGCAAGGTCTGTGCCCTGCGCTTAACGATAACAGATTCGTAATCATCATAATCAAGCATCAGTGATTTCCATGATTTATCTCCTGACACTTCCTCTGAAAATGTTACAACTCTGGGAGGATACGTCATATCAGCAATGGCTTCTTCCACACGAGCCAGAATTTCGCGATCTCCGCAGAAGACAAGTTTGGTTTCTGAATGATCCAGTATGTAGCGATAATCATCTGCCGAGGCATTGGGATAGAGGGGTACATTCACCCCGCCTATCTGGGAAATGGCATTATCAGCTATAACCCATTCCGAACAATTATAACTTGCAATGGCAACACGGTCCTGTTTCTGGATGCCATAATTAAGCAATCCCGCGCTTAAGGAATTAACACTCTTTACAAGGTCTGCAGTACTGTAGTGCACCCATCCGTTGGGTTTACGGTCAGACAGTGCCCTTTCCAGTGGCGACTGTTCCAACTGATAAAAAAGGACGTCAAAAAGCCGGTTAATTTCCATAGAGTTAAGGATCAAAGAGAACCATCTGAGTTGAAGTCACCCCTTAGTGACCGATATCTCTTTCTGGCTTCCACAACATAAATACTTCCGGGGTAAATTCGTAAAAATTCGCCATAAATTTCCATGGCTTTATCTTTGTCATTCAGGTTACGCTCGTATATTTCTCCCAGGGTAAAGTATGCATCGTCACCCCAAAGATCTTCGGGATAGCTGGCATAAATCTCCTCCAAAAGTTCTGCAGCTTTTTCAAAATTACCGCTTCTGCGCATAAGTTTTGCTTCGAGCCAAAGAATCTCGTCGTTTATAGGATGACGGGGATATCGGAGCTTCATACTGTCAAGTAACTCAATCGCAAGGGAGTCCTTATTCTGAAATAATAACAGCTCAACCCGGGCGTAATCCTTCATGGCTACCTGGGTGGAATCAAAATAGGAATTATCACGAATAAGTATGCTGAGGGCCATTGCATCATTAGCAATGGTGCGCGTGGTTGCCTGCTTCAAAATATCAAGGTGCGCCTGGGCAAGTTCAAAATCACCCTGGTAATAAGAAAGTTTAGCGTTCCTAAGTTTTGCCTCATATCCGAGTAAATCCTCTTTTCGTGATTTTTCTACCTGAGAATACAACAAGGAAGATTCCCAGGGCTGGCCGTCAAGAATGTAAATGTTTCCTAAATCAAGTTTTGAACGGGCAATCAGTTCATCTCCTGCCTGGGGTGCAGCAATTACTTCATTAAGTATTTGAATTGCACTGTCCTTTTCGTCCACGTAAAACGCATGCAGCAAGGCCTTGCTTCGCATAGCTTCATATGCACTCCTGTTATTCCCTAACTCTGATATGAAAATATCATAGTCGTGAATCAGATTACTGATCTCCCTTTTGTCAACCGGAAAGGTATTTCGCACCCGCTGTTCGTAGGATCGGATCAGATACATACGGGCCAGAATGTAGTTGTACGTATCAGGATATTCCTTTATCAGATAACTGAAGATCTTGATAGCATTGTTGTAATCATTATTGTCAAGAGCAATCGTTCCAATATTGAGGGATCGCGATCCATTCGTCTGAAGACGCTTGTCAATAGCCCTTGCCTGTATGAATGCCCCATAAAAATTCCGTTGCTGAAGGTGCACCCAGATCAACAATTCGTTATAAATATTCTCGTCAGGATTCTTCTGAATTTTATCATAAAGGAGGTATTCCAGACTCTCTAATTCCGCCGGCTCGGTGAGAAGATTTTGAAGCGTATTCTGAACATACTTCAGGTTGCCGGGATTCTGACTGACATAATTCAGGTATTCCTGAACCATCAGATCTTTCTCATTCATGATCCGGTAAATATTCGCCATTTCCAGGGAATAATCATATGGATTGCCCGAGGCCCTTCTTGCCGTTAGAAATGTCTCAACCGCTTCCTGCATAAATTGTTTATTGATGAGATAATCTGCTACGATGCGAACCAGATGCGGGCGTGTCTTCACCTGTTCCCTGATCTCCTGGAATTTCTTTCGGGCTTTATCCTCATCACCCCGGTCTGAATACAAGTAACCAAGATCAAGGTGGTAATAAATATTTTCAGGATTCCGTTTCAAAAGCTTATCCAGATAATCCTCGGCATCGTCATAACTTCCTGTCTCCAGGAGGAGAAAAAAGTAATTGCTGTGGATAAGTGGTATATTTTGCTGGTTCGCAACCAACTTCTCATAAATGGCCCTGGCTTTATCAAAATCACCCTGACCATAATATTCATTGGCCAGCTGTATAGATTTTGTATCCTGACCAAAGAGGCCGGTTGACAAGAAAATCAATATAAGAGTCAGGTATTTATTCACACTTTCAACACTTCAATATTAAATATAAGTATATATAAATTAATTGTTATCTATTGTTATGTCTGTGGATATGTTAATAACTGTTTACTGTATTGTTTGGTTGTGTGAGTAGTGTATAAGCGTTGGATTTTTCACAATACTTATACACATATATAAAATTTATAAGTATCTGATTAGTAATGATATATATTAGTTATGAACATGTTTGAAGATTTATGTGGATAACCTGGAATTGTAAAATAATTTAAATTGGACGTGGATAGTGAAGCGTATAACTTCCAGATACAGTAAGTAATTAACACGCGAAAATTAAATGTTTAGCCTATTCGTAATACAACGTTGATAAGCCCTGTTTTATTCACAGTTATTAACAATTTATTCACCGGTGATTTGAAGAGTTTCTTCGCGGACAAAATTAGCCCGAAGGTTCATTATTTGTTCCCCGCCGGCTGATACAAAATGAATTATAGGCTCCGGTGGAAGTTGTTCCAGGAAATTACCGGGATCCCATTTTCCGTTTTGATTAGTATCAATTACTGCTCTTAGGGTGTAATCGCCAGGAGGGAGATTATTAAATGTGAATTGTTTTCGACCTTCCTGTAAGAATTCACGGTAAACTTTGTTTTGGCTATCAAGAAGCTGAATAATAACATTAGATTCATCTGAGAGGAGGTTGACAATTAATGTAGAAACATCCTGTTCTCTTAAAAATGAGAGTTGATATGATCTGCTTTTAATGGTGTCTGACTGTACACTTAAAAATGACTGCTTGCCAATATGCAGATAAGGAAGTTTGGCATTTCTATCCCGTGCCTTTACTTCCTCCGTATTATCAGGAGTCTTGAATAAATCTGCATTAAGGGAGTAAGTAATTCTTAACTGTGTTCTGTTCGTATTCCAGTTGAAATGGGAAGTATCAAAGTTTATAATATTTAATGAATCTATAAATATATATAGACTGTCAGATTTGAATAGAGAACTTGGTTTTGTAAAGTTGAGTTCAGCATTAACAATTGGCCTGGAAACAAAAACAGGAGAGATAACAGTTCCTACGTTGTAATCGGATCTTCTTGTTGAAGATAAATTAAATCGTGTATATACAGTGTCGGTAAGACTGTAGCCAAGACTGTCGGTCACTGATATAATAGTTTGAACACTGTCTCCTTCGGCATATGAAGCAGAAGGGAAAAATTGAAGAACGGTCGGATCAGTCGGATCAATTTGAGAAATGACTGTATCAGGTGATTCTGCGGTGTAGCTTATGAAAGACTTGTTGAATTTAGCTAGGTATATACTGGCGGATGGTCGGGCACTGAGCAAACGTAGTTTACCAAGATCGAGATTAACGAGTGGTATTGAATATGTGGTGGCTGTAGTATCCACACGAATTAAACCGGGAATGAAGCCATACGGCTCCTTGGAGGATTCAGCTTTGAGGTTCCGGTTATTATCATTAATGGCATATAATTTATAGTCTCCTTGTTTAAGGTTTTGTAATAGGAATTTTCCACTGTCTGTTGTCTCTGTAAAATAGTAAGGGAGATCTGTAAAAATGTCTGTGGTATCTGTGGAACGATATAGCACGACAGTGGCTTTCTCAGGAATACTTCCATCAAGTATATTATATACGTTACCTGACAAAGAGAGGCTGTCAAGTTCCGGGCCCGTACTAAAAGCCAATTGTAAACGCTCTGGAGGATTGCCTTCAGTAAGATCCTGAATGCTTTCACGAAAGCTTATCGTATAGGTAGTATTGGCATCGAGTAATGAATCAAATATGAGCGTTACCTCGTTTCTTCTGACTTTTAGTTCGTAACTAACATCGGTACGAGGTGTGATGAGAATCTGGGTTCGTGCATTTTTTGCCTGGACATCTTCATCAAAGACTAGTTTGATTTCACGGGAGGTAAAATTACGCGTTCCGTTTTCAGGTGTAATACTGATGAGTGCAGGTGGTGTTTCATCCTTTGGACCTCCTGTTGGCTGTGATGTTTTGGCACACATGGTGAATAGTATGCAGCAAAGAAAAAGTATATAATAATTTCTTATCATACTTTTTGAAGTACATAAATTAAACTGGAATATTCAGTTGAACCTGATGCGGACATATTGGATCTCATTCCTTGAATAAAAGCATTGATATAGGCAGTAGGCCCTGAATTCTTATACCTCTCACTAAGTAAGGATACATAAAATGAGTCATATTTCATTGGAACAACACGTTCAATAATGAAACCGGTTTTATCAGCCAACTTGTGAATACTCTGTTGTGAAAAGTGGTAGAGATGTCTCGGCACGTCATAACCAGCCCAGTATTCCTTGTAATGGACGGCATCTTTACTCTTGTAGTTAGGTACAGCGATGAGTAATGTTCCTTTAGAGGAAAGAAGACTGTGTAGCCTTTGAAATTGAGTTACCGGTTTAGGGAGATGTTCCAGGACATGCCATAGAGTAATGATATCAAATGCAGACTCCTTTATATCAGATAGAGATGCATAAATAGGAATCTGGATTAATTCCTGCGCAACCTGTCTTGCGCCAGTATTAATCTCGACACCTGAAACATGGTAGCCGTTTGTCTGCGCTGTTTTAAGAAAGTATCCGGTTCCGCATCCAACATCGAGTAAGCTGCCCGCTGAATGATAGGAACCGATGAGGTCGAGTTTGTTATTTACCTGCACATCTCTGATAAATTTATAGAGTGCTGTGATAAGATTTTTTTTGGTAAACTGGTGTGAGAGATAATCCTCGGAATCATAATACCGCGATATATCTTCGGGGACAGGATAAGTTGTTAGCATATCGCAATGGATGCAATGAAGTAAATCGAACTCCTCCTTACTAAGAAAATGATCTCTTACGGTAAGATAATGCTGCAGTGATTGATTTCCACATGCCTGACAAATCATATCAGATTTTTTCATCTTCCAATATGTACCATAATGATGGAGATATCTGCCGGTGACACTCCTGATATACGCGACGCCTGACCAATGGTTTCAGGTCTGATTTTCTTGAGTTTCTCCCGGCCTTCGGAAGATAAGGATGAGATAAGATCATAATCAAAATTATCTTTGATTCTGAGATTATCGAGTGATAGCATTTTATCGGCAAGGCTTTCCTCTTTTTTAATGTAGCTGTCATACTTCGTTTGAATCTCAATCTGGTCGAGTATGTCTTCTGGAAATGACGAGAAAGCCTGGTTTAAATCGCCTGAAATTTCCCGCAGTTGTGAAAATGAAAGTTCAGGCCTCTTAAGTAGCTGTACGGCTGGCATCTTCTGGGAGATGGGAGCACTGTTGAAGTTGATAAGTTTATCATTTATGGAAGGATCAACGCGCAGCATCTCCAATTGATCTGTAGCACGAAGGATGGATGCTTTACGCTCGAGCGTGCGCTGATAACGTTTCTCATCAGCAAGGCCAATTTCATGACCCAGATGCGTTAGCCGAAGGTCGGCATTATCCTGGCGAAGTAGGATCCTGAATTCAGCCCGTGATGTAAACATCCGGTATGGCTCATTAGTTCCCTTATTTATTAGATCATCAATAAGAACGCCAATATAGGCCTCAGATCGTTTCAAGGTAAATACGGGAAGGTCTTTGATCTTACGATGGGCATTAATACCAGCCATTAACCCCTGGCATGCAGCTTCTTCATAACCGGTTGTACCATTAATTTGGCCTGCAAAAAAGAGATTTTCCACAAGTTTAGTTTCAAGGGACAATTGTAATTGCGTAGGGGGAAAGTAATCATATTCGATCGCATATCCTGGCCGGAACATTTTAGCATTTTCAAAACCCGGTATTTTCTGAAGGGCCTGGTACTGAACATCCTCAGGCAAAGAGGTAGAAAAACCATTAACATATATTTCTACTGTATTCCAACCTTCTGGTTCAACGAATATCTGATGTCGGTCCCTCTCGGCGAATCTGTTGATTTTATCTTCTATCGAAGGGCAATACCGGGGACCTACTCCTTGTATACGACCATTGAACATGGGCGACTTATCGAAACCTGTCTCAAGTATTGAATGAACTTCAGGGTTTGTGTATGTAATATAACATGATCGCTGTTCCGTTAAGGGTGCTGTATCAGAAAAGGAAAACTTGCCGGGTATGTCATCACCCTTTTGTTCTTCCATTTTACTATAGTCAAGTGAGCGTCCGTCGACACGTGGGGGAGTGCCCGTCTTCATTCTACCGGATTCAAAGCCCAGTGATACCAGTTGTTCAGTTATTCCTTTTGATGCGCGTTCCGCACTTCGGCCTCCGCCAAACTGTTTTTCACCTATATGAATAATACCGTTTAAAAAAGTACCATTTGTGAGAACCACAGCCTTTGCCGGTATTTCATGTCCCATGGCTGTAACCACACCAGTAACCTTACCATTTTTAGTAGTGATGCCCGTAGCCATTTCCTGCCAGAAATCAACACCAGGAGTTCTTTCCAGTGCTAATCGCCACTCTTCAGCGAATCGCATTCGATCATTTTGAGTTCGCGGGCTCCACATTGCAGGTCCCTTAGACCGGTTAAGCATACGAAACTGGATCATAGATTTATCGGAAATAATTCCCGACATACCCCCAAGCGCATCTATTTCCCGTACAATTTGTCCTTTAGCCACACCTCCCATAGCCGGATTACACGACATCTGGGCAATAGTGTTCATGTTCATTGTTACCAAAAGCACGGATGATCCCATTCTGGCAGCCGCATGAGCCGCTTCACAACCGGCATGTCCGCCGCCTACAACCACTACATCATATTCCCTGAACATATGTTATTATTATAAGTGTTCCACGTGGAACATCAATGAATCATTTTTCTGAAAAGTTCCACGTGGAACTATTTCAACGCAAAGATAGGCAAGCGTCCTCTTTTTTGCGCATGTTTAATTTATCTGTTTCCAACTTGTCGGAATAGCCACAAAGATGAAGTAATCCGTGAATCATTACCCGGTCCAGTTCGTCGGTGAATTCAAGGCCCTGGTCTATCGCGTTTTCGTGTACGCGGTCAATACTTATGAATATATCGGCAGTAACCGGATCTGTGTTCGTATCCCTGAGGTCAAAAGTGATTATGTCGGTAAGTGTATCGTGGTTGAGATACTCAAGGTTGAGTGAATGCAGAAAGGAGTCACTGCAAAAAATATAATTCAGGTCTTCAATGGAGTTTCCTTCACTTTCTGCGATACGCATAATCCACTCGCTGTGTTTAACAGGGTTGTTAAGTTCAAATTCTATATCCTCGCTGAAATAGGAAATCAAGGCCTTAGCTCATATAAAAGTCCAACTCCACCACTTTCCCATTGTCCTTAAACGACACCTGATCACACAGGTTTTTCATCAGGAATATGCCGCGACCGCCGGGTTTGGTTAGGTTTTCAGGCGACGTGGGGTCCGGAAGAGTGGAATAATCAAATCCGTTACCCTGATCCTGTACCGTAAACTTGATCCTGTGATCAAGTATTTGCAGAGTAAGCGCTACGTTTTTATTTGTGTCATTCCCGTTTCCGTGAACGATGGCATTATTTACAGCTTCAGTTACGGCGATCATTATGTTTCCATAAATGTCATCTTCGAGCTGAAACTCTTCCTTTGCATTATCAATAAAACTTTCGATCATACGAATGTTCTCAGGTAAAGAAGGAATTTCAATTTTTATAGCCTTCATGTAATTTCTTAGTTGCCGGTATCACCCAGTCTTTTAAAATATTCGTTAACTTCTTTTTTATAATAGGGGAATAGTTTTGGGGGCAAAGTTCGTAATAATTCTATTTCCTGTTCACGCAGTTTGAAATAATCTTCAAACGCCTTCGGTTTGATATTCTCGTAGTCCTTTGCGGTTTCCCCTTTACGTTGTTCGTCTTTATCCTGTTCCCTCAGTGCGTCTTCAGATTCGAGCATTCGTGTAAGAATATCCCGTTGACGCTGGATCATTTCTTCAGTTAATTGTTTATTAACCAGATCAGTTTCCGTTTCCTCCATTTTCTCCGGAAGGCCCTGTCCGGGTTCCTTTCCTTTGTTTCCTTCATTATCCATCATAAACTGCCGCTGCATTTCCTGGAAGGCCTGCCTGATCCGTTCCTGTTCTGCAGCAAGTCGGGCCAGTTCTTCTGAAAGTTCCCGTCCTGATTTACCGCTGTTTTTGAGATCCTGTATCTGTTGATTGAGTTGCTGCTGCAATTCTGAGAGCGAGGGCATGGGTTGTTTCTGACCGGGTTTGCCACCCTGACCGCTCGGATTGGCCATTGCATCCTGCATTTGTTCCATCACATCATCAAGTAATAAGGCAAGGTTATTCATAGCTGTCATAGCAAATTGCTGTTCAGAGGCAGCATTTGGCTTTTTCCGCTCTTTGATGCCCTCAAGACTTTTATCAAGATGGTAATTCATATTTTCCACTTCGCGTGTGACAAATGCCTGGAGCTGAAATACACGCTGCGCAAGGGCCAAAAGACTGTCTTCTACGACCTGTGCATCATCTCTGATTTTTAATTGTTCCTGTCCGAGCGTTACGAACCGGGGATCACTCTGCTGCACATCTTTAAACTCTTCGATTAACTCTTCCTGATCAAATGATAACGTAAGCAAATTGTGCATGATGTCACGAAGATCATCCATGTTTTCCATCATAACATCCATTTCCATTGAAGACTGCATCTCTTCCATCTTCTGCTTCATTTGCTTCATTTTCTGAACGGCCTTTTGCTGAGATTGCTGCGAGCTCTTCTTATTATTCTGCTCCAGGGATTCCTTGCTCTTCTGCTGTGATTCTGAGATCTCCTGCTGCTCTTCCTCGGTATCAGGTAATGACTGGGGACGGTTTAAATCCTGATTGAGTTCTTCTATTTCTTCTATATCCTCTTTTAATTCTTCAAATTTCTGTTGTAATTCTTCTTGTTCTTTTAATAATTCTTCGTTTTGTCCAGAATCATTATTTTGCTTATCCTGTTGCGCATTCTGATCCTTGTCCTGCTGATCGCCCTCCTGTGACCTATCATCTCCTTTATTTTCCTGTCCGTCTTTGTTTTCAGCATTGTCATCCGGTTCATTTGCTTTTTCGTTGAAATCCTTTTCCCCGGCTTCCTTTTCAGTTTTCTTCAGCAATTCCTCCTGTTCGCGCAGCTGTTCCGTTAATTTTTCAAGCCCCTCCTGTGTCTTTTGTTCAAGCTTCAGTCTTTTGAAAAGTTCAAGTGTCCGCTCCAGCTCTTTCGAGAGATTACTTTCTTTCCGATTTAGTTCACTAAGATTTTGTCTGAATTCATCGATGTTCCGCTGTTCTTCGAGTAGCCGTTGCAATTCCTCATAAAGCTTTTTGGTTTCTTCATCCAGCAATTCATCCATCAACTTCTGTAATTGCTCTGCTTTTTCCTTTATCTGTTCGTTCTGGTCTTTATTGAATCGATCGCGTTGTGAAAGAGACTCCTTGTTTTGTTCCTGTAATTGTTCAATCGCCTGTTCCAGCTCACGCCTTTTTTGAAGAAGCTCCTTCATGAACATTTCATCCTGAAAATTGAGTTCCCGTTTTCCCTTGAGACGTTCTTCTGCTTCCTGAACTCTTTTCTCCAGCTCTTCGGCCTTATTGATTGTTTTATCCAGTGTGTTGGAGGTTTTTTCGGCTATTCGCTCCAATTCTTCATCAATTTCTTCGGCTCCGGGAATCCGCCATACAAACACGGGTGATTTTTGGGATTTCATTCCATTAACGCCGTCATTATCCCATACCCGAACATAAAACTCCAGTTCTGTTCCCGGTATACGATCCAGGGAATCCAGATCCCACTGATAATAGAATCGCTGATTGGGAACATCCGATACCGGAATAGGATCCCTCCTGAATTCTCCTGCAGCACTTTCTGTACGGTTTCGGTGGTAAAGCATCAATTGCCGTATTCCGTGATCATCCGATACATCACCACGGAAGGCAACGAAATCATACCGCAAAGTATCTTTGTAAACGTCAACTGCTATCTGAGGAAACTCATCGGTTAAAACCTCTGCCTCAAAAACAATAGGATCGCGGTTTGTACCATAAGTATTGCTCAGAAAAATTTTATACGCATGTGATTCTCGCAAATCCCGGGTGAATGTAAAGACATTTGAATTACTCTCAATATTCGAAGCAGGAATCACCTCGTCTCCAAAATATATGGAGAGGCTGTCGGTTGTCTGGGTATTGAACATCCAGGTGACTTTTGTGCCTTCCGGAACGCGTAAATTACCTGCATTTTCACGACGTTCGTTTTTACGGTTTAAATAGGGCGGATAGGTGAGCGTTACGTCGAAACCTAATAGATCCGGCCGGTCAACCACATCAATTTCATTGGAGGAGGATGTAAATCCGGCTGCTTCAATGGCAAACTGCCTGTCTGACTGGATTTTCCGGTAGGTATACCGGTATGTTCCCGAAGCGTCGGGAAACAATTTAATCCTTCGGTCTTTATCGATCAGATATGCATGATCAGGAATATTCTGGCCTTCGAGCCGGAATGCCAGCTCGAAATCTTCATTTCTGAAGGCGCGCAGCAAGTTATTTTCAATCGTGAATGCAAATGGAGCCTCGGGAACGAATTCTTGTGTGAAGCGAAGAATCCGGTTCGTACTATCCGGAATGAGTGAAGGACTGATGATGGCAACGGCTATCAACACCACTGCTGGAACAACTGCATACTTCACATAGGGTTTATTCTTTGAAAAATCTACTGCCTCTGTAAACTGCAGCCCCTTTACACCTTCAAGTTTCTGAAGTATACCTGCTTCAGCAAGTTCCCGGGAGCCATTGGCCTGCTGTTGCAACTGTAGCAGGTTCAATAATTTATCGCCAACTCCCGGGAAATACTTCCCTATCCGTGACGCAGCTTCTGTTTCGCTCATTCCGGATTTTAAGCCGGACAATACGAGGGCAGGGGTGCCCAGATATTTTACGCACACGAAAATGAATGTGCCAATTAATCCAAAAAGTAATATTCCACGAATTACGGAACTGAAATGGAATAATGCTTCCAGTAAAATCACAAACACAAAAATGCTCAGCAGAATACCAGCGCCCAGCATCAAACCCTGCAACAGCAAACGATAGTAATACCGTCGTTTATATTGCTGGATTTTCTGATTTATATGTGTATTGCGTGGTTCCATCCCGGGTATTTCTAATACGTAAAATCAGAATTCTTTGTTCCGATCATCCTCTGCATCCACTTGTATGCCATATTCTTCCTTAAAATAATCAATTACGTGGAGTTTAAGTAATTTTTCCTGTTCCAACAGATCGAAATGGGGAAGTGGTTTAACCAGTTTCCAGTGTGGCCAGCCTTCTTCGTCGAGTCCCTCGAGCTCGTAAAAGCCTGATGCACTGAGAATCCGGCAAATGGCAATGTGCATCAGATCCTGTTTCTGCTCCTTGCTGAAATGGTGTTTTCCCTTGCCCAATTCCTGAACGCCGATAAGAAAAAGCACGCTGTTTAAATCTCCCGGTCGCTTGCCGATCATGGTTTTTAACGCATCCAGCAATTTTTGCCAGCTTCTTTCCAGGCTCAGGTCTTTTTTAATCATGATTTCTCCAGCTCGTTCCAGTATTCAACAGCTCTTCTCAGATGAGGAATAACAATTGTTCCCCCGACAATGTTGGCAACGGCAAATGCTTCAAAGATCTGGTCTTTGCTGAATCCCATTTCATGACATTTTCCAAGGTGATATTTCACACAATCGTCGCAACGTAATACCATCGATGCTACCAGGCCCATCAATTCCTTGGTTTCACTGCTCAGGGCACCGTCTGCATATGTATTTGTATCCAGGTTGAATAATCTTTTTATAACCTTATTATCCGCGGATAAAATTTCCTCATTCATCCGTTGACGGTATCCGTTGAATTCTTCTACTTGATTACTCATATGTTTTTAACAAATATATCAAATAAGCAACGAATGCTCTCCGATATTGTTTCGGTGATTTTTCCCCGGCATTGTTCCGCATGCGGCCGGTATCTCAGGACGGAAGAAGAGGTGTTATGTCTGCATTGCCGAACCGAATTAAGACCGCCATCTGCGCTTATACTCAAAGCATTCACTGAAAAATTCTGGTTTCCTCTTTCGGCATACTATGTTCACTGGCAATTTATTAATGACGGAAAAGTTCAGCGGATCATTCATGCCATAAAATATGAAGGACGGGTTGATCTTTGCCGGAAAATCGGAAATGATGTGGGCGGGAGGATCACCGGCATGAGCGGAGAGCTTGTTCCGGTACCCCAGCATGCAGCAAGACGAAGGGTGCGTGGTTTTAACCAGGCAGAAATTATGGCAAGAGGCATAGCAGAGACTTCCGGCCACAAAGTCAATACCGAAATACTCAAAAGAAACGGCCCGAGGCAATCTCAAACCAAAAGGTCACGGATTGGAAGATTGAGGGCTCTTGAAAAAGGAATTCATCTGTCAGGCAGACCGGTACCTTCGGGCGTAATCCTGGTAGATGATGTGGTAACGACCGGTGCCACGCTTCAGACCTGTGCCGAGCGTCTCTTTGAAGCCGGCGTAACCCGCCTGGGTATTATTGCTATGGCAACGGTATAAAAAAAATCCCCCTCCTTTAAAGGGAGAGGGATTTTCTCAGGTATAAATATTATAATTAATAATTCGAGCCAGCGCGGATCATTGCACAACGGAATCCGATAGTTGCCGTTGATGAATCCTGATCCAAATATCTTCTGGTTCCGGGAGATAACCAATAAGCCACATCTTTCCAGCTACCGCCTTTATAAACCCGGGCTTTATCGGTGATCAGTGAAGTAAATCCTTCAGGATTTGTTTCCTCATCACTGTTATAATATACTTCTCCGGTAACAGGGTTTACCGTTTCATCCATGTATCCATCACGACGGATCGGGTTAAGATCATCGAAATCCTGGAAAGACATCGGACGGTAAACATCCAGTACCCACTCACTTACGTTTCCAGCCATGTTATACAGCCCGAAATCGTTAGGAGGAAATTCATAAATATATGAAGTGATAAGTGCACCATCATTTAGTTTTCCGGCGATACCGGCATAGTCACCACGACCACGCTTGAAGTTCGCAAGGAAATATCCCATTTCTTTTCCATAAGGATTACGCAACGCGTGACCATCCCAAGGATAAATGCGCTGATGTGTCTGGTTTTCATCGAGCCACTGAGTTCCGATCAGGGCAGTCGCCGCATATTCCCATTCTGCTTCAGAAGGCAGACGGTAATTAGGCAATACAACTCCTGATTCCAATGGAATACGGCCGTCTGTTTCTGCATATTCTTCACCAGCATCTTCTGCCAGTTTCATATTAACAGCTCTTGTACGCCATTCAGAGTAATTGTTCGCCTGAACCCAGCTTACCCCAACTACAGGGAAATAACGGAAACCTGGATAACGGAGATAGTGATCCGTATACGGGTCGTTATAAGCTAAGCGCTCCTCCCATACCGTGGTATCCGGAAGTGCGGCTAGATATACTTCGCGCGATGAATCTGAAACATTCAAATAGTGGAGATATTCCAACCAGTGAATATTCGCGATTTCGGTTTCGTCCATATAAAAAGAAGCGACCGAAACAGTTCTTTCGATGTTATCGCGTCTGTTCATCACATCTTCTTCGTAGGATCCTACAACAGCCCGTCCACCTTCGATAAATACGAGGTTGGGCCCTTCGGGCTGACCACTATATGGATTTACCATAAATCCATTGTTGTCTTCATCATTGTAAGCTAGTCCAGTAGCTGTACTCACCGCACCCGGGTGAACACTAGTCGGTCGACTTTTCCCTCCCACAAAACAAGAAGAGAGGATGACAGAACTACCTACAACTAAAAAAGCACCTTTTAAAAAGCTGGCAGTAAATTTCATACCTGTTTTGTTTATTTAAAAAAATTTAATTCTCGTTAAAAAAGCTTTACCGTCGGTATTTTTGATCTAACGGAAAGCCAAAATAGTATTTCTAATTCAGAATTGTCATACCACGTAACAAAATATGTGTTTTTGAACGCTTTTTGACGTTAATAGCCCCGGATCACCTTATTTTCAGGCCTTTGGGGCAATGTTATAACTTAAAAAATTAAAAAATATTATATCGCTCATGTAAACTTCGCCGGAGCGAGGTCTTATATTAACCATTGAATGGTTTTTTAAACCGCATATTCAATCTGTGAACGTTGATTACAGGATTTCTTTTAATCTTGTAGTAACCTATATTCGGTTAACCGACCAGAGGTAACTCCTATGCAGGTATTAACACATATAAAAAGAGAAAAGTTGTACTGGCTGTCCCAGATATTTGGCTGGGGAGGCTTTTTCATTATACAAACGGCTGTCGCCGCATATTTTGTTTCCTTTAGCTGGCAGGTTATTGCGGGTTATGCAAATGTGACCCTGGTAGGTTTTATACTTACGCATATATACAGGGGTTATATCAAACGGAAGCAATGGCTGAATTTGTCTCTTACTAACCTGGCTGTTCGGATATCGCTTGCATCTGTGCTGATCGCAATGCTGTGGGCGGTTATTGTTCTGCCAATCAATTCCTATTATTTTCCCGTTGAGGAAGATAAACCGCTCACCCTTGGTATTGTGCTGGTCATAACCATGAACCTATCCATAGTGGTTCTGTCATGGTCCATGATCTATTTTATTTTCCAGCTCTTTGTAAACTATAAGCAGAGCGAAGTGGAGAAGTGGCAACTGGAGGCAGCAGTGAAGGATGCCGAACTGATTGCATTGAAATCCCAGGTTAATCCGCACTTTATTTTTAACAGTCTGAATAATATCCGATCGCTGGTTATTGAGAACCCCGAGAAAGCGCGAGATATGATCACCCACCTTTCGGGATTACTTCGTTACAGCATTCAGTTTAATAATAAGGAACGCGTAAGTCTGGAGGATGAACTTGAGATCGTCCAGAATTACCTGAACCTGGAGTCAATCCAGTTTGAGGACCGCCTGCAATATAAACTGGAGATCAAACCGGAGACCCTGGAGATGATGATTCCGCCAATGGCGATTCAGTTACTGGTAGAAAATGCGATCAAACATGGCATTTCAAATTTACCGGAGGGAGGCCTTATTAATATTAAATCAAGTCTTAACAAGGATCACCTGATCGTAGAAGTCATTAATACAGGTCAGCTTAAGGAAGGGATACAGGGCACCGGTATTGGATTAAGGAATGCTTCCGACAGATTGAAGTTACTTTTTGGTAAATTGTCTGACCTAACAATTAAAAACATGGACGATCGGTTTGTGTCGGCCTCATTCTCCATACCCTTAAATAAATAAGAACATGAAAGCTCTTGTTGTTGATGATTCTCGATTAGCCCGCAATGAACTGAAACGCCTTCTGAAGGATTTCGATAATGTTCAGGTGGTTGGTGAGGCGGCAAATGCTTTGGAGGCTATAGAAAAGATTGAGACGGATAAACCGGATTTGATTTTTCTAGACATTCAGATGCCAGGGAAAAATGGATTTGAATTACTGGAAGAGCTGGATGCTACACCGGATGTTATTTTTACCACCGCCTATGATGAGTATGCCATCAAGGCGTTTGAATTCAATGCACTTGATTATCTTTTGAAGCCTGTGCAAAAGGACCGGTTGGCAGGGGCTATCAACAAGGTCGTTGAAAGGAAGGACAAACAGGAATCCTTTGAAGGGGAACGAATGGGAATAGATGACCAGGTTTTTGTGAAAGATGGCGACCGTTGCTGGTTTGTACAGTTGTCAAATGTCCGGTTATTTGAAGTCGACGGAAATTATACTAAGATATACTTTGAAGACCAGCGAC
This sequence comes from Fulvivirga sedimenti, assembly GCF_020328055.1. Taxonomy (NCBI): domain Bacteria; kingdom Pseudomonadati; phylum Bacteroidota; class Cytophagia; order Cytophagales; family Fulvivirgaceae; genus Fulvivirga; species Fulvivirga sedimenti. The sequence goes on from NZ_JAIXNE010000006.1 coordinate 203,485, forward strand.
CAATGATACCCCGCACACTTAACTACCTTGAAACCCGGCTGGATCCCAAAACCTTCTTCCGCGCGAACCGTCAGCAGATCATCAATCTCAAATGGGTTGATCGTATAGAGCCGTGGTTCAGCGGGAGCATTAAAATCTATATGAAAGGTGGCCATGAAGTAGATGTTAGCAGGCGCCAGACCCAGCGGTTTAAGGAATTAATGAGCTTTTAACGTCTTATTTTAAGACTGTTTTTCCCAATTTGGGAAAGATTCATCATCCAAAACCCTCCAAAAATGCAAGAAGTGTGGTTTTCACCCGTTGGCACGGAATTGTCAATACTCCGTGCAAACACTTTTTGTATGATTACTATTGACGACTTTCAGACTTTACCTTTCGAACGGCAATGTGACTACGTGTCGATTTTTGGAGATTATCTCGCACATCGAAGCGATGGAGGGTTAAAATTTTATTTGTACCACATGGAAGGATTTTACGTTGAGGTGACCTATTCCCCGCCGCATAAACGGGTGATCGGGATTTTTGCATTTCATGAGATCATGGAACTCACGCCCTATCTTGATGATATCGACGTGAATATATCATTTCTGAGCAACTGATTCCACACCTTTCATGTCGGCCAGGATCTGAATAGCCTCTTCGACTTCCTCTACCTCATCGACCATCAGGATTAACCTGCCGCGAGTATCCTTAATCCTGCATTTTTTCGGATGTTGCTGAATATACGAGAGCACCGCTCCGAAAATATCCGATTTAAAATAATCCTCATTGTCGGAAGACAGAAAATACCCTTTTATTTTTTGATTTTTTAGCGTCAATTTTTCGAAACCCAAATCCTCAGCGAGCCATCTCAATCGTACCGTTTCTGCCAGGTGCTTTACAGAATCCGGGATCGGACCGAATCGATCTTTCAGGGATGTCATGAAGGAAGTAAGTTCAGCTTCATCCTTAAGATTGTCCAGAGTGGAATACAGACTTAGCCGTTCAGATATATTATCAACATACCTGTCGGGTATGATCAATTCCATGTCTGTTTCAATAGTACAGTCGGGGACCAGGTGACGGGCAGATTCGCTCAACTCCTTCGCAAAAAGGTCCTTGAATTGCGTTTCCTTCAATTCCTGAACTGCTTCATCCAGGATTTTATGATACATTTCAAAGCCAATATCGGTAATGAACCCACTTTGTTCTGCGCCCAGGAGATTTCCTGCTCCGCGAATATCCAGGTCACGCATGGCCACTTTGAAACCGTCGCCCAACTCCGAAAACTCCTCCAGTGTTGCAAGCCTTTTTCGTGAATCGGAAGAAAGGCCTATCGAAGGAGGCGTCAGCAGATAACAAAATGCTTTCTTATTGCTTCTGCCTACCCGGCCGCGCATTTGATGCAGATCTGAGAGCCCGAACATATGTGCCTGATTGATAATGATCGTATTGGCATTGGGAATATCCAGCCCGGATTCAATAATATTGGTAGAAACCAACACATCGAATTCACCTTCGATAAAGCGGACCATCGTTTTTTCGAGCCTGCTTCCGTCCATCTGGCCATGAGCCACCCCGATTCGCGCATCCGGCACCAGGCGCAAAATAATATTTGCCACTTCTTCAATATCATTTACCCGATTATGAACGAAGAATACCTGACCCCCCCGCCGCAGTTCGAAGCTGATTGAATCACGAACAATTTCTTCATTGAATGTATGGACCTCTGTCGTAACTGGCTGCCGGTTTGGCGGGGGAGTGGAGATGACCGATAAATCACGCGCTCCCATTAGTGAAAAATGCAACGTACGCGGGATGGGGGTTGCAGTAAGCGTAAGTGCATCCACATTTACACGCATTTCTTTCAGTTTGTCCTTCACTTTCACGCCAAATTTCTGTTCTTCATCGATCACCATCAGGCCAAGGTCCCTGAATTTCACATCCTTACTTACGATCCGGTGGGTACCGATGAGTATGTTGGTCTCGCCGGAAGCAACTCTTTTCAACGTTTCGCGAATTTCAGCCGTACTTCTGAACCGATTGATATATTCTACGGTCACCGGGAAATTGCGAAGACGTTCCCGGAAAGTGCGGTAGTGTTGCATGGCAAGTATGGTGGTTGGAACCAGAACGGCAACCTGTTTCCCGTCGGTAACGGCTTTGAAAGCTGCACGAATGGCCACTTCTGTTTTACCAAATCCAACGTCGCCGCATACGAGTCGGTCCATCGGATGCTGCTGCTCCATGTCTTCCTTTACATCTGCAGTGGCTTTTGCTTGGTCTGGCGTATCCTCATAAATAAAGGATGATTCAAGCTCGGCCTGAAGAAAACTATCCGGTGTAAAGGCAAATCCCGGGGCGTTTTTACGGCGGGCGTATAGCTCAATAAGGTCCTTGGCAATGTCGGCTACCTTTTTGCGAACCTTCTTTTTCTTGTTCTCCCATTCTGGTGAACCAAGCTTACTGATCGCCGGAGGGATTCCTTCCTTGCCGCTGTATTTTGAAATTTTGTGAAGTGAGTGGATACTTACGTACAACAAATCGTCATCCCGGTATACAAGACGGATGGCCTCCTGCTCTTTACCATTTACTTCCTGTTTTTCAAGACCTGCGAATTTACCGATACCGTAGTCGATATGGGTAACAAAGTCCCCCGGTTGAAGGGTTTTTAATTCACGCAGAGTAAGGGCCTTCGACTTGGAATATTTCTTCTTGACTTTATAGCGGTGAAATCGCTCGAAAAGCTGGTGATCGGTATAACAGGCAATCCTGATATTATGATCAATGAAACCCTGGCGCAAACTGATCAGGAGTTCATGGAAAGCAATCCCCGGACTTACCTCATCAAAAATTCGGCGAAGACGGTCAAGTTGCTTTTCGCTTTCTGCACAGATAATGGTTGAGATGTCCTTTGTCTGGTTTTCCTGCAGGTTATCGGCAAGAAGCTCAAAGTTTTGCTGAAAGGAAGGCTGTGATTCGCTGCTCCATTCAAATACTTTTGGGTTTCTGAAATAAACGCGTTGTCCAAATTCGATTTTTACCAGTCCTTCCAGCTGCTTTAGAAAACTTTCCGTTGTTTCGAATAGGTCTGAAGGCCGCAGAACGATGGGGTCTTTCCCTCCCTGCTCAACGATCTTTTCGAAATCACCCGTGGCTTTTTCGAAGTAAGCCCTGATCACATCAAGTGTCTGTTCCATATCCTTGACCCAGAACTTGGTATTGTTCGGAAGAAAATCCATAAAACCTTGTCTGGATTCCTGAACCAGGCGGGTCTGAATGTTGGGGATGAGGTTGATTTCCTTAACAACATCAACAGAGAGCTGAGATTCGGGATCGAAGGTTCGGATGCTTTCTATCTCATTGCCGAAAAGCTCAATCCGGAATGGCAGATCCTGTGCATAGCTGAATATGTCAATAATGCCCCCGCGAACGGCAAATTGCCCAGCCTCATATACAAAGTCAGTTTTCTCAAAGTCATAAGATAACAGCAATTCACTCAAGAACGGTATATCCACATTCTCTCCCTCCCGCGCGCTGAAGGTATGCTGAAGCAGTGACTTCTTGTTAATTACCTTTTCTGTAAGTGCTTCAGGATAGGTAACAATCAGTTCACCCGACGAGGCTTTGTGATTAATCCTGTTGAGGATCTCGGCCCGCATAAGAACGTTGGCATTTTCGGTTTCCTCAAACTCATATGGCCGTTTGTAACTTGTAGGAAAAAATAAGACCTCTTTGCCGGGCAACAGGTTTTGCAGGTCATTATGAAAATAGGCTGCCTCTTCCTTATCGTGTAATACGATCAGATGATTTTGGTTATTCAACTGATACAGAGATGCAAGTATTACGCTGTCCAGGCTGCCCGCAAAACCTTTCAATAGGACGCATTTATCCTCATTCACCTTGATTTCGGTGGCGATCGACTGTACAAGGCTGTCAGTCTTGTAGAATTTTAGCAGGTCAACTGATTTCACGAAGATGCAAAGTTAGTTAAATCACCAGCAATTGGCATGACATGTCAACAAGGATTCTGCCTGTTGGTTGATTCAGTATGGAATTAATTTGGATATTTTTTCCGCAAGAGACATCCTGAAAGCGCATCGCACCGGACCACCATGCAGAAAGGTTCAGCCAGGAAAATGGCTTCACCGAACCATAGCTGCGAAATCTTCGGTGTAATTCCGATCGAAACATACCGGAATTCTATTTGATTGTTGCTAATTTAAGGCGTCATAATAACGGATAGGAATTACAATTATGGGAGAATCAGAAAAAAGGAAAAAGATTCTGAACACACTGGATTATTACTTCGAGGGGATTTTCAACAATGAAGTTGAGAATATACCTCTTTCAAAGAATGTTACACTTGCTGGTCCCTTTGTTCCGGGAGTTTTAGAGGGCAGGGATGCGGTGCATGAATTTTTAATCGATGTGGCTGCATCATTTTCAAATGCGCAATACCATGCCGAAAAAGATATAATCGACGGCAAGGATGTTTTTTCCCTCATTAAGGTAAGGCTCTCGGGCGGACAGGTCCTGGATATGGGGCACCTTTTTGTTATCAAGAATGGAAAAATACACAGTATTCAAACACTGTTCGACCCCAGAGTAATGCTGGAATGAAAAAACGAACGATTCTGCTTTTTTCGGTCTGTCTTTTATTTGGGTGTAACCCCGAGCCCGCAGAAGACAACAGTACCCCCTTTCTGGATGCAGAAATTCAAAACTTTCAGGTAAATACCAGTATCAGGGCGTTGGAAGTTATAGATGATCGCCACGTTTGGTATGCCGGTGCAGGTGGCAAGTACGGCGTGACAACAGACGGTGGCGTGACCTGGAGGCACGACAGTATTGAAATTGAAGGCACATTTCCGGAGTTCAGGGCAATAGCCTCTACCAGTGACGCGGTTTTTCTTCTCAGTGTTGCTTCTCCGGCGCTGCTTTACCGGTCGGATGATAACGGGCAAAGCTGGCAGCTTGTATACACCGAATCAGGTGAGGGAGTATTTTATGATGCCATGGTATTTATGGATGACATGAATGGTGTAGCCATGGGCGACCCAGTTGACGGCTGCATTTCCGTAATTCTTACCGGGGACGGCGGACAAACATGGTCTAAAATATCTTGTGAAAACCTTCCGCCAGCCGAGGCGGGAGAGGGTGCTTTTGCTGCCAGCAATACAAATATAGCCACATCGGGTTCCCATATCTGGATTGCCACCGGTGGTGGCACCGCACGCATTTATCACAGTGCGGATAAGGGCAAAACCTGGGAGGTTCATCAAACACCTATCATTCAGGGCGGCACCATGACCGGAATATTTACGGTCGACTTTTACGATGAAAATAACGGTATCATATTCGGCGGGGACTGGGAACGAAAAACGATATCCAAATCGAACAAGGCTGTTACCTCAGACGGGGGTAAAACCTGGGAACTAATCTCAGATGGGATTGGTCCGGGATACAGGTCCTGCATCAGATACGTTCCCGGGGCCGGGGGAAGATCCATGATCGCTGTTGGAATTCCGGGAATAGCGTATTCTTTTGATAGCGGAAGACACTGGCAGCTGATATCGGACGAAGATTTCTACACTGTGCGCTTTACGCCTTCAGGCGATGCCGCCTGGCTCGCTGGAAATGGCAAGATCGCCAGGATGACATTAAAAACTTCCGGAGCGCATCTTACAGTTCCCAAAAATGCTCAATAAAAAAGCCCGCAACTGCGGGCTTTTTCAATATAACGAGGGGGCTTATTCCGGCTTTTCAAATGCCAGAATGGGGTATTCGCCCTTCATCCCATATTTCTCCGGGTTCTCCTCTTCCTTTTTATATAACCAGGAAAGAATTTTTTTGCCGAATAACGAATCGTGTATGTAAATCTTCATCCAGTCTACACTCACGGTTCTCCATACTCCAACCGTAAAAGGAATTCCCAGATGCTGCTTCAGTTGTTCGTAGGGGTGCACGTAATAATAAAGTCCGCTCCCTGATCCTTTGACAGCCGTACTTAACTTATTCAGCTTATTCGAAATATAGTTCCAGCCACGCTTTGGTAAAAGCCAGAAGTTCATCCAGGGAGAATATTTATACCATTCATATACCACTGCCCCTTTACCGCCCGGTTTCAGAGCGCGGTACAACTCACGTATGGCATTCATTTGCTCATCCTTTGGGATGTGATATATGGTATTTATAGAAACAAAGCTATCGATGCATCCCTCCTTCACAGGAAGATTGGTCATATCACAAAGCAGGAAAATACCCTTGTCACCGATTTTTTTCCTGGCCTCAGATAATGCCTGGTACGACAGATCCACGCAGACGCGGTATTTATAATTTTCTGAATACTGCAGGTAATCATCAAACTGTATGGGTCCCGAAGCGGCATCCATCAGATATGTTCCTTTCGGATGTACGTATCTTCCGAGACGATTGTGACATTTACTGATATAATCTTTGGAAACCTCCCGAAGGTCTTCAAATATTACTGCGTCTTCATAGTGGCCTTCCTCGTTTTTAGACCACCCCTTCCCGTCATAGAAATCCTTTACCAACTGCTTTTTGTCATGCAGTGACTTGGAATCAATACCTTCTTTTTGAGTAGTAATTGCCATTTCCTTCATGAGGACGGATATCCCATTGATAACCGGATATATGAAAGCACCGTCCAGGCTGATGAACCCTTCATCCAAGGTAAGATTCGCAGGCGAGCCATCGCGGTTCCAGCATTGACCGGCTGTAATTTTTTCGTTGATCTGTTGAATTTCCTCAGAGGATAACTCTCGGAGGTCCTGTTTTGTAATAGGACAGTGAAGGATTGTAATCCAATCTTTTTTCATCCGGGTTGGTTTTGTTTCGTTAAGGGGCTGGGCCGACATAAATTTTGGTTCAAGCTAATTAATGATTTTACCTTATCAAAATATCCGATTCATAGAATTTTGCGATATATATTACCTGTAATGCCGGTTTTGTAACCGCCATAAAGCATTAACTTTCAAAATATTAAAGTCCGAAGTCGATCTTCCACAAGATCAGCCCCGAAGCAGGGGCTATATAATCAAATGGAGCCGCGAGTTTTTCATCCAGGGAAATCGAAAAATCTTCAAGAGAAATGTTGTTCAATCCGACCTGTACCAGCTGGCCCATCATCAGGCGTACCTGATGTCTAAGGAACCCGGCCGATTTGACGTGGAACAGATGACTTTTTTCAGGGAAAAAGTTTCCATTAAACAAATCATTTTCACGAATCTCAGCGTCCAGAATTATCCGGTCGAAATTACTCAGGGCAGATGGTTTGGTTGTATAATTAATAAAGTGATGCGGGCCGCGCAGCATTTGGGCACCTTTCTTCATATGCTCCAAATTCAGTTCACCGGGAAAATATGCCATAAAGGGGGCGCAAAAGGGATGTGCCTTCTCCCCGTCATGAAATAAATATACATACTCCTTGATCTTGGGGGTTTGTATGATATTAAATGAACTGTCTACCCTGCGGATCTTTATCGCGCGAATATCGTTGGGCAGATTTTCATTGAAATTGCCGATGAATTCATTTTCCTTAACAGGCTCATGCAGGTAAAGCTGAAAACCGGAATGAACTGCAGAGACAAGCGCATCTGTCCGGCTGGTTCCAAGGGTTTTAAAATCATTGTGACCCAGCACATATGACAGCGTTCTGTCGATCATATGATGGACGGTTTTTATTCCTGGCTGTTTTGCCCAGCCGTGAAACCTGAATCCGAGATACTGTAATTCGATCAGGTAATTAAAGGGGAAAGTCATCGATCGGCATTCTTTCCGGTAAAGACATTTACACGGGGGTCAATCGGGTTGCCCGAAGCACGCCTGAACGAAACTATTTGTCCAGTATGATAGATCGCATCGGAAAGTGGCCCGTTGATTATATTCCAGAAAGGTAACGAGGCTTCCTGTTCCCCCATTTTAAACATGATTGGAAGTGAGCTGAAGTCGCTGTTTTCTCCCATTTTTTCAGCACAGGCATGTATTAATTCAAGTGTAGCAGCCCTTAGCTCCTCGTATTCCATAGCAGCAGGGTCCTCAGGGCTGATATTCGCCTCACCATTCAATGTATTGTGGATCATCCGTACCAGGCTGAAAATATGCTCCATTGTTTTGAACGTTGATCGTGCCCCTTCCGAAGGAACATAATTGAGATCTTCATTTCGAAGCCCCTCAGTTGCCCAGTAAAAACGATACCCAAGCCCGTCCGTCATCCTTGACAGCACCGTACCTGCGTGATATTCCTCGGGATAGTCAGGGATTTCCTCATAAGGTAAATTCTGGGAAATTGCGGAGTATCCGGCAAGAGATAATATCAATAAAAGGGCAACGGGTTTCATAATGTTCTTTTTTGTAAATTAACAAAATTCTCTTACAACGCGGTAGCCAACGACATCAGCCATGAAAAGACCAACCATACAATCAATACTGAACTTCAATATAGTGAGCTGTATCATCCTGGTCTGTTGCCTGTCATGCGGCGAGTCAAAGGGCCAGGAAGAAGGGATTCTGATTTCTAATGTGAACATAATTGATGTACGAAGCGGAGAAATTTTAGCCAACCGGTACGTGGTTGTTAAGGACACTGAAATTTCGAGCATTTCAACTGAAGAACCAGAGACTGTTTTTACCGAAATCATTGACGGAAATGGTAAATACCTGCTGCCGGGGCTTGCGGAGATGCATGCACATATTCCTTCGCCCGACTGGGGCAGGAAGGATATGGAAGCCACGCTGTTTCTTTACCTTTCCAATGGCGTTACAACCATCCGCGGAATGCTTGGTCATCCTGTTCACCTGGAACTGCGGGAACGTGCAGCTCGAAATGAAATATTAAGCCCGCGAATCTATACGTCAAGCCCTTCACTGAATGGGAATACCGTGCCGACCACTGAGGAGGCAGATAAAAAGGTACGGGAGTACCAGGCTGCCGGCTATGATTTTCTGAAGATTCATCCCGGGATACGGCGAGATGTATTTGACGTTTTGGTTTCAACTGCCAATGAGGTGGGCATCCCTTTTGCAGGTCATGTGCCCGTTGATGTGGGAATCAGGCATGCCCTTGAAAGTAATTATAAATCTGTTGACCATATCGACGGTTTCCTGGAAGGACTGGTTCCTGTTGAGGCGAATGTATCACCGGATGAGAATGGGTTTTTTGGATACAATTTTACCGACCTTGCCGACAGGAATAAAATTACAGAACTGGTTGCCCTGAGCGCGGCACATCAGGTTTGGATAGTTCCAACCCAGAGTTTATTTGACCGGTGGTTTTCACCTGTTGCGCCCGAGGATTATCTCTCAGAGGAGGAAATGCAATACATGCCGGCATCCGTTCTTTCCGCATGGAGAGAGAGCAAGACAAACCTGATAAGTAATCCTGATTACAGTGAAGATAAATGGGAACGTTTCAATTCAATTCGCCGTCAGCTATTGCTTGCTCTTCAGAATAACGGACATGGTTTATTACTTGGCTCCGATGCCCCTCAGGTATTCAATGTACCCGGCTTTTCCATTCATCATGAGATTGAAGGAATGCTGTCGGCAGGCATTACTCCATTGCAGGCTATTCAGGCAGGCACCTTAAACCCTGCTATGTATTTTGGTATGGAAGGAAAATTTGGAGAGATTGTTAGCGGTGCCAGTGCAGATCTGGTTCTCCTTGATGCCAATCCGCTTGAGAATATTGAAAACCTCAGAAATCCCGCTTATGTAATTGTGCGAGGATATTCCCTGTCCAGAGATGAAATTATACAGAAATTGAGCGCAATTGCTGAAAGTGCAAAAAATGAATAGGCTTAAAAATATGTGTATGAGGGCAGGGGTTCCGGTAGTGATTACGCTTACTGCCCTTACCTTCGTAGGTGGGGGAACCCTGGCAGTCAGGAATGGCTTTGAGGATTACAATGAGATCATTCCCGGCACCGACCTTGAGATTGAAATGAAGGCTATTGAGGGAGGAACATTTCTTGCCGGCAGTCCCGATAGTGAGGCAGGAAGAAGACCGGATGAAGGGCCCCTGCATGAGGTGAGAGTTGACGGTTTTTGGATGAGTACGATGGAGATTACCTGGGATGAATTTGAGTTTTTTCTTTATCGAAATCGTGACGATGTTGTTCATCCCCGGCCAGGAGAGATAGAGCTGGATGTGGATGGTGTTTCAGGGGCAACCATGCCCTATGTTAATTTCAATAAGCCCGGGCATCCTGTTGTAAATGTTACACAGTATGCAGCAAGTGTCTTTTGTGAATGGCTCACGGCCAGAACAGGACGCTTTTACAGGCTGCCTACCGAAGCTGAATGGGAATATGCCAGCAGGGCAGGAACAAATACACCCTACTCTTTCGATGATCCTTCGGCCATAGATGAATACGCCTGGTATGCAGAAAACAGTAACGGCACATTCAACAGGGGTGGAATGAAAGAGCCAAATCCATGGGGATTGTATGACATGCATGGTAATGTGGCAGAATGGGTGCTGGATTCATACGACCCTGAATATTACGCAGGCTTACCTTCAGTGGCAGAAAACCCCCTCAATAGAGGAGAAGATCTATATCCGCATGTTGTGCGGGGTGGTTCATGGATGGATGATCCGGATGTGTTGCGATCGGCAGCACGGACCTATTCCGACCCGTCGTGGAAGAAAAGAGATCCTCAATTTCCAAAAAGTTTATGGTGGCATACCGATGCGCTGCATGTTGGCTTTCGGATCGTCCGCCCTGTACAAACGCCTCCTGAATCAGAATGGGAGCGTTTCAGATTACCTCCAATCAACGACTATTAAAAACAGAGTTATGAAAGAAGAAAAGAAACGAAACCCGTCCAGAAGAGAATTTTGTATTGATTCGGCACGAATTGCCGGTGCGGGAATCCTGGCCTCTGCACTTCCGCTGTCGGCCAGTGCCTTCGTGGCTGCAAAGGATGAAATTAAGGTAGCCCTCGTTGGCTGTGGGGGCCGTGGTACCGGTGCTGCGGCTCAGGCAATGGAGGCGGATGAAGGGGTAAGGATCGTTGCCATGGCCGATATTTTTCCTGATCGGCTGGAATCGAGCCGAAAAGGCCTGACGGCAAAGTACGGTGAGTCGGGTAAAATGCAGGTGAAGGATGATTCGGCTTTTGTAGGTTTTGATGGCTATAAAAAGGCAATCGATATGGCCGACGTTGTAATCCTTGCTACTCCTCCCGGCTTCCGCCCTCAACATTTTGAATATGCCGTTGGCAAAGGGAAACATGTCTTCATGGAAAAACCGCTGGCAACAGACGTAGCAGGAATTAAGACAGTCATGGAAGCGGCGAAAGTTGCCCGGAGCAAAAAGCTTAATGTGGTGGTCGGACTACAACGCCATTACCAGCGAAGCTACCGCGAGGTATTGAAGCGTCTTCAGGAAAATGCCGCGGGAGAAATCGTATCCGGGCAGGTATACTGGAACAGTTCCGGGGTTTGGGTGAACCCCAGGAAACCCGAGTATACAGAACTTGAATATCAACTGCGGAACTGGTACTACTTCAACTGGATTTGCGGTGATCACATTCTGGAGCAACACATCCACAATATTGATGTGGCAAACTGGTTCATCGGTGCAAATCCGGTGAGTGCCCAGGGCATGGGCGGCCGGGAAGTTCGCAAAGGGAAGGAGTACGGTCAGATCTTTGATCATCACTTTGTCGAATTCGTGTATCCGGAAGGCCAGGTTATTTCCAGTCAGTGCAGACACCAGCCCGGCTGCATGAACCGTGTGGAAGAAGTCTTCCAGACTACGCAGGGGTCTGTGCTGGTAAATAGTGAGAATACCGGAATTATTCGTTCCCGTGCTGGCGCGAATATCTATGCCCATGAAGGCAGGGATGATATTAACCCATATCAGCAGGAGCATAATGAGCTGTTTGCTTCAGTACGTGCAGGCGCGTATGATCATGATGATACCACCCATGGAATTGACAGTACCATGTCGGCAATACTAGGACGAATGGCTACTTATTCAGGACAGCAAATTTCCTGGGAAGACGCACTTGCGACGAACCTGAAGCTCGTTCCTGATATTCAGAGTTTTAATGATATGGCACCTGTTATGCCAGATGAAAACGGGTTTTATCCCGTTCCGGTACCGGGAGTGAATAAGTATAAGATGTAATAATGAAAAGACGAGATTTTACAAAAGCGGCAGCACTGGCAGCCCCGGGCGCCGCTCTTTATGGAAGTGTAATGGCAGGCAGTAACAGCGTATTGACCAGTGACCCGTTCAAATTGAATTATGCACCTCACTTTGGCATGTTTGAATCACATACGGGTAAGGATATTGTGGATCAGATTACATTTATGCATGATCATGGGTTCAGAGCAATTGAAGATAACTGGATGAAGGCCCGTCCGGTTGAGGAGCAACAGAAAATTGCTGATACGCTTGAGCGGCTGGACATGCGGATGGGCGTTTTTGTGGCACATGAAATAGGCTGGAGCAAACCAAACCTAACCAATGGCGATCCGGAACTTCGTGAAAAGTTTCTGTCTGATATACGTGAAGCGGCAGAAGTTGCAAAACGTGTAAATGCGAAATGGATGACAGTTGTTCCAGGGCATGTGGACCTGTCTCTGGAGATGGATTATCAAACAGCCAATGTCGTTGAATCGCTTCGCATGGCATCAGAAATTCTTGAACCGTATGGTGTTGTTATGGTACTCGAATCATTAAACTGGTGGGCTAACCACGCTGGTCAGTTTCTTACAAAAATACCACAGGCATATCAGATCTGCCGGGCTGTGAACAGTCCTTCCTGTAAGATTCTTTTCGACATTTATCATCAGCAGATAACGGAAGGGAATATTATCCCGAACATTGATAAAGCATGGAGTGAGATCGGTTATTTTCAGGTGGGTGATAATCCCGGAAGAAATGAACCAGGCACCGGAGAGATCAATTATCTGAATGTATTTCGACACATTCACTCAAAAGGGTTTACCGGAATTGTAGGTATGGAACATGGTAATTCTATGAAAGGGAAGGAAGGTGAGACAGCAGTTATTGAAGCATACCGAAAATCGGATGCCTTTTAGTCGCGCCATGAACATTCTCTGCAGCGAATGGGTTAATGTGTGAAGAAAATTTACAGATATGCAGAAGTGGAATGACATCATCGAAATTGCACGTACAGGAAACCCCCTGCCCGACCGCCGGGTTACAAAAACGGAGGAGGAATGGAAGGCGCAGTTAAGTGAAGAAGAATATTATGTGACACGGAAAAAAGGAACGGAGCGGGCATTTAGTTCTGAAATGTGCAGCTTGTTTGAGCCCGGGCGTTATGCCTGTATCTGCTGTGATACTCCACTTTTCGATGCCTCAGAAAAATTCGAATCGGGTTCGGGCTGGCCTTCATTTACACAGCCGCTCAGGGAAAATGTTATTTCCTATCACGTTGACAGGTCCTTTGGCATGACACGGGTTGAAACACTATGCAATGTTTGTGACGCCCACCTGGGACATGTTTTTCCGGATGGCCCAAAGCCGAGCGGCTTGCGATATTGTATCAACGCGGTTGCCTTGAAGAAACTGGATTCTTAATCGTCTGTTTTCTCAAAGTAAAAAAGCCGGTATTCATAACCGGCTTTTTTCATGAAACACCAAAACTGGTCTTGGTTTATTTCCACTCTTTAAACGTGTCGCAGGGTACTTACAAATGATCAGAATGTATCCGGGTTCTTTACTTCTCTCCTGGCAGATCCATAGTATCGGGACCGTCCTGGTTCCAGTAAAAGTCAGGTGCTGGTTTCTCCCGTGGATAGATTTCATTCAAGGTATTTCCCTCGTACAAACGCCCGTTTTTCATCACATGGGAAACCGAGTTTGTATTTCGAATATTATCCAGTGGATTTTTATCCAGGATCACCAGATCTGCAAGTTTTCCCGTTTCAACGGAGCCCAGTTCCTTATCGAGCCCGATAGACCGTGCCCCCAGTATCGTTGCAACCTTCAATGCGTCAATTTCAGGCATACCACCACTTTGGATCGCCCACAGCTCCCAGTGATAGCCGAGTCCCTGCAACTGACCATGCGACCCAACTCCGGCAAGGCCTCCCGACTTCACAAGGTCGCCTACAAACTTGCCATGGCGGGAAAATATATGTTCTTCAGGAATGAACCAGGCACCCCTTCGCCGGGCTTTCTGATCAATCTCTGATTTTGGAGAAAAGAAATTAAGCTTTTTGTCTCCTACCACATTTTCCGTTGAGTAGAAATACTCCTCAGCCCATGGTCCTCCATACGAAACGAGTAAAGTAGGGGTATAGGCCATCTGAGCCCTCGCTACCAACTGCGTTACGTCATCGTAGATCGGATAGATCGGGAATGCATGCTCATGTCCCGGATAACCGTCTATCAATTGGGTGAGATTCAGCTTCATGTCCAGGGCTCCCTCGGTGGTAGGCATTAATTCCTGCTCCCTCGCCGCCTGAATGATCCACTGGCGGTGCTGCCGGTTTCCGGTAATATACATTTTGATCGTTTTTGTATTGAAGTATTCTGAATACTGCTTCAACACATTTCGGGCATGTTCAAGGCTCTTGATATTGTACGACCAGAAGCCTACGCCCGGTCCGGTAGAATAGACCCTCGGACCCAAAATTTGTCCGGTCTCCACCATGTCTGAATACGTAAGAACATCGGTGGTTGAGGTTTGCGGATCACGTGTAGTAGTTACGCCATACGCCAGGTTGGCAGCATACATCCATACCTGGTTTTTTTGAAGTCCCCAATTCGGCCACATGTGTGCATGCGTGTCGACAAATCCCGGGATAATAGTCTTGCCCTGCATGTCCATCGTCTTTGTGCCCCTGGGCACAGTTAATGAACCGGAGGGCCCCACTCCAATGATTCTGGTATTCTCAATAAGGATGTCACCGTTTTCAATGACTTCCTCGCCCTTCATAGTGATAATGCGCGCACCCTGAAGTAAAATTCTTCCTTCCGGTATGTCCTTTTCAACCTCGACTTTTACCCGTATTTCATCCGGCTTGTAGCCCTCATCTTCCTTTTCCTCGGAATCATCCTTTTTTTCATCTGAATCCGATTCCTTTTCCTCCTTTTTCTTTTTTTCCAGCTCCTCCTTTATTCGTTCAGATTCGTTAAGATCGTAGGTAAAATACGCGTTTCCAAGAGTAAAATTCACCGTGTTTCCATCAGTACTCCAGTGAGCAAATTCGCCACCAAGCGTGGTTAGTTTCCAGGAAGGGAAGGAAGCATTTTCCGGATTTGAAACCGAAATAGTAATCGTTTCTGCTCCGACTGGCGGCAATGTTACCACATAGATGTCATTGTTGATCTTTGCCAGAGCACGGTCTCCTTCGGGAGCCATTGTAATATATTCAGCACTGCTCGGTTTTTGGGTCGGTTCTGTGGCAGTTTCCTCGAGTGAATGCTCCAGGCTCAATGACGGGTATGTCATAATGCCCGTAACTTTAAGATGTTCCTTTTCATCAGTTCCATCCCATCGCATAGACATTAGTCCTTTGCTGCTATGGAACATATAGATTCTGTCATTTCCTTTAATGAAATGCAGATTTTCCCGGCCGTCAGCAGATTTTATGGGGTTGATCTCACCACCATCGGCACTGATCCATCCGATAAACGCTGGGGAGCCAAAACCACCGGGACCAGTAGTATTTTTATAACCCTGTGCTGCCGCATACACGAACGCAATGCGGTTGGTTTTCGAGTCCCAGGCAAGATCCCAATATGTTGCTCCCCGGCGTGTAAGTTTTACGGGCTTTCCACCTGAGGCCTTCACTTTGTAAATATTTCCTTCATTCCCTTCCCAGGTGGTGAAGGCAACAGACTGTCCGTCTGCAGACCATACAGGCTTTGCTTCGGTGAAATCATTGTCTGTTAGTCTTTTTGGCTTTCCGTCAGGGAAGTCCATTACGTACAACCGGTTCAGTGCAGTAAAGGCAACTTTCTTACCATCAGGCGACCTTTGAGCATCGCGTATCTGGGTTGCCACCATTTTCTTATCATCACTGATTGGGTAATCGAAATGTACTAAGGGACCGAAATCCAGCTCTGTGTCTATTTCAAAAGGGATCTCAGAAGCTGAACCTCCGGCAATCGGAATTTTCCACAATTTCCCACTGTAGGATGCGATCACAAACTGGTTGTCGGGCGTGAAGGACATAGCCGGATAAACACCCAGTCGTGCTCTTGACTCCTGATCGTCGCGTCGTACCGGAAAAGCCAGCCATGACTCCTCGCCGGTTTCCAGGTTTCGTTTCATGAGTCCGGTTTCTGTATTGTATCGCGTCCCGTATACCAGCCATTTCCCATCGGATGAAAGTGTTGGTGAGAATGCAGAACCGTATTGCCTGGTTTGAGTTGCAACTTCTCCTGTTTCCAGGTCATATGTGGCTATTTGGTATTGAGGCATTTGGGCATTGTAATTCCATGCTCCGTTACGCCTGGAA
Source organism: Fulvivirga sedimenti (assembly GCF_020328055.1). Lineage (NCBI taxonomy): Bacteria > Pseudomonadati > Bacteroidota > Cytophagia > Cytophagales > Fulvivirgaceae > Fulvivirga > Fulvivirga sedimenti. Next base: position 219,938 of record NZ_JAIXNE010000006.1, read on the forward strand.
AACCATACATATCGTTCGTCGGCACCAAAGGCAGGTTCGATGGTTTGAAGTCCCTCAGGCTCTTTAATAAGCTGAATTCCGCCTCCACCATCTTTATGATACATATGAAGCTTTAATACGCGCCCCCCCTTTGCGGCAACAATATATTTTCCGTCAGGCGTCCATTCTGCTGCCTGGTAATACTTGTCGGAATCCTTGGTTATTTGTTTAGGAGCGGCGTCTTTATTGTTCAGGTCGAGTGTCCAGATATTTTCAGAGCCGCTTTTATCGGAGGTAAACAAAATTGAATTACCATCCGGACTGAAACGCGGGTGTGTGTCGAATGCCATCCCCGAGGTGATCTGGGTTGCTTTTCCACCGCTAACAGGCATCAGATAAATATCGCCCATCATATCGAAGGCAAGATTTTTACCGTCCGGACTTACATCCAGTGAGATCCATGTTCCTTCGTTGGTTTGCAACCGCATTTTTCGTGTTGGTTCCAAGGGAAGTTCCTTGGTTGCTTTTTTAACAGTATCAGATTCTGATTTTTCCTGCCCATACGCAACGATTGTCAGTAAGCTGAAAAGGGCAATGATTAGTTTCTTCATGGATTATTTCGATTGAGTGCTTCTTCAAATTATATTAAAAGCAATGATACTTCACAGTAGGATTATATAAATGGCAAAAATGAAATTCAGGAAATGTTAATATGATGTTCAGTGATTTATTTTGTGAAGGGCCTGATTAATCATTCCGGCAAAATGGTCACCGTAATAGGGTCCTACCCAATTCATTGTTCTTACTTCCATATAATCTGAATTGTCATAGTGAGCGTCTTTTGTGATGTAGCCGACATAGTCACCATTAAAGCTGGTGATAATTACCGGCTTTGAATCAGGACGGATTTGATCGTAGAGCTCTCCTGAGAAATCACACGGGGTACTTACCAGGTTCAGCCCGCCAATATTTACCGCTGTTAATGATCCCTTCAGGGGTTGTAAAACCGAACTGAAAACCCAGTTTCTTACAGCTATGTTTTTGCCAATCCGTGCCTGGGACGGCCCGAAGGGAATTTCGTAATGCAGCAAGGAAAAACTGGTTTCGACCGGACCGATCACAGCTGCACTGGAGATTTTATCAGTTAGTATATCAGAAAGGCTGCTGATTCGTTCGAAGCCGTTACCCTCGATATTAGTGATGCGGTGACTGCCTACCATCCCGGCCATGAACATAGCAAATGCATACCCACGGGTTTCAAGCTTTTCAATGGTTGCGCCCGGATAATCATTGGATAGGGTCAGGCTTTTCCGGTCGAGCAGGGTGGGATGACCTGAGTATGTAAAAAGCACTAATGAGTCCCCTGAGGCTCGATTGATCTTCAATCCCCGGATTTTACCATCCACTGGTGCTCCTGCAACCAGTCTGTTTTTGACGTATTGCTGGGCATCGGCTTCAAAATAATTTATTGTTGATTTTCTGGCCTGTCCGCTAATTATTTTTGCCAATTCGGTGATGTCACGGGTAACCTTATCGATCCATTCAGGATGATATTCACCGGCAATTAACTCCCCGCCAAGTCCGTCGGCCCAGCCGCCGAGACCATTGTGAGTATGTGTTGCGGAAAAATAGAAAAGTGCCCCCGGGTCTGCACTTAGAAAGGACTGCTGAATTTTTGATTTCAATTCTTCCGGAAAAATCAGCAGGTCAGCGGAAATCATATAAAGACGGCGCGAATCTTTCTCCAGCATAATCACACGGCAGAAAAGACTGTCATGTACGGCATTGAATGCATCCCGTTGCGAATACCCTGCCATTGGCATCGGGTATTCCGGAGTAATATTCACGCGGCCGTATGAGACCATGAACGGAAGTGTATCACGCGCTGAAATGATCATTGCCCCGGCGATGGAATCCCTTGCCTGTTCGATGAGACCGGTCTCTTCCAGTGGCGTCCTGTTTAGTGGCTTCAGAAATACAATTCCCAAAACAAATATCACGGCAAATGCAATGACGGCAATACGAACTATTTTCATAGATGATTGATCTGTTCCTGTGATGATTGATCTGTTCCTGTGCCTTAACTTTAGACTTACTCAGGAGGAAAGTTACAATATGTTTGAGGAAAGGAAGGAATTTCTTCGTTCTTACTTTCTGATTGAATGCACTTGTGTCTATTTTAAGTGTTTAATCCAGAGAAGCGTGATGTTCAGATTATCAGCGCTCAAGCGCAGAAGTTTAAAAAAGGTAATACCATTTGCGCTGGCAACAGCCTTTTTCGCCTTCCTCTTCGCCATAATTGAAAAGGGACTGATGGGAAGCAGTACCATTTATCCGGCTACCGGCAATCCGTATGATTTTGCCTCAGCGATAGCTGCCAGCGTATCGGGCGGATTTTTGATGGGTATCGTGCTGGCCATTTCAGAGGTGCTTTTTCTCGACAGTCTTTTTGAGCGCACAACTTTCTTCATGAAGGTAGTGGTTAAGGGGGCCCTTTATATTCTGCTGATATGCATCATGCTTTTTTTAGTGGCTCTTTTTCTGAATGCTTCACAGATGGATCAGCCTGTGTATAATGCCGCAGTCATCTATAGTGTACTTAATTTCATGTTCAGCTTTGCCTTTGTAAGTATTGTGATATATGCCGGGGCATGCGTTACCATCATTTTGCTTATTTCGGAAATCAGTGATAATCTCGGTCAGAGTGTATTGCTGAATTACATGACCGGAAAATATCACAGGCCAAAACAGGAGGAGCGGATCTTTATGTTTCTTGATATGAGATCATCAACAAGTATTGCGGAGAACCTCGGACACATCCGCTATTTCGATTTTCTGAATGAGTATTACGGGGATCTCACTGAATACATACTGAAATCCGGTGGAGAGATTTATCAGTATGTCGGCGATGAGGTGATCATTTCCTGGCCTTCTGCCGAGGGTTTTGGATATCTGAAGAGTATACAGTGTTTTTTTGATATCCGGGAAGGGATGAAGGCAAAAGAAGCACGGTATGCCGAAAGATATGATGCCATTCCCGGCTTTAAGGCGGGCATTCATTCCGGAAAAGTTACCACCGGTGAGATCGGACTCATCAAGAAGGAAATCGTTTTTACCGGGGATGTATTGAACACTGCTGCACGCATTCAGGCAAGCTGTAATACGTACGGTGTTGATCTCCTTGTCTCAGGCCGGATTAAAAATTTCGTGGAACCTCAAAACGAGCTCCGGTTTGAAGCGATGGGGAATATCAGTCTGAGAGGAAAAACCGAAAGTGTGGAGTTATTTTCGGTGGCCAAAGAGGAAATCTGATTTGGGATACGTACAATTTTTTTTTGTATCTTAATTAACGATAACAACAATTCAAAAACTCTGAAGTCATGAAACGACCAACCCAGTTATTCCTTTTTTTATTTTCCTTACTCTTAATATTCACGGGAAATCTGCAGGCCCAGACCAGCACTGAGGAAGATGCCGTCCGGCAGGCCTGTATGAATTACATTGAAGGATTTTATGAAGGCAATACAAACAAACTCAAAGAAGCACTTGCTCCGGAACTTAACAAATTTGGCTTTTGGAAGGATGATGAAAGCGGCAGCTTCGGGGAAGCGATTCACATGAGCTATGATCAGGCGCTGGACTATGCGGCAAATGTTCTTGCAAAAAAGCAATTTCCGGCATCGGATGCCCCGCGGAAGGTGACGATCCTGGATGTAAAGGAAATAATCGCAGCGGCGAAAATTACGGCATGGTGGGGAGAAGATTATGTGTTGTTATCCAAGAAAAATGGAAAATGGATGATCGAGCAGGTGCTATGGGAAGGACCTTTAACCCAATCTAACTAATACATAACCATGAAAAATATCCGAATCGAAATTAAATGGGGGATCATCTTCACCATTGTGATGATGCTATGGACCTTACTTGAGCGATTGCTTGGCTGGCATGATGTACACATTGACAAGCATGCTTATTACACGTTGATTTTCATTCTCCCCGCTTTTATCATGTATTATTTTGCTCTGGTTGAAAAGAGGGAAACAGATTACGCTGGTCAAATGAACTGGTCACAGGGTTTCAGGAGCGGGATAATTATTGGCATCGTTGTAGCCCTGCTTTCACCGCTAAGCCAGTATATTACGCAGACATTTATTTCACCTCACTATTTTGATAATGTGATTGAATATAGTGTTAAGTCAGGCACTTACGAAACAACTGAAGCCGCGGCTGAATATTTTAATCTCACTAACTACATCGTACAGAGCATGATATTTGCGGTTGTTACAGGGGCATTTACAGCAGCAATTGTAGCGATATTCACAAAGAAGAAATATGCAAACTAAGCGCTGGCTGTTCTATGTCCTCGGCGGGCTTGTTGTGGGGATTTTTTATGCCTGGTTTAATGACTATAATAATCCCACGGTGCTGGGTATTAAAGTGAAAACTATTTTGATGACTGCCAGCAGCATACTTGCTTTCCTGCTCTGTTATTTTGAACGGGGTAAAGCTGTAATTATCGCTTTGCAAATATCTGCCGGCGTGGCACTGGCCGTTATTCTGAGAATAATCTGGGATCTTACATTCGTGGATGAAACCATGCATAATCTTGCGCCCTTTGAAATCGGACTGGCTTTTGGTTTGTCATTCATCACATCCCTGATCGGAGGTCTGGTCGGGTCGTTTGTCCGGCCTAAAAATACGAACGCCTAACCAAGAATCTGTCCGAGCCCCGGAGGCTGATACAGCAGCCAGCCGGTAAGACTATAGCGGCTTATGCGGGTTTCACTAACTTCGTGCTCCACACAGTCACTTCTGAACATAGCGCAACGGTTGGCCAGTGGCTGTATCTTTTCATGGACTTCATTGTCCCTGTAAACGATCAATTCTCCCCCGTCACCTTCATTCCACAATTCATTAAGATAAATGATGATGGAGATCATCCGGTTATTTCTTTCCCTGAACTGATCAAGATGACGGCGATAGAAAGTTCCGGAAGGATAATGTGCCAGGTGGAATTCGTAACCCGACAAGCTAAGGAAACAATACCGGTTAAGCTTTTGAATTAATTCTTCCAGGAGCTGGAATACGGGCAGAAGTGTTACATCCCGTTCTTTGGTAAGCCAGTAAATATAATCTCCGCGGATGGATGCTGCTATTTGCCGGTTGCCCGCAGCGCCGATTCCCGCCTTTGAAAAGTCGTCCTGCTTCAGGTGTTCCAGAAAAAAGGACCGCAGTGTCTGATAAATATCTTTGGGAAGGAACTCATCAATCACAACGTAATCTTCGGCAGAGAGTTGATCTATCCACGCCAGCCATTCATCATCGGTATAAGCACCCATTGTAAAGAAATTTTGCGAATATACGTCGTTGGAAGGAAGTATTCAGCTGCGTTATGCACAAAGTTGACCGGGATATAGTAATTATGAAAGGTTGACTTTTCCGGTATCGGAAGATTTTTGTGACGGATGAATGTTAGAGGAATAATTCGTAAATTAACCAAAATACGATGGCATGAATACGACTGTAGCCGAACCAAAATCAAAAGGGATTAATTCGAATAGCGAAGCTTCGCCAGGGGAAGAAATTTTAAGAATATTTAATCTTCAGAAAGCCAACCAACATAAGGTGGCGAGGACGACAGCAAGTGAAAGACGGCGGAAACTGGCAGTTCTGCATGAAGCTGTTCTTTCTTACCGCGAAGAGATCAGGGAAGCACTGTACAAGGACTTTCGCAAGCATCCGAGTGAAGTAGATCTAACGGAGATTTACCCCGTAACTTCCGACATTAAATATGCGCGCTCACATCTCAGAAAATGGATGCGTCCCAAAAAAGTGGGCACACCAATGGCCCAGCTTGGTACCAGTTCCTATATTCATTATGAACCCAAGGGCGTCGTTCTGGTAATCTCTCCCTGGAACTTTCCTGTCAACTTATCATTCGGGCCGATGATCTCGGCGATAGCTGCGGGAAACTGCGTAATGATCAAGCCTTCGGAGCATACCCCCTATGCCTCCGGGATCATGAAAAAGATCATTTCAGAACTATTCGATGAATCGGAAGTTGCTGTTATTGAAGGAGGTGTGGAAGTTGCGAGTGAACTATTAAAACTTCCTTTTAATCATATTTTCTTCACCGGCGCTCCGGAAATTGGCAAAATTGTGATGAGAGCCGCAGCTGAAAACCTGGCCTCCGTTACCCTGGAACTTGGCGGGAAATCTCCCGTGATTGTTGACGAGGACTGCGACCTGAAAACCGCCGCCATGCGGATTGCCTTTGGTAAATGGATGAATAACGGACAGGTATGTATTGCCCCGGATCACGTGTTTGTTCATGAAAAGAATGCCAGCGAATTCATGGAGCTGGTTAAGCAAAATATCAGGGACTATTATGGCGAGGATGCGTCTGTTTCACCATCCTATAATCGGATTGTAAATAAAAACCACCACCGTAGAATTTCCGCTTATATGGAGGACTCCGTATCGAAAGGAGCAAGTATTGAATATGGTGGAAAGACCAATCCGGATGAGGATTATTTTGAACCTACGATTCTTACGAATGTGCCGGCAGGTTCCGGTATTTCTAAGAATGAGATTTTCGGCCCGATTCTGCCGGTATATCTGTACAATGATCTGGAAGAGGTTATCAACGAGATTAATTCCAGGGAAAAGCCCCTGGCACTCTATATCTACAGTAAGAATAAAAAGAATATCAGGACGATTATTCAGGAAACCCGCGCAGGTGGTACAGTTGTCAACCATAGCGGCATTCATTTCTTCAATAACAATCTTCCCTTCGGAGGATCGAATAACAGCGGCATAGGAAAAGGCAATGGTTTCTATGGATTCGAGGCGTTTTCAAATCCAAGAGCTGTCCTGAAACAGTGGGCTCCCGTAAGCGGATTGGATTTTATGGGCCCTCCATTCAGTGACTTTAAACAAAAATTAATCGATCTGACGATTAAGTGGTTTTAGCGGCCAATAAATCAGGGCAGAAATATGAGGATCAGCAGTAGCAACAAAAGTATTGTTGCTGCCAACATTGACCAGTTTTTTCTGTATCGGGAAGGAAATTCATATCCACAGATTGGGCAAACTGCCTCCGAAGAACTGATTTCCATGGCACATGAAGGGCATTCCCGGACCTTTTCTGACATGATGATCGATTTATTCTGAAAAATAGAGTATTAATAAAAAGTATGAAACAATTTAATTGAATTATGCGGAAGATCATTTACTACGTGGCTGCGTCGGCAGATCACTACATAGCCGACGAGCACGACGGGATTGACTGGCTTGAAGATAAAAAGTGGTTTCAGGAGGGAGAGGATTTTGGATATAGTGAAATGTATGCCCGTATCGATACTACATTCATGGGCTATCGAACCTATGCCAAGCTCATGGATATGAAGGTGCCTTTCCCTTATTCAGATAAGAGGAATTTTGTGTTTACGAGCCATCCGGATCCGATGCCCTGCGATGAGGTTTGTTTTGTTCATACGGATGCAATAGCATTCGCGCGAAATTGCAAGGATGCTCCTGGGAAGGATATCTGGCTGGTTGGAGGAGGCGTTCTGGCAGGGTCCTTTTTGAAAGCGGGCCTGATCGATGAGCTGATCCTTACCAAACTGCCTGTTCGGCTCTTTAAAGGAATACCATTGTTCGGAGAACACGTCCTGCCCGGTGACGCCCGGCTCGTATCAGAAAATAAATATGCCAATGGATTTATTCAGGAGACCTGGACATTTCAGCAGTGATGGCAGAGGATCTTTCATCAGAACTTTCCGCAACATTTTTATAAATACGCTGAAGTTGTAAAAAGTGACGTTCGTTGTGGGCGGATATAAACCGGATTGCATCGCCCACATTGAACTTTAAAACCGGACCAAGAGCGGTTGTTACCTTAAAGGATCGCAGATCCTTACCTTCCAGCTGATAAAGAATTTTGGAAACCCTTTTCAGGTTATCATAAAGACGTTCAATTCCGTTGTCATCGGGTATGCCGGTAGCCGAAGGGTCAAATGCCTTCATGGTCTTCATCCGAAATTTTATTTTCCCATCCTTTTGAACACCAAGCCCGTTGATAAAATATTTTGCGAGTACGGTTGGTTTATATGCGCGATCGCCTTCTTTGAGCAAGGGCAATTTCGCTTCGATTTGATCCAGGTATAATTCGGTCGCCAAATTCATGTGACCGATGCATTCAAGAATACTCCAGCCGCCGGAGGCTGGTTTTGCATGAAGCAGTGAGGTATCCAGCTGCTCATATTGCTTCAATTGATTGCGCTGGAATTCTATCTGGGAATGAATAGAGTCGATCATTTTTTTATTTCAAAGATAGTGACCACAATGCTGGATCGCCTTGATCCAGATCAAGAAATCACGGGCGTTTATTGCGAAGCCGGCTGAGTGTTTCGGGCGTCATTCCCAGGTAGGATGCCAGATGCTTTAAGGGAATATGCTGGAAAATTTGCGGACTGTTTTTTTCCAGACGCTCGAGCTTTTCCTCCGCTGTATAACTGCGAACTTCCAGCTGGCGTTTTGCCATTCGAATGAGCATTTCACTTGTAAAAATCCTTCCCCAGCGCTCGGCACTATGTGAATCATCATAAAGTTTCATCATATCGCTGTATGATATTCGCAACATAGAACATTGAGTAAGTGCCTGAATTCCGAACCACGATACCGAACGGTCCAGGAATGAATCAAATACACCGGAAAAATCACCATGGTAGGTGAAGCCTACGCTAACATCATTGCCTTCATGAATTGTATACCCGCGAAGGACACCCTGATGAACGTAATAAAAATAATCTTCCACCTGCCCAATCCGGGTAATGTGTTCGCCTTTACTGATACTGCAGGGCTTCCAGTCACGGATGAAGCGACCCCTGTCGACAGACGGAATGGGGAAAAATGAATCGGCCTGCTCAAGCAGTCCGTCAAAAATATCATTGCCAGGCACAGTTCAGACTTTTATGAAAGATAAATAATTATTTGGCAAATTTAGGCCATGATGAATTCCGAAGTACTGTGTGAAATTCTGAATTGGCTGGCGGGGATTTTTCTTTTCACGCTTTTCGCAGGTCTCTACAGGCCATGGTGGGTCCTTTGGTGGATGAGCATTCAGAACCGGCTGAAGGTATTCATTTTATATGGTGGTGGCTGCATAATTGTCCTGCTCACCAGACTTTTTCTATGTTAGGCTTTTTTACAGACAGCAACCATCTTTCTGTCGTGCTGATCTGTGTAGCAAAATAAATAAAGATCGCCACCATCACGAAGTTTTGACCTTCTGCGAATCTGAGCTACTTCTTCAGGAAAATTCCGAATGGTAATATTTGCCTTTTCTGAACCTATCCGGGAGGAGAGCTTTTTTGGTTGATAAGGAAGTATATCCAATACCCTGAACACACGTCCCTGAAAATCAGGATAAAATTCCCCGGAAAAATAAAGATGCGTATTGGGAGCAACTTTCTTCAGATTAAAATGACCTGACAGAATTTTGAATGCTCCTGCCTTTCTAAGTGCCGCACTAGATTCATAGAGGTACAAGCCGGAATCAGTATATTCTGAATATGCATTCTCTTCTTCACTCCGCCGAAATTCAAACTGTTGGCATCCCCCATTTAAGTTCAGATCTGTTGCCGTATAAAGCGGATTATCCTCGGGCTGCGGTTGCGTTAAAAACAGTAATTCCTTCACCTCGCCATCAAGGGCAACAATCCAAATTTTCGCCACTCTGTTCAGGAGTTCCCTACGCGCCTGTTCTATATCAAGCATGGGGGAAAGTTTTAGAAGACAATGCCCGTTTTGCTCACTTATCTGTGCACAGATTTTACGTGCATCGGGGGAGCAGTCTTCAAGCCGAAATACACGGCGTTTATCAGAATCCCTGCGAGAAGGGTCGAGGAAAAAAGTCATTTCCTTTGTAACCGTGAACTGCTCAAGGAATCTTTCTGCCGGGAGGTTCAAAACCTCAATCTCCTGATTGAGACATCTGAAATTGTGTTCAGCGATTGCGCAAAGCTCAGGCTGCTCTTCAACATAAATACTGCTCCTGAAATTTTGGGAAATGTAAAAGGAATCGATCCCGCTACCTCCTGTTAGATCAACAAACCTGTCTCCGCGAATGAGGGTTGACTTGAAGCGTGCGGTTTGCTCCGAAGATGCCTGTTCGAGATTTTCCGCGGGAGGGAAAACAATACAGTCGTGCGATGCCCATTCGGGCAGTTTAGTACGGGCCTTTTGCCTGGAACGGATTTGGGATGCAAGAATTGAGATTGGAATACCTGCGATTTCCTGAAATCTTAGCGACAGACTGAATGGGTCTTCGTTTTCATTCGCGCGCATGAATTCCTGGGCTTCCTGTGATGCGAGGGCGTCAAGCCATTCGCCCGCGTGCATTAATACACCAGGTTATTTGCCGTAAGGAATTCTGCAATCTGTACGGCATTGGTGGCTGCTCCTTTTCGAAGGTTATCAGCCACAATCCACATATTGAGCGTGTTTGGGTGGAACTCATCTTTTCTAAGACGGCCAACAAAAACCTCGTCTTTGCCGTGTGCATTTAGCGGCATCGGATAAATATTTTGCGACACGTCGTCTTCAACCACTACACCCGGCATATTCTGAAGAAGCTCACGAACCTCGGCCAGGTCGAAATCCTCGTGGAACTCAGCATTCACCGATTCTGAATGACCCCCCATAACCGGCAAACGTACCGCTGTTGCAGTGATTGCGATGTCAGGTGTACCGAGAATTTTCCGTGTCTCATTAATCATCTTCATTTCTTCCTTGGTGTAACCGTTTTCCATGAAGACATCAATGTGAGGAAGAGCATTCATATCGATCGGATGGGGATAGACCTTTTCTCCGGGTGTATTCTTGCGTTCATTCATTAGCTGGTCCACCGCTGCTTTACCAGTGCCTGTGACCGACTGATATGTTGAAACAACGATTCGTTTCAGTTTATATCGGTGATGCAAAGGAGCCAATGCCAGAACCATCTGAATGGTGGAGCAATTTGGATTCGCGATGATACGGTCATCTATGCGAAGTTCCTCCCCGTTAATTTCAGGAACGATCAGCTTGTGATCAGGACTCATGCGCCAGGCGGATGAATTATCAACCACAATGGTTCCTGCCTCGGCAAATTTTGGTGCCCACTCAAGTGACGTGCCGCCACCCGCCGAAAATATAGCAATATCCGGGGCCTGCGAAACAGCATCAGCCATTCCAATCACCGTATATTCCCTGTTTCTGAATGTGATGGTCTTGCCCACAGAGCGCTCAGAAGCGACAGGCAGCAACTCATCCAGGGGAAAATTTCTTTCTTCCAATACTTTCAGGACTTCCTGACCAACCAGTCCGGTAGCCCCCACAACGGCTAATTTCATATTCGGGCATTATTTGTCCGTTCAAAAGTACAAATTCCTGAAATTAATAGTGATATAGAGTTGAAAAAGCTCATAATGATCATTTGTAAGTCAGTGGTTTTTGCCCCATGCCTGATGGCACAGGAGGCCCGGATCGTTGAGATCATGAGTGACCCGGAGCCATCGCGGGGTCTGCCGGCTGCGGAATATGTTGAATTGTTGATTTCAGAAGATGGGATCTCTACGGAGAACTGGACGCTGCAAGATGCATCAGGAAGGATTGGAAGAGTTGGAAGGCGTTCTGTAAACGCGGGGGATTTGATCGTGTTGTGCAGTGAGACAAACAGTGAAAAATTCCCTGATGCTGTGGCGGTGGAACCCTGGCCGGTTTTGAATAATACGAGCGACAGGATCATATTACGGGATGGGTCAGGAGACATCATTGACAGTGTAACATATTTTCAATCGTGGCATCAGGGTTCGGATCGCGATGGAGGGGTTTCATTTGAAATGATCAATCCGCGTTATTTATGCATTCCTGAAAATAATTGGAGGAGCAGTGTGAATGAGGCGGGCGGCACTCCTGGCGTAACAAATAGTATCTATAAAGAACCTGTTTCGGATGGTCCATTCATCACGAATGTTTATGCTGAATCTGATATATACATATGGTTTGATAAATCAATTGTTTTCAGCTCACTGAACGCGGAAAGCATCAGGATACTGCCGGAAATTAGGTTGAGGGCAATTCTGATGGAACAGGGGCATTACGTTTTCAGGACGGATCAAAGGTTATTTTCCGATGTAAATTATGGGCTGGAGCTCGTGGATATTAAGGGTTGCGATGGAAGTATATCAAAAACGCTGTCAACGCAGTTCATGGTTTCCGACTTACCGGGAGAGGAGGATCTTTGCATCAACGAAATATTATTTAATGCTGCACCGGGGAATAGTGATTATATCGAACTGGCAAATATTTCAGCTCATCAATTGACGCTGAGAGGGGTAACAATTGAACGCTTTACTCAAACTGCAAAGCCGATACAGACCGTAATCGATTCTTTGGTTTCGATCCCTTCGAATGATTACCTGGTGATTACCAAAAACCGAAATGCGCTTCTCAACAGGTACCGCAGCGCTCCTGAGAATAAGATCCTGGAGATTAAAAATCTGCTGAACCTTCCTGACAGGAAGGGTAATCTGGTACTCAAAGGTGCTTCGGGATCAGTGATGGATGAAATTAATTATGATGAAGGATTTCATCATCAGGCGCTGGAAAATACGGAAGATGTTTCACTTGAAAGAATAAGCATGTTCTTGCCGGCGATTACCGGAAATAACTGGACATCCGCATCTCAGGCGGATGGTTTCGGAACTCCCGGCAGGCCAAATTCACAGCTGGAACATGCTGATGATATGATGATCTCAGTTAATGCAGATATCGGTTTATCCGGAAATGCTCAGATTGTTTATCATGATTTGCCCGTGGGGACGACGCTCAGCGCCAAGGTATTTGATATGAGGGGCCGGATAACGGGAGATATTGTAAGCGAATTTCTGACAGGAAGATCTGGCATGATTGAGTTCAACTTTGAGGCGGTCGGTATAAAAAAGGGCGGGATGTATTTTGTGTGGATTGAAATTCTCACCCAGGGTGGAAAGTCACACCGGTTTATCCGACGGTTAATTACGCGATAAATTTTCCGAATACACACAACAATTAGGCGGGGATGCTGAAAATTCATTATATTTCATTAACCACTATCCTTATTACAAATGAACTGTATTGTAGATAACTCTATTTCCTATTTGCTCAGGCAAGGGAAAAAGGCTAAGGCCATTCGTGAATATATTCGGGAACAATACCATATAACAATGGATTTGGAATCGATCAGGCAGCGGATTAAAAATCTGAAGAATTCACCCTCTTCACGGATTAGCGCCTAGAATCCGGAAATTGGCATTCCTGTAATTGTTCTTCTGTTGCATTCTCCTTGCATGGAAACGCAACAAGAAGCCATTTCAATCGTTTGAAATTAATATACGCGGGGAACAAGTATTAATTTATTTGGGTTATTCTTTTTTACTTTCCGCCACATAAATTATTTTTAGGCGCATTTAACGGGAGGATGTCCTCCACTAATATTTTAAATATGGCTCAAGAAGAAAAAACAAGGTATTCAGACGAGGAGTTGAAAGAATTTGAAGAGTTAATTCTTGAAAAATTGGACAAGGCCAGGGCTGAATTCAAAATATTGAAGGGTACACTGAATAAGAGTAACGATGAAGGCACAGATACTACATCCGGCAATACTAAAGTATTGGAGGATGGTGCTGATACAGCCGAAAAGGAAAATTTAAGCCAGCTCGCTGCACGCCAGCAGAAGTTCATCAATAACCTGGAAAATGCATTGATACGAATTAAGAACGGAACCTATGGTATCTGTTCAGTTACGGGTAAACTGATCTCAAAGGAACGACTAAGAGCGGTACCTCATACAACTCAATCAATAGAAGCGAAACTTAGTCAGCAAAACTAGTTGGACTTTCTTCAAAACCATATCGAGGCGTTGATCTTCTGTTCTCCGTCGCCGATACGTGTATCTGATATACAAACCTGTCTTACGGAGATGTTTGAGGCAGATGTTCCGGAGAAAGACATTACTTCAGCGATAGAGCGAATAATTGCGAAGTATTCGGATGATGAATTTTCTTTTGAGTTAAACAAGGCCGGAGGTGGGTATCAGTTTCTTACCAAACCTGCGTATCAGGCCAGTATCGGAATACTTCTCAAGCAGCAGTCGAAACGCAGACTATCAAATTCTGCGTTGGAAACCCTTTCGATCATAGCCTATAAGCAACCAGTTACCAAAAGTGAGGTGGAGAATATCCGTGGTGTAAACTGCGATTATGCTGTTCAGAAACTGCTGGAGAAGGGTCTGGTTGAAATTAAGGGCAAATCAGAAGGTATTGGGCGGCCATTACTGTATGGAACCAGTCCGTCCTTTATGGAATACTTCGGAATCAATGATCTGTCGGAATTACCTACACCGAAAGACTTTGCCGCTCCGGACGAGAATGTCATAGGCGAAGAACGCGAAAACTAATACGGTGACCGGAAAGAAAAAACCAAAAGGAGAGTCTGCCCCAAGAGTTGAGGCAGAGATACGCCTGAACAGATTTATAGCCAATGCAGGGGTTTGCTCGCGGCGTGAGGCCGACAAGTTGATCGAGTCGGGTGAAATTACCGTGAACGGAAAAGTAACAACCGCACTTGGCACAAAAGTATCACGCGGTGATGATGTTCGTTATAAGGGCAAACGCCTCAGCCCTGAAAAGATGGTTTATATTCTGCTTAATAAGCCTAAAAACTTTATTACGACAACAGACGATCCGGAAAACCGCCGTACGGTAATGGATCTGGTGAAGAATGCCGCGGATGAGCGAATATATCCTGTAGGTCGGCTGGACCGTCATACAACCGGTTTGTTGTTGTTTACCAATGATGGTGAACTGGCGAAGAAGTTGTCACATCCCTCCGGACAGGTAAAAAAGATATATCGGGTAGAAGTTAACAAGCCTCTCAGCAAGGCTGAAATTCAGCAGATTGAACAGGGCCTGGAACTCGAAGATGGGATTGCGACGGTGGATCAGCTTGCCGTACTCAATAATGAAAGAACGGCATTTGGAATTGAAATTCATATTGGAAGGAACCGGATCATACGCCGTATTTTTGAGCACCTTGGCTTTGAAGTAACAAAACTGGACCGTGTGGTCTATGCGGGTCTTGATAAGTACAACCTACCCAGGGGGAAATGGCGGCCACTCACCGAAAAGGAGGTTTCAAAGCTTAAAAGAATGTAATTATCTGGAATCTGTCTAAATAAATCAGAAATTTAGTATGCTTGCATACTATTTTTTGATAATCATCTATTTTAGAGTTCAGATAATGATTTGGAGGAATAAAAAAACCTCCGCTTGAAGGGGAGGTTTTTTGAAGTGGTGCTGAGTGGGCTCGAACCACCGACTCACGGATTTTCAGTCCGATGCTCTACCAACTGAGCTACAGCACCAACCTAAGAGGATGCAAAACTATATAATTTTACATCTGGTGCAAAACAAATATTAAAAATATTCAAAGCTGAACAACTATGGCATATATACAACAAATCGCATTTGTCCTGGTATTGGCCGTTGCGATATACCTGCTTTCGGGCCGGATTAAGCAAATCCGGAAAGCAATTCTGTTGGGTCGTGATGCAGATGTAAGCGGAGACTCTTCACAACGCTGGAGAACCATGATGCTGGTTGCATTTGGTCAGCAAAAGATGTTTAAGCGTATAATTCCAGCCTTCTTTCACTTTTTGATTTACATCGGCTTTGTTGTCATCAACCTTGAAGTACTTGAATTTGTATTGGATGGAATTTTCGGCACACATCGCCTGTTTGCTCCTTTTCTGGGGGGTTTCTACAATGTACTCATGAATATTTTTGAGTTCCTTGCGATGGGTGTTTTACTCTCATGCATAGTTTTTCTATGGCGTCGGAATGTGATGAAAATTAAGAGATTCCACTCCAGGGAAATGACGAGCTGGCCACGGCTGGATGCCAATCTTATTCTTGTGATCGAGATTATCCTCATGCTCGCCATTTTCACCATGAATGCCACAGATCAGATTCTTCAGGGGGTGGATCCTGAACACTATGCTCAAACCGGTCCCCTGTTCTTTTCAGGTATGCTCATACCCATTTTCGAAGGTATGTCAACATCTTCGCTGGTTTTTGTCGAGCGTTTTGCCTGGTGGTTTCATATCGTAGGTATCCTGGCATTTGCAATTTATGTTACCTATTCAAAGCATCTCCACATTTTTCTTGCCTTCCCAAATACGTACTACAGTCAGCTTACTCCAAAGGGCGAAATGAAAAATATGGATACAGTGACCAATGAAGTTAAAATGATGCTGGGTCTTCCGGTCGCTGAGGGTGCCGCCAATACCAACCCTGACGAGATTGGAAGGTTTGGGGCAAAGGATGTTACCGATCTGACCTGGAGAAGTATTATGGGTTCGTTTGCCTGTACGGAGTGCGGTCGTTGTACTTCTGAGTGCCCTGCCAATCAGACAGGCAAGTTGTTATCGCCGCGAAAGATTATGATGGATACGCGTGACCGTGCCACTGAAATTGTAAAGAATCAGGGTAGTGCTGGCGCAGATGACGGCAAATCACTATTGGGCGATTATATCAGCAAAGAAGAGATAAATGCCTGTACAACCTGTAATGCATGCGTTGAGGCGTGTCCGGTGAATATCAATCCCCTGGAGATCATTCTGGATCTCCGCCGGTATGTGGCCATGGAAGAATCAGGTTCGCCTGCTTCGTGGAATGCGATGTTCCAGAATGTTGAAACAAATTTTGCTCCATGGAAATTTCCGACTACTGATCGATTCAAGTGGGCGGATGATATTACTTTGAAAGACTGAAATTATGAGTGAAGAACAATCTAATAAGCTATCAGTGCCTACTATGGCAGAAATGACCGCCAAAGGTGAGTCTCCTGAGATACTTTTCTGGGTAGGGTGCGCAGGTTCTTTTGACGATAGGTACAAAAATGTTACCCAGGCTTTTGTAAAAATTCTGTCGAAGGTTGGTATCAGCTACGCGGTACTGGGCCCCGAGGAAACCTGTACGGGTGATCCGGCCAGAAGGGCTGGGAATGAATTCCTTTTTCAAATGCAGGCCATGTCGAATATACAGGTTTTGGATGGCTACAATGTCAGGAAGATCGTAACTGCGTGTCCGCATTGTTTCAACACCATCAAGAACGAGTACCCTGCTTTGGGCGGAAACTATGAGGTAATTCACCATAGTACATTCCTTCAGCAATTAATAGACGAAGGTAAAATACACTTGAAAGGAGGGGGTGAATTCCGCGGTAGAAAGATTACCTATCACGATTCCTGCTACCTCGGCCGTGCGAATAATATTTATGAAGCACCACGTAAAGTGCTCGAGGCACTTGATGCAGAACTGGTGGAAATGAAGCGATGCAGGACAAAGGGCTTTTGCTGCGGTGCCGGAGGAGCTCAAATGTTCAAGGATGCCGAAAAGGGCAATAAGGAAGTTAACATCGAACGAACAGAGGAAGCACTCGAGACGGGCGCCACTACTATCGCTGTTGCCTGTCCGTTCTGTATGACCATGATGAGCGATGGGGTTAAAAACAAGGAAAAGGAAGGGCAGGTTTCCGTTAAGGATCTTGCCGAACTGATCGCAGAATCTGAAGGATTATAAAAAAGGGAATGGCAGCCGCCATTCCCTCAAACCATCAACCAACCTCAATTAGTTTACCACGCGAATGGTTACACGTATCGTTTCATTCGTTGCCGGAATGATGTCCCCTGGCGACGTTATTTCACGTACCAGAACATTTGCATCAGGAGCTCCGGTATCTGCGGCCGGCTGACGAATTGCCTGATCTTCACCTGCTCCCGGGTACTGGTCTGTCTCCGTACCCGTATCATAGAGTTTTACGAGGGAAGTGAGATCGCCGGATGCCGGTGTGTTTCCGTTGAATAAGGACACCCCTTCTTCATCAAATGTATAGATCCAGTCATTCGATTGTACGAACATCGTTGCCCAGGACAAATAGTCACCCGGCCGGGCGGTGAAAGTAAACTGATAACTTCCCCCCGGACCAATCGGAGCACTACCAAACGCTCCTGATTCAGTTACCCCGGGTACAGAAGCAAGTACAGTGGTAAGAGCAGATGGATCACCGTCTTCGGCAATCGCTTCCAGTCCGTCTCCATAGTCGTTTTGCCCATCCTCGAAAAGCGGAAGAATACCTGCATCGTGTACAGCAAAAACCCCCGGAGAGAGCGGCACAATAAGTCCGTTATTATCCCCGACATAATCGGCAAAAACAGTGGTTATTCCGTCCTCGGCAATTTCTTCAATGCCGTTACCCCGCTCAGCTTCACCTTCGGCGAAGAGAATTTGATCTCCGATATGAATTGCGAAACCACCCGGTGAAAGCGGTGAGGGAACATTTGAAGAACCAGACAAGTTTTCCAAGGTTACGGTGAATACTGTCCCTGTATTGGATATTGTAACGCGCACCAGTTCATCTACCGGCGGATAGATATAATTCCCGGTTCCGGATTCGGTTGTTATTTCGACACTAATCTCGCTGCCGGTCCCGCCAAGCAGCGTTACCAGGCCATTTTCATCTGTTCCCGATCCTGCCGGGTCGCTGGATGGCCCGGGCTGATCCGGACTTCCTGGCATCCTGTTTACCTCTGTTCCGGCATCCCACAGATAAATCTCATCGGTGATGTCGCCATTCAGGGGATCTCCATTACTGTCAAAGAGTGGAATTCCGTTTTCACCCGGAGCAAGGAAAAGATCATTCGATGCAACAAGCATTGTTAGGAATGATAAACGTGGAACTGCACCGGGTACGTAGTTTGACCCGGCATTGAAGGTGAACGTGTACGTATCACCGCTTCCTGGCAGAACAGGACCCGGCGCTGCAGCTCCATCAGGAGTATTGAATATTCCCGACTGGTAAAAAGGTAATGCCGGGTTGATATTTTCAATGGTAACCTCGAAGGTTACGGGGTTCGATACCGGCGTTCCGTCGTCATCATCATCGTTGCACGATGCCAGTACGAACATGATGACAATTGCCATCAGTACAGGAGAGTTGATTATTTTTTTCATGATTTTCTTTGTTTATTTTTTCAAAGGAATTCATTAATTATCACGGAGTTCTCACGAAAAAATCAACTTCCCTTTATCAATGTCGCGCCGGCGACGTTTGTGTAAAACCACAGGGACAATCGGCACGTTATAACCTTATAAAGCATCTAAAATGAAAAACACATTACAATTTCTCTCCAGGCTTAAATCAAACAACAACCGGGAGTGGTTTGAAAAGAACAAGAAACAGTATGAGATTTCGAATGACGAAACCAAGGCATTGGCCGCCAGCCTGGAAAGTCTTATTCGGGAATTTGATGAGTTGGAGCCATCCGGAACAAAAATTTACAGGATCTATCGTGATGTACGCTTTTCTAATGATAAAACGCCGTATAAGATAACCCGAAGTATGTCCTTCACACGAGCGGGAGAAGAACGGCGGGGAGGATATTATGTACAGATTCAGCCGGGTCAATCCTTTTTGGCTACAGGTTTCTGGGGCCCGGAACCGGCGGATCTTCTCCACATCCGCAAGCAAATTTCACAGGATTCGGAGCAGCTGAGAAAGGTTTTGGATGGCAAGTCTTTCAAGTCTTACTTCGGAGAATTGTATGGTGATCAGCTTAAAACAGCTCCAAAAGGATTTGAAAAAGATGATCCGGCCATTGATCTTCTTCGTTACAAACAATTCATTCTAACTCATTCATTCACCGATGAGGAGGTGCTTGCCCCCAATTTTGCCAGCCTCGTTGCCGCCGGATATAAAAAAGCCATGCCATTTCTGAATTGTATGACGGAAATGCTCATTACAGATCTGAACGGTGTACCACTCATTCGCTGATAAGTTAGAGAATACCCCGACGGTAACGTAATCATTGATCTCACTGGTCACGGGGTGCCCGTATAACGGGGTGTTCATCAGAAAAGGAGAATCCTATGCATATGTGGAATGTGTGGGTAACCGAAAGGAAAAAGTTGTTCCCCGGTCCAGGCGGCTTTTTAAAACAATCGTAGAATTATGGATCTCCAGAATTTTCTTGACAATTGCGAGCCCGAGACCCGTGTTATTCTGATCGAGGCTTATTCGTTTATCGCCAATATGATACCTGTCGAAAATGTAAGGGATCTGATCTTCGGGAATGCCCTGTCCGGTATCTGATACCTTTATCACCACATTTTCATCTTCAGAATCTACTTCCACACGAATCACGCCTCCTTCCGGAGTAAACTTCAGCGCATTATCAATCAGGTTTTGGAGAACCCGTTCAATCATTCCGACATCTCCGAAAACGAGTGACTGCCGACCGGTAGTTTCTGGCTTCAACCGGATGTTTTTTTCCTGTGCCAGCAGACCAAATTTTCGGCAGATATCCTGGATGAGTTCTTCAATAAAGAAGGGTTCTTTATTGGGAGTCACCTGTTTTGCTTCCAGCTTCGACAATTCAAACAATTCATTTACGAGTTTGCGCAGCTTTTCCGTACTCGCCAGGATTATTTCCAGGTATTTTTCTCGTTCATTTTCTGAAAGAGATTTTTGCTTGATCATGAGGGTCTCCACATAACCATGAATAACGGCTAACGGAGTTCTCAGATCATGTGAAACATTCCCAACCAGTTCTCTCCGTAAGGTTTCCATTGACTTCAGGTTTTCGATATTTCCGACGATGCTGTCGGCCATATCATTGAATGCGATGGCAAGGTCCTGAACGGCTCCGGCTCCTTTTGTTTCGATTCGGGCACTCATTTCTCCTTCCTGAAACTTTTTAACCGTGTGGATTAGCCGGTCCAGCCGGCGGGTGATCAGGCGGATTACAAGAGCACCAAGAAGAATAGCTGCAAGCAGTGTAATTAGCATGGCACGACCTCCAAGCCTGAAGATATAGCTGCTTCGAACCATCGCAGCGGCAGATTCGAATTCTTCACTGGCGAGCACTACATATACATACCCCTGAATGTTATTATCATCCAGAATGGGTGCCGCAGAAAAAACCTTGGATTCCCCCGGGTTTCGGGGATCGTCACCGGTTATATATTTTTTTCCACCGGTCCTGATGAATTCATTCACGGGTGCAAGATTTACCTTTTCAAGTTTTACCCGTTTATAGGGCGCCACGTAGTTCAGGATATTCCCCCTGTCATCCAGTATGTATACTTCAATACTCGGGTTTATTGCCATCATGTGATGCATGATCTCATCCGTGGCGCTTTCAGATAATTCACCATCGATGAACGGCTTTACTTCTTTGATGATCTGTTCAGCAATCGGGGCATTCAGTACCTGGTTACGTTCCTGAAAATATTTTTCGGCAAGGTTTGCTGTGATCAGTACATATATGAGTCCTGCCACCAATGCGAGGCTCAGCATAACCAGAAATATCTTCCAGAAGAAAACCGGTGGATTAAGTATTTTTTTCATGATTACAATTCGTCGTTAAAGCGATATCCAACACCCCAGGAGGTAAGTATGTATTTAGGATTCGACAGATCGGGTTCAATTTTAGCGCGCAGCCGGTTGATATGGGAATTGACTGTATGCTCGTATCCTTCAAATTCATATCCCCATATGAGCCGCAGCAACCGATCCCTGGAATAGCTTGTCCCCGGATGTTCTGCCAGTAGAGACAACAGGTCAAACTCTTTTGGGGTTAGGTCTACACGCTGTCCATTCAGGCTTACCTTTCTTTTTTCCTGATCAATTTCAAGCATTTCGAACTGCAAAAGCCGAAGAGGCCGGTCGTCTGCTTTGTTGAGCTCCATCCGTCGGAAGATGGCTTTTACACGTGCCAGAAATTCCCTGATGCTGAATGGTTTGGTAAGATAATCATCGGCACCGGTTTCCAGTCCGATGATCTTATCCACCTCCTCAGACCGTGCTGTTAGCATGAGAATCGGTGTTTTAATTTCGCGGGCACGAAGATCACGACAAATTTCAATGCCGTCTTTTTCAGGCAGCATTACGTCAAGAACCAGAAGATCAAACGGCTGGTTAAGTGCCAGTTCATAACCTGTCCGCCCATTTGTTGCCATTTCCAGGGTACACCCCATATCACGTAAGTGCATTTCAAGTAAATCCTTGATGTGCATATCGTCTTCTATCAGTAATACATTTTTCATAAATCAAAGATCAGTTGGATCTATCACGGAATCATCACAATTTCAAAACATAATAAAACTAACACATGGGCAACAAAGGAAAAGTCAGACCGGCGACGTATCCTTGATTAACTCTGCCGGAACCAACTACTTTTTTATGGGGTTAATTGTATAAATTTGTGCTATGTGGATATCATTTGATGAATTACCAGAATCTGCGCGTGTTTGGATCTATCAGGCAAACCGAGAAATAGATGCTTCTACTGAATTAGAGATTCTGAAGTCCCTTCAGGATTTCATTCAGGATTGGGCGGCTCATGGCAGCCCCCTGCGGGGATCTGCACGTGTTTATCATAAAAGGTTTGTTGTAGTTGGCCTGGATGAGAGTTACAATGCAGTATCAGGGTGTTCTACGGATGCCTCGGTTAATGCCATTAAGGCGATTGGAGCCGTACACCAAATAGACTTTTTTGATCGGACCCAACTGGCGTTTTTAATGGATGGCCAGATCAAAGTATATCCCCTGGCAAACGTTCGCAACAAGGAGGTTCCGGGAGATATTTCCCCTGATACTATTACGTTTAATAATTTAATTCAGGTGAAAGCTGATCTGGATAATGCATGGAAACAACCGGTTCGTGAAACCTGGTTGGCAAGATATGTTTCCTGACAATAGCACCGAAAATGTTTCGTTATGTAATTATTACCTATTTGTGCTAAATTTTCTTACTGAGATCTTTATCTTTAATTTATGACAATTGTCCGCTTCATCCTGATTTTATCCGCCGGCATCTTCGTTACGTCCTGTGGTATTGAAAAGAAGGCTGCCAAATCTTTCAACCTGGGGCAGTACCAGAGTTCAATCGATTTGTATGGACAAATGCTCGAAAAAAACCCTCAGGATGGCACGGCAAACTTTTTTGTTGCGGAGTCTTATCGTCTCTCCAACAGGTTAGCTGATGCTAAACCCTACTACGAAAAGGCATTGGAACAGGGGGTAAACAACGATTCCATACGAATGAATTACGCGTTTTCCCTAAAGGCCAATCAGGAATATGACAAGGCTCGCCAGGAAATGAATACTTACATTGCCGGCGCCGGCAATGAATTCTACAAGGCACGCGCCGAAGAAGAATTAGCCCACCTCCAGAATATTGATGAGATTCGATCCAAGGAAAGCTATTATCGGGTGAAGGCGCTGGAAGAGATCAATTCCCCTGCAGCTGAATACTCCCCGGTTTATAATGATGGGGAGCTTTATTTTACTTCTAACAGGCTTGATAATAAAATCTATAAGGCAACGGGTACCCCTTTCACAAGTATTTATAAAGTTAAAACACAGGGGGCGATCGTAGATATGAATACGCTTGAGCAATTAGGCGGCGTAATAAATTCTGTCGATGTAAACGAAGGTTCCGTAACTTTTAGTCCGGACGGCAAAACAATGGTTTATGCCAAGGGAAATTCTGGGAAAAAGAAGGGAACAGCCGATGTGAATTTATATATCACACGGAATCGAAACGGTGAATGGACCGAGCCGCGGATGCTCAATATTAACAATGACGGATACTGGGATTCTTCCCCTGCATTTTCACAGGATGGACGGACGCTTTATTTCGCTTCAAACCGTCCTGGCGGATATGGCGGTACAGATTTGTATTCTGCCAAAATGAATTCAAGGGGTCGTTTTTACAATGTGAAAAATATGGGCCCCGATATTAATACGACGGGCAATGAAATGTTTCCGTACGTTTCTGAGGATGGGGCATTATATTTTTCCAGTGACGGCCACCCCGGTTTTGGAGCGCTTGATCTCTTTGTAGCCCGCAGACAAAACGGGAAGACAACGATTGAAAATCTTGGGGAGCCGATGAATTCAGCAGCAGATGATTTCGGGTTTTTTCTTTTCCGTGCAGATCGTGGATTCTTTACATCGAACAGGGAAGGTGGAATGGGCGATGACGATATCTATACCTTCGTCAACAGAGATCCTGATCTGAAAATTCTGAACTATTTCCTTCGGGGTGTTACAATGACGCCGGGTGAAGGTGATGAGCTTAAAATTCTTACCCGTGTGCAGGTGCGATTGCTGGATGCCAATGGCGAACAGCTCGATGAAGATATTACGCAGGATGACGGCAGGTTTGAGTTCAGGATCTATGAAAATGAAAATTACAACCTCGTCGCTGAACGCCAGGGAGGAGATGAACAATACCTGATTACGCGTTCACCCTATTCAACTTTTGGCAAGTCTGTTCGGAAAGACACCTTATCGCAGCTCGTAACTAATATTTACTACGACACCACGATTGTTCTTGAACGAATTGAAAAGGATAAGATCTTCGTATTGGAAAACATCTATTACGATCTCGATAAGTCGGATATTCGCGACGATGCCGCACTTGAACTCGATAAGCTGGTTACAATTTTAACCGATAACCCCGAGTTGAAGATTGAATTGAGTTCACATACTGATGATCGAAACTCAGACGATTACAACATGGCACTTTCCGAGCGCAGAGCTCAGTCGGCCGTTCGCTATCTCGTGTCCCAGGGCATCGATCCCACGCGGCTCGTGGCCAAAGGATATGGAGAATCCAAATTGCTTATTCAAAATGCCCAGACCGAGGAAGAACACCAGGTTAACCGGCGAACTGAATTCAAAATCCTTGAAATCGGAAAGATCAAGCCTCCGCCAACCTCTGAATTTGATGAAGATCGTTTCTTCGATGATGAGGGTGACGATAGCGGTAATTGATTCAAATTCCCTATTAATCGTTTATTCTTTTTAATTTTGTGCGTATGAATGACCGGTACGCACAACGTGGGGTTTCAGCTTCCAAGGAAGATGTCCATAATGCCATAAAGAATATTGAAAAAGGCCTCTTCCCCAGGGCATTTTGCAAAATCGTTCCAGATTATCTGGGGAACGACAAAGCCTATTGCAATATCATGCACGCAGACGGTGCCGGAACTAAGTCATCACTTGCCTACATGTACTGGAAAGAAACCGGGGACCTGAGTGTCTGGAAAGGCATTGCTCAGGATGCGGTGATCATGAATATAGATGATCTTCTCTGTGTCGGTGCAATTGATGACATCCTGTTGTCTTCTACCATTGGCCGCAATAAACACCTCATTCCCGGGGAAGTAATTGCAGCCATCATAAACGGAACCGAGGAAGTATTGGAAATGCTCCGCGATTCCGGCGTGAATGTGCGAAGCACCGGTGGTGAAACAGCGGATGTTGGGGATTTGGTGCGGACGATAATTGTAGACAGTACCGTAACGGCCAGGATGAAACGGTCGGATGTAATTGATAACGCCAATATAAAGGCTGGAAATGTTATTGTCGGACTATCATCAAGTGGCCAGGCTACCTATGAAGATTCCTACAATGGCGGAATGGGAAGCAACGGCCTTACTTCGGCCAGGCATGATGTGTTCGCATCGGAATATGCAGACAAATACCCTGAATCGTTTGATCCTGCGGTTCCTTCCGATTTATGTTATACGGGCAGGTATCACCTTACAGATGAGGTGCCGGGAGTTCCCGTAAATATTGGTAAGCTCGTACTCTCGCCGACCCGTACTTATGCCCCCGTCGTTGTGGAGGCATTGAAACATTTCAGGGATCATATTGACGGGATGGTCCATTGCAGTGGAGGAGCACAAACCAAGGTGCTGCATTTCATAGAGAATTTGCACGTAATTAAGGACGATCTTTTTGAGATACCGCCGCTATTCCGTATTATTCAGGAGCAAAGCGGAACGGGCTGGAAAGAAATGTACCAGGTTTTTAACATGGGACATCGGTTGGAATTATATGTGGACCCCTCTGTGGCGCAGGAACTCATTGAACTTTCAGCCACCTTTAATATCGACGCGAAAATTGTCGGACGCGTTTCCGATGCTGCGCAACGAAAAGTAACGATCATAAGTGAAAAAGGTGAATTTGAGTATATTCAGTAGTTTAATCAAAGGCATTATTTGCGGTAGCAAGAACCATGATTATTGTCGTGAATGGTTCGGCGCATTTTCCGGAACTTGTAATTCCCTTATACCTACCAATTATAACCTGCTATGACCCATCCGCATCTAAAAAAGATCATAATCATTTGCCTGCTGTTAGTCATGAGCATTACCGGAATGGAGGTAAAGGCCCAGTCTAAATTGCTGATCACGGATGTAAAAATTGCCCGTGGTGACGGAAAGTATGAAAATTACTCCGACAAGGTGGCAAATATGGCATCCGATATTCCCGTTACCATCATGTTGTACAGGGAAAATGATGTGAGTTATTATGCATGCTTTCTTTATACCCAGCGGGGAAAGAAATTGAAACTCAAAGTGCAGGATTATGTATTGTACGGTGAATCAAGAGTGAATACCAAAAAGCAGGTAATCCGCCAGCGTATGGGAAGTAAGTTTGAAACAGAACGCATGATGGGTGTTACGGAAGAAGAAGTGATTTATAATAAAGACCTCGGAAATAAATTGCGAATAATTTATCGGTTTGAATTACTGTACTGATCCTCTCTGCTTTAAATGAGATTGCGGATTTGTCGTTCGTGATGTTGAAAGTGGGATTGGAAAAAGTCCATGGTTTGAAGGATATTAATCGGTCCGGACCGGGGATGCTTCATAATACTGCGGTTAACCTGATCTGGCTGAATCCCGCTCATTACCTTTTCAAGCTCCGTCCGTAAATCATTATATTCCAATTTCAGAATATTATAGTCGGGGATATCCGGAATTTCTGATACGACAGAAGGGGCTTTGAATTTTAGCGGTGACCGGAGCGCCAGTGTAAGTAGCCATGAACGGTAGGTTTGACGAAAACTCGTTTTGGGTAATGTATCAATCACCTGGATTTTTCGGGAAAGGTATCCGATACTCAACTGCTCAGACAATTTGACGTGATACAGAATTTGAACAGGACTCCATTTTTCCGGGGAATGTTTTTGAATCAAAATGGACGATTCGGTCTTGTCCATATCCGTAAGAAGGTTTTGGAGTGAATCATTCAGCTGATTCAATTTCTTTTGTAATTCGGGTACCATATCAGTTAAAGATACCAATTTTGTATAGACCAAAAACTTAAGGCAATGGCACTTACTGAATTAAGAAATAAAAAGATTGCCCTTGTTTTATCAAGCGGTGGTGCACGTGGAGTAGCACATATCGGCGTAATAGAAGGTTTGCTTGAACTCGGATGTGAAATTTCTTCCATCGCCGGAAGTTCCATGGGTGCAGTTGTTGGTGCCGTATATGCTGCCGGAAAATTGCCAGAATTCAAGGAATGGATCACCAATCTTGACCGGATTGATGTTTTCAGGCTCATGGACTTTACCCTGAGCGGGCAGGGGTTTGTACGCGGAGAAAAAGTTTTCAACGAAATGGCTGCGTTCATGGGAGAACGTAATATTGAAGATTTGCCCATACCGTTTGCTGCCGTGGCTACAGATATCACTAACAGGCGTGAAGTTGTTTTTAAGAAAGGCAACCTGTACCAGGCGCTGCGGGCATCGGCGGCGATTCCTTCAGTCGTGAAACCGGTTTGGGTGAATGGCAATCAGCACGTGGATGGCGGTGTAATGAACCCCATTCCCATTCAGCATATTGCCCGATTTCAGGATGATCTTCTCGTTGTATCTGATGTGAACGCCGATCTTCCGGTATCGCCGGCCATGCGGCGCGAAGCAACCAATGAAAATCGCAGGTGGGCCTCTTTCCTTGAAAACTGGAAGATCTCAAAAGACGGAGAATCAAAGGATAAAGAGACAGATAAAGCCCTGTCCTATTTTGATCTGGTTGCCCGGTCTGTCGATTTGATGCAGGACCGGATCTCAGATTTTATCATACAAACCATGAAGCCGGACCTTGTCATCAGGATTTCGCGTTACACCTGTTCAACATTCGAATTTCACCGGTCTGAATCATTAATTAAGTGCGGCCGGCAACAACTTTTAAGTACATTGGAAAATGACATACCAGGAACTGAATAATGAACTTGGCAATATGGATCTGTATCTTCTTGATCAGGTCCTCAAAGGGAGTTTTGCCGGAAAGAAAAAACTACTCGATGCCGGTTGTGGAGAAGGCAGGAACAGCCGCTACTTCATTCAAAACGGATATGAAGTGAATGGGCTGGACATCGACCCCATGGCAGTAAAATTTGCCCGGATGACGTTTCAGAAATTCTCAAACGTAACCTTCAGAGAAGGCACCTTAACAGATTTGCCATATCCTGATCAGTACTTTGATGGTTGCATATGTTCGGCCGTACTGCATTTCGCGGAAAACCGTGATATGTTTACCCAAATGTGGAATGAACTGTACCGGGTATTGAAAACAGGAGGCATATTGTTTGTGAGAATGTCGGCCACAATTGGATTGGGTGATAACAGGGATGCCCGATTTCTGTATTCCTTAACACAGGACGATCTTGATATGATCTCGGAAAAATATGAATGGGCGGAACCCTTTAAAACAGTGCTTGTACATGACCGTTCGATGTCTGTACTGGTATTAAAGCGCAAGGCTTAAAGCATCTGTACCCAGTGCCGTCCGGATTCTATCCGTGCCGGTATCATCCCCAGGAATTCTCCATCAGCCTCGATACCAACACTTTCTTTGGAGCTCACCAGAATTGTTCGGCAAAAGTAATATTTAACACCCGGGTGGTCGATGTGCTCCCCTTTTCGGATGCGCGGCAGGTAGCGCAGATAATCAAGGATACTCACATCTCCGATCACCACCAGCTGAAAGGTTCCGGAGAATGGGTCTGCTTCCGGGGCAATACACATACCACTGCCGAAATATTTTCCATTGGCAATCACCAGTGCACGGATTTTCTGCTGATAAGTAACGTCGTCCTGTTCAATGGTTACCATCTTGTTACGGTAACGTAAAAAAGTCTGAAGGATCGCTTTCATGAAAGTAATGTTCGGCCCCATCCACTTGGAGCTTTCATTAACCATCCTTACCACATCGGCGCCCATCCCAAGGTCGGCAATGTTGATGAAGAATCTTTCCGTACCGTGGTCTCCTGAAATGATTTTACCCACAAAGACCTGACGGGGTGTTCCTCCTAATCTTGGAAGAATTTCATCAGTACTTGCCGGAGCTGTGAATGTCTTGCTCCAGTCATTGGCGGTTCCTCCGGGATAATAAAGCAAGGGCGTGGCAGGTTTAGCGGATGTAAGAATACCGTTCACCACCTCATTCAGTGTGCCGTCACCACCTGCGGCGATTAGGTGTGTTGTTCCGTTGGCAATAGCATTCTTTGTGAGCTCTATGGCATGGCCGCTAAAGCGTGTATCCACAATTCGGATATCATACGCGGCCGAATTTCTTTCCGCCCACGCCTCAAGCAACTTCTTTTTCTGATGCTTACTATTGCGTATTACTGTTATACGTAGAGGAACTGGTTGCATTTGAAGAAGAGGATAACCATTTTGTTGAATTATTGAGATGAAATTGTCGCGGATGGCTTAAATCCTTCCCGAATATAAGCAGTTGAAATGGATGTTGTAAAGAACAGATGTAAGTTGAGGCGTTACCTTATGTTTTTGGGTCTTGTAATCATCCTTTCCGGGTGCGCAAAGGAACATTTTGAAGGTACTGAACAACGGAGGAGTTACCGAATTCATCTGCCTTCGGGTTACGCCGATAACGGAGAGGAACTGCCGGTTCTTATTGTTTTGCACGGAAATCCATCGAATGGCTGGCAGATGATGCTTTGGACGGGTATGAATAAGACTGCCGACGAATACGGATTTGTTGTTGTATATCCCGACGCTACGAATAAGAAATGGCCCATTATCCCGGAAAATAATGTAACGGAAATCAGTGATATGAAGCGGCTCGTTGACGAGATTACCAGGCGTTATCGGGTTGATTCCGACCGGTTTTTTCTTGCGGGAATTTCGGGTGGTGGAATTTTCAGTTTTCAGGTCATGAAGGAACTGCCGGGGCTGTTTGCCGGCTTTGCGGTTGTATCGGGAAACCTGCCCCGTTCATATGATAACGAAGATTTTCAGAGTGCGCCTTTTTTATATATTCATGGTACCGCTGATTATCTGTATCCGGGTCGGGTGGAATTGCTTTCTGCCGATGATACTTTGATGAAATGGTTATCCGTAAATAACTGCGATCCCACGCCCATGATTACGGAACTACCCGATACGAATGAACGGGATGAATCAACGGTGAGTAGGTTAACCTATAATGGTGATCCCGGAAACGGAGTTATTTTCTATCGTGTAAATGGCGGAGGTCATCAATGGCCCGGAGCAGTCTTCAATGCGAATACGTTTCATGGGAATCCACTTGGGCCTTTGAATAAAGATCTCAGTGCCAATGAAGCTATATGGCGATTCATGGAACGAAATTTTCCAGCAACAGCAAATAATTGATTCATAGAAATTTGCTGAAGAAGAATTGTTATTTTCAAGGTATACATGGTTCGGTTAGAGAATGTATCTAAATATTACGCTGATTTTTTAGCGGTTGACGGTGTTACGCTGGAAATAAGGGAGGGAGAAACTGTTGCCCTGATAGGATCCAGCGGAAGTGGCAAAACGACCATCCTGAAGTGTATAAATGCCCTGATCACGCGGTCTTCAGGGGAAATTAGTGTTTTTGACAAACCTCTGGATGAATGGGACCCCGTTGAACTTAGAAGGAAAATGGGGTATGTAATCCAGGATGTAGGTTTGTTTCCCCACTATACCATCGAGAAAAACATCAGCCTCATTCCGGAACTTCTGGGATGGGAGCATTCAGATATACAAACCCGTGTTGATATTCTGCTCGAACGGATTCACATTCCCGGTTCAATGAAAAAGCGATATCCCTCGGCCTTAAGCGGCGGTCAAAAGCAGCGGGTTGGGCTTGCTAGAGCCCTGGCGGCAGACCCTCCGATCATTTTAATGGATGAACCTTTCGGTGCGCTGGACCCGATAATAAGGGCAGATATGCAGCGTGAGTTTCTGGCTTTGGAAGGCCTTCAGGGGAAATCAATCGTCCTGGTTACCCACGATATGAATGAAGCAGCAATTCTGGCCGACAGGATATGCCTGCTCGACAAGGGGGTTATTCAGCAAACGGGTACGTTGAAAGAATTACTCTTCAAACCAGCTAATGAATTTGTTCAGCGGTTTCTTGATCCACAGCGGGATTCACTTGAAATGAGGGCAGTTCGGATAAAAGACATTATGCCATTTATTCCGCAGGAATTGAGAAGCCGTATTCTAATTACTGAAGCCTCCGTCGCGGATGTTCCATCCGAACTGATCCCGGAAATCCGGAAATATTATTTCATCAACCGTGATTCTATTTTGGTGAATTTCAGAACTGACGAAATCTAATGGAGTTCATAACCTTTATATCCGCGCATTTGGATGAACTTCAGGAACAGGTTCTTGAACACCTTTGGCTTACTCTTTTTTCAGTCACCCTTGCAGTACTCGCAGGCCTGCTGCTGGGAATTCTGATCGCACGGAATAAGAAAATGGCCGGGCCAGTAATGGCAGTTGTGAACGCCGTTCAGACCATACCCAGTATCGCCCTGCTGGGTGTATTGCTTCCTCTTTTCGGAATAGGAGTAGTGCCAGCCATCATTGCCCTGTTCCTTTATGCATTGCTACCCATTGTGCGCAACACATATACCGGTATTCAGGGAATCGATAAAGCAGTTACTGAATCTGCATTGGGAATGGGATTGTCAAACAATCAACTGCTATTTCGGGTTGAGATCCCTTTGGCAATGCCCGTAATCTTTGCAGGCATCCGGACGGCCTTTGTCATCAACGTAGGATTAGCCACACTTTGTGCCCTGATTGCCGCAGGCGGATTGGGTGAATTTATTTTCCGTGGTTTGGGTACTAATAATCCGACAATGATACTGGCAGGTGCGATTCCCGCATCAATCATGGCACTTTTCTTTGACGCAATTCTGGGTTATACCCAGCGCCACATTCGTTCATTTTTCAAGCCCATGATTGTCATATATGTATTTTCAATGATCGCTTTGGCAAGCTGGTATTTTAATTGGTTCCAACCGGAAAATCCGAAGCTTCGGGCCGGGTTTCCGTCGGAATTTATCGAACGTGGCGATGGATATCGCGGACTGGCTGAAACCTACGGCCTTTCGCTTGAGGTAAATGAATTATCCATCGGGCTTATGTATCAGGCCCTGAAGGAAGGAAGCGTGGATGTTATCAGCGGATTTTCCACCGACGGGAGGATCATTGCCTTCGACCTGAAAATTCTCGAGGATGACAGACAGTACTTTCCTCCCTACCATGCTGCTCCGTTGATCCGAAATGAATCAATGCTAAAATATCCCGGGATGAAGGAGGCGCTCGACCAGCTTGAAGATCTCATTTCAGACACAGAAATGGCGGCGATGAATTTTGAGATTGATGAACGTAAAAGACCGATATCTGAAGTCGCCAGGGAATTTCTTGATCAAAAGGGATTACGTACGGAGGTGCAGCATGAAACCAAAGGAGTAATTCAAATTGGCTCAAAGGACTTCACAGAGAGTTATGTGCTGGCTCATTTGTTTAAAATTGTGATCGAGAATTATACCGGCTATACCGCAGAACTGCGCCTGGGTTTTGGCAGTACGAAACTTCTTTTTGATGCGGCGAATCGCGGAGATATTGACCTGTATCCTGAATACACCGGAACAGGCCTGCTGGTGATCCTGCCCCGGGATGCTGCAGAAACGGAAGATCTTCGCTATGAAAAAGACGAAGTTTATCAATTTGTCATGCGCGAATTCAACGAACGCTATGACATGACCTGGGGTAAACCGCTTGGATTCAATAATACATTCGCGCTCATGATGAGACGTGAAATGGCCGAAAGGCTGAAAATTACATCAATTTCTGATCTTGCCGGGGAGGAATGATTATTTGCAGTACGTCTGCAGTGTTTCTTCCATGCCTTCAGCACCCAGCTCAATGGCCGTATTTAAATCCAGACAGCCTTCGTTGTTTTTGCCTTGTTTAATTCGGGCAAGTCCGCGCTGAACATAGGTCTCGGGATCATTGGGATAGAGTTCTATACTGGTGGTATAATCCTCTTCTGCCCCTTTGTAGTTTTCGAGTTCAGCTTTAGATAACCCACGATTATCGTAGTATACCGGGTTCTCAGGGTCCAGTTCGATAGCCCGGTTATAATCAGCAATAGCCTTGTCATGCTCTTTTAAATGATAATAGGCAACCCCTCTCAGGTTATAAGTTTCCGGATCTTCTTCGAAGAGTTCGATCGATTTTGTGAAATCCTCCACGGCTCCTGCATAATCTTCCTGTGACCCGCGTGCCAGTGCCCGGTTCTCAAATTTCACAGGATCTGTATCATCCAGGCTGATCGCCTTGTCATAGTCCTTCATGGCCTCCCGGATGTTTCCGATGTTGTAGTAAGCAACCCCCCTGTAACTGTATACATCAGCGTCATTCGGGTCCAGCTTGATTGACATGGAATAGTCATCTATGGCAGCTATATACTCGTCGAGCTCCGCACGTACTACTGCACGGTTGAAATATTTGTCGGCATCCTTAGGATCCAGTTCGATTGCCCGTGAAAAATCAAAATTTGCCGAGCCGAGATCCCCAAGGTTGTAGTTTGCGAAGCCTCTTCCGCTATATGCTTCAGGGTTTTCGGGATCCAGCTCAATCGCTTTGTTATAGTCCTCAAGGGCACCATAATCATCACCCAGATTGAACTTGGCATCAGCCCTGTTTACATATGCTTCAGCATAAGTACTGTCGATTTCGATGGCCGAATTGTAATCACCCACTGCACCGTAAAAATTTGCAAGCGCATTCTTCGCTTCCCCGCGCAGGGAATATGCTTCCTTACTGGATGGATTGGTTTCCAGGTAGGAGGTGAAAATGGCGATTGCATCCTCAAACCGCTCCTCATCAAGGGCCTGTTGCCCCTTTTGCAGCGGGCTGGTCTGTGCAAACAACACAGTTGTCGATGCCAGGATTAAAAAAATGACCCGGCTCAAGGTCAAGGCAATTTTATTCGGTATTTTCATGATTCTAAATATAGTGTTTTTGTCACATTCAAAGAACCTCCATATCCTTCGTAAATGATGCATAACCTTTCAAAACATGTTAACGTAAGAAAAAGAATATGAATTATAAGCAAATTCTACCCTTCCTGCTGTGTATTGTCGGTATTACCGATATGGCATGCGCCCAGAATGATGATAAAAAAATGGACTGGGAGGATTACGATCCCCCATCGACACTGGTCGTCCCTGAAAATGAAACCACACGTGCAAAATTCCCTTTTATAGATGTTCACAATCATCAGTTCAATATGCCAAACCAGGACCTCAATCAACTGGTGAGTGAAATGGATGCGCTGAACATGGCGGTCATGGTTAATCTGAGCGGTCGCGGACGAGGGTCGGAAGAACATCTTCGCGGTAGCCTGGAGAATGTAAAAAAGACAGCTGCCAACCGGTTTATCGTATTTACCAATATCGATCTGAATGGTATTGATGATCCTGACTGGACTGAAAGGACCGTAAAACAGATAGAAAATGACGTAGCAATGGGGGCAAACGGACTAAAGATTTACAAGAGTCAGGGAATGTCCAACAATGACAGCAAGGGAAACAGAGTCAAAATTAACGACCCGCGTATAGATCCGGTCTGGGCGAAGTGCGGTGAGCTTGGCATTCCTGTTCTCATTCATGCCGCAGACCCAAAATCGTTCTGGGATCCCCATGATGAAAATAATGAACGCTGGCTGGAGCTGAAACTTCGACCGAACAGGAAAAGAAGTGATACGGATCCCGCTCCATGGGAAACAATCATTGCCGAGCAGCATGACATTTTCAGGAAACATCCGGAAACAAAGTTTATCAATGCCCATTTGGGCTGGTACGGCAATGATCTTGCGAAGCTGGCTGAACTTATGGAGAAATATCCAAACATGTATTCAGAAATCGGTGCCGTGATTGCTGAACTGGGCCGGCAACCGCGGATGGCAAAAGAATTTTTAACCAAATACCAGGACCGGGTGATGTTCGGGAAAGATGCATATAATCCCGAGGAATATTATACATATTTCCGTGTGCTGGAAACAGCAGATGAATATTTTCCCTACTATAAAAGGTATCATGCATTCTGGAGAATGTACGGACTGGATCTTAGTGATGAGGTATTGAAGAAGCTATACTATAAGAATGCCCTCCAGGTTATTCCCAATATCGATACGTCACTTTTTCCTGAATAGCGGGATGGCATGATTAATGAAGATATCACTCTATGAAGAATTTTTTGCTGGTAATTATTTTGATCTCAGGGCTTGCTTCGTGCAAGGGGCCTGAGGAGGCTCCCGAATTTAAATATGTGGAGAATGTGAGGGTTACGAATGTGACTGATAAGGAGGCATATCTAAATGCGGATGCTGTATTTTATAATCCCAATGAACAGGGCATGACCTTGCGGGGCATAGATGTTGACCTGTTTATTGAAGGACGTGAAGTGGGGAGAATCGAACAATCAAATAAAATCAAGATCCCCGCTTCATCTGATTTTAAAATTCCGCTGGATGCAACATTCCGGATTGGTGATGTTGGTGTGTTGAATACTGTTTTGGGAATGCTGGGCGGAAAGAAACTGTCAGTACGTTATATGGGATATATTAAAGTAACCATGAACGGGTTGCCCGTTCGGGTTCCGGTAGATTATGAAAGCGAGGTAAGACTTCGCTGATTAAAGAATAATGGTGCAGACTACCCGTCTGTTCAAAGCCCGTCCTTCATTCGTGGAGTTAGCCGTCATGGGTCTGCGCTCATCAAAAAAGACAATCTTAAGTTTCTCTTCAGGAACGCCCAGGGTGCGAAGTGCATTTGCTACACTGCTCGAACGGTTACGCGACAGGACCCTGTTATATTCAACGGAACCATAAGAATCTGTGTGTCCTGCAATCTCGATCACCGCTTCCGGGTGATTCTGCCATGCCCGATAAACATTTCTCACGTGAATAACCGCTTCAGCATTCAGGTCATGCTTGTCAAAATCAAAGTTGATCATTTGAATTTTGAGTATTTCCGGTTCATCGACAGGTTTAACTTCACTTGTGGTTGTTGGAACAATTGCGACATCCCGGGGGATGGTGAGATCAAAACCTTCAAAATGCTTGTCGAGGCGGACGATCTGATTTCCGCTGCTGCTGAAAGAGCTGCCTTCCAGGAATACACCACTATCCAGTATCCCATCCGCTACATCAGCGATCGCCATTTTGATGTGATATTTTTCATTGGGAATAACGGGCTGGTTCACCTCAAGAACTGTGGTGAATCCATCATACTGAATGTTGTAAGGCGGCAGCTGCTCCTCCTCCATATAGTGATCATTTCGTACTACCTTTCTGTTCCTCACATCCCAGACGAATGGATCTGTCGTGTTGAAATAGGTATTATCTATGTAGTACTTTTGATTTCTTGAATTATTAACCGTATTCACAGTTATAGGGGTCTTGCCATCCGGAAGTTTGGCAAGGTTAATCTTTTTTCCATCCGGGCCGACCAGGAAGAATCCAAACACGTCATTAAATTTTGAACCGACATATTCCAGGTATTCTTCCGAAGAAAAGACAAACCGGAAAGATAGGTTTTCTGAGGCCGTTACAAAGTCAAATTCAAGAACTGCGGCATCGTGCGTCTTTCCACGGGCAATATCATTCAGGTCTTCATCGCCCGGATAATTGCTGGCCCACCCGGTTCTTGGTGATTGATTGGGTCCCATGGTAAACAGGGCATTTCCTGAAGTCAATACGATTCCTGTATCGATCCCAATGGGTTTTTGGGGATCCATATATAGTCCAATTGCGTGCCTGGGGCCCGTATACTGAACGTTTCCAACTAAAACTCCATTCCCCACCAGAATCTGTTTGACGAGGTACTCAGCGCTTCTGGTGGTATCGATCGTGGTTTGTCCGAAAGCCTGCAGGGAGGCAACAAACAGGATCAGTATAGCTGAATACAACTTAATCACCTTGTGCATGAAACCATTCTTTTGGATATAAATCGCAGGTTCACACACCTGTTTAGTATAGTGAAATTAAGCTAAATAATGTTAATTTTCAAGGATTTTATTGACAATTACGGGTTGATCATTCTTTTCAACCGGATGATTCTTCTATATGATTCATCGATTCTGTCCTCGCTGAGGGT
This sequence comes from Fulvivirga sedimenti, assembly GCF_020328055.1. Taxonomy (NCBI): domain Bacteria; kingdom Pseudomonadati; phylum Bacteroidota; class Cytophagia; order Cytophagales; family Fulvivirgaceae; genus Fulvivirga; species Fulvivirga sedimenti. Next base: position 257,300 of record NZ_JAIXNE010000006.1, read on the forward strand.
TCCGTTTTCAACCAGTTTCCGAATTATATCATGGACTGCATCCACAGTTCGCTCTTCACTGTCCTGAATATTATTAGAGAATATGAGAATATCAAGGCCTGCCTCAATACCCAGCTGAACTGCTTTTTCAAGGCCATAATGAAGAGTTATTGCCTTCATCTGCATGTCATCGGAGTAAACCACGCCGTCATATCCGATCTTTTCACGAAGAACACCGGTCAATATAGGCTTTGAAAGGGTTCCGGGAAGCCCCGCAGGATCAAGTTTTTTATTGATAATATGAGAGGACATTACACCATCGATCAACCCCCGATCATTTAATATCCGGTACGGGGTCAACTCATCTTCCAGCCAGGTATTGGTTACATCAGCCATGCCGTTATGTGTATCTTCCTTGGAGCTTCCGTGACCAGGAAAATGTTTTAGTGCCGTTGCAATATGATTTTTACGATGAGCTCTGATCACCTCTTCAGCATAACGGGCAACTGTTGCTCCGTCATCCGAATATGCGCGGTCAACACCCGCTATAATGGGATTGTCGGGGTTAATAGCCAGATCCACAACTGGGGCAAAGTTTACGTTGAAGCCCATTGCGGAAAGGGTGCCTGCGGTTAATTCTGCGTAGAATCTTGTACTATCCAGCGGTTGGGTGCCCAGGTATTCAGCCGTAACACTTTTAGGGAATCCATATTTGGTCTTCATACGGTTTACGCGTCCTCCCTCCTGATCAATAGCGATAAGTAATGGAACAGAAGTATTGGATTGCATTTTCCAGATCATTTCCTTCATGTTCAGCAGTGTGCGCCTGGCAGTGAAGTTCTTTTCAAAGAAAATGACCCCTCCTACCTTCCCGGCATTGATTTCCTTCATTACAGGATCATCATTTGTGATACTCGTTCCGGGGTAGCCTATCATCAGCATTTGACCGATTTTAATATCAAGGCTGTCCCGGTCCTGGGCTAATAACGGACTCAAGATGAATGGACACAATAAAAGCAGGATCAGTTTTTTCATAATATCAGTAGTTGTCGTGTATTGCTGTCAAAATCCGTTCCATTTCTCTTTTTACCGGAGTGGAATAGCCTGGATAATTATTATGCAGCATGCTAAAAATTAAAAGTTTGCCCTTTTTGGTAATCAGGAAACCGCTCAGTGAATTATTGTTGCTAAGTGTACCTGTTTTACCAAAAATGAATGGTGGGTCCGTCTGGTAATAGTATTTCAGTGTGCCATTTCCCCCGCCGGAGGCGATCATTGGAAATAATCTGTCCTTGCCAAATTGAGTATATAATTGTTTCCAGAGCCAGACAATGGAGCGTGGTGTGAACAGGTTGAATCTTGATAGTCCGGATCCATCGACCCACTGGGGTTTATCGGGCATTCCGGCGAAATATAGTTTCTCCGCGGCTCTGATTCCGGTTTCGGCGTCCAGTGTATCCGTTAAAAGCAGTCCGTTCATCGCCATGAGCTGTTCCGCGATAAAATTATCGCTGTTTTGCATCATGATGGTGAGAGCACTATCTGTAGGGATGCTATAAATGGTTTTCAGTTCGTTTTTGGATGGCCGCTCCAATTGCATGGGGTTAACCTTCCGTTTGAGTGTATCCGTAAGCAGACGCGCAACCAGCTCAGTTGAATATTTAAAGGGTATGGAAAACACTTCATTGCTGCGGTTTCTACCGGGAAAGAAGGTCGTGCGGTTAGATTCATAGTCACGAACCATCTCCGGTTGATCGAGGGTATCACCCAGCCAGATATACCGTTTGAAAAATTCCTGAGGTGAATCAAGGAGCCCGCTTACACTGTCGAGGCTAAAAGTAAAGCGGTTTCCGTAAATAGGAAAAGGAGTTCTTTCAACAGAATATGCATAATTATAATCGTCCCATGACCACCCCGGCCCAAATCGCTCAATACGTACCCTCTCTTCTGCATAAACGAGCGTCTCTGTGCGGCCTGATAAAAATTCAATCACGTGGCTTGCCGGCAAATCGTCATAATAAAGAGAAGGATCGCCTGTCGCCCAGAAAAAGAGGGAATCCTGGTGCGTGGTGTACTGTATTCCCGGCAAAGAGTCTCCCAGTGTATTCAGACTGGTATAGAGAGTAAAGATTTTGGTGTTTGATGCAGGAGTAAAGTATCGATCACCGTTGTAGGACATGATCATTTTATCGGTTTCAGGATCATAGAGGGCAAAACCGGTATGATTTTGAAATTTATTCTGAAGTGCCTTCAGGTCTTTTTCGATTGGCCCTTTCCGGATTGATGAACAGGAGAAGTGAAAAAATACAATAGCGCCAAAAAGTAACAGGTTCTTCATGATCGGGAAAATACGAAACCGGGGTTATTTAGGAAAGTATTTTTCTTCAAGAACTTTTTTGTGATGAAGTTCATGTCCGGCAATGATTTCTCCGATGGTACGTACCGTCATGGATATTCCGCTTGCCTCCCCTCTTCGATTGAGCGCGTCGCTATCAAAACTTTTGAACAGGGAAATGGTGCTGTCACGTACGCTTTTCATTTCGGCAATCAGCATTTCCAACGTTCGCTTATCATTCCCATAAAATTGTGCATAGCTGTTTTCATCAAATCCAGGCAGTGGAGTATGGTCTTTCCGGGCAAAACGCAGTGCACGATAACTGAAAATTCGTTCCGAATCGATCAGGTGCATGATCACCTCCCGTGCTGCCCATTTATCCGGGGCATATCGGAAATCGGCTTCTTCCGGAGACCAGGAATTCACCATGGCCCTCATGTCCCGTCCATTCTCTTCCAATAATGAAAGAAGTCCCACATCAGAAACAAGATCGACATAGCGTGAATAAAACGGAGGTAAAACGGGGTGTGTTGTTTTCATAGTTTAAAAATACAAAAAATGGCGCCGATTAAAGCGCCATTTCAAATTATGCTGATTTCCATTTTATGGAACATCCAATAGCCTTGGTTTTGGTCTCCGGAGGGTTCTCCCCTTTGAGGATCGCATTTACAGCATCCTGAACATACTTTTTGTTGGCATCCGCTGCACTGCGGGTATTGTTGTCAATCGCGCCGATATACGAAACCCGGAAAGTCCCCGATTCATTTTTAAGTACAAAGACATGTGGCGTATTGGTTGCTCCAAAGGCTCGCGTAACGTTTTGCTCGATATCCTGAACATACGGATGCTTATAATCATGCTTCTTCGCATATGCTGCCATGGCCTCAAATGAGTCGCCTGGTTGCTTCACCGGATCATTCGGATTAATGGCAAGAACCGGAAAGCCCCTGGAGGCGTACATGGCATGCAGTTCTTTGATCCGTTCCCTGTATGCCTGTGAATATGGACAGGTATTGCAGTCGAATATGAGGATTAGTCCCTTTTCGTCGGTATAATCATCCAGAGAGATCATTTCTCCCGAAGTGCTTTTCAGGGTAAAAGTGTCCACGATATCCCCCACCTGATAGCCATTGGGGTTACCGGCAGCGGTAAGAAGAAATGATGCAGCAAGTGATAATAGTGTTGTTCTAAACATAGCAGATATATTTTATTGTAAAAAATCTTCAAGTATTGTGTCGAGTTCTGAAGCAGAGATCTCCCCCTCTATGAATTTGCGCTCTCCGCTAATACGATTGATTAACAGGGTTGCCGGTATGGCTCCGGACCAGGATGTATCAACCTTGTCGATCCATGTATTATAATCGATTTCATCCAGCAGGAGTACATCGCCGGTTAATTCCTTTTTCACGATGAATTCATTCACTTTCCCGATCTTTTCCACAAAATCAAGATTAATCAACAGAAGGTCCATCCGTTCCTTGTGTTGACTGAATGCCTCCTCAAAATGTGGAAGCTCCTTGATGCACGGCGCACACCAGGTTGCCCAGAAATTAATTACTGTTATATCCTTGACAGAAGAATTCATGCGTTGCTCAAATTCTTCAAAGGAAACAATCCGCGCTTCCTTCTGCGCCATGAGATCAGGCAGGGAACTGAGTAGCATTACTATAACCAGGGGGAATAGGTATTTCATAGTAGAGTTAACGTTCTTATTGAAAAGAGGTTTTATGGCACAGGATTAAAATTGTATTATTTCAAGAAATGAAATTTTGTCAGGTCCGTGTCAGGATAAGTATGTCAAATTGGTTAACATGAAGATAATATTCAATTAACGTCTTAATAACCCCTTTACATGAAAGTTTCGCTTGCCTGATTTAACCATTTTTAGTCAGAATTGGGGGTCTGATTATTATACATCTAATGACATTTTTACATTGGATATTCTAATAGCATTATACAAAACGAAGATTGCAAAAAGTCAACAAAAACTTTTCCACATTTTGAAGAAGTTATCCACACCATTTTTTAAAATATGCTTAAGTAGTTGATAATCATTGTATTATAAAAATAATATCAATTATTGGTTTTGTGGACAACTATTCGACCTGATACGGAGGGGATGGCTGGTGGACAGTGGATGCGCAATAAATTATGAAAAAATCCACTAATCCCGCTGATGTCGGATGAGTTTTTTTCGATAGGTATTAAAAATTCTGGATTTTGACAAAAACCCGATATATTCTCCGTTATCTATGACCGGAAGGTTCCATGCGTTGCTCCTTTCGAACTTAGCCATAACGGATTGCATATTTTCATGAGAGGATATTTCTTCGGGAGGACTGTGCATCAACGACTTAACCTTTGTCGTCTCGTGTTTTCCTTCATCGAACATAATGCTTCGGATATCATCAAGTGTAACCACACCAACTAATTTGTTATCATCATTAATAACCGGGAATATATTTCTCCTGGATATACGAACAAGGTCCACCAGCTCTCCGAGCGTGGCATCGGGGTGAATTTTCAACAGATCGGTTTCGATGATTTTATGCAGATCAATCTGGCTTAGGACAAGCCGGTCCTTGTCGAATTGAATGAGATCTCCGCTTTCTATGAGGTGCTTGGTATACAATGAATGTTTTTCAAAGAAGGAGGAGGTACTGTAAGCTATGGCAGAGACCAGCATGAGGGGAACAAAGAGTTCATACCCGCTGGTAATTTCTGCAATCAGGAAGATAGCTGTCAACGGCGCATACAGCACCCCGCTCATGATCCCGCACATGCCAACAAGGGTGAAGTTACTCGTACTCACATTGCCGACGGTACTTACAGAATTGATCAGGGATGCGAATAAATGTCCGGTTACCCCGCCAACGAATAAAGATGGCGCAAAAATTCCACCGCTGCCACCCGAACCTATGGTCAATGCCGATGCAACAGGTTTCACCAGGATGATCATGAAGATAAATAGCAGCAAAAACCCGCGGTTATCAAAGTTTTCGAAGAACAGCGACCCGTTCAGTATTTCGCTTTCACGACCTGCCAGCAGCAGTTTGATGGTATTGTATCCTTCCCCATACATCGGGGGAAGAATGAAAATTACAATTCCCAGAAGAATTCCTCCCGTAATGGCCCTTCCGAAATCATTGGTAATGCGTGTTACCAGGCCCTCAATCCGGTATGTGGTTCGTGTGAAATATACAGATACCAGTCCGCAAACTATTCCCAGCAAAATATAGTATGGTGCGTCGGCTGCTACAAAGCTGTCTACCAGCTTAAAGGAAAACAGAACGTCATCACCCAGGAGTGTTAGAGATATCAGTGATCCACATACCGATGCGATGAGTACCGGGATGAACATCGCGACGGTTACATCCGTAAGAATGACTTCAAGTGAAAATATTACTCCTGCGATCGGGGAGTTAAAGATAGCGGAGATGGCACCCGCAGCCCCACATCCGATGAGCAGGCTCCTTTTTTTGCTGTTGAGGTGCATCAGGCGACCTATATTTGATCCGATGGCACTGCCAGTGACTACGATTGGAGCCTCCAGCCCTACAGATCCTCCAAATCCTACCGTGATTGCACTTGTGATCATGCGCGAATACATTCTGGATCTTTTGATAATCCCGGAATTTTTTGAAATATCATAGAGTATCTGTGTGATCCCGTGGCCGATCCGCTCGCGAAGCAGGTATTTGGCAATTATAACGGTTAGCAGAATTCCGATAAGGGGAAATCCGATATACATGAAGTTCGGAAGCCGCGTGCTGAAATCACTGGTAAGCAATGATTCTATTTTGTGAACACTCGTCTTAAGTATCACTGCAGCCAATCCGGAGATGGCACCGATCACACCGCCGAGGATCAGGACAAAGTTTTTGTTATTGATATGCCGAACGCGCCATACCAGGAACTTTAACAATAACTGATCTACCTTCACTGCTTTAATTTTGAGCCACAAATGTAATCAATAGGAACCCTTATGGTTGGTAGTTAGCCAAAAACTCTGAATTAAATTAGTAAATAATCAACTTTTCAATACTTTAAGAAAAGCAGAAATAACTGCCGCATAAACTGCCCGAAAGATGCTGATTAATAACCAAATCAAGGGAATCAAGGAAACCTGTCTGTACATTCATGACCTGGATTCAGCCAAAACCTTCTATCATGATACACTTGGATTCCCGGTAATCCACCATGAACCCGGTAAACATATTTTTTTCCGTGCAGGAAGAAGTGTTTTGCTTTGCTTTAACCCCGTGGACAGTCGAACCAAAAAATCACCTCCGCCGCATTATGCCGACGGTCCGCAGCATCTGGCCTTTGAAGTAAGCCCTGCCGATTACGATCTGCTGAAAAATGAATTTCAGCAAAAGGGCATACAGATCATTGACCAACTGGTTTGGGGTTCGGGACAGGAATCATTTTATTTTAAAGATCCTGAAGGTAATGTTCTTGAAATTGTCCCCGAGGGGGTGTGGGACTAGCGCTCGAAAGCGAAATTGATAGACCTTCTTTTGGATGGTGTAGCTTTTCCGGCTTCAGAAAGATCATTTACAGGGGTGTAAATATTCTGGTACCAGTACTGGAAGTCTTTTAAAAGTATGCAATCGCTGAAAAGGGATTCATCTGTTTTTATCTTGATCAGAATATCCTCATTCAGCCAGTTAGTCATGGCTTGCTGAAGCTCATCAGGCAGATCACTCAGTCGGACAAATTCTATTCCACGATATTTTCTTCCTACTTCCATAGCGATACCATTCAGAATAAGAACGGGGTACAAATATAAGCAAATTTATCGTCACTGTGTGAACTGAATGTGAACATTGTGCTCATATTGTATGGCAGGACGATTTGCTACAAAAAATTCTAATTAAGGCGCCTGAATTTCAGGAGAAATGTATCGGGGTTTTTTGCATAGACTATCTGCTCAAAACGCTCCGGGTATTGTTTTATCGCAGGAAGCAGGTAACGCATCGTATTTCCGTAGACCTGGTCAAGTACTACATAATCAACTTGTTGTTCTTCCAGGTCCCGTATCAGCTTGTCTGGCTCATCCTCAAAGGCATAGCGCATGGTATAAGTTCCCGAATAAAGATAAAAAAGCGCCGGTTTCCCACAGCTCACAACCACGTCAGGCTTTTCATTCTTGCGGAGCCATTCGGCCATGGCGTAATAATTCTGCCATGCCGGGTGAAGCGGCAGCCGGGCCTGATCATGAAGTTCACCTAACGGGGCAACCATAAAAAGCAATGGAATGACCAGCCAGGCCGGATGGAAGTTTTTATTCGCTTGACGGAAAAACCTTGAAAAAATCGTGTAAAGCCCGAAAAACAAGCCTGTAAGAATGAGCGGAATTACCGGGATCATAAAACGAACCCCTACCCATACATCCGGCCAGAGCATCAGAATCCCAAAGGTTGACAACAGATATCCGAGGATGAGCCACCTGAATTTTGGAAGTAGGATGATTCCATATACAGTGATAGCAATGATCGCAATACCCAGAATCCAGGATCCCGTATCCCCGCTTGCTGTATAATCCGGGCGGGTTCCGGGGAATATGCTGTAGGGAATTTCAACTGATACATACCGGGAGAAATTCTCTGTAATTCGGGTTAAATAATCCCCGAAATCAGCTGTGCCCAGTTCAGGACGGTATGGATTGATCAGCTGAAGCTGACGCGCATATGAGCCTCCTCCAAGATGCTGGCTGCGCAGAAACCATGGCAATACCCCGGCAAATGAAGCAAGGGCGGTTGCACCGGCTTTACGCCAGTGTTTTTCCATCAGATAGTAAAAAACAGCACCCGCAATCAATGCTATTCCAAGGCTTCTGATATAATATGAAACGACCGCAAGTGCTATTGCGAACCAAAAATTTTTATCACGAAGGGAATCGGTGCTTCCGGATCTGGAAATAAATAACAAACAAAGGAGGGAAAAGAACATAAAGGGGACCTCAGACATCAGCAGCGAGCTGTACTGTTGAATATGAAAATTCCCCAGCATGGCTGATGCTGTAATAAATGCCAGCAGGTGTGAGGAGGATAAACGGTTTACCAGTGCGAAAAGCACCAGCACTGATCCCAGCAAGAACAGGCCATTGAGTAATTTCAGTGTTATGATATCCGACGAGAAAAGCATCACCACTCCCAGAATAGCCGGATAACCGGGTGGGTAGTGATTGTTTGGCGTTTTGTTTATCTTACTTATGTTCACATAACCTTCTCCCTGTGACAAGGCTTTTCCAAGCATATAATAGCTGGCATTATCGCCAAGCTGGGCAATCTTCGGATCGAACGTATAGTAGTAACTGCCCAGAAAAAACAGGATGAGAAGAAACGGAAGAAAAAATTTGTGCGAGGTTAGCTGCATAATAAAATCCAAAAGGTAAATATATGAATTCCTTTTTATTGAAGTGCTTACGCAAACAGACCAAGATCAGATGAAAATCAATATTATTCTATTACTACTCTTTATTATTTCTTCCTGCTCACCAGGAGATGACAAGGTAAGATCTTTAAGCGATGATTTTAAGGAATATTGGTTTGATGGACGGGCCGAGATCATATCCTTCGACCTTCAACAGGCGCGCTATGGTGAGATTCATGAGGGTCATGCCGTCATGATTTTTGTTTCTGAGCCTTTCTCCAGGGAAAAGCAAGTGAAGCTGGATAATCCTGAAGATGAGGGGATTAATGTGATGAAGTTGAATTTTATCAGAAAATTTACGACTGGAATTTATCCGTATTCGACCATGTTATCAACCTTTTGCCCCCTCACCAGCTATGGCGAAAGCAATCTGTTGAAAATGACTTTTTCCTCGCAGGAATGGTGTGGTCAGGTTTTCTCCCAGTTGAACAATCGTTCAGACGGTTTCATGCTGGAAAGCTTCTCCTATTTTGAAAAAGAAGGAGATCAGCGTCTGACCATACCTGTAACAATCACCGAGGATGAATTGTGGACGCGCATCCGGCTGAATCCAATGGAGCTTCCACAGGGAAAGATAAGCATACTGCCATCCATGATGGCCTCCCGTCTGCAGCATTTTCCCATGACGGGCCAACAGGCAACAGCATCATTTTCAAAGGATTCGTCAACAGCGGAATACCGGGTGGAATTTGAAGATGACCGTATTCTCAGGATATATTTTGAGCCGGAATTTCCGAATGCGATAACAGGCTGGGACGAAACCACCGGGGGGCTTACCACGCGGGCAAGAAAAAGAAAATCACTGAAGTTGCCCTACTGGCAATTAAATAAAAATAAGGATCAAATTTGGCGCGATTCATTAGATTTGAAGTAATATGGAATCCTTCAAACATCTCTTTCATCTGCCCGATGAAATAACTTATCTGAACTGTGCCTATATGGCGCCACTTCTTCAGTCCGTTGAAGAAGCAGGCATCGAAGCTGTGAAGAAAAGACGAAATCCTCTCGCCTTCTCTGCGGATGATTTTTTTTCTGATACCGAGAGCATCCGAAGTGAATTTGGACGCCTTATAAATGCGCCTTCCAGCCGGGTTGTGCTTGTTCCCTCTGTTTCCTATGGTATGGCCAATGTAGCCAGGAATGTTCAATGTTCACGGGGAGAAAACATCATCCTGGCCGCAGAACAGTTTCCAAGTAATTATTATCCCTGGGAACGGCTGGCAAAGGAACACGGATTGGAATTACGCCAGATATCACCAGACCCAAAGGCGGAGAATCGGGAAGCCAGCTGGAACGAGCGCTTACTCGACGCGATTGATACAAATACATGCCTGGTGGCGGTTTCCCATACCCATTGGGCCGATGGTACCCTTTTCAGGCTTCAGGATCTCAGGGCGCGTACGCGAGATGTGGGTGCCTTACTCGTGGTGGACGGGACCCAGTCTGTGGGGGCCTTACCTTTCGATGTAAGTGTTATTCAGCCAGACGCACTGGTTTGTGCGGGGTATAAATGGCTCATGGGGCCGTATGCGCTCGGACTGGCATATTACGGGCCTTATTTTGATAACGGCACCCCGGTGGAGGAGAATTGGATCAATAGAAAAAACAGTTCCGATTTTAAAGGTCTTGTTAATTATCAGAGTGAATATGAGACCGGTGCAATCCGTTTTGAAGTGGGTGAGCACAGCAATTTTAACCTGGTCCCCATGTTGCTCAAAGCACTGCGGCAGGTTAATGAATTTACCCCGCAGTATATCCAGTCATACACGGGGCAACTGATAGAATCAACCATTGCTGATCTTCGCGATTCAGGTTTTAGAATTGCTGCCGCGGGCCAAAGAGGGAATCATCTTTTTGGTATCAGAATGCGCCAAAACACAGATCATGAGCAACTCAGAAAAACGCTGGACAATGAAAAGGTTATTGTTTCATGGCGCGGAGATTCATTGCGGATTTCTCCGAATGTTTACAACACACAGGCTGACCTGGAAAAGCTGACAACGATCCTGACAGAAGCAGCCAAAATGGGGGTGTTATGAAAAAACTGATTCTTTTGGTTTTAGCGGTTTCATGTTTTTCTGGTAACGTAAATGCACAGAAAGAAAATGCTCAGGAGAAATTCATATGGGTATTTCTGAATACAAATCCGGAACGCGAAGAACTTCCCGCTGAGGAAGTAGAAGATCTTCAGCGAAGGCATCTGGAAAATATTGGTAAGCTGGCAAGCGAAGGTAAATTAATCGTTGCCGGACCGTTTAATTCCGGAGGTGGAATATTCATTTTAAAAACGGCCGACAGAGACGAAGCCAAAGGTTGGATTTTAACGGATCCAGCAATCCGTGCAAACCGGTATAAAATTGAGATGTTTGAATGGACCCCCCGAACAGGCTCTGCCTGTCAGGCATCTCCGGATGCGGCCATGGGCGAGCATACATTCGTTCGCTATGTTCCCCATATTACGAAATTCAATGTTCAGCAGTCTCCTGAATTATATCTCGAACATGATAACTATCTGAAGAAACATGTGATATCTGACAACATCCTTGCGGAAGGCATCTTTGATAATAATGACGGGGGAATATTGATATTCAAGGATGATCCCGACAGGGAGCTTATTATGTCTGATCCTACCGTTATTAACGGGATCTTCCTTCCGGAGATTAAAACCATCTGGGTTGCGGACGGATCTTTTTGTGAAAACAAGTAAGTATGAAAAAAAAGTGGCTGATTATTCCGCTGGTACTGATTGTTGTATACCTGGCGGGACCACAAGTTAAGGATCCTGAATTAGAATTATTCCTGCCGGAAGTCCCGGTTGATCTCACAGCACTTGAGCAGATGATCCTGAGCAGAGAGGATACCGTCACCGGAATTAAGGCAGACAATCAGGCAAGAATTATCTGGAATAATGATACGCTGAGGAATAAAACACCCTATGCAATAGTGTATTTGCATGGGTGGTCTGCAAGTTACATGGAAGGGGATCCCATACACCGGGAAATTGCGGAGCGTTATGGGTTCAACCTCTACCTGCCCCGTCTTTACGGTCATGGCATTGATGTGGAAAACAATTTTTGTGATCTCACGGCCGACAAGCTTCTTGAATCTGCCCGTGAAGCCCTGGCGATTGCCCGGCAGCTGGGTGACAGTGTGATTATCATGGGGACATCCACCGGAGGAACACTCGGGCTTTACCTGGCCAATGCAGCTCCTGAAATTGCCGGTCAGATTCTGTATTCTCCCAATATTCGCATCTACGACAAATCGGCAGCCATCCTCGATGATCCCTGGGGAATACAAATTGCACGCTTGATTACGGGCAGCAGTTTTCACTCATGGGAGGCTGAGGGTCCGCGTAAGCAATACTGGACCACGCGCTACTGCCTGAAGTCACTGGGAGAGTTGCAGGCGTTGGTGGATGAAACGATGGTTGAGTCAACTTTCAGGTCGGTTACAGATCCTGTTTTTGTTGGCTGTTACTACAAGAATGATTCATTGCAGGATAATACAGTTTCCGTCGAAGCGATTGTTGATATGTACGAACAGCTAGGCTCGGAAAAAAAGAAGCTTGTGCGATTTCCTGAGGTTGGACATCACGTGATGGCTTCCTCGCTCACTTCGCATGATCTGGATGCGGTTAGAAAAGAAACAATTCAATTTCTGGAGAAGGAGATGAATCTCAAACCTGTTAATCGGGAGGAAGCTGCACCAGCCAGGTAGCGTGCCGGAAGGGCTCCCACTCTGTTTTTGCCAGGTCAATTTCGGGGTTGTACAACGTGGTATAGGGACGGGCATTTAAGCTTGCCTTACCCACAGCGTAAATTTCAGGATCGGCGATTCCTTTTGAGAAGAGATCCTTTTTCAGATACTGAACAAACTGCCAGGCCATGTCGGGATGTGTTGCCACCTTTGCAGCTTGTTTTGAAGTCAGGTAATTTCCCGGAGCTATAACCCACTCTGCCGAATCCGTTTTAATCCGAAAATGCACAAATCCGGCTTTAGATCGCAGCATCATATGCCAGGACAGGCGATGACCTTCCTCCGTCCAGTTCACATTACCCGGGAATGTGAGGTGGCGTAGGGGCAACGCGAGCTGTATGAGAAAATACACAAGGAGAAAAGCCATCATGGGCCGTTTATATTTTACTGAAAAGTGAGCCGGAGAAATATATGCCGGTTTCTTTCTAAGGAATATTTTGCGGATTGTCTGAGGAGGAAAGAAAAATATGGCAAAGGCAATTCCGAGGTAGGGGAAAATGCCAACCTGAAATATGACGGAATTGAATAAGTGAAAAAATATGGAAATGATAAATGCCGCCTTTCGGGTTTTTTTCCACAATAGTGCCGGGGCTATGAGCAGATCGAACAGTATTCCACCATAGGCAACAAGATAAATAACCCAATCTTTCTGCAACCATGGACCCACCAGGGGATAGTCCTTTTTCCCTTCAAAAAAGATTCTTACAGGAATTCCCTGAAACCAATCCGGATACATCTTTGCAATGGACGCGTAGATATAAACCAGAGTGATCTGAACCACAAATAACCAGGTATGCCACTGCTGGCAGCTTTCCGACCGAAATTCCGGATTTCTTTTTGCATCAAGGGATATATTTCTGGAGGCCGGGAGCAGGCACATGAGCCAGCTTAGCAGCATCAACAGGTAGTAATGATTGTTGTAGTTGGTTTTCTGCATGAGATAAACAGCCGACCACATTAAGGCAAATACCGGCATGGCATAACGGTATTTGTAACCAAGCATGACAAGACAGCCGACGGCTCCCATCACCACGAAATAAATGTACATTCCATTACCGGGCAAAGGCTCCAGGAATGAGAATTGTATAAACGGGAAATTGTAATCGGGTACTATGAATGTTCGTTTCACCCATCCGGTAAGAATAGCACCCCACGCTTCGGCCATAATTAATGCCCCGAAAATGACCCGGAATACGACTAATGGAGTGTTATCAACCGGCCGGAACAGAAGTTTTTGCACCGAATTATCCCCCATAACAGATGAATTTTACAGGCTCCAACAACCAAATTTCTATATGATTCGTTATTTTTAGAAGTAACAACATCAAATCTTGGTCATATGAAAACAGTCAATACTTGCTTTACCCTAAGTTATACCCCTGAGCAATATGAACATGCAAAGAGCTATGTGGATGATATGAAGCGTCATCCACGGCGCGTTTACTGGCAGTCAAATAAAGGAAAAAGCGATGAAGAATTAATACTTTCCCACATCGCTCACAGAATCCTATCCGGTTATTACAATCAGTATGACCCGGTTACCACCCGGCGCCACGTAATCAGCATGAACAGTGCCGAAATGAATTAGAACATTACCCCCAGCTCGATTCCGAAGAGATCATTCTTATAGGTCATTTCATTCAAATCGCTGATGGTATTCTTAGCGGCATTTACAAGACCTCTGCTGTATGTAAGTCCTCCATATATACGTGTTGTGGATCCCAGATGCCAGTCGAGACCCGCCGAGAAGTAAAGTGATACATCGATGAACCGAAAATCATCAATCAGGCGGATACTTCTGTTTCCGTCCTTAAGTTTTTCTGAAACCTTGAAGTCAAATGTCGGTCCGAATTGAAAGAAAATCCGTTTGTCCAGCATTACCTCCTGTGTATAGAGCTTCATGGTTGCCGGGATAGACAAGTATTGAAGATTATAGGACTGCGTAATTCGTTCAGAGCCTGAATAGCTTATTCCCGCACGTCTGGATGATAGCCACAATCCGGTGCTGAAATAATAGTTTTCATTATTGTCGATAGAAAGGTCAACTACCGGGCCAAATGTCAGGCGCAGGCCATTTCCGTCGTTTTCTACATTTACATCACCAACCTCAACATCGACACGGTTACTGGACCAGTATGGAGATACCTTGAATCCCATCTGAATTTGGGACATGGCTGAAGTCGCACCCAGGAGTATAGTAAGAATGAAAATGTATTTTTTTCTCATGGCTATCTCAATTATGTTATTTTTGTGACGATTCACACAAAGTAACTCAATAGTTCCCGATGAAAAAACCTCTTAATCAATTAATAATCTGTCTGATATTAGTTCTGCTGATTGTAACGGGTTGTGATTCAGACCCGGAATCAGAATGTGTTTCACAGCCGGATATTTCTGGGAATGGAGTCGAACTTCAAATAATGGAATTACAAGATGAACTTCTTGGAATTTCTGACCGGGATGAAATGATCAATTTCCTGAATGACAATCCGGTCGTGGCAGAAGTTTTTTTAAAGCGAAGTGAATATCCAACTGACAGCATTATGATCGACGTGATGCTGGATCGCTTTACCAACCCCTATATTGATACTCTAGGTATGGAAGTGGCCGCTGTTTTCGGTGATCTGACTGATCTGAAAATGGAACTAAATGATGCGTATTCCCACGTTCAATATTATTATCCGGATTTTAAGATACCGGAAATTAAAACGGTAATCAGCGGTATTGAATATGATTTGTTCATGTCGGATTCCCTTGTAATCATCGGGCTTGATTATTTTCTTGGAGAGGGTGCGCGTTTCAGGCCTGCAGGAATGTATCAGTATATGCTTGCCCGCTATACCCCCGAAAAAATTACACCTTCCCTTATGTTGCTTTATGGGATTTCTCCGCGCTGGAACAGAACTGAATTGAATAACAAATCGATGCTTGCCGATATGATAACCTACGGGAAAGCGTATTATTTTGCCAAGCATATGATGCCCTGTACACCTGATAGTGTGATTATTTCATACACAGCTGAAAATATGACGGGCGTCCGGCAAAATGCCGGAACGATCTGGGCGCATTTCCTGGAGAATGAATTACTTTTCGAGACCAGTCACATGGTTAAGAAAAAATATCTTGATGAGCGGCCTAACACCTATGAGATCGGAGACAAGGCACCGGGCCGGATCGCCACCTGGGTTGGATGGGAGATCGTCAAGTCTTACATGCGGGAGAACCCTGATATTTCACTTCAGGAATTGATGGCAGAACCCGATGCACAAAAAATTCTGGATAGGAGTAATTATGCTCCAAAAAATCAATAATCTATTTATCATGAGAAAAAAACTTGTTGCCGGAAACTGGAAAATGAACAATGATCTTGATGCTGGGCTGAAGCTCACTTCAGAGATTATTCATATGGTTGAGGATGAAGTAAGAGGAAATGTTGGTGTCGTAATAGCACCCCCCTTTGTTCACCTGACCAAGATCAGTCAGCTGCTCAAAAATGAAGCCCGAATTTCACTTGCGGCACAGAATTGTTCTGAGCACGAAAAAGGCGCCTACACGGGTGAGGTTTCGGCCGGGATGCTTGCTTCGGTTGGTGTGAACTTCGTGATCATTGGTCATAGTGAGCGCCGCGAATACTTTAATGAGACCAACGAACAGTTGGCAAGAAAAACCGATATCGTATTGAACCACGGACTGCTTCCCATTTTTTGCTGCGGAGAATCCCTCGAAATTCGCGAAAAAGGCAATTATGTTGAACATGTGTGCAATCAGCTAAATGAAAGCCTTTTTCATTTATCAGAAGAAGAGCTGCGCAAGGTTGTGATCGCTTATGAGCCGATCTGGGCTATCGGTACCGGTAAAACCGCCTCGACCGAACAGGCACAGGAAATGCATCATGCGCTTCGAAACTATATTGCCGGCGCGTATGGAAAAGAATTGGCTGATGATATTACAATTCTTTATGGCGGAAGCTGTAAACCATCAAATGCGCCCGAGCTTTTTGCTTGTGCGGATGTAGACGGCGGATTGATTGGAGGGGCATCTCTTTCCTCGAGGGATTTTGTAGACATAATTAAATCGTTCTAGGTTGGCACTGATCGACTTTATGGCAGTGACGTTTCGATGTCCTGAGGAATTCCGTGATATACTGATTGCGGAACTCGCTGAACTGGGTTATGACACAATGATGGAAATCGAAGACGGACTTGAGGCCTATATTCCTGAGTCGGATTTTAACCAGGAGCATCTGGATGAATTGTTGCGCAGGTATGCATCAACTGCCGTGACATACAGCACCTCCCGTGTAGTAACCCGTAACTGGAACGAAGAGTGGGAGAAAAACTACGACCCCATTGAAGTGGATGGTATATGCAGGGTACGTGCAGTTTTTCATGAAGCCAATCCTGAATTTAAGTATGAAATCATCATAAATCCCAGAATGTCATTCGGCACTGGCCATCATTCAACCACATGGCTGATGATGAAACATCAGCTTGAAACCGATCATGTTGGGAAGAGAGTTCTTGATGCGGGCTGCGGTACAGCCATTTTGGCCGTACTTGCTGAAAAGCTGGGTGCGCGGGAAGTGCTGGCCTATGATAATAACAGCTGGACGATCGAAAATGCACCGGAAAATCTATCACTCAATAATTGCCAGAGTATCACGATTCAGGAAGGTACCATTTCAACCATAGATATCCAGGGAGCCTATGATATCATACTTGCCAATATCAACAAGAATGTTTTATTGGAAGAAATGGATTATTACAACAGTTACCTTGTGCCGGGTGGCGTATTAATGTTAAGTGGTTTCTATGATTACGACGAACAGGATATAATCAACCGTGTTATTCCCCTGGGCTTCGAATTGGTAAAAACAGGGCACAGAAACCACTGGTCGGCACTGTTATTTCATAAAAAATAGCACCGAGGTTAGTTTTAGGCAATTTTTCACCCTGTTTTTGTGTTAGTATCTATGTGCTGAACATGGTATATTAACAGGATTTTTAGGAACTTAAATTTATGATAAGGGCCAGGTTACGATATATCGTACTTATTTTTTTCCTGCTCATCGGATTTTCCGGTTTTTCGCAGATTTCAAGACTACCGGAAAATGTGGCTGTCTTTGGTGATTCTTTGCGTTCACTACTCGCTGCCACAAACAATGAAAGAGCAATGCTTGCCGGCGAGGAAATTTCCTCGGCATGGCTGTCTATGTCAGGTCAGCAACAGGAATCAGCCGCATCCCATATCCGGATCATGCTGAATAAAAAGTATCCTGTAAGACCTTATATTGTCATATACAGTGAGGCACTGGCGGCCGCAGTTAATCAGGAACATCTTGATGCCCAAAAATTATCATCGTACCTGGAAACTGCCGGGCAGGTCATTGATCGTGAGGAACGTTCTTTCGTAATGACTTTTTTATCGACGAGCTCACTCTTGTTCCGGGAACACAAGCTTTTTGCAGAAAACTCAAATACCCTCTATGCCCTTGATGCAACATATAATTTTGAGTATGTAACTATTCCCGAGTACACAGAACAGGAAATAACCGAAACCGCTGAACCTGAACAGGAGGAAGAAGACGAATATTTCGATGACTGGGATGATGAACCGAGTGATGATGACTGGGATACCAATTGGGAGGATGACGATTGGGAGGATGATGATTGGGAGGATGATGAAAACTGGGATGATTACGAAGAAGAAAATGACAACAGCATGGCAGAAGCAATTGCTGCCGGTGATCCGCTTCCTTTGATCGAAGGTGCCGTAATCAGGTTTGACAAGGTCACATTTAATTTTGCCACTCCTTATGATTCCGTTTTCCTTGAAAATACAAGCGGGGCACTTAAAGTAACAAAAAATGTTTTTGTTGGAAGTGAGGGCCGTTTGACGTGGGAATCAGCGGGACTGCCTCCATCGGATGTTTATTCGGAATTAGCTGAATACAGTTTCGATATCAGGAAACCTGAGTTTGAGGCGCAAAATGCAATCATGCATTATTCAGGGAAAGTAACAGAAGGCGTACCCGGGATTGTGAACTATAAAAGTGTACGCCATGATTCTGTAACCGACGCAACATATCCGCGTTTTATCTCTTATCAAAGTAATATTCCCGTAGCTGGTTTTGGCCCCGATATTTCATACGTCGGCGGCTTTTCAATGAAAGGCAGCAAAATTATCAGTGCCTCCGTTCTTGGGGATCTTTCAACCATCAATGTAGCGGTAAATGACATGCCTAAATTCAAGGCGCGTGCGAGGTACTTTGAATTTGCAGATTCAATAGTATCAACTCAACGTGCGAAAGTAATTGTTTACCAGAATACAGACAGCATCTATCATCCGGCAGTCCGGATGGAATACAACATGAATTCGAGAGGCCTTGTCCTTCAGAAGGATAAAGGCGGATACCGCAATACTCCGTACTCTGCATCCTTCTTCAATGTTGATTTCACCGCTGATCTTATTCGCTGGGACCTGGATAACGATAGCCTTGACATATCCATTCTTGAAGCGAAACGAATGGTTTCGGCGAATTTTGAATCCGTCGATCATTATAATTATGAAGACTATGTCGCGTTAGGCGACCAATTATATGACTTCAATCCGCTCGGAATTGTTGCAGCCTATGCGGCCAAAGAAGGAACAAACGAATTCTATGTTTCAGAATTGGCCAGAAGATATAAAAAACCCGATCACATTATAAAAGGTGCTATGCTGTCACTTGCCCAAAAAGGGTTAGTTGATTTTAACGCACAATCAGGAAGGGTAAAGCTTAAGGAAAAAGGTGAACACCTGTACCAGTCGAAATTCGGGATGAAGGATTTCGATAATTTCATTTTTGCATCAACAGTGATGGACAAGCCGAATGCCACACTGAATTTCCCGAATGGCTATATGACCGTTCGGGGCGTGGAAAAATTTCAGGTTAGTGATTCCCTGCGGGTCATGATTGAGCCCGATAGCAGTACCATTACGTTACTTGAAAACAGGGATTTCAAGTTCAATGGCAAAATCACTGCCGGTAACTATGAATATTATGGTCGTGATTTTACCTTCAGGTATGACAGCTTCCTGATCAACCTCAAGGAAATCGACAGCATCCAGTTTTATATCAAGGATGTGAATTCACGCGGGGGTAAAGGCCGTAGAAAGATTAATAACTCACTCGTATCAGATGTTGATGGCGCCACGAAAGGTACGCTGTATATTAACCGGCCGAATAATAAGTCGGGCAAGGTTAGTTACAATGAATATCCAAAATTTGATACCGGGAAGGGATCCATCGTATTTTTTGATAATAAAGATGTTTTTGGCGGGGTCTATGAACGTTCAATAAATTTTGTGGTTCCTCCATTCGCGGTTGACAGCCTCAATGGTTCAGATCCAACCTCCATCTCTTTTGACGGTCAGTTTGTGAGTGGCATCTTCCCAACTTTCGATGCCAAGCTGGAGGTGATGGATGATTATTCAATGGGTTTTGAATATACTACACCTACTGAAGGGCTGAATCTTTATGGGGGAAACTCTACTTATTACAATGATCTGAAACTTGATAAGAACGGACTGCGCGGAAATGGACGGATTGAACATTTGTCTTTAACGATGGAATCCGAAGACTTTATATTTTACCCCGATTCCGTTGTTTCCCAGGCAAAGTCACTGGTCATGAGGGAAGAAAGTATTAACGGATTTACCTTCCCAAGGGCGGAGATCACTGATTTTGATATGAAATGGAATCCGTCTGAGGACAGTCTGGTCATAGAGAACCGGGAGGAGGCATTCAGGTTCTATGATACGTTTGCGTCGCTCGACGGGCGGGCGTCCATTAACAGTAACGGGGTTTTTGCAAGCGGTACTGTTGTAGCGCGGGAATCAGTCTTCAATTCGGAAGAAATCAGTTTCAAGCATGATGCTTTCGATGCACGGCATGCCGTTTTTAACAAGCTGAGTGACAACCCTGAAAAACCTCTGATCCGTGGAACAGACGTAAAATTGAATTTCAACCTTGTCGACAGTACATCTACGATCAGTCCGGAAGTAGAGGGAGATGCAGCGATTGAATTCCCCTATGCGCAGTTCAATACCTCCATTAGTGAAGCGAAGTGGGACTTACAGCAGGACAAGATTTATATGTCGAAGCCTGAAAATGTGGCATTGGAAAGCTCATATTTTTACACGACTCGCGAAGACCTGGATTCCCTTAGCTTCTATGCGACCCATGCGGAATATGATTTGAATACGCTTGAGCTGAAAGTGAGCGGAATTCCGTCAATCACGGTTGCGGATGCGCTTATCACCCCGGAAAATGGCGAGGTACTGATCCTTGAGAATTCGAAGATCGGAACACTGATGAACACGACCATCGTACTCGATACACTCAACGGGTATCATACCCTCACAGACGGTGTGATTGATATTATATCGCGAAATGAGTTTACAGGGTATGCAACCTACCATTTCGTGAATATGCTCGGTGACAGTGTGCCGGTGAGGTTTGATAATTTCCGGCTTGAGGAGGTTACGATCGGCAAGGGACGCAGGGCAAGAACAGAACAACATACCACTGCCGACGGATTTGTTCGGGAGGATCAGGATGCCATGGTAGCTCCGGGAATGTTCTATAAAGGCGGCATGACATTATATGCCAATAAGCCTGCGCTTGAACTGGATGGTTATATCAAGCTCGATATGAATGAGCCGGGGTACGATACCTGGATAAAACACTCAAGCTCGGGAGATGATGAAAAAGTGGTGATTAATTTCGACGACAATGTTGTTACAGAAGATGGAAGGAATGTCGTTGCCGGTTTGCACATCTCTGCGGGTGATCAAAGCCTGTATAATACATTCATCACACAACGCTATTCACCCGACGATGAAGATTTTTTCCTGGCGGGTGGGGTTATGTTCTACGACGAAATGAGCGAGGACTTTGTGGTTGAAGATACTGCTAAGGCATCAGGAAATTCACTCGCAGGACGTATTTATCGGTATAATAAGTTCAACGGCAATATCAGGTTCGAAGGACCTGCTAAATTCCTTCCCACCGTAACGAATGCTTCGTTTAAATCGGCTGTGATCGGATCCGGAAATATTAATGATAATTCCTATGTGATGAACACCATGCTGGCGGTAAATTTTGCAACATTACCGCAGCAGGCCATGGAAGCAATGGCGGTGGATATACTGGATGTAATTGTAAACCTGGGCGCTCCCGAATCTCTGGGTGATCCGACAAACCTACTGTATAAGCTTGCAGATGTTGCAGGGGAAAGAGCTGCCCGTGAATATGAAGCAGCTTCAGCTGGTGAATATGTTTCGCTTGGTGGATTTGCAAATGAAACGAGTGTTTCAATGATGTTCCCCAACCTGGATATGAAGTGGAGCAATGATTTTAACGGTTTCTACAGCGAAGGTAAAATCGGACTTTCCAATATTTTGAGGACAGATATTAATGGTGCTTTTGACGGGTTCCTTGAAATGAAGCGAAGTGAGGACGGGCTGCCCGTATTTAATATTTTCCTGAAGGCCAGTGGCGCCTCGTGGTACTACTTTGGCTATGAAGATAACCGGCTCCTGGTTTATTCATCGAACGAATTATTTAATCAGATCATTGCAGAGAAAAGTAACGGAGCCAAGGCTAAGATCGGTGAACTTGTTTTTGCCCCCGGCGACCGCGCAGAGACACTCGCATTCATCAACCGCTTCAGGTTGCAATATTACGGCATCGATGAAGAGTATTTCCTGGAATCTGAAGTTGAAACTGTGGTTGACGAAAACGAAGATGGCTTTGGTGGCAAGAAGGAGGAAGACGATGGTTTCGGGGATGAGGATGATGGGTTTTAAACCGTTTGTATAATCATTTTTTGAAGGTGTTGTCAAATCGTTATCTTTGTACCGTGATAAATCAATGCGGGAAATGATATGATAGTAGCGGGATTTTTACTGGCATTTTTACTTGGATCCATACCTACGGCCGTTTGGCTCGGAAGAGCACTTTACGGCATAGATGTGCGGGAACACGGTTCCGGAAATCCTGGAGCGACAAACACCTTCAGGGTTTTGGGCAAAAGAGCTGGTATCATCGTGATGCTGGTGGATATCGTTAAGGGTCTGCTGGCTACTTCCATCGCCATTCCATTGATGAACCTGGGTTTCATTTCTGAAAACAATCTTATCATTTTTAAAATTCTTTTCGGCATTGTGGCGGTCTCCGGGCATATATTTTCGGTATTCCTGAATTTCCGTGGAGGTAAGGGTGTCGCGACTTTATTAGGTATGATGATCGCCATCGACTACGAAGTGGCACTGATCTGTATTGCTATTTTTATTCTTACGCTCCTCCTGTTTAAATATGTTTCTCTTTCTTCAATCATAAGTGCACTGGCATTTCCCACCATACTGTGGGTGGTTCCCAGATTCAAGACGTCAGAGCCGCTGTTGGTGATCTTTGGATTTTTCCTTTTTATCGTGATTGTCTGGACTCATCACAAGAATATACGGAGAATTATTGATGGAGAAGAGCGCAAAACCTACCTGCTCAAATCAAGAAAGGATTAATCCCGTCATTGGGGGGATATGCTGAGAATCCTTCTTTATTACGTTTAAAGCAATATTTTGAGGGCAATTTCATTTTCAGGCATGCGCAATGCTTTATTTCCGCTGCCTGTCAGGCATGTTGGCTAACCGTTTAAAAAGCGGACCGCTCATTCGTCCATATATTTCAAACAAAAACACCTGCGATCGCGTACATGGGGGTGAAAACCTAATTCTCCAATTCAACCCTCTACGTATGAAAAACTTATATAAACCCCTTGTTGTCCTGGCCTTGTTTTGGGGGATATCCATCCCCCATTCAGGCGCTCAGACCGTAACACTGCCGCAGGTAAGCCCAAAGGCTACAATCTCTCAAACTGTCGGAATCGCACAAGTGACCGTTACCTATTCCAGGCCAAATGTTGTCACTCCTCAGGGACAGGACCGTACCGGTCAGATATGGGGTGCATTGGTTCCTTACGGATTGAGTGATCTTGGCTTTGGTAGTACGAAGGCTGCTCCCTGGCGGGCAGGTGCTAATGAAAATACGCTCATTGAATTTTCTCATGATGCAACGTTCGGCGGTAAGTCCATTGAAGCCGGCGAATACGGACTTCATATGGTTCTCTCTGAGGATGGAGCGGTAACGGTCATTTTAAGTCATGATACCCATTCTTGGGGAAGCTTCTTTTACGATCCGGCCCATGATGCGCTGCGTGTAAATACCCAATGGGAGGATCATGCGAATACCCCGCTGCTTACGTATAGTTTTCCTGAGGCTGACCTGAACAGCGCCACACTTGTACTCGACTGGGAGCAGAAACGCATTCCCATAAAGATCTCATTTGATACGCCGGAACTCACTTATCAAAATCTGACAAACGAGCTCAAGTCGATTCCAGGATTCGATTATCAGAACTGGATTGCAGCTTCGTCCTATCTGTCAACACAGGGAATACATAGTGAAACCGCCCTTGAGTGGGCTGATAATGCCATAAATGCACCGTTTGTTGGTCAGAAGAATTTTAATTCTTTGAGTAATAAGGCGCAGATTCTCAATGGAATGGGTGAATCCGATAAAGCAGCTGCCTTGATGGATGAGGCATTGGAGGATCCTACTGCCAACATTCAGAATTACTACAATTACGGGCGTACCCTCATAGCACAGGGCAAAACCGAAAAAGCACTGGAGGTTTTCAGTACAGCAAGCAAAAAATGGCCGGATCACTGGCTTGCTCCGCATGGCCTGGCCCGAGGTCTGTCTGCAACCGGATCGTATAAAAAGGCATTGAAATATGAACGTGAAGCCTTTGCCCTGGCGCCAGATGCGAGTAAACCTTTCCTGGAAGGATACCTGAAAGCACTTGAAGAAGGAAAGGATTTTAATTAAGCACTTCAAGGTCAGAAAGGCTGCCGGAAACGGCAGCCTTTCCTATTTGCTAATTTCGGCTTACCTGGGCAACGATAATAATTAAGGGAAATCGGCTGCTTCTTAATGATTGAGCATTTTCAGGATAGATTCTACGTATTCCCGGCTATTACTCAGCCTCGGTACTTTATTTTGACCGCCGAGTTTATCCCGGCTTTTCATCCATTTGTAGAATGTTCCCTCCGGAACGTGATGTATGATGGGTTCGATCAGGGCCATATCCTTATATCGTTTCGCATCATAATCCGAATTTATTTCCCGAAGTCGTTGATCCAGCAATTGGTTGAAGGCATCCGTATCATCAGGAGACTTCCGAAATTCGATGATCCATTCATGTCGGCCCTTTTCCTTTCCTTCGAAGAAAACAGGGGCGGCAGTAAAATTATCTATGATGGAACCAGTCTTTTCGCACGCATATGTGATGGCGCTTTCTGCATTCTCTATGATCACCTCTTCTCCAAATGCATTGATAAAATGCTTTGTTCTGCCCGAAATTTTGATCCTGTAGGGATCAGTAGAAGTGAAAACCACCGTATCCCCGATATTATACCGCCACAAACCTCCGTTGGTCGAGATGATCATGGCATAATTTTTCCCTGTTTCTACCTGGTCAAGGGTAATCGTTGAAGGATTGTCACTGTCAATCTCGTCAAAGGGAATAAATTCATAGTAAATTCCATAATCAAGCATAAGTAACAGCTCATTGCTGTCCTTTTGATCCTGTATCCCAAAAAATCCTTCCGATGCATTGTAAGTCTCAACATATCGCATTTCATTTTCAGGGATCAGACTGGCAAAAAGAGAACGATAAGGTGTAAATGCGACTGCTCCATGGAAAAAGACTTCAAGGTTTGGCCATACCTGCAGCAGATGGTCCGCTTTCTTGATTTCAAGAATGCGCTGAATAAGTAGAATGGTCCATGTAGGAACGCCCGAGAGACTGGTGACATTCTGGTCCATTGTAATATGGGCCATTTTCTCAATTTTTTCCTCCCACTTGTCCATCAGTGCGACCTCCAGGCTTGGCGTTCGTATAATTTGCGCCCAAAGCGGCAGGTTTTTCATGATCACAGCCGAAACATCGCCATAGTAGGAATTCGCTCCCGGATCATATTCATTAATCTGATGTGACCCACCAATGGCCAGCCCCTTTCCGGTAAACATGCGTGATTCCGGATAATTATTGATGTAGATGGAAATCAGGTCCTTTCCCCCCTTGAAATGGCAATCCTCCAGGGCATCTGTACTCACAGGGATAAATTTGCTTCGGGCATTCGTTGTTCCTGATGACTTTGCAAACCAGGTAATATCACTCGGCCAGAGGATACCCTGCTCTCCCCGCATGACACGCTCGATATAGGGGAAAAGGTCTTCATACTGGTGAACAGGCACACGTTGTTTGAATTCCTCCTTTGAACCGATAGACCGGAAGTCATATTTTCTGCCGAATTCTGTCTGCGCGCCCTTTGCGATAAGCCTATGAAACAATTCTTCCTGAACATCGTGTGGGTACTTCATGAAAAGCTCAATATCATGAATACGCTTTTTCATGACCCATGTCAATATCGAATTTATCAGACCCACAGATGCTAAATTTTTCTTTTAAGTTCGAAGTGCTGACCCAAATATACCCGCCGCACCTGTTCGTCAGCAGCGAGGTCTTCGGCCGAACCCGCCTTTAAGAGCTTTCCCTCGAACATGAGGTATGCACGGTCGGTAATGGACAGCGTCTCATTTACATTGTGATCAGTAATGAGGATTCCAATATTTTTATTTTTCAACTGGGCTACGATTGTCTGGATCTCTTCAACAGCAATGGGATCAACTCCTGCAAAGGGTTCATCGAGCAGTACAAATTTAGGATCTACAGCCAGGGCACGCGCAATTTCGGTACGTCGGCGCTCTCCTCCTGACAGCACCATGCCCAGGTTTTTCCGTACGTGCGTGAGACTGAATTCTTCCAGAAGCTCATCCGTTTTTTCCCGCTGCACTTTCTTCGGAAGATTTCTCATTTCCAGTACGGAAAGTATGTTTTCTTCCACCGTCAGCTTTCGGAAAACCGATGCTTCCTGCGCGAGGTAACCGATTCCTCTTTTTGCCCTGCGGTACATGGCAAGGTCGGTTATATTTTCATCATTCAGGAAAATTTCACCTTCATTCGGCTTGATCAAACCTACGATCATGTAAAAAGTAGTCGTTTTTCCGGCACCATTCGGGCCCAGAAGTCCGACAATTTCGCCCTGCTCCACTTCAACCGATATATGGTTTACAACAGTTCTTTTCTTATACTTTTTTACAAGATTGTTCGCGTGAAGCTTCATGATTCAAATATACTTATTCCCACCTAATATCCTTTATATACAGTTGCAGTGAAACCCGGCCCATATATCTGTTCTCCGCTACCGCAAAAGCCATACCGAAACCCTGCGGATTTTTCTTAAGCTGATCTGCATATTCCCCCATGCCAAATCCAATAGCTTCAAATGTGGAAGTACACCCATACTGACCGATCCGAAGTTTAAGGTGGTTTGAATCCGGATTGTTACGCGCCGAAAAAGCTCGCACGTCACGTGCGATAAGATCTTCAGCGACAAAAACAGGCTCAGCGTTTCCTGGCCCGAACGGGGCCATTTGCTGCATTATCCTGAAAAATTTTGGATTGATGTCGTCCAGTGAAATTCTGGTGTCGATTATGATCGACGGGGTTAACAGGTCTGAAGTGATTTCACTGGAAACAACTGCCTCGAAGCGTGACCGAAAAGCTTCGAGGTTCTCATTTCGAAGGGTCATTCCCGCCGCATGTTTATGACCGCCAAATTGTTCCAGCAGATCTGAGCATTTCAAAAGAGCTGAATAGAGATCAAAACCATCTACAGAACGGGCCGAACCCGTTAAAATTCCGTCGTGTGTCTCGGTAAGGATGACCGTTGGCCGGTAATACGACTCAATACATCGTGATGCTACAATTCCGATAACACCTTTATGCCAGTCTGGTTGAAAAAGCACCGTTGTATTCGCCTCGGTCCACCCGTTTTCAAGTATCATGTCATGAGCCTGACTCGTAATAAGACGGTCAATGTCTTTTCGCTGTTGATTATGGCCATCGAGCTGACGAGCAAAATTTTGAGCCGGTTCAGCATCCGTCGCCAGCATCAGCCGAACGGCATATTTGGCGTCTTCCAGCCGGCCTGCTGCATTGATACGGGGCGCCAGTCCGAATACGACCCTGGAAATGGTTACATCATTCTGTTGAATGCCTGCAACTTCCATCAGCGCTGCCAGTCCGGGATGAGGATCTCTTGCTAATTTCTGAAGACCATAGTAGGCGAGAACACGGTTTTCGCCCGTTATCGGGACGATATCCGCCGCGATGGAAACGCAAACCAGGTCAAGCAGTGAAAACGGATCAAAACCTATATCGGGGTGTGACAGCAGGAAGGCCTGTATAAATTTGAAGCCCACCCCGCAACCGGATAATTCCTTATAGGGATACGGGCAGTCTGTGCGTTTGGGATCAAGGACCGCAACGGCAGGTGGCAGAACGTTATCTGGCTCATGATGATCGCAGATGATGAAATCAATCCCTTTTTTTGAGGCCAGTGAAACCAGATCATTTGATTTAATTCCACAATCCAATGTAATGATGAGGGAAAAATTATTCTCTTCCGCATAATCTACTCCTGCAAGTGACACGCCGTATCCTTCCTTGTAACGGTCGGGAATATAATATTCGCAATGATCATAGAACGACGAAAGGAAATGATAGAACATTGCCACAGACGTGGTCCCGTCTACATCATAATCGCCGTAGATCAAAATCTTTTCGCCTGTACCGATCGCATTCACCAGCCGATCCACGGCGGCTTCCATTCCTGCCATGAGGAAGGGGTCATGCAGCATTTCCAGCGATGGCCTGAAGTATTCCTTCGCCTGTTCAAAGTTGGTTATCCCTCTGTTGATGAGTATGTTGGCAATGGGAGCGCTTACGTTTATGGCAGACATTAATTGGTTTGCCATCTCAGATTCCATTGATTCCGGAAGAATCCAGCGCTTCTTTTGCATAGTTTTCTGGCAGACGGGTTAAAAAGAAGGCAGCACACGGGTACTGCCTTCAGCAAAGTTAAACTTGTAAACGGACAATCGCTCTATTCAGAGACGACTCCTTCCAGGACGTCTTTGATCGGCACGCGCACACCGTCCTTATAGGGAACTATCCAGGCATCTTTAACACCCATTTCCCTCAGATATTTTTTAAATGTGTCGGCTTCCCAATAGTCACTGAACTGGCCAATCGTGATCTTCTGAGTACCGTCCACGATTTCTCCTGCAAAGTTCGGGTGATTGTCGAAGTACTTACTCAGGTCCTTGTTACGGAAGGCACCGATCTGGACTTTAAATACCACACCAGGGATCGCACCTTCGCTGGCAGCAACCTGTGGCATATTACTCTCCATTTCACTGATGGTACTTCTCGCGTCTGACAATTCAGCCCTTAATTGCGTGAGGTTGCCTTCCATCTCATCGATTTTGGCATCCTTGGCATTGAGCTGCGATTTCAGCGCATCCTGTTCGTTTTTTAAAGTACTTACCTGGGACTGTAAAGCCGCTTCGCTTTCTACAAGTGTTTTCAGCGATTCAGGATCTTTCGCCATCTCCTTGGCACGTTTCTTCCATTCCTTTGATTCTTCCTTGGTAAGCTGGGAAAAAGAGGTGGAACTGATCAGGACCAACAGGACAATGGTAACGAGCGAAAAAAGTTTTTTCATGATTCTTAATAGTTAAAAAATGATTCTCGTTGAAATATAGGCAATATAATTAAATATTTTATTATTTGCCCTTCAGGCTGCCCACCATATCTGCCGGACGTACCCATTTATCGAATTCTTCACCAGAAAGGTAGCCCAGGTTTATGGCTTCTTCCCTGAGTGTCGTGCCGTTTTCATGCGCTGTCTTTGCGATTTTAGCCGCTTTTTCATACCCGATATGCGTATTTAGCGCTGTAACAAGCATTAAACTGTTGTTTACATGCTTTTTGATGTTTTTCAGATCAGGCTCGATGCCGATAGCGCAATGATCATTAAATGAGACGCATGCCTCCCCGATCAAACGTGCCGATTGTAAGAAATTTGCTGCCATTACAGGTTTAAAGACGTTTAATTCGTAATGACCTTGCGTGCCGCCAACAGTAATGGTAACATCATTTCCGATCACCTGGGCACAAACCATGGTAAGCGCCTCGCATTGTGTGGGGTTTACCTTGCCGGGCATAATGGATGATCCGGGTTCGTTGGCAGGTATAATTATTTCCCCGATTCCGGACCGCGGACCGGATGCCAGCAAACGAATATCATTAGCAATTTTATTCAAAGAAACGGCAAGCTGTTTCAGGGCTCCATGACTTTCAACGATCGCATCATGGGCAGCCAGGGCTTCAAATTTGTTTTCGGCACTTCTGAAAGGCAATTGCGTAAAACCTGCAATTTTACTCGCAACCAATTCGGCGTACCCTTCCGGAGTATTGATTCCTGTGCCTACCGCAGTGCCGCCAAGGGCGATTTCCGATAAGTGGTCGAGGGTGTTGCGAAGTGCTTTCAGACCATGGTTCAACTGCGCTACATAACCTGAAAATTCCTGTCCGAGTGTTAACGGTGTGGCATCCATCAAGTGCGTGCGCCCGATTTTTACCACGTCCATAAAGGCTGCGGATTTTTCAGCCAGGGTATCCCGAAGTTTTTCCACACCGGGAATTGTGGTCTCGACAAGCATTTTATAACATGCGATGTGCATGGCGGTTGGATAGGTATCATTCGATGATTGCGACTTGTTCACATCATCGTTCGGATGGATTAGTTTTTGCCCTTCACCCAACGTGTTACCGGCAAGAACGTGTGCCCGGTTCGAAACCACCTCGTTCACGTTCATGTTCGACTGGGTTCCTGAACCTGTCTGCCAGATCACCAGGGGGAACTGATCGTCAAGCTTACCCGCCAGAATTTCATCACAAGCTTTGGAAATAAGCTCCATTTTTTCGGCAGAAAGAACGCCCAGGTCGTGGTTTGCATGGGCCGCCGCTTTCTTTAAATAGGCGAAACCTTGTATTATCTCCAGCGGCATACTGGCTGCCGGACCAATTTTAAAGTTATTTCGGGAACGCTCCGTTTGTGCCCCCCAATATTTGTCGGCAGGTACTTTTACCTCCCCCATCGTGTCTTTTTCTATCCGGTATTCCATAGGTGATCGTTATTTATGCTCAAATTTAGCCAATATATTTTGGTTGTCGGAATACCGGTCGTTCAATTTAACACATCCCTTTTCGGCATTTACCGGTAGTGGACCGGCACTCGCCGATAAACACTAACCTTTCGGGTTGTAATCCGCTAATATTGATATAATTAACAATCAAAGAAATGGAAGAACAACGACACACCCCCGACAGACGCGTATGGCTTGGCGTCGCCCTCCTGTTACTCGGAGCAGCCTGGTTACTTGATAATCTCAATGTAATACCATATCACATTGAATACTACCTGTTCAGCTGGAAAACTTTCCTGATTGCACTCGGCGCCTTTTTAATTGTCGGCCGTCAAAAAGTAGGCCCTGGCGTGGTCCTGATTGCCATCGGATCTTTCTTCTGGCTTGAGGACCTCAATTTCTTCGACTTCCTGAACTTTAATGTCTGGAGTATTTTCTGGCCGCTGATCATCATAGCGATTGGTATTTCACTGATCACCCGAAGAAACAGTCCGGTGGATTCATTTGCTGGTGCATCCGGATCAACGCCAGGTGATCCCGGAGGAGACTTAATTGATGATTTTGCCATATTTGGCGGACGGGAACGTACCGTGAATTCGCAGAACTTCAGGGGTGGAAAGATCACCGCTATGTTCGGAGGTTCGGAGATTGATCTGCGCGGGGCGGGACTAGCGCCCGGTACCCAGGTTTTGGATATATTTGTCATGTTCGGTGGAACTCATATTCTGGTGCCGCCGGACTGGAACGTGCGGGTGGAGGTATTTTCCCTGCTGGGTGGTTTCGGTGACAAACGATATTCCAACCTTAAGGTAATACCCGATTCAGAAAAAACGCTTGTAATAAAAGGATTTGTGATGTTTGGAGGTGGCGAAGTCTCATTGAACAAATAATTCCTCAGGCCGGGACATGAGCCCGGCCTTTTTACCATGAAACATCCTATCAACGGCAAAGCATTCCTTATATATTCCCTGGTGTGGATACTGATCATCGTTATCCACGCCGGGGTTCTTTATAACCTGTTCACATTCCCGGTCATCATCTGCCTGGCTGATGCCGCTTCTTTTTACCTGATACTGGCGGGATTCGGCATGAGCTACTATTTTGCCATTCGTTTTTCTTCTTCAAAGAACAGGATCACCCTGCAGGAAATTTTAACCCATCTCACAGGAGTGATCATCGTGGTATCACTTGTGGCGTTTCTGCACGACCGTATCATGCGTGCCTGGATAGAAAATGAAGATTATTTCGGCTATCTCCAATTTAGCCTAGGCTGGCGGATTGCTTCAGGCGTGATGCTGTTATTGATCCTGGTGCTAATCTACTATTTATATAACCATAATCAGTTCCTGGAAATTCAGCAAAGCCGCGAACAGGATTTAAAAAATATGCTGCGCGAATCTGAAATGGAAATGCTGAAGTTTCAGATCAATCCGCATTTCATCTTCAATAGTCTGAATTCCATAAGCGCGCTTACCATGTCTTCGCCTGAGGCGGCTCAGGAAATGGTGATCAAGTTATCGGAATTCTTCAGAAATGCCCTTGGAAAGGAACGGAAAGATGTTCATACGCTTGCCGATGAGATGCAGCAGATGGCTCTTTACCTGGATATTGAACAGGTGCGGTTTGGCGACAGACTCCGGGTAGTACAGGTTATTCCCGGGAGCTGTATGCGCCACAAACTACCCGCATTAATACTACAGCCGCTTTATGAAAATGCCATTAAACATGGAGTGTATGAACAACTCGAAACAGTTGAAATCCGAACTGAGGTGAAATGCCGGGAGGGACTGCTGGAAATATTCATATCAAATACGTATGATCCGATGCAAAAGTCATCAGTAAAAGGCACAGGCATTGGGCTGAAAAATGTTCGAAGCCGCCTTGAATTAATGTATGGTATTCCAGACCTTGTAACCATTGAAAGAACGCGCGATATGTATCGTGTAAAAATTGTTGTACCCCAGACCGATGATCAGGATTCTGATAATTGATGATGAACCGCTTGCCCGCTCAATCGTTCTGAATTTCCTGAAAGACCATCCGGAAGTTGAGGTGGTAGGTGAATGTATAAATGGCTTTGAAGGTCTGAAGGCAATTCAGGAACTCCAACCGGATATTGTTTTCCTGGATGTGCAGATGCCAAAGCTTTCGGGCTTTGAATTGCTTGAACTCCTGGATGAATTACCGGTGATTGTCTTCAGCACCGCATTCGATGAATATGCAATCAAAGCCTTTGAGTTAAGCGCTGCCGACTATCTTTTAAAACCGTTTACGCGTAAAAGATTCGATGAAGCATTGGGCCGGGCAATTGAAAAACTGGGTGCCGGCGAGTCCCGGGATACAAGTGCCCTTACGACAGTTCGACAATCCTCAAGGCCCATCGACCGGATTGCCGTACGAAACGGTACCCGGATCACGATTATCGGGGCGGGACAAATTGATTTCATAGAAGCACAGGATGATTATGTCGCTGTTCATGCTGAAGGAAAAAAATACCTGAAGCAGCTAACCATGAAATACCTCGAAGAGTCGCTCCCATCCGAAGATTTTGTCAGGGTGCACAGGTCCTATCTTGTTTCAGTTAGTAAGATCGACCGTATCGAAGCCTATTCCAAGGATAGCTATGTTGCCATTTTGAAAGGCGGAGATAAGATTCCCGTTAGCAGAAAGGGATATCAGTTGCTGCGCGACCAGCTCGGTTTCTAGTCTTCACCTATTTTCCTACTTTTGCGGCATGCAAAAAATCGTTGTACTGGACGGACATACACTCAATCCCGATGACATGTCCTGGGAGCCTCTTCAGGAATTGGGAGATGTAACTGTTTATCCGCGGACAGGTCCCGGGGACGTGATTAAGAGATCTGAAAATGCGGATGCGCTGATCATCAATAAAATTAAAATGACCCGGGAAGTTATTCAGGCCCTGCCCCGGCTGTCATACATAGGGCTAATGGCTACCGGGTTCGATAATGTGAATACAGAAGCAGCCCGGGAATCGGGAATTTGTGTTACCAATGTTCCTGGCTACAGTACGCCATCTGTGGCACAGCATACCTTTGCCCTGATTCTGCAGCTTTCAAATCGCGTTGCCCTGCACAATCAAAGTGTTCACGAAATGGAATGGGTGCGTAGTGCAGACTTCAGTTATTACAAACACCCAATCCCGGAGTTGTATGGAAAGACCATTGGTTTGGTTGGATATGGAGCCATTTCCAGCTCGGTCGAAAAAATTGCGCATGCCTTCGGAATGAGAATACTCATCGCATCGGAGCACGCTGATAAAGCAGAATTTGGTCGTATCGTGAGCCTGGAAGAACTTTTTGAAAGCAGCGATATTGTATCATTACATACGGCCTTAACGCCAAAAACTGCAGGAATGGTAAATGCAGAACTTATCGGGCGAATGAAGCCTGCGGCCTGGCTGATAAACACCGCGAGAGGAGGACTCATCAACGAAAAAGACCTGTCGGATGCACTTCATGAAAACAGAATTGCCGCTGCGGCGGTAGATGTGCTATCAAAAGAGCCGCCTGATGAGGATAATCCCTTGCTTACGGCACCCCGCTGTATCATAACACCCCACATATCCTGGGCTTCAGTGGAATCAAGACAGCGGTTGATGGCGGCCCTGATTGAAAATTTGAAGGCTTTCCAGGCGGGTGAACGTCTGAATGTGATCAACTGATACGACTCCAGTTTACGACTGTTTTTTGCTGGTTTTCTATCTGATATCGGATATTCCGGTGATCATCAAGCGTGAGTTCCGGGTCACGAAGCAGCACATCCTGGGCGGCCGTACGCGCGACCTGCAAGATTTTACCGTCCTTGGCAAGGTCGGAAATCAACAAATCCAGAATTCCGCTTTGCTGTGTTCCGGTGATATCTCCCGGTCCGCGAAGTTGTAAATCAGTATCTGCGATCTCAAAACCATTATTGGTGCGAACCATGGTATCAATTCTGGTTCGTCCATCCTTACTCAGCTTGTAGCTTGTAATCAGAATGCAATAGGATTGATCTGCACCGCGGCCTACCCTTCCGCGCAGCTGATGGAGCTGTGCAAGGCCGAATCTCTCGGCATTTTCAATAATCATGACAGAAGCGTTAGGAACATTTACGCCCACTTCAATCACCGTTGTGGCAACCATGATCTTTGTCTCTCCTTTTACGAAACGCTTCATTTCATAATCCTTGTCATCGGCTTTCATTTTGCCGTGTACAATGCTCACGGGAACACCGGGAAATGCCCTGCAAACACTTTCATATCCATCCATGAGGTGTTTGAGATCAAGTTTTTCCGACTCTTCGATCAGCGGATAAACGATATATACCTGCCGGCCTTCATCGATCTGATCCTTCATGAACTGATTGACGCGAAGGCGATTTGCATCGTAGCGGTGAACGGTCTTAATGGGCTTTCTTCCGGCGGGTAATTCATCGATCACCGAAACATCGAGATCCCCGTAAAGCGTCATGGCCAGCGTTCGTGGAATCGGTGTGGCAGTCATCACCAGCACGTGTGGATAGACATTCTTGTTCTTTTGCCAGAGTTTGGACCGCTGAGCAACCCCAAAACGATGTTGTTCATCCACCACGGCAAGTCCGAGCTGTTTAAATTGAACTACATCCTCAATGAGTGCATGTGTGCCGACCAGGATGGAGAGCTCACCGGAAAGAAGCATTTCATGGATGATCTTTCTTTCGCTCTTTCGTGTTGAGCCGGTAAGCAGGGCGATATGAAGACCCATTTTGTCGGCATATTCCTTCAGACCCTCGAAATGCTGATTGGCCAGGATTTCGGTTGGTGCCATCATTACCGATTGCGCTCCCGATCCGGCTGCGATCAGCATGCAGATAAAGGCGACGATGGTTTTTCCGCTGCCCACATCACCTTGCAAAAGGCGGTTCATCTGGTGCCCCGACCTCATATCGGTGTAGATTTCCCGGATAACACGTTTCTGCGCTTCAGTTAGGTCGAATGGCAGGTGTTCATTATAAAATTTAGTGAGAAGAGATGTGTCGGTCAGTTCCATGCCCCGAA
The DNA here is from genome assembly GCF_020328055.1 of Fulvivirga sedimenti. Taxonomy (NCBI): domain Bacteria; kingdom Pseudomonadati; phylum Bacteroidota; class Cytophagia; order Cytophagales; family Fulvivirgaceae; genus Fulvivirga; species Fulvivirga sedimenti. The sequence goes on from NZ_JAIXNE010000006.1 coordinate 293,072, forward strand.
ATTTATCGGTACGCGCGAGTTTCAGCTTCAGCAATCGAAGCTGGATGAAAAAGAGCTCTTCAAATTTGAGCCGGAACACAGCCTTGGCCAGCATATCATTATTTTCCGGAATATGGATATGCTGTATGGCACGTGGTTTATCGATCAGAGCGTATTCGGCGAGAATATATGGAGGGAGCGTTTCCCGCAGATGTGGAATAGATTTATCCAGCAGGTTCCTGATGAGCTGCCCGATGCCTTTGCTGTCTAAATATTTCCTGCGAAGTTTTTCTGTGGTTGAATAAACGGGCTGTAGATAACCCCCTTCGAGGGAAAACTGGCTTCCGATCTCCAGTTCCGGGTGCGGAATATTGAGCTTTCCGTTAAAGAGGCTGGGTTTTCCGTAAAGAACATATTCAACTCCGTTGACAAGTTTTTTTGCCATCCATGGGACCCCCTGAAACCAGACACATTCTATTTCGCCGGTGTCATCATGGAAGTGGGCAACCAGCCGTTTACGGCGCTGTGCGCCGATCATCTCGGTATTCCGCAGCCGTACGCGCAACTGGGCATAGGGCATGGTTCCATTCAGTTCATTGATCTTGTGAAAGCGGGTTCTGTCTTCATACCGGAATGGATAGTGCTGCAGCAGGTCGCCGTAGGTAAAAATGCCCAATTCCTTATTCAGCATGGCAGCCTTTTGAGGCCCCACGCCTTTTAGAAATTCGATTTTGGTGTCAAAAAATCCGGGCATGCGCTAAAATAATGAGAAATGATGGTAGATGCCGAATGTGTGACGTTGAGTTCATGCCGACCGTCGGAGATTTCTTAAATTTATAGGATGGAGTTTCGAAATAAATATATCTGTATTACCGGTGGAAGCGCCGGAATCGGCAAGGCAATACTTTCCGATCTTATTAACCGGGGGGCATCGCATTTTGCCATCATTGCGCGGCGCAAAGAGCCCCTGAAGGCGTTGGAAGATGAGTTCCCGGATGTTTCTTTTCTCCTGATTTCCGCTGATATGGGGAATCCTGCTGAAGTGAGTAAGGCGGCGGAAGAAATCAGGGAAAGCTGGGGAAGGCTTGATATTTTGATCAATAATGCCGGCGTGGTGAGTGCGGCCCTGCTGGATGAAATGAGTGACGAGGATATTATCGGGCAGATCGGGATAAATCTTACCGGGCTGATTCTGTTCACAAAGAAATGTCTTCCGATGCTGAAGGAAAGCAATGAGGCGGCAATAATGAATGTGAGCTCCGGACTGGGATTTATCGCCAGGCCATTCTATAATGTGTATGCAGTGACGAAGGCGGGTGTCCGGCATTTTTCTGAAGCGATGCGGCGGGAGCTGAAGGATTTTCCGATTCATGTCATGACCATTTATCCCACGGCAACAGATACCCCGATGATGAAGAATGCGACGGTGGGGAATATGGATGATCCGGCAGATGTGGCAAGGGTGAGTATCGACGGAATGGTTTCAGGGGAAATCGATGTGGTTTTCGGAGGTGATAAGAGGCTGGAGGATATCCGCAAGAATTTCCTGGAACCTGGAGAAATGGACAAGGTGATCGAAACCCAGTTTGATGCGCTCAGGGAACGGACAAAGGATCATCGGGCAATGTAAAAACTATGTTTACAACCGAGTTTACGAATGAAATTTATAACAAAAGCCATGAAGGGCAACTTCAGGAGTGTCTTGCCATGCTGGAAACGGCACGTGCGAATATTGATCCGCGGTTCAATCCAACAGAAGCAGAAATTGAACACCAAATTTTATCTTTTCGGGCATATGTCTATTGGGAGAATAAGAAATGGCTTGAAGCTTCAGAGGACTACCGGCAGCTTTGTGAGAGTTGTTCCATGCAGGATCCTTTTTTGATATGGTTTTATTCAATGTGGGGCAGAACAACTTTCAATGACTCGAGATCAGCGGAAGCTGTAAAAATTTTCAAACAAGGGATAGACATTTGGCTTAACTACGAAAAACGCCCGACAGATGGGTTAACAATTTTTTATGAATATAAGAAGTTGAAAAGTGAGCTGGGTGAATCAATTGAGGAGGAATACCGGCCGAGTATAAGCCAAATCAGCAGCTATTATAGCCATCGATTGGAAGATGATCAGAATCTTTCTGAGGCTATCGATGTACTAAAGAACCTTAGCCAAAGGGATAACAGGAGATATGGTGATTTTATACTACGATTTAATCAGGGGTCAATAGATGAAGCGGCAAAAGCAGAATTAAGAGATGATATTAAGGAATTCTTAAATACGGTAAGAACGCCAAACCTGAGGGAGGCGGCTTTGGATCTTTTGGGAAGACTTTCAGAATAAAATCAATCACGCCACTTCAGTGAATTCATCATATGTACGATATCCACTTTTACATATTCGATAGCGGGTCGAAGAGAATCGTTCTGTACCTGGGTATTGAAGTATAGGGCCCCACGCAGGAAATGTTCGGTGGAGTCTGTGGTATACCACTGAAACTGGCTCGGTACCTCACCCTCAAGTTCGGCGTATACCACGGTTTTTCCCGAAGGTGTTTTTACAATGCTTTCATCGATCGCATAGGCCTTGATCTGATGTTTTGCGGTAAGGAAGTAGGCATCATCGAGGTATCCCTTTAGTGAGTCCTGATTGTAGACCTTTTTGTAAGTAATGTGGATATTCGCCTTATACTCAGGGTAGTTGATTTCAATCCAGCTCTTATCGGAGATCCAGGATGTATCGGCCAGCACCCGGGCATGCTGGGAGTATTCAAATGAATACGGAAGCGTATCGGATAAACTTGTGTAAGCGTGCTCGGGCAGATCAAATCGGTTATATCCTTTTGGCTTGGGTGTGTAATCACTCTGGCACGCCATGAATACAACAGCCATGAAAATGGCTGGCAAAAAATTAATTTTCATGAGTCTTCTTTTCTTCCTGTAAAAATACACGAACTTTTTTAATGCGTCGCTGATCGACTGCAACGACCGTAAAAACATATTTATCAACATACATCCGCTCACCGGCTGATGGAAGTTTGCCGTTGATTTCAAGAAGCAGACCACCGAGTGATTCACTTTCACCCTTTATCTTCTCGAAAGTTAAGGGAGATTCTTCCAGGACCTTGCAAAAATCATTTAACGTTGTTTTTCCCTCGAACATATAGGTCCGCTCGTCAATCTGGGAATAAATAACGTCCTCATCATCAAATTCATCATTTATTTCTCCCACGATCTCCTCGATGATATCCTCAAGTGTAATAAGACCTGAAGTGCCACCGTACTCATCTACTACGATCGCCATATGTACACGTCGTTCCTGAAAATCCTTGAGCAGTGAATCAATTTTTTTGGTTTCGGGCACAAAATAGCCCTGACGCAGGAATTGCTGCCATTCAAAGTTTTCATCCCGGTCAACATAGGACAATAGATCCTTAATATAGAGGATGCCTTTAATATTGTCGATCGTTTCATTGTAGACAGGGATACGTGAAAACCCTGATTTGTTGATCTTATCCATGAGTTCATGGAAATCCATCTCGTCATCGAATGCCGTAATATCCATACGGGAGCGCATCACTTGTTTTACACTCAGGGTACCGAAATTAACAATGCCTTTGAGGATGTCCTTTTCCTCTTCGGTGGTTTCCTCATTCGTCGTTGTGATTTCAAGGGCATGGTGAAGTTCTTCGACAGAAATATCATAGCCTTTACGCTGGAATCGCTTATCAATGAGGTTGCTCATCGACATGAGCAGGAATGAAAGTGGTTTGAATATGGTTTCGGCAACTTTAATAAGCGGGGAAGTGAGCCGCGCGAACTGAAGGTTATTGGGTGTGGCGTACACTTTTGGAAGTACTTCACCGAAAAATACGATCACAAAGGTGACAACGAATGTGAGAAGAGCCACAACAAGGCCCTCGGTTGTTTTCGACCCGGTAATTTCCCACGTCATGAATGTTGCCAGGGTTACAATGGCCACATTCACAAAGTTGTTTACAATAAGGATGGTGGCCAGCAGCAATTTGGGTCGCTGTATGAGGGATAGCAGCTTAATGTCTGCGGTGGAACCGCGTTCCTTGCAATTGGCAATGTCCTTACTGGTGAGTGAGAAAAAGGCAACTTCAGATCCGCTGATGAGCGCAGAAGTAATTAATAATACGACAAGCGCTATACTGCTTGAAATAAAAAACCAGGCTTGAGGGGTGAGCAGGGCTGCTAACAGATACTGACTAGGAGGTTCGTCTAAACTTTCCAATACATCTTATTTAATTCAACATATCAGAAGGGAAGATCATCATCCAAATCGCCACCGTTATTCATTCCGGAGCTGTCGGATGTAGCCGGCTCTGGTTTTTTTGTTGGTTCAGCATACGGTGTGTTGTCGCTTTCGGAAGTACGACCTCCCAGCATGGTCATGTTATCAGCCACCACTTCGGTTGTATACCGGGTAATACCTTCTTTTTCCCAGGAACGGGTGCGAAGCTTACCCTCTATATATACAAGATCACCTTTGTGGAGGTAACGTTCCGCAACATCAGCGAGTCCGCGCCAAACGACAATATTGTGCCATTCGGTCTGTTCCCGTCGTTCTCCTGTGTTTCGGTCCTTATACGTCTCGGAAGTCGCAATGGGAAAATTAGCTACTGCAGCGCCGCTTTCCAGATGCCTTACTTCAGGGTCCTTTCCCAACCTTCCAACTAAAATCACTTTATTAACTCCTGACATACGACTTCAAATTTTGTGTAAAACTACGTAACAATTATAAATCTAACTAAAAAAAGTGTTCATTCAAATAACGTGTAATCAAAACAGGTTTGGGTAATGAGCCTGCCTGTTCGGGGTTATCCAGGCATATCAGGTTATCCATCAAATCGCTTAATTTCATGTTTTTATGAGGTTTTAGGCGGTAGAATCGTACATGTAACTTCTGATGGCTGAGTTGGTGCTCATAGACAGCCGAAACATCCTGAAGAATGGATGGCCCACTGAGAAGCTGTTCGGCAGCATGGAGAAGGTCATCATCTTTCATGAATTCTTCCTTTTCTATAAGAGGAAAGTCATAGAGCCCCTGCCAGATATCGCCGGAGGGCCTTGGTCGCATGTAAATATTTTCGTCCTGGGTAAGGACCAGGTAATGGAAGTATCTTTTTCGCGCTTTCTTTGCCGGTGACTTCACCGGGTAACGATCCTGTTTACCCGCTTTGCGTGCCAGGCAATGTACCTGCAGCGGACAACTGCCGCAGTCGGGTGACTGGGGCGTACACTGCAAGGCGCCGAATTCCATGATGGCCTGATTGAAGGTTCCGGGAGTATCATGCGGTATCAACTGCTGTGCAATTTCCCGGAATAATTTTTGGCTAACACGGATGTCTGCATCGATTGCATAGAGCCGTGCAAGCACACGGAATACATTCCCGTCGACCACGGCAACCGGTTCATTGTAGCAAAATGAGGCAATAGCAGCTGCGGTATACGGACCGATTCCCGGAAGATCGAGTAACTTTTGATAGGAATTTGGGAAAAATCCACCGTGTTTTTCACAAATTATTTTCGCGCACTGATGTAAGTTTCTTGCCCTTGAGTAATAACCTAGCCCCTCCCAGGCCTTTAAAACCTCTTTTTCGGAGGCAGCGGAAAGGGCATAAATATCCGGGAACAATTCGGTAAACTTATGATAATACGGGAGGCCCTGATTTACACGGGTTTGTTGCAATATGATTTCTGAGAGCCAGATTTTGTAGGGATCTGTCGTTTTTCGCCATGGCAAATCCCGCTTGAATTTTTCATACCACTGTAAAATTCCGGCACTTATTTCTGAAGGTTCAACCAAAGGTTTAATAGATGTAATAATTCAGGTGAGTTTGCAAAATAATTAGTTTTTAAATAACAAAAGCCGACATAAATTTGTTGTGCAAAGTTTTTTTTGTGCATACAAATAACGTTTTAAACTAAGAGACAAGTGACGAAAGCAGAAGTAATTTCAGAAATTTCAGAGCAGACAGGTATTCCGAAGGAGGACGTTTCGGTTACAGTGGAGGCATTCTTTACGATAGTTAAAGATTCGATGGCAGAAGGGAATAATATTTATGTGAGGGGGTTTGGAAGTTTCGTCAATAAGAAACGCAAAAAGAAAATTGCCCGTAATATTTCCAAGAATACGGCTATAGTGATCGATGAACACTTTGTACCAAGCTTCAAGCCTTCAAAGATGTTCATTGAGAAGATCAAGGAGAGTAATAAGGTTGCCGAGGCCAACAATTAATTCCACATCTTTCTTTTTATCGATTTGATAGACGACCTTTGCGGCAAAGTAAAGGTCGTATGAAAACACGGATCATTTTATTTTTTATTGCCATTGTCCTTGTAGGAGGTATATACCTGCTGCCTAAGGTCGTGGTGGATAATCAGCAGGAGGAGGTTTCTGAAAACGAAGCGGAATCCGGAATGAGCGAAGCGCAGCGCGAAGCGATCGAAAATGCGCATTCAGTTGAAGTGAATGAGGATATTCGCAACCGGATCAACCGGTTTCGGGATAGTGTTGCCCTTGCTGATAATTCAGAAAAAAGTATTATCTTTGCAGACTCTTTGGCCGAACTGTATCAGGAAATTAACAGACCTGACAGTGCGGCAATGTTCATTGAGGTAATTGCGAAGGCTGATCCGGATATGCAAAATGATTTGCGCGCCGGGGATGCGTTTTATGAAGCGTATGGTTTTGCTACTGAACCACAGTACAGATCGGAGCTTGCTACCAGTGCACGCACATATTACGAACGGGTGTTGGAAAAAGACCCTTCGGATTTGCGTGTGAAGAACCGGGTGGCAATGACCTGGCTCGCATCATCAACTCCCATGCAGGGAATACTGATGCTGCGGGAGATCGTTCAGGAAGATCCTTCCAACGAGCAGGCGATGTTCAACCTGGGTGTACTGTCGATGCAATCGGGGCAATATGACCGGGCTGTGGAACGGTTTGAGCAGTTGGTGACAACTTACCCGGAAAACATGGAGGCCCAGTTTTTTCTGGGTGTAAGTTATCTGGAAACCGGAAAGCGCAATAAGGCCAGAAAGCAATTTGAATTAGTAAAGGAGAGGGGAACGGATGAGGAAACCCAAGCGGCGGCCGAATCTTACCTCGAAAGTATAAAGTAAAAGTTTTAACCGCTCCTGCGGGAGCACAAAGATTTGTATTATGCCTTGCGGTAAAAAAAGAAAGAGACATAAGATCGCGACACACAAGCGAAAGAAGAGACTTAGAAAGAACAGACATAAGAAGAAGTAAGATGGCGTGTTTAGCATATTAAACATGCCCTTAATGTCATTTTTTCAAGTTTCACTTAAATACATACAGCTTTGAGTAACGAATTAATTATCAATTCGACTCAAACAGGATGTCGCATTGCTTTATTGAAAGACAAGGTTCTGACGGAATTTCATCACGAAGAGGATGATAATAAATTCAACGTCGGAGACATCTACCTTGGTACGGTTAAGAAAGTAGTTCAGGGGTTGAATGCGGCCTTTATAGACATTGGTTATGAAAAGGACGCGTTCCTTCATTACCTGGATCTTGGGCCAAGGTTTACCTCACTGCAGGATTTCTCCAAGCGGGTTGCTACCAGTAAGAAAGGTCAGGAATTCAAGCTGGAGAAATACAACATGAAGCCCGAGATCGACAAACACGGTAAGATTACTGATGTGTTGACCAGGAATCAGAAAGTGTTGGTGCAGGTGGTAAAAGAACCCATATCAACGAAAGGTCCCAGGTTGTCCTGCGAGCTTTCCCTGGCGGGCAGGTACATGGTGCTGGTCCCGTTTTCAAATACCGTAAATATTTCCAAAAAGATAACCAGTGCAGCGGAGCGTAAACGCCTTTCCCGCCTGGTTTCATCAATTAAACCGGAGAATTTCGGTGTAATTGTTCGAACCGTGGCAGAGAACAAGGATGTACGCGAGTTGGATTCGGATCTGAGGAATTTACTGGATAACTGGTCTTCAGGTATGGAAAAACTGAAGACGGCCAAGACCAGGGATAAAGTGATCGGTGAAATGGGCAAGGCTTCGGCATTGCTCCGCGACGTTCTGAATGAGTCATTCGACAGTGTTTATATTGACGATAAGGATATCTATGATGAGGTAAAGACCTTCATCAGAAAGATTGCCCCCGATAAGGAAAAGATCGCCAAGCTTTACAACGGTAAGGCCAAGATCTTCGAACATTTTGGAATCGAAAAGCAGATTAAATCTGCGTTCGGCCAGTCAGTTAGTCTGAAAGGCGGCGGGTACCTGATCATTGAGCACACAGAAGCGCTGCACGTCATTGATGTGAACAGCGGAAATAAATCAAACCGGGAGGATGGCCAGGAGGCTACGGCACTTTCGGTTAACATGGAAGCTGCCAAAGAGATTTGCCGGCAGCTGCGACTACGCGATATGGGTGGGATTATCGTGGTTGACTTCATCGATATGAAGAAAGCCGAGAATAAGAAACTCATCTACAAAGTAATGAAGCAGGAAATGGATACGGATCGCTCCAAGCATACCGTTCTGCCACTCTCACGCTTTGGCCTGATGCAGATTACCCGTCAGCGCGTTCGTCCCGAAATGAATATCACCACCAAGGAGGTTTGTCCGACCTGCCATGGTTCAGGAAAAATCAGTCCGTCTATTTTAACCTCTGACACGATTGAGCGGACAATTGATTATTTGCTTACCAAGCAAAATGAAAAAGATCTTACGGTAGTGCTTCACCCCTATGTGTATGCGTATTTTACACGGGGCACACTTTCCAGAAGACTGAAATGGTATCTGCGTTACTTCAAATGGGTGAAGCTGGTTCAGGACTCATCCATTGCCATTACAGATTACAAGTTTATAAACAAGCTGGGTGAAGAGATCCAGGTTGATCTGAATTAAGAAAGAGGCTGTCTGATAAAGGCAGCCTTTTTTTATGCAAACATCTTTAAGGTGATTCCTGCTCACGTATTCGACCCCCGTTCCCCCTATGCATCCGCTTCGGGGGATAAATTCACAGAGGGCGCTTTGTTTTACCACCGATGTAAACATCATTGCTATGTCCAATGACTGATTAATGACCCATGCGAGAGCGTGGGTCACATATGCGAGGTGTTGAATGGTTAATTAAAACGACCCCTGCGCAGCGGGCGGTCGCAGAAATTTGCGGGGCTCAGGATTTTTTTATTTCCTGTAATAATTTAATCAACGGCTGAAGCTGTATTTGCGGGGTATACCTGGTTTCTGCCATCCGCATTCCCCGGCCTCCCACACCTTCAAATTCCTCAGGATTGTCAATATATTCCTTCAGTTTGTCCAGCGCCAATGAAGGATTCCCGGGATCCTGATAAAAACCGATATTCTCAGACTCAACCAGAGATTTCAACCACCCTTTAAAATTCAGTATGACCAGTTTACCGGCAGCGATGGCGTCGAAAAACTTATTCGGACTTCCGGTATTTAACACCGGCACATTATAAAATGAGATATAAACCGCATTTGATGCAGTCAACAGATCGGCAACCTGTTGCTGTCCGCCTTTTTCCAGAAATGTGATCCGCCCGTTTCCACCTGCGTATGCCCTGATTTGTGGAAGCCGTGCCCCATCTCCCATGACCACCGCATGAACCGGCCAGTCAAGAGGTATCGTATTAATGAAATCGACCAGATATTCCAGGTGATTGGCCATGCCAATGGTACCTGCATAGGCAATCAGGAATGCTTCAGGAGCAATACCGAGCTCTTTCCTGAAGAGGACAGGATCCTTGGTATTCCTGCGTACCTGAACATTACTGAAGTTGGTGATGGTAAGTACGGTTTTTGAAGGCTTGCAGTTCCTTAAGTAATCTGAAATGGGCGGACTTAGACCGATTAAAGCCGATGCCCCTTGGTAACTTCGTTGCTCAAGGCCCCTCGCAAGCCATTTCAGGATCGGGTTTTTAAGTACATTCAGCTGGATAGGAGCATCAGGCCAGAGATCACCCACTTCAAAAATATAGGGCGTTTTTCTTCTGAACTTCTCATAAATGGCAATTACGCCGGTGGTGAGCGGGGTGGTAATTACATAGTTAAGGTCTGCTCTTTCGAGTGACCTGATTTTCCTGACGCATAAAAATACATACCGCAGGAATGCATGAAGCCGGCTGTAAAAGCTCAGGTGATTGGTGTAATAGACAGGAATATAGTGAACTTCAATGCCCCCGATATTCTCAAAGTGAGCCTTGTTCTCATTGGTGGCAGTGATCACACTTACGCGATACCCTTTGTCCAGAAGCTCACGGGCGATATAGTAGGACCGGAGTCCCCCGCCCTTATCGGGGGTTCTGAAATACTGATGGATAATACGGATGTGCATGACTATTTCCGGTTCCGTTCATAATAACGGCAGAAATGTTGAATCTTGCATTCGTCACACTTTGGTGTTCTCGCCAGGCAAACATAACGACCATGCAGAATGAGCCAGTGATGTGCGCGGGCTATGTATTCATCCGGTATGTAGCGCACAAGCTGTTTTTCGACTTCGAGGGGGGTTTTGCTATTTTGATTTACAAGCCCGAGTCGTTTTGAAACGCGGAATACATGCGTATCAACCGCCATTGCGGGCTGGTTATAGATCACAGAGGCAACAACATTGGCCGTTTTTCGCCCTACGCCAGGCAATTTCTGCAACTCGCGGATGTCACCCGGCACAATGCCGTTGAAATCTTCGGTAAGCATCCTGGCCATACCAATGAGATGCTTTGTTTTATTGTTTGGATAACTTACAGATCTGATGAAAGGGAATACTTCATCGAAGTGACTGGCGGCCAGAACTTCCGCCGTCGGATATCGTTCAAAAAAGGCAGGAGTAACCTTATTGATGCGTTTATCAGTACATTGAGCACTGAGAATTACGGCAACCAGCAACTCATACGGATTGCTGTATTGCAATTCCGTCTCAGCATCGGGTTGATGGGTTGTAAAATAATCTATGAAATGTTGAAACCGTTCTTTTCGCTGCATTCCTTATTTACTGGAAGGCAAAGGTAACGATTTTGAATAATTCATAATTCTCTCTACAACTTTATCAGAGGGTGCCTGCTCGGCAGCATCAAGTTGCGCCTTCATTGTAATCAGCTCGTTGTACATAATTTCGAGCTCGGTGTCACACAGAAGAGCCTGTGAAATCTCACGGGCTTCCTCCTCGTTCATTTCGTCATATACAAATCGGATTACATCATCGTGGGTAAATGTTTTGATCATAGGCAATATTATGTTTGTTCATTTTTTTGCGCAGATTAATGAGCGCATAACGCATTCTGCCCAGTGCCGTATTGATACTTACGTTCGTATTATCGGCAATTTCCTGAAAACTCATGTCCATATAATGTCGCATGATCAGTACTTCTTTCTGAGCAGGTGGTAATTCCTGTATCATTTCCCTGAGTTTTGCATGTGTATCCTTGCGTATCTGTGCTGATTCGAAAGAATCCTCTGCAAACTCGAGCGTATTGAACACCTTGCTTCCATCTTCCAGTATGACCGTTGGATATCGTTTCTCCTTCCGGAAATAGTCGATGGCAAGATTGTGCGCAATACGGGTGATCCAGGGTAAAAACTTACCCTCCTCGTTATAACGTCCACTTTTTATAGTCTTCACTGCCTTAATAAAGGCCTCCTGAAGGAGGTCTTCAGCAATGTACTTGTCTTTTACAATGAGTAAAACGGTAGTGTAAACTCTCGCTTTGTGACGATGCAGCAAACATTCGAATGCCCCTTCGTTACCTTCTTTGTACAGCTTAATTAATTCACTGTCACTTTTCTTGATCTTCTCCATTAAGTTCACATGTTAGGTTAACGTAGAGGTCTATATCATATTGCTGCGATGGGGGTTTTTGTTGAAAATATTTTTTCGACGTAGAACCAAATGTAAAGATTTATAAAATAAACTTGCAAACAATTTTCTTAAAAAAAACGAGGAAAAAGCATATGGGATGTGTTAGAAGAAAAAAACAATCATTTTTTTACATTAATTGTAGGAGGCTATCTCAAATCTTTTATTACATTAATCCCCATCAATTAATGAATAGTTATATCCGGAATGAGAATCAATTTTTGTAGTAAATGAACCGAGTAATTAAGAGTCTGGAAAACCTTTCCCCGGAGCTTAGAAAAATTTTTAAAAAGCAGTATCCGGATGGCTTCGAAGACAGCATCATGAGAATTACCAACCAGAAGAATGAACCCATCTTCGTGGTACCTCTCAACACAGATGACACCAATTATCTGATCAAAATCGCCATGGTTAGAAATAGCGACGGTGAATATGATCTGGATGTGGAAAATGATGAAATCGACAATGATGACGATCCTGCCTTCGGTGTCGATGACGATGATGCCGACTTCGACGACTAGCAGTACATTCCTGGAAAAGGATGATACGGGGCAGGCCTGAATTCTTTGAATTCTGTTGTATCTTTGCGCCCTTATGAGGCAGGAGAATACCCACGTAACCGAGAATAACCTGGATGATCTGGATCCCAGAAAGTTTATAATTATCAAGCGTGCCCGGGTAAATAACCTGAAAAACCTCAGTGTTGCTATCCCAAGGAATAAGCTGGTGGTTGTGACGGGGCTTTCAGGATCCGGAAAATCTTCATTGGCATTTGATACCCTTTTTGCCGAAGGTCAGCGAATGTATGTTGAAAGCCTGAGCTCCTATGCACGTCAGTTCCTCGGGCGGATGGAAAAGCCGGAAGTAGATTATATTCGGGGTGTATCACCAGCTATCGCCATTGAACAAAAGGTTAATACCAGGAATCCCAGGTCAACGGTAGGGACAACCACCGAGATATATGATTACCTGAAACTTCTTTTTGCACGGATCGGGATAACCTATTCCCCTTTATCAGGCAATGTGGTAAGCCGTGACAGTGTTTCAGATGTGGTCGACCAGATTAACGCCATCGGACCCGGAACACGGATCATGGTTTCCTGTCCTTTAAAAAAATTCAAGCAGCGCTCTATGAAAAAGGAGATGGAGCTGCTAATGCAGAAAGGGTTTGTTCGTGTTTTAGTGGATGGTGAAGCGATGTTCATCGAGGATTTGCTTGAAGACGGTCTCACAGGTGAGCACGAATTTCAGATACTAATCGACCGGCTGTCAGTTGAACCTGAGGATGAAGACGCACAGTACAGGCTTGCCGATTCAATTCAAACAGCGTTTTTTGAAGGCCTCGGCGAATGTTATATTCATGTTGATGGCGGAAAGACCCATTATTTTTCAGATCGTTTTGAATTAGACGGGCTCACTTTCGAAGAACCATCGGTCAATTTCTTCAGCTTCAATAACCCTTATGGCGCCTGTCGTACCTGTGAAGGCTTTGGTAAAATTCTGGGGATAGACGAAGACCTCGTTATCCCGGATAAAAGCCTGTCAGTCTTTGAAGGAGCGATTGCACCGTGGCGAAGTGAGACCATGAAGAAATGGCTCGAACCGCTTCTGCGCGACGGCATTCGTTTTGATTTTCCAATTCATCGGGCAGTTAAGGACCTGAGCCCTGAAGAAATACAGCTCCTGTGGACGGGCAATGAGTATTTCAAGGGACTCAACAAGTTTTTCAAGCATCTGGAATCCAAGACGCATAAGATCCAATACAGGGTCATGCTTTCCCGGTACAGGGGGAGAACTACTTGTCCGGACTGCCGTGGAACCCGCATCCGTAAGGACGCTTCCTATGTTAAAATCGGAGGAAAGAGTATTACCGACCTTGTGCTGCTACCCGTTACATCGCTCATCCGGTTTTTTGGCGACCTGGAATTGCCTGAATATGATTTTAAGGTTGCAGAACGTCTTCTTCGGGAGATCAACTACCGCCTTGAATATCTCGATAAGGTGGGCCTTGGCTATATCACCCTCAACAGGATGACCTCTACGCTTTCCGGCGGTGAGTTTCAGCGCATAAAGCTTGCCACTTCCCTTGGTAGTGCATTGGTGGGATCTATGTATATCCTGGATGAACCCAGCATTGGCTTACACCCCAGAGATACAACAAAACTGGTGGAGGTGCTTAAATCACTCCGGGATCTTGGCAATACAGTCATTGTTGTTGAGCATGAGGAGGAAGTCATGAAGCAGGCCGATCAGCTCATTGATATCGGACCCGACGCGGGTATCCATGGTGGTGAGCTCGTATTTCAGGGAACTATAGATGACCTGCAGCATGTACATACACATACCGCCGACTTTCTGCTTGGGCGGGAGGTAGTACCGGTTCCTGAAAAACGCAGGAAATGGAAAGACGCTGTCGAGATTTTCGGAGCACGGGAAAATAACCTGAAAGAAATTGATGTGAAGTTTCCGCTGGGAGTTTTAACAGTTGTTACAGGCGTGAGCGGAAGTGGGAAGTCCACACTTGTAAAGAAAATTCTCTATCCTGCCATTGGGAAATACCTTGGAACAGTCGCAGAGGCGACCGGTAAATTTTCAGGTATGGAGGGCGATTATAAAAAGGTTACGCAGGTGGAGTTTGTCGATCAGAACCCCATCGGAAAGTCATCGCGCTCAAATCCTGTTACCTATGTGAAAGCATACGATGGTATACGGCAGTTGTATGCGGAACAGCCGTTGTCAAAGCAGCGTGGCTACAAACCCGCGCACTTTTCTTTCAACGTAGACGGGGGTCGGTGTGAAACCTGCCAGGGCGAAGGCGTGGTCAAGATCGAGATGCAGTTCATGGCCGACGTCTACCTCACTTGTGAAAGCTGTAAAGGCAAAAGATTCAAGAATGAGGTTCTTGAAGTGCAGTATAACGGAAAGAACATTTCAGACGTGCTGGACATGACGGTCGAGGAAAGTCTTGAATTTTTTCATGACAAGGCACCCATCTATAATCGCCTTCAGCCTTTGTTTGAGGTTGGCCTGGGGTATATCGGGTTGGGCCAGTCTTCCAATTCGCTAAGTGGAGGGGAAGCACAACGTGTAAAACTTGCATTTTATCTGGGAAAGAATACCCGGGATAGCAAGGATCATAT
Source organism: Fulvivirga sedimenti (assembly GCF_020328055.1). Classification (NCBI taxonomy): domain Bacteria; kingdom Pseudomonadati; phylum Bacteroidota; class Cytophagia; order Cytophagales; family Fulvivirgaceae; genus Fulvivirga; species Fulvivirga sedimenti. Next base: position 308,077 of record NZ_JAIXNE010000006.1, read on the forward strand.
ACTCTTTATTTTCGATGAGCCTACCACAGGCCTTCATTTTCATGATATTGCCAAGCTACTCCATGCTATAAATGCCTTGATTGATCAGGGTAACAGCGTGCTTATTATTGAACATAATATGGAGGTGATCAAATGTGCGGATTGGGTTATTGACCTCGGCCCCGAAGGCGGTGATGCCGGGGGTTTCGTTCAGTACAGTGGTACCCCGGAGGACATGATCTCCATTAACGACAGTCACACAGCTCTTTATCTCAAAGATAAGCTCAGTTAACGATCCCAGCGTTACTTTGGCGTCTTAAGGGCTGAAAACCCGACACATTTTAACAGCTTTGCAGCCATGTTGAGAGGTTACCAATGCTTTTCGAGGCATATTAACCTAGACCTAAATCTTACAGATGATACGTCTTCTGCTTGTATTTTTATGTGTTATTATGCCCTTTGCGGCATTTTCTCAGGAAGGTGATTATTTTTTAACACACTTTGTACCACCTTCTATCAGCAGTGATCATCAGATCTTTGACCTGGAGCAGGATGATGCGGGAATACTGTACATGGCCCATAAGTCGGGAATAATCACCTTCGACGGCAAAACATGGCAGGAAATCCCCGACAGTGCGTCCCTGTTTGCCATCGAGAGAGTTGATGGAAGGATCATTGCCGGTGGTCCCACAGGATTTCGCGAGCTTACGCGAAATGAGGATTTTGAATGGGAATATGTCCCCTTGAATTCACCAGGTCTGGTAAAGGATATAATCCGAATGATCCAATGGGAAGGTATCCTCTACGGGATGTCACCTACGAACGTCTATTCCTACAATGCTGAAACTTCAGAGGCCCACGCTTTTTCATCATCGGAAAGTGAAGAATTCATTAATCTGTATGCGTTCGAAGGGAAAGTATATGTACTCGATGCTAGTGGAGACTCCTTTGTGATTTCCGGAGATCACCTACGCAAGTCTGGTGATGGAATTGCAGCGCGACAGCTCAATTTCGTTGAAAAAATGCCGGGAAAGGATATTTATCTGACCGCTTCTAAAGAGAATAAACTATACGTTTATGATAAAGGTTTTCAAAAAATTTTAGATGATGTAATTGACGGCAAAGACCTTGAATACTTCAGGGAAAGCGAAATCCTTTCAGGATTATGGATCAGTGATACGCTTGCAGTAATTTCCACGCTTAAAGGCGGTGTTGTATTTCTGAATCCGTTTCAGAAAGGGCGTGAGCAACGAAATGTGGTGAAGGTTATAAATTACCAGAATGATCTTCCTGACAATGAGGTATTCACTATGAACCTGGACAATAATGGCGGAGTCTGGGTGGGACATGAAAAAGGGTTTACACGCATTGCCCCGAATTACCCGTTCAGACGATATGATCGCTTTCCAGGTCTGGAAGGGAAAATCCTGAATGCTTACCGGCACAAGGGAACTTTGTATGTGGGCACCAGTCAGGGCCTTTTCTACCTCAATGAAACTCCGGTCTACGAAAAGATCCGGCACCGGTACAAAGAATACGTTACCGTAAGTTCAAATGAACGAAAGGGCTTTTTTAATCGGCTTTTCAACAAAAGGGAAGATGTACCCCGAACAGAAGAACGTGAAGTGGTGGAAACTACAAAGGAGTTCCACTCAATTCAGTATGAATATATCCGGGTTGAGAATATACAGTCCAAAGTATTTCACCTGGCTTCAGTAAATGGGAAATTATATTCTGCCGGTCTTGATGGTATTTTTGAAGTGGATCGTAAGGATTCCCGACGTCTCACCAGGGTTCCTGTAAAGTATTTTCACTATTCGGAGGCAAGTAAACGAATTCTTGCCGCAACGTACGAAGGAAATATTATCGACATTACCCTGAGCGGGAATAAGAGTGAATCCCGCGAGATTTTAAGTCAGATCACAGAACCCATCAATTATATCTTTGAAAACAAGGATGGCAATTTATTCCTGATAGGGATGCATGCGGTGTTTCTGTATGACGGAGGAAACCACCTTAAGGAGATTCCGTTTGAGAATCCGTTTTACGAAGAAACGTATGGTCTGATCAGTAATGATTCTATCTACCTGATCAATAAATCCGGAATATATAATCTTAAGCCCGCTGAAGGCATTGCTGAGCGCGTGAATAATGTGCAAAGCCCTGAACAACTCCTGCAGGGAGTGAATGATCAGGTATGGATACTGGGTGCAGACGGCTGGCATGCACCGGGAAAGGGAGTCCATACCGAGACCTTCCGTCATCTTTCTGCTCTGAAAAGGATCAGGTTCATTTCAGAAAGTAAAATGGACGAGGGGCTTTGGGTGATCACCGAGAATGGCGTAAGTGAAAATACACTTTACAACTTACTGCCGCAGGCGACCTATGACTGGTATCAGCCAAATCGTTTGTTTCTGGAAGAGATCACTATTGGTGACAAGCTGAAAATTTCTCCGTCAGGTAAGATTCGCTTCGAACAGGAAAACAGTAATGTTTCCTTTGTATTCCGTCAGCCTGAATTCAGTGGGGTTATGAATACTGAGTATAAATATGAACTCCTCGGTGAGCAGGAAGATGCCTCTGAATGGTCTGAGTCGAATCAGGTAGTACGGTTCAATTATCTGCCCGCAGGTGATTATACCCTTAGAATACGCTCGCGTAATGTACTTGGTCAGGTAAGTGAACTGTCTGAAATTGAATTCCGGGTCCTGGCACCCTACTGGAAACGCACATGGTTTTATGCCCTTGAATTTGCGATTATCGCGTTAATGTTGCTTATTTCCATAAGAATGAAAGCAATGGGCTACAAGTACCGACTGGTGAGCCGATTGCTTGCACTGCTTACCCTGATCACCATCATTGAACTGATCCAGGCGCTGGCAGAAAGTAAATTTGAAACGGAAACTTCACCCGTTTTTGGGTTTGTCATTCAGGTACTGATGGCAATTATGATCCTCCCGGTTGAAGAAATTCTGAGGAAATACATTTTCAAGGAAAAGCATGTTAAAGTATTCGATATTTTCAGCCTTCGCGACAAGAATAAGGAAATCCCTCTTCCTGAGCAGCCTGCTGTTGCCGGCACTGCTGATGAGTTGCAGTCAAACTAAAGAAACAACACAAGAGGAACTAAATCCTCCTTCGGACGGCTTCAATATCGAAGCCTCGGATCAAAAAGCCATCGTTATTGCCGACAGCGTAATGGAGGCGATGGGCGGAAGAAAGGCCTGGGACGAACTTCGCTACGTTTCCTGGAACTTTTTTGGGGCCCGCGACCTGGTTTGGGATAAACAGACCGGTCGGGTTCGAATTGACTTCCCCCCCAGAAATGAAACATACCTGATTAACGTCAACGATGAAACCGGTAAGGTTTACGTTGGAGATTCGTTGGTAGCTCCTGCCGATAGCCTGAAATTAAAGGTGGATCAGGGCAAGAGTATCTGGATCAATGACTCATATTGGCTTTTCATGCCCTTCAAGCTCAAAGACAGTGGAGTAACCCTCAAATATGCCCGTGAGGACACCTTGCCGGGCGGGTATCCTGCGCATGTTTTGCAATTGACATTCGCCGGTGTTGGCGTAACACCGGAGAATAAGTATGAGGTTTATGTGGATATGGAGGACTACCTGGTGAAGCAGTGGTGTTATTTTCAAAAAGCCAGCCAGGACTCAGCTTCAGCTGTCTGGCCTTGGGACAATTATGCGAGTTATGGTGGTCTGATGCTTTCTGCCGACCGTTCCGATAACCGGGGCCCGAAGAATGTGAAGGTATATGATGAATTACCCGATGGAGTATTCAGCGATCCGAACTATAACATGTCCGATCTCATCATTTCGGAATAGAAATATGTATGGGACATTCTCATACGCATACCGAACACGTTTCACACAGTAAAGCTTTTGGAATCGGCATAGCCCTTAACGTGGCTTTTGTCGTTATCGAGGCGGCATACGGGTGGATTGCAAACTCATCTGCACTCCTTGCGGATGCCGGCCATAATTTTGGAGATGTTTTCAGCCTCGTATTTGCCTGGGGCGCTGCATGGATCGCCACACGAAAACCCGATAAAAAATATACTTATGGTTTTAAAAGGACAACGATCCTTGTTTCCATTCTGAATGCCGTTCTTCTATTCCTGGCGGCAGGAATTATTCTCTACCATGCCTTTAATCAGCTCCGGGATAATTCAATGGTTAACAGCGACACTATTATTTGGGTCGCTCTTGTAGGCATCGTAATCAATACAGCTACCGCACTTTTGTTTATGAAGGGCCAGAAAGAGGACCTGAATATCAAGGGAGCATTTCTGCATATGGCTGCAGATGCAGGAGTTTCACTCGGTGTGGTAGTGGCCGGATTGCTGATCAGATGGACCGGTCTTTACTGGATTGACCCGGTCGTGTCCTTCATTATCGTGATAGTGATCGTCTGGAGTACGTGGAAGCTGTTTTCAGAATCTTTACGGCTTGCGCTCGATGCGGTGCCTGAAAATATTGATCAGGATAAAGTAAAGGAATACTTGTTGAATATAGAAGGGGTGGAGGAAGTCCATGACTTACACATCTGGGCGCTGGGGACCACCAAAACGGCACTGACAGCCCATCTGGTGATGCCTGGGGGAGCATCCGATGAGCTTTTAGTGAAAGTCCGCCATGATCTTGCAAGGGAACATCAAATTGATCATGTGACAATCCAGGTGGAACACGCCCTGCAACAGGATGCCTTTCGGCCCCATTGCACATGAATAATGTAGAATGGACTATTCACTGGCAATCCCTTTAACAGAATATAGCAGAGGTTGAACAAATATTCTACCTTTACACAAGACAACGAAATGCTCATTTTATGGAAATCAAATCATATATAAAGGATAACGAAAACCGGTTTATTGAAGAATTACTCGAATTGCTTCGGGTGCCGTCTGTAAGTGCGGATAAAAAGTTCAGGGATGATGTATTCAAAATGGCAGACCTGCTGAAACAAAAACTTGAAACTGCCGGTGTTGATAAAGCCGAAATCTGTGAGACCGCGGGATATCCGATTGTCTATGCTGAAAAAATGGTAAGCAAGGATGCTCCAACTGTCCTGGTTTATGGACATTATGATGTGCAGCCTGCGGATCCCTATGAATTATGGGACTCTCCGCCTTTCGAGCCTGTTATCAAGAATGGAAAAATCTATGCCCGCGGAGCATGTGACGATAAAGGGCAGATGTTCATGCATGTAAAGGCATTCGAAACGCTGGTCAAAGCTGGTGAACTCAACTGTAATGTTAAATTCATGATCGAAGGCGAGGAGGAAGTGGGATCCGGCAACCTGGAGATTTTTGTAAAAAATAATCATGAAAAATTAAAGGCCGATGTTATCCTGATCTCGGATACGGCAATGATTTCACTCGAAGCACCTTCAATCACCGTTGGTTTGCGTGGTCTTAGCTATATGGAAGTGGAAGTGACCGGACCTAACCGTGATTTGCACAGTGGAGTCTACGGTGGTGCAGTGGCTAATCCCATTAATGTACTTTGCTCCATGATTGATTCACTGCATGATGAAAACGGACGGGTTACCATACCTGGATTTTATGATAAGGTGGTTGAGCTTTCTGCCGAAGAAAGAGAAGCGCTTAATCGGGCTCCTTTTGATCTGGGAGCATATAAAAAGGACCTGGATATTGCCGAAGTACAAGGTGAAAAAGGTTATACCACCATCGAGCGTACGGGAATTCGCCCGACCCTGGATGTAAATGGTATTTGGGGCGGTTATATCGGCGAAGGCGCCAAAACAGTACTTCCTTCGAAAGCATACGCCAAAATTTCAATGAGACTTGTACCTGATCAATCCTCTAAGGAAATTTCAAAAATGTTCGAGGATCATTTTAAATCTATTGCACCGGCTTCAGTAAAAGTTAAAGTAACACCGCACCATGGAGGGGAACCTGCTGTTACGCCAACAGATTCAGCAGCATATGCGGCCGCCTCAGCAGCATTTGTTGATTCTTTCGGCAAAGAGCCCATTCCAACCCGTGATGGCGGTAGTATTCCAATTGTTTCTCTTTTCAAAAAAGAACTGGGACTGGATACAGTACTTATGGGTTTTGGATTCGATTCTGATGCGATTCATTCACCCAATGAGCACTATGGTGTAAAGAATTATCTGAAAGGTATTGAAACGATCTGCCAGTTTTATAAACACTTTGCCAAAAAATAAAACCGGGAACTCGTTTCCGTTCGTTTTGATTATTAACGTAGAATCTAAACTACCAGAATGAAGCAAATTTTTTATTCAGTCCGTGTCATACTTTTTTCGGTACTGCTGATTTCAATGCATCAATCCCTTTTCAGCCAGGTCCTGGAACCGTCAAAATGGGAATATGATGTGAGCCGTTCTTCTGTTCAGGCTGGTGAAGAGATCGAACTGATATTTAAAGCGACAATCGATCCCGCATGGTATCTCTATTCAAGTGATTTCGATCCGGATTGCGGTCCGATGGTAACTACGTTTACCTTCGAACCGAATGCCGGCTTTGAACTGGTGGGTGAGCTCAAAGCCATAAATCCGACGGAGAAATATGATGATATTTTTGAATGCAACGTACGCATCTTCAAAAAGAAAGGCGAATTCCGACAGACGGTGAAGATCCTTTCCCCGGAGGTTATAATCCGCGGGAACTACGAATTTCAGGTCTGTTCTGATGAAACAGGCCAGTGCATACCGTTTGACTATGACTTTGCGTTTACCAACATAAAGGTTGTTGCACCTGTAAGTGATACCCCGGAAAAAATAACAGATCAGGCTCCCGGGGATTCTGATGAGAAGACGGATGTAAAGGAAGTTCCTGTCACCTTGCCCGTCACCGATTCTGTACAGGACAGTTCTGTGAGCCAGCCGGTATATGGCGACGCGGATGGCCCGGATCTGGATGAGGCGATTTTTGAGGATGGTGGTAAGGTAAAGACAAAACAGACACTTTGGGCATTTATGATCGTCGCCTTTTTAGCCGGTCTTACGGCCCTGCTAACTCCCTGTGTTTTCCCAATGATTCCCATGACGGTAACCTACTTTACAAAAAAGGGAGGCCTTGGCATGGCCTTGATCTATGGGCTTTCGATAATAGTGATCTATACAATCATTGGCGCGGCGATCGCTCCTTTGATGGGTCCTGAAACTGCCAACAGCCTTTCGACAGACTGGTTACCCAATATTATTTTCTTCCTGGTCTTTATCTTCTTTGCCCTGGCATTTTTTGGCCTTTTTGAGCTGAACCTGCCCAGCTCTTTCGTAAACAGGATGGATAAAAAGGCAGATAAAGGAGGTTTGCTGGGGGTATTCTTTATGGCTTTTACGCTGGTATTGGTGTCATTTTCGTGCACGGGACCAATTGTGGGTAGCATTTTGGTAGCTTCTGCAGGAGGTGAAGTCATCAAGCCCATCATGGGGATGCTTGCATTTTCCCTTGCCTTCGCCATTCCCTTTACCATGTTTGCAATTTTTCCGGGATGGTTGAACAGCCTGCCGAAATCCGGAGGCTGGCTGAATTCGGTAAAAGTTGTTCTGGGTTTCATCGAACTGGCACTTGCGTTTAAATTCCTGAGTATTGCTGATCAGGCATATCATTGGGGCATTCTGGATCGTGATATCAACATTGCCATCTGGATCGTGATATTTACACTGATGGGATTTTATTTGCTGGGCAAGATCCGACTACCCCATGACAGTAAGATTGAAAACGTGAGTGTAACACGGCTGATTCTTGCCATGGCAACCTTTACTTTCGTGATATACCTCATCCCCGGATTATGGGGTGCGCCACTAAAGGCACTTGCCGGCTACCTGCCGCCCATGTATACCCATGACTTTGATCTGATTTCGATGAACAGGCCCGACAATGACCCGAACTATTCCGGCACCTGTGATGAGCCGAAATACAGTGATTTTTTGCATTTGCCCCACGGTTTGGAGGGATATTTTGATTACGAACAAGCACTCGCCTGTGCAAGATCTCAGAATAAACCGTTATTTATCGATTTTACCGGTCATGGTTGCACAAATTGCCGGGAAATGGAAGCAGTCGTCTGGTCTGATCCTGAGGTGTTGAAACGGCTTAAGGAAGATTATGTGGTGGTAGCCCTCTATGTCGATGATAAAACTGAGTTACCTGAAGACCAATGGTATGCGTCGGAATATGATGACAAGCTGAAAAAGACAATCGGGAAGCAAAATGCGGATTTGCAGATTTCCAAATTGAATAACAATGCACAACCTTTTTATGTGCTTGTAGGAGCGGATGAAAAAGTCCTGATGCCTCCACTCGGATACGACAAGGATGTAAAGAATTTTGTGGAGTTTCTTGATAAGGGGAAAGCCCGATATTCAGAGCGTTATTTGCGCTAGTACTTTTTCAGATCCTCCATTGGATCGGGATGCATATACCTGAATCCAAAATTGTCCTTGAATTTGTCATTGTCAACCAGCTTGAACGGCTCATCATCCCCGGAAAATACCGGCGGGTTGATGCCGATTCTTTCAGCAGCTGCGGTATAAAATTCTTTTCTTGTAGGATGTACATCGGCACAAATGTTATAAATGCCTGCAGGTGGCAGGCGTTCGATGATCACATTAACAGCACGTACGCAGTCCTCCTGGTGAACAAGATTAACCGGATTGCCGGGCCCCCTTACAATGGTTCTGTTTTTTAGAAACATTCCCGGTTCCCGCCCTGGGCCATAAAGGCCGGCAAAACGCAGGACGGTTGTTGTAACCCCTGGAATATTACGGAATTGATCCTCCATGGACAGAAGTACAATACCGCTGTGGGGTGATGAGATGTATTCAGCGTCGGTTTCTTTTACGGTCTTGTTATTTTCGGGATAAACAGATGTTGCACTTGCCAGAATGAGATGCGACGACCCGGATTTTCTAATGAGCTGTGAAATCTGGTTCCGGTTGGGCCAGATTACCCCGGGCGTCATGAATAATATGATGATATCCGTTGCCGGCAGTACAGGAAGTTCTTTAGCAGATGGGTTACCAACCTGCAGCATTACAGGTGAAATTCCAAGCTCCCGTAACTCAGACATCCTGTTTGAACTGGTTGTTGTACCGTATACATTAAATCCCTTCTTGATCAGCGACTTGCCGGCTGCAGTTCCCAGCCAGCCGCATCCAAGGATCCCGATAATTTTTTTTTCTGAGTTTGAATGCGATTCTGACATTTTTATGCGTTATAACTCCAATAATGGGTTAATTTTAGCTTATTTCTTACTTATTACGTATAATTTGCAGAAGATTCTGCTTATTTAGAAATTCTTGTACAGTGAAAAATTTTTTTAACTGATCTAACCATGTCAAAACGATTTCTGTCCCTGCTGATATTAGGGATATTTTCTGTAGGTATCTATTTCCTGATCCCTTTTATCCAGGGAAATTCGACGGAGACTCCGGCCGATGAACCAGAAACCATGTCGATGGCCGTTGCCATTGATACAATTGTATCCGAGCCGCCAACGCTCTATGGCATTAGTATTGAATCAATGACCGTCATTGAGGATAAGATTAAACGGAATCAGAACATTTCAGAAATCCTTTCTGAATACAACGTATCCTCTCAGACAATTTTTGATTTGGCCAATAAGTCGAAAGACGTATTCGATGTTCGAAAAATAGCAGCCAATAAGAAGTATACGCTCATATGTGAGCAGGATTCACTCAGAACAGCACGAGTGCTGGTGTATGAGCACAATCCGATTGAATATGTGATTTTCAACCTGAAGGACAGTGTGTTCGTCGAGAAGAAGGCAAGGGATGTGGAGGTGATTGAAAAAACCGCTGCCGGGGTTATTGAATCAAATCTTTCTGTTACAATGCAGGAATTAGGACTTTCAGCCGCACTGACGGATCAGTTTGTGGATGTGTTCGGCTGGCAGCTTGATTTCTTCGGGTTACAGAAAGGGGATCAGTTCAAGGTCATTTATGAAGATAAAATGGTGGAGGGAACCTCAGTGGGGATAGGAGATATTAAGGCGATTTACTTTCAGCACTATGGTAATGATTATTATGCCTTCAACTTCGATCAGGGTTCCGGAATCGATTACTTTGATGAAGAAGGCAATAGTCTTCGAAAGGCTTTATTGAAATATCCGTTGGAGTTTACCCGGATAAGCTCACGCTACTCCGGCAGCAGATATCACCCTGTTCAGAAACGATACAAAGCACATCGGGGTACGGATTTCGCTGCTCCCAGGGGGACACCTATCCGATCTGTTGGCGACGGGATTATTGTGGAAGCCCAGTTCAAAAAATATAATGGTAACTATGTGAAGGTTAAACACAACAGTACTTATACCACACAATATTTACATATGTCTAAAATTGCCTCCGGAATTAAGCCGGGCACAAAGGTGAAGCAGGGTCAAACGATCGGATATGTGGGAAGTACGGGTCTGGCAACCGGGAATCATCTATGTTACCGCTTCTGGAAAAACGGTGTACAGGTAGATGCGCTGAAAGTCGATCTTCCTCCTTCGGAACCCATCGTGGATACAAACAAAGATGCATTTTTTCACCAACGCGACCAGTTGATGGAACAGCTTGATGCGATTTCCATGCCTGAGGAAAAAGTTGAAGTGCTGGCAAGTGTGAAATAATCTTTAGCACATAAAATTGGGAGATAGCAAGGCAATATTTGTCTTGCTATTTTTGTTTACACTCTAGATGATCATGAAGTCTCTGTCACGAATAATGCTGTCAATTCTTCTTTTCTGCCCGTTGTTCATACAGGCACAGAAGGTCACACTGGTGATGAGTGGAGGCGGCGCAAAAGGGCTGGCGCATATTGGAGTTATCAAGGCACTGGAGGAAGAAGATATTCCAATTAATTTTGTGGTAGGCACGTCGATGGGAGGGGTTATTGCCGGATGCTACGCAGCAGGATATTCTGCAGAAGAAATTGAGGCAATCATGACATCGGAAGCGTTCATCCGGTGGGTAAATGGTGAACTTGAGCCGGAGTATAACTATTACTATAACCAGGATGATCAGCATCCCTTTGTGCTGGAGGTGGATTTCAGCCTCGACAGTACTTTTCGGGCTTCCCTCCAATCCAGCCTTGCCAGCGACCTCTCACTTAATTTCGCATTGGCTGAAAAATTTGCCCAGCCCTCCATGATTGCGGGGTATGATTTTGACAGTCTTTTTGTTCCTGCCCGGATACTTGCTTCTGATGTTTTTACCCAAAGTGAAGTGATCCTGAAGGAAGGTTCTCTTGCATCAGCGGTGCGTACTTCTCTGTCGGTTCCATTTTTTTATAAACCCATTCGGATTGAACGTAAGTACCTGTTTGATGGTGGCATTTATAATAACTTTCCTGTTGATGTTGCACAGCGGGAATTCGGGGGAGAGGTAATTATAGGCGTAAATGTTTCATCCAAGGTCTTTAAGGAATATCCCTATGAAACTGATGACGAACTCATCAACAAGTCGCTGCTGTTCATGCTGCTTGATAAATCGGACCCTTCCAGCATGCCGCTGAACAGTATTTATATCGAGCCTGATTTAACCGGTTATACGTCATTTGACTTCAAGAAGGTGAAGAGCCTCATCGATAGTGGGTATGTCTCGACCAGAAGAAAGATTCAGGAGATCAAATCGAAGATTACCAGCCGTGAAACCATCGCTGAGCGAAAGGAAAAACGGGAAGAGTTCTGGTCGGAAAGTACCCCGCTGAGCTTTTCCGGGGTAGACCTGTATGGATTCAACCGGCGTCAGCGGAAGTATATCGGTAAGTTGTTCGAAGCAGATAAAGATGAGATGCTCTCATTTGAGAGTATCAAAAAGGGATACTTTAAAATGGTTTCAGAACCATACTTTCAAAGTATTTATCCCGATATCCGATATAATCAGGAGGACAAGGCTTACCGGCTGGAGTTGAATGACCGGCCGCGAAGCAATTTAAATGTTCAATTGGGTGGAGTAATTGCCTCAAGAAATATCTCGCAGGTATACCTGGGGTTGAAGCACTATTATTTCGACAGCTACCTGTTGCGTACCTCCCTTCACTTTTATGCCGGCAACTTTTATAAATCAGGGCAACTCAAAACACGTCTGCTGCTTTCGAATCTTTACCCCTTCTATATCGAACCCGAATTTACCTACAATGCATGGGATTTTCTGGATGATGACGATCTGTTCATCCAGGACAGGCAGGCAACAATACTGGATCGTATCGACAGGAAATATGCGCTGAATACCGGATTTCCGGTAAGTGCTAAATTTCACGGCGAAATCCAGGTAGGGCATTTTAATAATGAGGACAGGTTTGCGGCAACAAGTGAATTCACTTCTGGTGATACACTTGATTTCATTCAGGTGAAAGGTCTGCGTGCCGGAATCTCATTCAAACGGAATGACCTGAACAGAAAGCAATACCCCAATGATGGACTGGCAATGAATTTCTCCTTCGATTATTTCTCGGCTAACGAAAACTATATTCCCGGAAGTAATTCGGAAATACTGCCAACTGAGGCGAATCACCGCTTTGTTCGATTAAAAGGCAGAATAGAACAATACTTCAGAAAGAATAAATATAGCACAGGGTATCTTTTTGAGGCTGTTTTTTCGAATCAACCAGTTTTCGCTACCAATCGTGCATCCGTTCTGTATGCCCCGGCCTTCGAGCCGATCATGGACAGCCGTACGCTTCTTCTTCAGAATCTTGTTAGCTATAATTATATCGCCGCAGGGTGGCGCAATGTTTTCACTATTTCCGATCTTCTTGAATTTCGGCTGGAGGGGTATGTCTTTCAAAGCCTTGACGGTTTTCGCTCAGATGATGAACAACTCGAGACGTCGACAAGATTTAACCGGTCTCTAAAATTTGCCGCCACCGGCGGATTGGTTTTACATAGTCCGCTCGGACCGGTTAGTCTCAGTGCAAATTACTATGACGACGAAGAAAATCAATTTGGGGTATTATTACATGTCGGATATCTCCTCTTTAATAAGAAATCCTGGGAATAACTGCCCTGATGCGTCATCGTAACTCATTCTGAACAAGTCAAATGGTATTTCTGATTGTTATCAATCTAAAATTTAATTATGTTTACCTTAGGTAAATATTCCATACTTCAAAGAGTGCTTACATGAAACGATTTTTACTATTATTTTTAATTCTTCTTGGTTTCGGCGTCAAGGCGCAAACAGTTCAATGGGCGACACGTGTCATTGAGGTTTCTTCGGAACTGACACCTGTTCAATATTCGGCAGAACAAATCCTTGGCAAGCCCGATGTACTACCCGCCGGGGGAGAAAGTCCGAATGCCTGGACTCCCGAACGTGCGAATAAAAAAGAGTTTATCAAGATAGGTTTTGATAATCCGATCAAAATTCGGCAGATCGCTGTAGCTGAATCATTTAACCCCAGTGCACTATATAAGGTGTATGCATATGATGCAGGGGGAACGGAATATCTTGTAAATACATTCAGTCCCCGTTCTGTTCCACTGAACGGCCGTATGCTGAATATCATCATTGAAGAAACAGCTTTTGAAGTATCGGCTATCAAACTGGAATTTGACGGAGCCGCTGTTCCTGAGTATTACAGTATTGATGCAGTGGCGATTTCTGATTCGGATATTCCTATTTCTGCGGAAATACAGGTTACCGAAGGGCTGAATCCGGAATTATATAAGGAGCGGCTTAGTGAAAACGTGAACAGTAAGTATAAAGAATATAAACCATTGTTATCCCCCGACGGACAGACCCTGTATTTCTCCCGGAAGAATCACCCGGAGAATATCGGTGGTGAGAAAGATGAGGAGGATATCTGGTATTCCGAACTTGGATCGGATGGGGAATGGCAACTCGCCAAAAATATCGGCCCGGAACTCAATAATGAAGACCCTAACTTTGTAAGTTCGGTAACCCCGGATGGAAAATCAGTGATTCTGGTACTTGGTAATCGGTATGAATCAAACGGCAGGATGTCATCGGGTGTTTCGGTGAGTAACAATACTACCGGCAGCTGGTCTTCTCCTACCGCATTGCAAATTGAAAATGAGTACAATTATTCAGACAGGGCGAACTTCTATCTGGCCAATAACCGAAAAGTACTGCTTATGTCAGTTCAGCGGGATGACAGTCGTGGCGGTCGTGATCTCTATGTCTCTTTTCTTAAAGATGATGATACATGGACAGAGCCGTTGAATTTATCGGAAACTGTAAATACAGCAGGAGAAGAAACATCTCCTTTTCTGGCTCCCGATGACAAAACGCTTTATTTCTCTTCAAACGGATACGCCGGATTTGGAGGAAGTGATATTTATGTGACCCGCAGGCTGGATGACAGCTGGACCAATTGGTCTGAGCCTGAAAACCTCGGCCCAACCATTAATTCACAATACGAGGATCTGTTCTTTAATATTCCGGGGAACAGTGATTTTGCATATTATTCCCAGGGTGTTAGCGAAGATGACCTGGATATCTTCAGGGTCGCTATGCCACTCTTCAAACGCCCGGATCCGGTTATCCTGGTTCAGGGAAATATTCGTGACTCGAAGACCAACAATCCTGTTGGTGCAGAGATCCTGTATGAGCGCTTATCAGATGGACAGGAAATTGGTTTAACACAGTCAAACCCTGAAACAGGGGCTTACGAAATAATGTTGCCGGCCGGTGAATTATACGGTATCCGTGCAGATGCCGAAGGGTATGTGGCGGTTAACGAAAACCTTGATCTGCGTAATTTCAATGCAGATTCAGACCGTACCACTGAGCGTAAAGACCTCTATCTCGTTCCTATAGAAGTGGAGGCAACGATCGTATTGAATAACGTGTTCTTTGATTTCGACAAGGCTGTACTGAAGTCTGAGTCATTCCCTGAGCTTAATCGAGTGGTTGAACTCATGAATGACAGACCGAACCTTTCGATTGAAATTGCAGGCCATACTGATGCTACCGGTACCGAAGCATACAATCTCGGACTGTCGAAACGCAGGGCAGAAGCGGTATATAATTATTTGGCCGAAAAAGGAATTAGTAAAGAAAGGCTGGACGTGAAGTACTTTGGTGAATCCAAGCCGGTTCAAACAAATGAGACCTTCGCGGGAAGAAGAGCGAACAGACGAGTTGAATTTAAAATTACGAATGATTAGAAATGTTAAATGGAAATCGACCTGTGTTAGCTACACACTAATTGTAACTCTCATGCTCCTTGGAATCCAGGGAGCATGCGGACAGGTCATTTCTGTTGACAGCGCGTTTGCTACCTTCAGGGGAACTGTTGTTTCAGCCTCCACCAAGGAGCCCGTTGAAGCGCTTATCCAATACGAAAGCATTCCCTACGGCAGCCTTGTTGGGGTAATGAGAGGCTCTTCGGTCTCTTTTCCAATGAATTCCCGTACGGATTATATGCTTACCGTTACTGCCGAAGGATATAACAGGTATATTTCCACTCTTAAGAATTCAGAGATCCGCAACAAAGTGCTATCACGAACTATCGAATTGGTTCCCAATATGATAAGTGACGTGATTCGGCTGGATAAGGTGATTTTTGAGCAGGGTAAATCAGATCTTACTCCCGATTCATTTGATGAGCTGGACAAACTGGCGGAGATGCTTCATAGTAATCCCGCTATGGAAATTCAGCTGGAAGGTCATACCGATTTCCGGGGTGATGAGCGCAAGAACATGAAATTGTCTGAGCGTCGGGTTAAGGCCGTGAAAGATTATCTTGAAAATAAGGGGATAGCCGGCAAGCGGATTCAGACCAAGGCATTTGGAGGCACACAACCCCTTAGCCGTAATTCAGATGATGACTCAAGAAGAAGAAATCGCCGTGTTGAAGTTCGTATTCTTGCTAATTAAGACTGGCAAGGATTACGCCTTTATTTAAAGTTTGAGTCAGTTTCATCAAATAGGCCATCTTCGTTTGCTGATCCAAATCGGAACCAACGATCGCCTTTGAAATAATTATACCAAGCTCCTTCAGCCGATCCCCGGAATAAAAGATACTGGCCTTTTCAACCTGATCCACGGCCTCGATGAAATTTCCCGAATTGTAGGCATCTACCGCAGCATTAAAATACTGAAGTCCCACAAGCTCTTTGAATGTTACCGAATTGTTAACAGGTTTAAAAGTCTCCACTCCCGCTTCATTTTCTGAAAGCTTCGAAAGCCGTGCCTCCATTTCTGCAGTGGTATAGATAAAGCCGTTCAGGGGATCGGTTGATTCAAACATGAAATCACCTTGTTCAGAATTGATAACCAGGTAGATATGATGTTCAGTTTCTATAACACTGTAATCAAATCCCAGCTCATGGAGTAACCACCCGTATAAAATCGTTCCTGACAAACAGTCGTAGTTGCCGGTTTCCAGCAGGTTTCCGAAGGAGGTATTGGATTTATACTGATGGAGGTATTTCTTATGTGTTTTGTAGAACAAGGTTTTAAGAAGATACTGGGTGTTGTTATGTTTTGCATAACTCTCCCGTAATTCCGATGTAAATGCGGCAAGACCCGATTTATACGACTCAATTGCAGTGATGGGCAAGGTTGAATTTGCTGCAGCATTCAATGAAAACAAATCAGCACCGGACTCAGTATAGGCCTTCCAGATTAACTGACGTTCAGTTTCACTAGCCATGCTGTTGTTTTTAGGCAAAGTGCTTTGCGCCATGATGCCCCCAATTCCAAGGGCAATTGTGATAATAAAGGTTAAAAAATTTCGCATCCCTGCTTTCAATCTTGATTACGTAACATTAAGTTAACATTAAATTCATAAAATCGTTTCATTTGTTAACATTAAATTAACATACGTACTATTTTTTGTTCTTTTGAGCCGGAGTTTGTGGGGCCGATATGCCCGCACTTCATTCTTTCTGTGAAAGTGAGGTATACGGGGAGACGAATTTCAAAATATCCGGACTCCTGAAACAATCTGAGCGAGTTGATTTCGTTAGGATAGGGAGATGAAATGGAGGAGAATTTTTTTAATCTGCCTGTTGTCGGCTGGTTTTATCAGATGTTCAGAAGAAGAGGTCCGGAGTTCATACGACACACCATTAAAAGGGCTATGGCAAATTAGCTGGGCTTTCGACAATGAAATACTTACGGGGTCTATTGAATTCAGAGATAATGAGGCCCTGATTCAGGCCTACGGATCTCCCGATTCTCATTTGCTATCCGGATTCGACGAAGCCAGGTTTATCGTGGTTCTCTCGGAAGAGAAAGTGACATTGAAAAATCACCTGAGTGGCATAGAATTGGTCTACGAAATACAGCACCGGGAACCAGACTACTGGGAATTGAGTTACCTCGACGAGATCACCGTGGTTTTAGCTAAAAAATAATTGTATAATCTTACAAATCAGTCTTTTTTGATACTGGAATCACCAACTTTGCAATAGTTAAGACACCATCTTCTATGAAAAAATTCATTGTAATTTTTGGGATCATCCTGGTAATCCTTTTTACCGCAATTCTGGTATTACCAATAGTATTCAAGGACGAGATAAAAGCGGCCATTGATAAGGCACTGGCAGAATCTGTGAATGCCGATATTGTATGGGAGGCAGATGATTTTTCCCTTTCACTGCTTTCTAATTTTCCCAATGTATCCGCCCACTTATCCGACATTGGAATAGTAAATCGCGCTCCTTTTGAAGGAGAAATACTTTTTCTGGCCAACGAAATCGAAGTGGAAATCGACCTGTTCAGCTTGTTCGGAGATCAGATCAGAGTCGTCGGTGTGGGGATAAAGAATCCTGTGGTCAACATTTTAATCGACGAAGAAGGAAGAGCCAATTACGATATTTCAATTGATGATAATAGTGAAACAGGCACATCGTCACCGGATAGTACATCATTCAATCTTGGAATTGATCACTGGTATGTAACAGGAGGGTCACTCTCGTATTATGATGCGACCTTTCCAATGAGATTGAGTTTAAAAAATATCAATCACGAAGGGAATGGCGATTTTACACAGGTTTCATTTGATCTGCGCACAAATACCCGGGCGGACTCATTCGTAATTGAGTATGATGGTATAAGATATATTCAGGATAAGGTTCTTGATGCAGATGTGGTCATGAATATCAGTGATAATTATTCCACCTACACGTTCAGGGAGAATACCATTTCCATAAATGATTTCAAAATAGGCGTTGACGGCATTTTCAAAATGCTGGATGAAGGGTATGATATGGATCTTACTTTTGCCGCCAAGGATAATTCGTTCAAAAGCCTGTTGTCACTTGTTCCGGGAATTTATACATCCGACTTTGATCGGATCCAGGCAAATGGTACCCTTGATTTCGCTGCGAACGCCAAAGGAACCTACAATGACGAACGCCTTCCGGCATTCAGCATAAAACTCTTTACTCAGAATTCTATGTTCCAGTATCCTGATTTACCCAGGGCTGTGGAGAATATTACTATTGATGCACTTGTTGAAAATAAAGACGGTATTCTTGAAAACACTTCCGTTGATATTTCAAAGTTTCACCTTGACTTTGGACAAAATCCTGTTGATGCCACGTTGAAGATCAATAATCTAAGGAATTATGAAATGGCCGGTCATCTGAAGGCTTCGCTGAATTTTGAAGAGCTTACAACTATTTTCCCTGTCGAGGGAAACGAAATTCGTGGAACAGGAATGGCAGATCTGACGTTCAGCGGCATTTATGATTCTGTTCGCCAGATCATGCCCTCAATCAAGGGAAGTGTGGGGATAGAGAACGGTTATATTAAGTCGGCCGATTTGCCTTATGCCCTGGAAAAGGTTCGTCTGAAAAGTGAGATTGAAAACCCGACAGGCGAAATGAAAGATTTCAAGGCCAGTATCAACCCATTTTCAATGCAGCTTGACGGAGCGCCTTTCAAAGCAGATGGAAAGATCGCCAATCTCGAGAATTATACATGGGATTTGAATGCGCAGGGATCAGTTGATCTCAAAAAGCTGGCTGCAATTCTAAAACTCACTGACATGGAGCTTGAAGGTCAGCTAATGGCTGATGTTCACACAAAAGGGAATATGGAGGCGCTGGAGAAAGAGAGGTATGCGGAGCTTCCCACCAGCGGAGACGTTACGCTTCGGAATTTTTTATATAACAGTTCTGCCTTACCCGCGGCTTTTAAAATTTCTGAAGCGGCCCTGACGTTTGATCCTGCACGAATGAATCTTGTCCGGTTTGATTCCAGGCTTGGAGACAGTGACTTTAAGGTTACCGGTTATATCAGCAATTACATTGGCTACGCGCTTGGCGAGGGAAAAACTCTCCGCGGGGAGCTGGATGTAAATTCCACTAAAATTGACCTGAACCAATTCATGACTGAGGAAGATCCGTCAGCAACGGCCTCCGTTGATTCTGCATTGTCGGTAATCTTAGTTCCGGCAGACATCGATTTTGTTGTTAATGCCCGTGCGAATGAAGTGCTCCTGACAAATATGCGGATGACTAATGCACAGGGCCGACTCATAATAAAGGATCAGACAGTAAGCATGAATGACTTTAGATTCAATATGCTTGGTGGTGCTTTTTCCACCTCCGGTTCTTATTCAACTGTGGATCCGGAGAAACCTTCCTATGACCTGGCCATGGATGTGAAGGAAGTTAGAATTGCTGAGGCATTCAGCACGTTTGATATCGTTCGTGGCTTTGTTCCTATTGCCAATCAATTGATAGGTACGGTTTCTACCGATGTTAAACTAAGCGGGCTGTTATTGCAGGATATGTCACCAGACCTTTTATCCGTGGATGTGGATGCCATGGTAGAAGTTTTACGGGCTACACTTGAAGATTCGGATATTTTGAAAGGTATTTCTTCCGTTACGAGTCTTGAGAAGATGGACCAGGTGGTCTTAAGAGACCTGATCATGAATGTTACCATTGAAGATGGGAAACTGAAGGTGGATCCGTTTGACATAAAAATGGGAGATTATGATGCGACCATACAGGGGACTACAGCCCTTGACGGATCCATTGCCTACCAGGTTTCCATGCTTGTTCCGGCAGGTAAAATGGGCTCTCAGCTGAATGCTTTCCTGGCAGAGAACAGTAAGGCACCTGCAAGTGGTGATTTGATCCCGGTCACACTGGGTATTGGCGGCACCTACAAGAAGCCTGAAACTATGCTGTTGATGGACGAACAAAAGGCATTGATTGAAGCCGCTCTTAAGCAGAAGGCCACCGAGGAAGCAGGGGCAAAAGCGGAAGACCTTCTTGAAAATGTAAAGGATGAAAAGACCCGTGAGATCCTTGGTAATATTCTGGGTAAGAAAACACCTGCAGATAGTACTAAGTCTGATTCTGTTACAGTACCGGTTGAGAAGAAAGTACAGGATGAAGCCGTGGATAAAATAAAGGAAATCTTCAAAAAGAAGAAGAAAGATGACGGGGGATCCAACTAAATGAGAAGGGTAGTGATCACGGGAATGGGTGCACTCACACCAATTGGCGCATCCGTAGAGGCATTTTGGGAAAATCTTGTGAACGGTAAGAGCGGAATCGGCAGGATCACGCGTTTCGACGCAAGCAATTTTCCGTGCCGGATAGCAGGTGAGATTTCAGGTTGGGAGCCTGAACAATCATTCACGCCAAGAGAGATCAACCGGAAAGACCGGTTGTCATTATATGCGCTTAAGGCGGTTAAGGAAGCAATCGATCAAAGCGGTCTGCTCAGTTCTTCGTACGATAATGAACGAATTGGGGTGATCTGGGCTTCGGGTAACGCAGGGATCGAAACGATCGAAGACGGATTGCTCGAGTTTGCAAAAAACCCGGCAATGGTTCGATTTTCACCTTTTTACGTTCCTAAATCACTTCTTGATACACCTTCCGGAGAAATTGCACTTGAATACAGATTCATGGGCATTAACTATTCGGTCGTATCGGCGTGTGCCTCATCCAATAGCGCCATCATGGATGCCCTGAATTACATCCGATGGAACAAAGCAGATGTTATTGTTGCGGGAGGTTCAGAAGCGCCCATCACCCGGGCCTTAATCGGAGGTTTCGGAGCCATGAAAGCGTTGTCAAGGAATAATGACAATCCGCAGGGAGCCTCGAGGCCATTTGACCGTGACCGTGACGGTTTTGTGATGAGTGAAGGTGCAGGAGCGCTCATTCTTGAAAGCCTTGAACATGCACAACAGCGTGGTGCCCACATTATCGCTGAGGTTAAGGGTGCCGCAATGAGCAACGATGCATTTCACGCTACCTCCACACATCCCGAAGGAGACGGGGCAGCCAGGGCAATGAGGCTCGCACTTCAAGATGCGGATCTTCTTCCGGATGATATTGGGTATATCAACCTCCATGCTACCGGCACCCGGGTTGGCGATGTAAGTGAGATTAAAGCAATCGGTCAGGTCTTTATTAACCATACACCGCTTTTGTCGGCCACCAAATCATCAACCGGGCATTTACTTGGCGCTGCCGGGGCCATTGAAGCAGTTGCTTCGGTGATGGCGCTGAAAGAAGGCATAGTGCCGGCAACGATTAATATTGATCATCTTGACGAGTCAATTCCTGCTGGTATTCCCCTGGTACGTGACATGCCTGTCAAAGCCCATCTAAAAAATGTTATGAGCAATACCTTTGGCTTTGGTGGTCATAATGCAATTGTCATCTTTGGTTCGTCAGAATAAGTAAATTTCAGCTGCTCGCATCATTACCGGAATATTTTTATATTTTTCCGAATGTTTAGAAAAAACACTGTCCGGTTTATTATCATGACCGCCCTGCTCGTGTTTTCCTTGCTGCGCACGCAAGGTCAGGACTATATTGAGATAGGACAGTTAGGCTATCGTTATTCTTTTCCAACGTCGGCCAGTGACGGTGATACAGCCAGATCTGTCTACGGGGCAAGGTTCAACATACTTCTGCCGGTAAAGATCAGCGAGAAAACATATTTTCTCCCGGGTTTCAGGTTTTGGCAGTATCGGGTTGACCCCGGAGAAAATTTTAAATGGTACCTATTCCAGGCGGGCATTCAGACCCAAATTTCGGAAAAGTGGAACCTCCAGGTCCTGCCTCTTTTGCGAACCGGTATTTATCAGGATGCGAAATTCGGCGATGGATTTCAGGTTGGAGTATTGCTAAGTGCCAATAAACAGATTAATGAAGATCTAATGCTGGGTTATGGCATCTACACCAACCATGAGCTTTTTGGCCAGCTCTTACAGCCCTTTCTGGCTATTGACTGGCAAATCTCAGACAGATGGAGGCTCTTCGGAAGTTTCCCGATGTATAACACCTTATCCTATTCAATAAACGAACGTTGGAATACGGGATTAAACTACATCGGACTGGTGACTTCCTTCATGGGTGATGGCGTATATACCGAACGCAGCAGCCTCGATTTCGATTGGTTCATCGAGTATTACATTACGCCACAGATCGTTGCTCAGGCGCGATTCGGATATCCGGTCGACCGTACCTTTGAAGAATATGCGGAAGGTGATAAGGTGGATTTTACACTGAGTTTATTGAGATTCGGAAATGACCGCGAACTCCTCCGTGAATTTGACAAATCACAATTTCTGGCTTCTTTTAACCTCTTTTTCAGGGTTAAGAAATGAGAGCCTACGGTATCGCAGGTTCGGTTGTCGACAGATGGCTGCGCTTGTAATATTGCATCAAAATGAATGAAACAAGCAATCCTGAAATTGTACCCTCTAGAAATATCACTGCTCCGGCAATGTAGGGATTCAGATACCGTCCAAAATATTCGTATTCCTTCAGTGAGTTCATGAATGAAGGATCAATCACGCCAAGATATATTACGATGAAGCCTGAAAATACGAATAAGGCAATCCCGGAAGTTAACATGCCGGTTCCGAGGCCTCCTAAATAGTTAACATTATCGGCTTTATCAATGTAGGATTTAACAGCGAAATATACACCTGAAAAGAGGAACAGAACGTTCAATGCGCGCAATTCATACTCAGTGCTCAGGCCCATTACCTTCATCAGAAAAAAGAAGCCTATGAGGGCAAAAGAGGTGAGCAAGCCATACTTAATTGCATTATTTTCTATTGTATTATCCATAATTATCCTTTATAATACTAATGGATTAGGCAGGTAAATTGTTTAATTTCATTACATAGACCCCCATTCAGTCGGTAATAATAAAAAAATTAAGTATAGTTGTATATTAAAGTAGTAATAGCATGATGAACCCGGAAGTGTATGAAAAAACCAGGCGCCTTGTTAAAGCGCTGAATTTTTTCATGATTCATATTTTCCTATACATTTCTGCCAACATAGCATTGGCTCTGTACACTTTTGGAGATATCAGATCGAGATGGGGTTGGTTATTCCTCATTGTATGCTGGGCCATTGCCTTAATTTATCACGGGTTGCTTGTATACGGTATTGATCCGATGAATAAACAACGACGTAATCCCCAGCTGCTTTCCGCTATGTTCAAACTGATCGGGGTCTAGGCCTCTTCCAGTTGACTGATGAGATCATCGATCAGGCTGTTGTCTGAACTATCCGAGGTCTTTCTATCCTGATTTATTGTGATCCGAAGTGCATGAAGTCCTTTTGCTCCCTGTAATTCCTCAATTTCAAATTGTTCCACTTCTCCACAGAGAAAGCCCTGTGCTTTAAGGTATTCAAGATATCGGAGGTATTCAGTCGCATCCGACTCCCGGGAATATACAATACTGATTTTACCAGGTTGGGTAAGCCGTTCACCGCTATCTTTGATGTGAGCCTTGTCGATTCTCTTCTTAATGATCTCGTAACGGATGTTATACGCCCCATCTACATCAAATCTTTTTTCATCCTGTCGGAAACGGATCGCAAGTGGTTCGCTATGAACAAGTATAAGCTGAGCGATCTCAAGGGGATGGCTTAATTCGCTTTGCAGTTCATCGATGCTTCTGGCGATGTCGCACATGGTGATGAGCTGCCAGAGACGGAAATTTCGCAGGTAAAGAGTATCGAACGTACCGTTTTGCAGCAATGATTGTCCGAGGTATAAATTATATTCCACCCCGTCGGTCTTGTATTTTTCAAAATAGTGGGGAACGATCTCCTGCGCCTGCACTTCGGCATTTTCGATAAATTTGGAAATATTTTCATTCACCTTGGTAAGACTGGTCTCAAAATCACGGCGCTTATGGTAGATCACTCCCAGGTCCGGATCTAACTCATTAAAGTAATTGTCTGTGAGGTTCTTAATTTCCTCATTATGATTACGGAAGAGCTGGATAGCCGGATTCACTTCTTCCTTAAGGAAGGAAATTACTCCGGATTCGGAACCCGAAGCAAGGCCGGGCTCAATTTGAGACATTTCAGTGTTAATACGGAAAATAAGCTCATCCAGAATAGGCATATTCCGGTATTCAAGAATCCTTTCAATAATATGCTTTGCCATGGAAAGGTTTTCAAGGAGATCTTCCCGAATCGCCTGATTACGTAGTACCGATGAATTGCGGATATCTGACATCCCGAATAACGGGTACACATTATCAAAAACGATTTCAGGGAGGGTGGTTTTTCCTTCTTTCTGGTTCTGACCGACCATTTCATAACCCGCCTGAAGGAATTTCCACTCTACAGACGGATGAATAGCGGTGCATTCCTTCTGAATTGCGGCCCGAACTTCATTATGAAGATCGCCCAATACCCTGGTAATTGCCGCTGAAAACATTGGAAGGACATTTGAAAGCTTCCCGGCATTGATGAAATTGAGATCACCTGGATTTGGGGTTACAAGCTCAAGCATGCCTATAACTTCACCATTATTGGTAAGTGGTGCAATGATGATATTTTTTATGTCCTGCTCAAGCAGCGCTTTCTCAATTTTTGTTTTACGATCGTATTTTGCCAGGTTTTCGATTATCACAGGCTTCTTTTCGGTGAAAGCCTTATCGTAAATGGAATTGGAGAAATAGGAGCATGATAAATTCTCCTGATGATCATGTATCATGAAACTATTCCAGTCGGAAATACCCCCACTCGAGATGATATTATTGTTCGGGTCAAAAAATACAATTCCCAGTTTCAGGTCTGGAAGTGCAAAGAGGGCTTGAATTTTTTCCTGGATGGTGAGAAAATTCACTCCACAGGTAACAGCATCACGTTTTAGTAAATAATATTTTATTGAGGAAAGCATTTCCTGGTCTGTAACGTCGACCAGTTTATGAAGTGCAAAACCCCGGAATACGAAATTTTCCGGACGAATGTATCGTCGCCATAACTCAACATCATACAGATTTTCCAGCAGCATGGCGATGGTCTTGCTATCCGGCATCTCCGGTTTTTCAAGAGCGATCACTTCAATGAATCTTGTATCAAATTCGAGGTTGTAGATTCGCTCCAGTCCTGTTTTTTTATCTGGCAGACCCAGAATTATGGGTAATTGGTAGTCAATATTGGTTCCAAAATATTTATTCAGAATGAACAGGTAAGCCATCATGATCGTACCCTTTGAGGTGTCTGCCGTGTCGCTGTACAAACGGATATCTTCACGCGGTTTATCAAAGGGCAGGATTTCCGTATAACCGGGCGTGGCGTAAAATCCGCTGAAATTAAAGGGTACATGGGCTCCCATTAAGACGGAATCAGATAACGCAGTCGGGAAGATGGCACTCATGAGAATCCTGATCAGGTCTGAATGCTTTTCCAGCACCGAGGGATCCTGAATCGGCTTATGCAATTCAACTGCCTTTTCGATCTGCTGGAGTATTTCTTTTGAGGCATATTGCAGTGTGCTTTCTTTTTGATTCAGGTTCTGTTTCCAATATCTGATGAGACCGGATAGATCAAGCTCGGTTCTGAAAGGACAGCCGGGATAATTTTTCGCATTCTTCATGATAAACGGGTTGATAAGTTTTCCAACGTAATTTACCCGGAATAAGTTTGGTTCAAAGGTGTAATTGTAAGGGTGCGCAGATATCCGGAATAATGAGTAAATTAAATACAATGAAGAGATTCCCCTTTTATACGCTGCTTTTATTGTTACTCGTGGCCTGTAAATCCACTATACCTGATTTATCTTACGAGCCGGGTGACATATTCATGCATGGAGTGGCGAGCGGTGATCCATTAGCTGATCGTGTCATCATCTGGACACGCATTACTATACCCCACGCTGATTCATCCGTTGCTGTTCAATGGGAAATGGCGCGTGATGCGGAATTCCGCATTCCCGTTCAGCAAGGAAATTTTAATACAACCGCAGAACGCGACTTCACGGTAAAAGTGGATGTAGGCGAGTTGCGCCCCGGAGGAGAATATTATTACCGGTTCAAGGCCTACGGTGTGTATTCACCGGTCGGCAGGACGCGGACGGCACCTGCGGGTTCTGTAGATAGTCTTCGGTTTGCCGTGGTTAGCTGCAGCAATTATGAGTGGGGATATTTCAACGCCTACAGTCATATCGCCAAACAACCGGATCTCGCGGCGGTGATACATTTGGGTGATTATATTTATGAATACGGGCCGGGAGTATATGGAGACACGACCATCGGAAGGATACATGAACCACCCTATGAAATCATCACACTGGCAGATTACCGGATGCGATATGGGCAGTATCGACGTGATCCCGACCTTCAGGAAGTCCATAAAAACCATCCCTTTATTTCCATTTGGGATGATCATGAGATTGCCAATAATGCCTATATGGATGGTGCCCAAAACCATCAACCTGAAGAAGGAGACTTTCAGGTGAGAAGGAATGTGGCAAAACAGGTTTATTATGAATGGATGCCGGTTCGTGAGGGCGGCCCGCTTTACAGGAAATTTGATTTCGGCCCGTTGGCAACACTCATCATGCTGGATGAGCGCCTTGCCGGGCGGACAGCACCGGTTCCTGGTCCGGACGATTCGGGTTTCAGTAGTAAGGAGCGCTCAATGCTGGGAGAAGAACAGTTCCAATGGTTAACCAGTCAGCTCGTACGAACCAGATCCACCTGGAAAATTATTGGTAATCAGGTCATTTTTTCGCGGCTGAATACAGGACGCGAAAATCTCAATCTGAATATGGATGCATGGGATGGATATCCTTACGAACAGGCTCGTCTGGCTGAAATGTTCAGTATAAACCAATTTGATAATTTGATAATGGTAACAGGTGATACACATTCCTCGTGGGTGTTTGAATCAACGCTTGATCCGTTCGGAGCGTATAATGCTAAAACAGGTGAAGGGGCCCTCGCCATTGAACTTGGAACCACGAGCATCAACAGTGCCAACAGCAATGAGAGTAATCCAGACTCACTTGTAATGATTCATGAACGATTGCTGCTTTCAGAGGAAGTGAATCCACATCTCAAATACGTGAATTTAAGGGATCATGGATACTTGCTGTTGAGTTTGTCCCCGACAGCAGCCCGGGCCGATTTCTATTTTGTAAAATCTTTGAGACAGCGAAACGTGGAGGCGGGAATTGAAGCCAGGTTTTGGGTTCCCGCAGGTGAATATCACATATTGAAAAGCCCTCCTCAAGATTAGTTTTTAATCAAAGTCTATACGCAGGTTACAATTTTTACGTTCATAATATCCATAGTCAGGAATTTACATTTTTAAAACTACGGATGATGCGAAATTTTTTGATACTGATGTTGCTGGTACTGCCGTTTACAGGGTATTCACAGGTTACCGGTAAATTTTTCCCCGAGATGGAGGCAGAAACTGTTCAGGATGAAACGGTTAACCTCCCGGTGGATACGAAAGGGAAATACACATTACTCGGCCTGGCCTATTCCAAGAAATCGGAGGATGACCTGAATACCTGGTTCGAGCCTGTATATCTGAAGTTCATTGCTGAAAACAAGGGACTTTTTTCATCATTTGGATATGATGTGAATGTCTATTTTGTTCCGATGTTCACCGGAGTAAAGGCGGCTGCTGCCGGAACGGCAAAGAAAAAGGCAGCGGAAAACATTGATGCCCGTTTATTGCCGCACATCCTGTTTTATAAAGGAGATTTGAAGACCTATAAGGATGCCCTGGCATTTGACAAAAAAGACGTTCCTTATTTCTTCGTGCTCGATGAGGATGGCAAAATTATATATGCCACGACAGGGTCATTTTCAGGTAAAAAAATGGATGAAATTGAGTCATTGCTGGAGTAAATTTCAACATCCTGGTAATTGAATTGTACCGTTTAATATAGCCATTCACCGACGAATTCAACCTATGCTCTAAAGGTAAGATAACCTTTGTTGTCATCAGCGCATACATGATTGAACCAACCAATTATGCTATGCGATACATTTTTACATGGCTTTGTCTTAACCTTTTATTTATTACCGGCGTTTCCGCACAAAAGAAAGACTGCGGGAACAGCTGCTTTTCAAGCGAGATTCAAACGGTTGAAACACTCGCTTCGGGATGTTTGCGGTATACCGTTGCCGTGAATGCAGGTACTGATTGTGTACATGCACTCTCCCACTTTTCGATGGATATACCCTGTGGTAACATCTCAAATGTTACAAATTCACGCAATTGGAAAATAGCCTATGGGCTCGATCCAACGACAGGGACCAATGGCTTTAAGATTGACGATATTGAAGGCTTTGGCGATTCAGCAGGCGAGTTTACGGTTACATTTGAAATCTGTCCTGATACTGAATGCACGGCTGACGGCCTGAAATGCTGGTCGCCAGAGGTGGCCTATAAAGCCGGAACATGTGTTTACCGGGAAACGATTGATGTAGTTTGCTCAAAACTGGATGCATCGCTCAGGATTACCAATGCCTCATGTGCCTCTGGGTTAGATGGGTCAATTGAGGTGCTAATAGCCGATGGTGCTGAACCGTTTACCTTTGACTGGTCTCATGGTTTTGAAGGCAGACTTGCTGAGAACCTTCCCGCAGGTGAATATTCAGTCACTGTTACAGACGGAAATGGCGAGATACTTGAATTGACCGGAATAGTGTCGGCGCCGGAGTCCATCGTTATTTCCGGAGAAATATCAGATGCCTCATGTTCCGGCAAGGAAGACGGTTCTGTAGTTTTAGCTGTTTCAGGCGGTGCAGCGCCATATTCCTATCAATGGAATAACCAAACAACAGAGAAGGACCTTTCGGGTGTAATGGCGGGGTACTATACTGTGCTGGTGACTGATGCCAACGGGTGTTCGAATTATGCCAATTTCCAGGTGCGGAATATAACAGCGATTCAACTTTCCGGTCAGGTTACCCGCACCTCCTGTGCCGAACCGGATGGAGCAATTGATATTGAGATTGCCGGCGGATCTGGCAATTACAATATTGAATGGTCTAATGGTGCAACAACCGAAGATATTTCAGGCCTGGAAGCAGGTATCTATAATGTCGTTGTAACTGATGGATCGGGTTGCACGGCAAGCGGGGCTTTCTTTGTTCAGGAGAAAAACAGCCTTAGACTTTCGGCCACTGCAACAACTACCGGCTGTATTGAGGATAACTCGGGAACAATAGACCTGACGATTACAGGACAAACAGGTAACGTAACCGTTAGCTGGTCAAACGGCGCATCCTCCGAAGATCTTGACGGCCTGGCAGCAGGCATGTATATGGCGACGGTGACGGATGAGAGCGGCTGTGAAGCCAGTATTTCGGTATATGTCACAGCTGATTCGTTTGAAGTATCCTCTGAGATTAGCAACACTACCTGCTATGGAGGTAATGACGGGTCTATTATCCTCTCGCCGGGCACAGGAGTCACCTATCAGTGGACGGATGGTTATATAGGTAATGAACGGCTTTCGCTGGAATCAGGTGTCTACCGTGTTTCTGCAACGAATGAAGCCGGTTGTGTACGTGAACTGCTGTACGTTGTTGCAGATCCGGCGCCAATTACCATAACCTCGCAAATCTCCAATGATGGCTGTTTGACTGATGGATTCACGGCATTTATAGAAGTTGCAGGCGGGTCTGGCACATACGATATAGTCTGGGAGGATGGTACCGCCGGAGAAATGAAAACCGGTCTTGCCGAAGGAATTTACAGTGTCACTGTTACGGATAATAATGGATGTTCCGTTACTGAAATGATTTCTGTGAGCTACCCGGAGGCTGGCTGTGAAGACCCTGCGGATCCGACTGATCCTACCGATCCGACTGATCCTACCGATCCGACTGATCCAACCGATCCGACTGATCCTACGGATCCAACCGATCCGACTGATCCAACTGATCCAACCGATCCAACCGATCCTACGGATGTTGACGGGCCATTTACTACTGACTGTGAGGATTCATTTGACGTAATTGTTGACCAGTTAAACGATTCCGGAAATTGCCGGACCTATCGTTTGATCGTCTCTTACAACGGAAATAAAACCCATGGGTTGTCACACATGGCCGTAGAAGTACCTTGTGGTGAAATTACGGACATATACAATTCTTCAGGTTGGAAAATTGTGGAAGGAACGGATCCTAAAACTGGAATTTCCGGATTTAAGATTGATGACATCAACGGTTTTGGTGAGGGGCATGAATACCAGGAATTCACTATTGAGTATACTGTCTGTGGGGTATCTGATGAATGTAGCCTCTTGTTGAATGAATCACCACGGGTTGCATTCAAATACGGCACCTGTATTGATTTTGAGGTTGCGGAAATGGAGATCAATGAGAATGCGATTGCCTACCCGAATCCTACAACTGATTATGTGAAAATTCAATATACATCGGCAATTTCACAAAATGTACGTGTAGAGATTTTTGACCCATCCGGAAATCTGGCGACAATCCTGTTCAGGGATAAGGTGGAATCCGGTGTAACAAATACCTGGACCTGGTATCCGGATAAGGGTATTTCAGGTATGTTCACCTACCGCATAGTCGGGGATCATACTATGAAAACAGGAAAGGTTATGATTATGAAATAAATGCGGTTTAAGGAGAAGCCCCCGGTTGATGAGACCGGGGGTTTTTTATTTTAGCAATGTTGAAAAGACTCGTTTGACCTTGTCGACTTTTGGCTTTACTACGAATGAACAGTAGGGTTGACTGGGATTATTTTTGTAGTAGTCAACATGATAAGCTTCTGCCGGGTAGAAAATTTTTAACATCTCAACCTGTGTTACAATCGGATTGTCAAAGATCTTCTCCTCATCTAATTTCTGTATGATCTCTTTTGAAGACTTAAGCTGATGGTCATTGTGCGCAAGGATGATCGAGCGATATTGAGAACCGACATCAGCACCCTGCCTGTTCGGCGTGGTTGGATCATGGACCGAGAAAAAAACTTCCAGAATTTTCTCAAAACTGATAATGTCGGGGTTAAAGGTTATCTGAACTACCTCAGCATGGCCGGTGAGACCGCTGCATACTTCGCGATAAGTGGGGTTTTTTATTTTACCTCCCGCATAGCCGGGTTTTACAGATGACACCCCATCCAGAAGCTGCAAAGCCGCCTCAATACACCAGAAACATCCACCGCCCAATGTGGTCTCTTCAATTTCCATTTTATTCATATCTGTACAACCCGTCAGGGTACCTGAAAGTTATGAAGCAGAAGAATAATTAGGGATAACTATTTTAAAAGTAGTGCCCTTACCTTTACCGGATTCAACAGAAATGTCACCATCCATTTTATAAAGAGTTTCCTTAACAATATAAAGACCAAGCCCTGAACCGGATGAAGTTTCGTGAGCACGGTAGAACATTTCAAATATCCGTTCAATATGTTCTTTATCGATTCCCGGACCTTTATCCGAAATAAAAAAAACAGCCTCTTTCTTTTTAATGATCCATGAAACCGAAACCTGGGGATCTTCTTTATCAACATGGCCATACCGGAACGCGTTGCTGATAAGATTTCGCAGGATGATCCGCATTCGGGTAGGGTCACTGATGAACGGGTATTTTTCATTTCCCTCAAGAGCTATTTCCAGTGCTCCGGACGTATTCATGTATTTCAGATCATCCAGGATGCTGTTGATCATTTCGGTAATGTCAATCACCTCCCGTTTGTTTTCTACTCTTGTATTTCTGGAATAGTCGATGATATCACGGATGAACTGATCCAGCCGGTTGATCGACCGTTCCATCATGCTGTAATATTGCTTTCGATGTTCCGGATCATTTTCATCCCTAACAAGGGCTATCAGACCCTGAATGGAGGCCAGTGGAGCTTTCAGGTCGTGGGAGGCGCTGTAAACGAAACTGTCGAGCTCCTGATTAACCTTTTGCAATGCAATATTTTTATCTTTCAATTCCTGTTCGTATTTCATACGCTCAGTAATATCCCGAGAGAAAAATGCAGCAGCTTTCACTATGCGGTTTTCGCGGATTGGGAAAACATTGATTTCAAAAAATCGCTGTTCGCCATCAATTTCATAATTTTCACGAAACCGAATGGCCTCGCCTTTAAATACCTTGTCGTATCGGGATCGCCATAATTCCTTAAGTTTATCGCCCGGGATCTGCTCAACGATATTTTTCCCTTTCTTTAATTTTTTATTGAAAGTGAGTTCCCAGGATGTGGCGAAAGCTGTGTTTAATTCACGTAGTATGTAGTCGGTATCGATCAGCCATATGAGATTATCACTGTTGTCGATGATGGAGCGGAGTTCATTTTCTTTTTGAATAATTGCCTTGGTACGGTCCCAGACCAGTTTTTCCAGCGCTTCGTTCTTGATCGAATATTCCACCTGTTTTTCACGTTCTGCCCTGATGGAGTTCTGATAACTTCGGTATACTCTCATTCCTAAAGCGATCGAGAGTACAGTAAGGTTAAAGATTATCCCGAAATGGATGGAATACTGTACGAGGAAGCTGAAGTGAATTATCCTGAACAAATTCAGCACAAATAGAGTGATGAAAAATCCATAGCCCAGGAATGCAATAAAAAAATAACGGGCCTGGTGTACGTGTTGCTTTACAGCCTTACCACTTACCCATAGTACGATCAGAAGCACAACAATTCCAACAGGTCGCATTACTTCAAATCCTTCATTGGGAGTGAAAAGCAATGTAAATGTGAGAATTCCACCGATAGACCAGACTAAGCCTTTTATCACCTTATGAATCTGAACAGACCAGCGTTGTGTGTGCAGAAACCGGTCCATAAAGATGAGTGCGATCATATTGGAAACGGCTGCCAGAATATATTCAAGGTATCCGCCGGTTGCCTGCACCAGCGGATTAAGATACATGTGCGTGAACCCGTCGGAAGTCCCTGTAAAAAGCATGCTTCCCAAAATATAGCTGCCGTAAATAAGGAAAACAGACATTCTTGTGAGGACGAACAGGAAAATGGAATACACCATAATCAGCATCATCACTCCGTAAAACAGCCCCAGGAATATATATTCCCGCCGGGTTTTTTCATGGTATAATTTGTCGGTAAATACCGTAGCGCTGGTGGTAATAAAATTATCGGATTGAATCTTTACATATATGATCTCGGTTTCAAGGGGTTTGGTATTTATATTGAAAGCATTGTGATTGCCGGCTACATCTTTTTCATGTTGCGGGACAGAGGCTCCGCTGAGACTCTCGCCTTCTCCTTCTTCAAAGAGGGAGATATTAAATAATGAAGGGTCCTTAAATATCAGTATACTCTGTTCATCATCCTGATAGGGATTTTGCAGGGTGATCCTAAGCCATAGGTTTCCTTCCAGGTCATTTAATCTCAGCCCTACCGGCGGAGCCGGGGAGAATGTGGCATTTCTTTTAATACGTGTGATATCCTGTTCACCAGTGGAATCAATGAAATATTCAATTTCTGAAGTGATATCCACCTCCTTCTCCCTGTCCAGAACAATCTGAGAGAAAGCCGGATAGCTAAAAAAGAAAAGTAGGGCTAGCGATATAAATTTCATTTGTTATTCATCCCCGAATGAGATTCCCATGCCACGTGCGGTATTTACAAGATAGGAGGTTTTTGAAACAAAGTTATATTCCCGGGTAGCATCTTTTAGTGGGACTTCGGTTACTTTGTTGTTCAGGTAAGATACCATGTAACCAAATTTTTTCTCGAGTACCAGTTCAAATGCCCTTACACCAAAACAGGTGGCAAGAATTCGGTCAAAAGCGACAGGTATTCCCCCGCGCTGAATATGTCCTAAAACAGTTTCCCGTATATCCGCCTGGCATCCCGCGCTCTTCAATTCGTCGCTGAGCCTGTAGGCAATTCCGCCAAGTCGCCGGTGCGCATAGCCTAGTTCATCTGACTTCTGTGAGTACGCCTCTCCACTTTGAGGCTTTGCCCCTTCTGCAATTACAATATTCGCGAATCCCTTGCCATGTTTATACCTCTTGTTAATCCGCCGAACGATATTTTCTATTTTATAAGGAATTTCAGGGATCAGGCAGACTTCAGCGCCACCCGCAATCGCTGTATGCAAAGCGATCCAGCCGGCATCTCTTCCCATCACTTCCATGATCATTACCCTGTGATGACTTTCGGCTGTTGTTACAAGCCTGTCAAAACTCTCGGTAGCTACCTGAACTGCTGTGCTGAACCCAAAGGTAAGATCGGTCGAGCAAAGGTCATTATCAATTGTTTTTGGAACTCCAATAATATTCAGGCCCTTTTCATACAGCCGCTGGGAAATTTTTTGCGAACCATCCCCTCCGATGTTGATAACCGCTTCCACTCCAAGCTTATGAATGCGTTCAATCAGATCATCTGACCGGTCGGTAATAGTGATACTGCCGTCCTCATTTATAACCGGATATTCAAACGGATGTCCTTTATTGGTGGTTTTGAGAATGGTACCACCTTTCACGTGAATACCTGAAGTATTCTTTTTTGTAAGCTTCATCAAATTGGGAGGATCGTGAAAAACACCATTGAATGCCTCAATACTTCCAATTATTTCAAAGTCCTTTTCCTTTTTTGCCCTCTTGAAAATTCCGCGTATAACAGCATTTAAACCCGGACAGTCACCGCCTCCGGTGAGTATAAGTATCTTCCTTTTTTTATTCATCCATTTGAGCAGTAGTCTGCATTTTCGGTTTAATTTATTAAGTTTAGGTCATGTTTCCCAGAGGTTTACTCCGATACTTTTTTCTGATTCTCGCGATCTCCTTCTTTACCCTGGAGTTTGTATATGCCCAGGACATCAAAGCGTTACCCGACCTGAAGGAGTTCGCAACGGATGTAACAGGAACATTATCCAATGAGGAGATCAACAGCCTCAGAAATAAATTGGCATCGTTTGAAGCACAAAAGGGAAGCCAGATCGTTTTTGTGATGATCCCCTCAACCGGAATTGAACCGATCGAGGATTATAGTATTCGGCTGGCGGAAAAAATCCAGGCCGGCCGTGAAGGGGTTGATGACGGGGTAATCCTTTTGGTAGCCAAAGAAGACCGTAAATTGAGGATCGAGGTAGGATATGGATTGGAAGGAGCGCTTCCGGATATCACTGCAAACAGAATTATCAACGAAATTATTGTTCCCCGTTTCAGGACCGGGGATTACTATGCCGGAATTAGTGCAGGACTGGATGCCATAATTCATGTGGTGGATGGAGAACCTCTGCCTGAACCTTCGGCGAATCGTGAACCCGGAGGAAGGGGTGTGAATGGACTGCTCACTGTATTCATTGTCATTTTCCTGGTCATGGGGCCGATTCTTCGAAAAATAGCTGGCAAATCGAAAGGGGGATTAATTGGTAGCGGAATTGCGTTTCTGGCCGGCTGGATTTTTGTAAGTCTGGCAGTAGGAGTCGTTGCTGCGCTGGCATTTGCGTTTTTCTATGTGATTTCAATGCTCGGCGGTGGTGGCGGTCGCGGTGGCGGAGGCTTCTATGGTGGTGGTTTCGGCGGCGGACGTGGTGGCGGCTTCGGCGGCGGCGGTAGTTTCGGCGGCGGATTTAGCGGAGGTGGAGGTAGTTTTGGCGGAGGCGGTGCTTCCGGGGGGTGGTAAACAGTAAAGTTATGAAAGCAAGAAATTTCACTCAACAAGAAAAAGACCGCATTAAGGAAGCTGTTGCCATGGCGGAAGGTAAAACGTCTGGTGAAATAGTCACTTATTTCGTTGAAAAATCCGATGAATACGAGGAAGTGCGATTGCGATCAACACTTATGTTTGTGGCTGCGCCACTTTTCATGCTGGCGATCCTTTCGTTTGCATGGCTTCTTCCCTTTCAGGTAACTCCCCTCGAAGTTGCAATCATTGCCGTAATCATGGGCGCAATAGGCTACATTCTGCCGGGAGTATCTTCAGCATATAAACGTCTCCTTTTGAGTCATGGCCGTTTGGAAAATGCTGTGGAACGCAGGGCTATGGCAGCATTTCTTACAGAAGAAGTGTTTTCTACCGAAAACAGGACCGGAATTCTGATATTCATTTCCCATTTTGAACATATGGTCGAGGTAATCGGAGATACCGGTATTAATGCAAAAGTCGATCAGAAGGAATGGTCCCATGTCGTGGGCCTGATCATTGAAGGAATTAAAGCCAATGATCCCGTTGGCGGGATTGTCAGAGGCATCAACCGGTGCGGAGAATTACTGCAGACAGCCGGTGTGGACAAACCACCGGATAACCCGAATGAGCTGTCAGATGATATCAGAATATCGTGATTTCGGACGGAAGGATACTGGTTTATGGCGCTTACGGCTATACAGGCCGTCTTATAATTGCTGAACTTAAAAGAGTTGGGATCAATCCGGTGATTGCCGGAAGGGATGAAGCAAAACTCAGCCAGCTGGCGAAGGAAACAGAACTTACATTCGAAGTACTGGATATTTCCGATACATCCCGGTTCATCCGGATTTTAAAAAGCACGGATATTCTCATCCACTGTGCGGGGCCCTTCGTTCACACGGCAGAACCAGTGGCCGAAATGTGTATCGGAGCGGAATGTCATTACATTGATATCACAGGGGAGTATGCGGTCTTTGAACAGCTTCGGGCATTGAATGAAGCAGCCCAAAAGGCAAAGATCATGCTATTACCGGGAGCGGGCTTTGATGTCGTTCCATCAGATTGCCTGGCAGCGCACCTCGCATCAAGGCTTCCCGGAAGCGATCGGTTGTTACTGGCATTCACTTCAAGGGGAGGAGGTATTTCGCGTGGTACAGCCCGCACGATGGTGGCAGGTATACCAGATGGACTGGTTTACAGGTCGGAAGGAATTCTGAAGAAAAAGCCATTGGGTTCCGCAACCCGGATCACAGATTTCGGGAATTTTAAACAGCTTACTGTCGGAATTTCCTGGGGAGATATTTCCACTGCTTTTTTCAGTACCGGCATTCCAAACATCGAAGTCTACACCGGGAGTACCCGGGGGCAGGTCCGTTTTCTTAAATGGGCACATCGACTGCGGTTTCTTTTTAAACTTGGCTGGGTGCAGCAGTGGTTATATTCGCGTATTGACAAACGGCCTCCGGGCCCGGGTAAGGAAAAAAGGGAAAAAGCCCGGTCCTTTCTTTATGGTGAAGTTTCGAATACTGACAATCATTGTAAACAATATTTGGAAACCCCTGAAGGATATACTCTTACCGCTCGGTCGGTAGTGCTGATAACTCAGAAAATTATGGACGGAAATTTCAAAGTAGGTTATCAGACGCCCTCCTCAGCGTATGGGGCCGACCTGGTGCTGGAAATTGAAGGCGTTAACGGATGGAAATAGACAATCGATCTGATATTTGTATGTTTGCACATGGATCAGGCAGAATCAGTTCGGTATTTCTTTGAAATTGCCTATCGAGGCACTAAATATCATGGCTGGCAGCGACAGAAAAATGCCCATACCGTGCAGGAGGAAGTTGAAAACGCCCTTGTAAAATTATGGCCTGAAGCCGGCGCTGTGGTGGGAAGTGGCAGAACAGATACCGGGGTTCATTGTGAACAACAATATTTTCACCTTGATTTACCAGGAATCAAAAATTTGCAGAAGGCAGCTTACCGCCTGAACAGAATATTACCCAATGACATTGCAATTCGGGAAATTCGAAGTGTAAGAGAAGATGCACATGCCCGGTTCAGTGCTGTGAGCAGATCCTATTTATACAGGATAAGCCGTAACAAAAATGTATTTGCAGACGGTCTTACATACAGATATGAGCGTCCGTTGGACCTGGAAATCATGAATAAGGGGGCAGAAATATTAAAAACCTTTGAAGACTTTCAGGCGTTTAGTAAAGTCAATACCGATGTGAATCATTTTCTGTGCAACATATTGGGTGCATCGTGGGAGGAAACAGGCGAAGAATATCATTTTCGCATTACAGCGAACCGGTTTCTCCGGGGTATGGTAAGAGCAATAGTGGGAACGCTCCTGTTGCTTGGGGAAGGAAAAATAAACATGTCTGAATTTACAGAGATCATTGAAAGCCGGGATCGCAAACAAGCTGGCGCGGCAGCTCCGCCAGAAGGGTTGTATCTCGTTGCCGTTGAATATCCGGAAGAAATTTATTTAAACTGATTTTGAAAAAAGAAGCGATCAATAGCGGTGATATAGTAGACCTGAGTGTCCTTAAAAGGCTGATGCGATTTGTAAAACCTTACAACGGCAGGTTCTATTTTTTGATCTTCCTAACCATCGCTCTGGGCTTACTTGCCCCGTTAAGACCGTGGGTTATTCAACTTACCCTTGATAACTATGTTGCGCTTGGAGATTACCAGGGGATGGTTCGTATGATCCTTATCCTCATAGGGCTCCTGATCATACAGGCAGTGGTACAATATCTTCATACCTATCTCTCGGGATGGATCGGCCAGTACGTAATCAGGGATATTCGAATTCAACTTTATAATCACCTGGTCCGGCTACGTCTGAAGTTTTTCGATAAGACACCCATTGGAAGACTTGTAACCCGGACAATCTCGGATGTTGAAACACTGGCAGATGTTTTCAGTCAGGGGCTCGCAGCAATGGTTGGAGACCTGCTGCAGCTGATCTTCATCCTGATCATGATGTTCGCTACCGACTGGAAACTGGCACTTATCAGTCTTTCAACACTCCCGATCCTCATTCTGAGTACCTACGTTTTCAAGGAGAAGATCAAAGTTGCTTTTAATGACGTTCGTAACGCAGTCTCAAATCTGAATTCATTCGTACAGGAGCATATCTCAGGAATGAGTGTGGTCCAGATTTTTGGAAGTGAAAAAAGGGAGTACAATAAGTTCGAAAAAATTAACGAAGACCATAAAAGAGCCAACCTGCGATCGGTACTTTACTATTCTGTTTATTTCCCGGTAGCCGAAATTATTAGTGCCGCAGGAATTGGGTTATTGATTTGGTATGGAGCGAAGGGTGCCATGAATCAGGTGGAAACGGGAATTACACTGGGTAGTCTGATCGCGTTTATCATGTATATTCAGATGTTCTTCCGTCCGATCCGGATGATCGCCGACCGGTTCAATACACTTCAGCTGGGCATTGTAAGTACTTCCAGGATCATTAATTTGCTCGATAATGACGAGCATATTCCGGATGAAGGTGAGTATCGCCCGCAATCCATTAAAGGCGATGTGCGTTTCGAGAAAGTCTGGTTTGCCTACAATGAAGGAGAATATGTACTGAAAGATATTTCATTTGAGGTTGAATCCGGACAAACCCTGGCGCTGGTAGGTGCAACCGGAGCCGGAAAATCATCCATAATTAATCTCCTGACACGTTTCTATGATATAAATCGCGGCGGTATCTTTCTCGACGATATCAATATCAAGGAATATGATCTTCAATCATTGCGCGAACGGATAGGGGTTGTCCTTCAGGATGTATTTCTGTATTCAAATACCATTTTTTATAATATCACCCTTGGTAATCCCAACATCACACGTGAGCAGGTTTATGAAGCCGCTGAAAAAGTGGGAGCCAGGAAATTCATCGAAAGGCTGCCGGGTGGATTTGATTATAATGTCATGGAGCGTGGAGCGACATTATCTGTAGGGCAGCGCCAGATGATTTCGTTTGTCAGGGCAATGGTTTATAACCCAAGCGTAATCATACTCGATGAGGCAACCTCTTCTGTGGATACTGAGACCGAAGAACTCATCCAGGGAGCCATCGACACCATGATGAAAGGCCGTACCTCTATCGTCATCGCACACAGGCTCTCTACCATTAAGAAAGCAGATAAAATTCTTGTCTTGGAAAAGGGCGAAATCAAAGAACGCGGCTCACACGATTACCTTCTTTCACAGAACGGTATATATACTCAACTGCATAAAATGCAATACAAAGAAATCGTATAGGTTTCGGCGAGCGTTTTTACGTAGTTTATGTTATAAAAATGCCTTTTAGCCATGTCAGGACGTATATTTTTTTTCCTGCTCGGGGCGTTAATTTTTTTTGGCAACCCTGTTAATGCCCAGGTAAAACGTACTAAAACGTTCGACCAGAGCCGTTATAAGAAGCAGAAAGCGCCGAAATCCAGCCCTACTCTGCAATGTCCCCTTTTTGAAAAGGGAAAATACCCCTATCAGAGCATTGGAGCAAAACTGGGAGACCCCTTCGCGGTTACCTATAAAATATATCCATATCGGAATTTTGCACTGGCAATTGATGCCGGAAGTCCGTCAAGTGGACTGTACGACAGCTATAACAAAGGAAATTTTGTAGAATATTTACAATACGACACCCTTGGCGAGGGTGAAGCGATCGCTTATATTGATCATGAGGTTTTGTCCGACTGGATGGTGGAGGCTAAAATTGTTTATCATCTGAGCCTTGCCAAAGCGGTTAAAGGTCTTTCGCTCTACGGCGGGGGCGGCTGGCAGTACAGGACCACAGAAATTCAGTATGATTATATGTTGTTTTTTGGTTTAAATGACGATGAAACCGGTAATTTTGTCGTGAATCGGACCTACAGCGGACCCGTCGGAGCAATTGGGATAGAATACTCATATTTTAAGATTCCGATGGCGGCTTTTGTTGAAGTTGAAGTCTTTCGGGATCTGAAACAGGATCCGGGCTGGACGCGGCTGCAGGGAGGTGTTGGGCTCCGGTATGTTTTTTAAATTTTTTTACTGAATTATGATCAAGAAATTTGTTTTTACAGGCCTCATGATAATGACGGGCCTGTTGTTTTTTACTACTTCGGGAAACGCGCAGCAATATAACCAGGGTATCGGCATTCGTATCGGGGATCCGTTCGGAATCTCCTACAAGGCATATCTTCAAGGACGTTCGGCTATTGAACTTGGTCTCGGAACTGTTTCCAGAAATAATCATTCCAGCTACTACCGTGATTCCTTTAAGAAACTCAATAAGTATGATGATTTCCTGTATCAATCACATGACGTGAATTTCACGATGGTACTGATGGGTAGGTATCTTCTTCATGAATCGTTTCCTGCACATGTGGAAGGCCGCCTTGACTGGTATTACGGAGCCGGAATTCAGTTCAGGATTTCAACACTTGAATATCAATATTTTGATCCCCAGGACAGGATCTTCACCGACAATCATACCAATTTCGATTTTGGGCCGGAGGCTATAGTTGGTATGGAATACGAATTAGCCGATATTCCTATGGTAGCATTTGGCGAGGTGAGTCTGTTAATGGAGCTTGTTGATCGTCCGTTCAATTTTCGTGTTTTTGGAGCAATCGGAATTCGTTACGCATTTTAATTGATCCTGGAATTGAAAAAATACATCCTGCCCATACTTGTCCTGCTCGCGATAATCGCAGTGATATTTGTGTGGCTGGGGGGCTCTTCCTCCCTGGAATACTCCCTGGTTGAACAAGAAGAAATAGCCCTTTACGGGTATGAATATCGTGGCCGGCCAACGCAGCCCGAACTCGAAAAATTGTTTTTCAAAGTTAGGGATGCATCTTCATTTGAAACCGGCAGATTCCTTACGATCATTTCCTATGGCACTGAAGCCGAGGTTGATACACTGTATCAATTTATTGGCACTCAACATTCCTCGTTCAATGCAGATTCATCTGTTCAAAAGATTGTGGAAGGCGGACAGTTTGTTCAGGTCACGCTTGATATGCACGCTATGGTGAGACCTTCGCCCGCGAATGTGCGCAAGGGTGCCGTTGATTTCGCCAGGGATAAGGGACTTCAGGTTGCCGACTGGAATCTTGAAATATTTACAGCGGAGGATG
This sequence comes from Fulvivirga sedimenti, assembly GCF_020328055.1. Lineage (NCBI taxonomy): Bacteria > Pseudomonadati > Bacteroidota > Cytophagia > Cytophagales > Fulvivirgaceae > Fulvivirga > Fulvivirga sedimenti. Next base: position 350,028 of record NZ_JAIXNE010000006.1, read on the forward strand.
TTCTAACCGTACTTTTTCCTGTAGTGGACTGATCAGTTTTCCAGCGGTTGTTCGGCCGTCATCTGTTTTTCATAAAGTTCTTTATATACGCCATTAGTGGCAAGCAGGCTTTCATTTGTGCCTTCTTCTACTATTTTTCCATCATCCAGAACGATGATCTTATCGGCAAGCTTGGCCGAAGATACCCGGTGAGAGATGATGATGGTGGTTCGGCCCTGCATGATCCGTTTCATACTGTTGAGGATCATATTTTCTGTTTTGGTATCTACCGCCGAAAGGGCATCATCCATCACTAGGATTTTCGGATTGCGCACGAGCGCGCGCGCAATTGAAACGCGTTGTTTTTGTCCGCCACTTAATGTGATTCCCCGTTCCCCCAGTCGGGTTCTGAACCCATTGGGGAATTCAATGATATTATCGTAAACGTCAGCCTGTCTTGCTGCCTCATAAATTTGTTCTTCGCTGGCTTCTTCTTCTCCGAAGGCAATGTTATTGAAAATAGAATCGGAAAACAGGAATACATCCTGGGGTACGTATCCGGTCTGACTCCTCAGACTCATGACCTCGTAATCCCGAATATCTTCCCCGTCGATATATATTTTCCCTTCCGTTACATCATACATTCGGGTTATCAGATTAGCGATGGTGCTTTTTCCGGAGCCGGTAGTCCCGATAATCGCCATTGATTCTCCGGGTTCAACTGTAAAAGACACATCTTCCAGGGCGCGAATGCCGGAATCCGGATATACCAGGGAGACATGCTCAAAGATGATTTCACCATCGAGTTCTTTAATGAGCTTCCGGTCACTTACAATATCATTCTCAACAAGCAGGAATTCATTGATCCGTTTCTGTGAGGCGGCTGCCCGCTGAATGATCGAAGAGATCCAGCCCAGGGACGTTACCGGCCAGGTAAGGAGGTTTACATAAATAATGAATTCGGCGATGTTTCCGAAGGAGAGTGTGCCTTCAATAACCTTGGCACTTCCCGCATAGACAGTTAATATTGTGCTCAGGCCAATCAGTCCAAGGATGAGTGGAAAGAATAAGGACTGTACCCTGGTAAGCTCCAGAGAGCGGTCTTTATATTCATTACTCCTTTCCTCAAACTGTTCTCCACTGTCCTTTTCCCGGGTAAATGATTTCAGGACCCGGATACCGGAAAATGCCTCCTGAACGAAGGTTGACAGACCCGACTGACTTACCTGGATTTCTTCCGATCGCTTATTGATGATGTTGTTCACATAGTAAATACTCACCGACAGAATCGGAAGCGGAATAAGGGAATAGAGTGTGAGGGTAACATCTATCGAAAGCATATAGGGAATAAGGAGAGCAAAAAGTGTGATCATGTTTATCCCATACATGATGGAAGGCCCCAGGTACATGCGCACTTTGCTTACATCCTCTGAAATGCGGTTCATCAGGTCGCCTGTGTTATTGCGGCGGTAGAAACTCAACGGGAGCGACTGATAATGATTGAATATCTCATTTTTCAGGTCATATTCAACCAGTCTTGACATCACAATGATCGTCTGGCGAACCATGAAAAGAAAAATACCGCGAAGCAATGCCATTAACAGGATGATCAGGGCATAGATGACCAGGTTTATAGCGAACTGGTCATACAATGTTTCCTGAATTTCTATTCCGTCGAAAATTCCGTAAACGCTTATATTATCGGTCACCAGGTCAATGGCATAGCGTACCATAACCCCCGGAACGATCTGGAAAATGTTCGAAATGATGGTAAAAAGAAGCCCGAATATCAGATGATATTTGTACTTGAGCAGGTATTTATTGAGATAGCTTAGTTCTTTCATGCCTACAGGGCCGTAACAAAGGAAACGACAAAGACGTCATTTGGTTTTTTGCAAACGGTTTCTATGAGTTAAAATCATAAAAAATCCTATTTTTGCGGCGTCATCAAAAGGGGACTTCCTCCATTTGTGCAGACAAATCTACTACAAACAATTTACAATTTGGAAAGATGGAGATTAACGTACTAGAATCGGTTGAAAATAAGGGTTTGTTCGAGGAACTCTCTGCGATGGGACATGAACAGGTGGTGTTCTGTAATGATGAGGCTACCGGATTGAAAGCAATCATCGGTATTCACAATACGATCCTCGGTCCGGCATTAGGCGGAACCCGTATGTGGAATTATGCTACTGAGCAGGAAGCTCTGACGGATGTTCTGAGGCTGTCGCGCGGGATGACTTACAAAGCAGCGATTACGGGTTTGAACCTTGGAGGAGGTAAGGCAGTAATAATTGGAGATGCACGTACGATGAAGACCGAGCCGTTTCTACGGCGATTCGGGAAGTTTGTGAACAGCCTTAACGGCAAATACTGGACCGCCGAGGATGTAAATATGAAAACGCGCGATATGGAATATATCCATATGGAAACCAATTTTGTGACCGGCATTTCGGAGTCCCGTGGCGGTGGTGGCGATCCTTCTCCTGTAACAGCTTATGGTACCTATCTTGGTATGAAAGCAGCAGTAAAGAAGGCATACGGATCGGATTCCCTGGAAGGCAAAAAAATTGCGGTTCAGGGAGTTGGGCAGGTAGGGATGTACCTGGTAGATTATCTTATCAAGGAAAATGCAAAGGTATTCATTACCGATATTGATTCGGAAAAGGTGGCAAAAGTGGCGAAGGATACAGGAGCCCAGGTTGTTGGCCAGGAAGAAATATATGGGTTAGACGTAGATATTTATGCTCCCTGTGCACTTGGGGCGACCATCAACGACGATACCCTAAAGAAATTTAAATGCCGTGTAATTGCAGGGGCCGCTAACAATCAACTCAAAGATGAGGTCGTCCATGGAAAGAAATTGGCAGAAATGGGAATAATCTACGCGCCTGATTTTCTTATTAATGCAGGAGGTCTCATCAATGTATATGAAGAATATCTAGGCAGCTATAATCGGGACAGGGCGTATGCCACCGCTGAAAAGATTTATGATACGTGCCTGAATATTCTTAATTCTGCCGAAGCAGAAGGGATTACAACGCAGCTGGCGGCTATTAAAATGGCTGAAAAGCGAATTGAAGATATGGGGCGGGTAAAATTGCCCCGCTAGTTTATATTTATCTGTACAGTAGACATATTGTACTAAAAAGTTCTTTTATTTATTACTTATGCTGAATCGCAGGACCCTCAGAATAAAAGCAATGCAAACCTTGTATGCGTTGCGCCAGAGCAGGATGGCCAATTATGGCATTGCACTGGAGAAGATCAGGGAATCGTTTTTGCCCGATCTCAATTCCATGGAAATACAGGATCCGGTACGCCTGAAGGAACTTGGGGAAGAGGCCTTGGAGCGGTTCCAGGCTCATTATCTTGAACCAGGATATATATGTGCCGGATCTTCCGATCCCCGGGTTGATGAAGCGGTGAATGATGGGATCAGAGAGTACCATAATGCGAATCAGAATGATGAAGTGTACTTCCGGAAGACGATGATTCAGGAGGTGGACAGAATTTATGATCGTTACCTTTCGATGCTGAAGCTATTGATCTTGTTTCAGGATCTTGCTGAAAGTGATTCGAAGAGGGACCATTCAAACTTCATTCACAATCCGTTTATTCAGGCCCTGAAAACAGATGAAGAACTCGAAGTGCTGTTTTTACGTAAACACATAAGCTGGGATAATGATACAGCGACGGTTCGACAATGGTTTAAGGATTTTCTGAGGGGGAATGATAAATATCAGGCTTATCTCGCGCTGGATAAGACCGATGAGGAGAAGGATGCAGAATTCATCAACCAATTGATCAAAACGATCATTTTTAAAAATGATACGATTGATAAATTCCTGGAAGAGCGTGACCTGAATTGGGCGGAAGATAAAGCAATTGTAAAAAGCCTTACCTCCAAGACAGCAAAAAGCTTTTTTGAGGAAGGGAAATTTGCACTGCAGGAAATATCGTATAACTGGGAAGAGGACAAGGAGTTTTTTATCGATCTGTATAATTCAACCTGCATTGTCGAAAAGAAATATGAAGGTCTGATTGGTGAAAAAACGAAAAACTGGGACATTGAAAGAATAGCGCTCACAGACCGTGTGGTGATTGAAATGGCAATTGCTGAAATGATCAATTTTAGCAGTATTCCGGTAAAAGTGACGATTAATGAATATATTGAGGTCGTAAAAAAGTACAGTACTCCGAAGAGTAAACAGTTTATTAACGGAATTCTCGACGTTTTATCGAATGAATTAGTGTCGAAAGGGGTTATAAAGAAGAGCGGAAGAGGATTAATAGATAATAAGTAATAAAATTTAATAGTTATGAATAGAAATAGCGGAAATGCAATATTGGCTTTTTTAGTCGGTGCCGCCGCAGGTTCGATTGCGGGAATTCTTTTTGCACCAGACAAAGGATCCAATACACGGGATAAACTGTCTTACAGACTGCATAAATACAGACAGAGTCTGGAAGACCTGCTGGATGATCTCGTATCAGAAAGAAACGGCGCATTCAGTGAAGCGAAATCCCACGGTGAGAAAGTAGTAAATGACGCGCGTGAAAAGGCTGAAAAACTACTGGAGGATGTGGATGAATTATTAAGCCACATCAACAAGAAAACCGATAATTAGCGGAACGAATAGAATCATTTATTGTTATAACATGTATTATTAACCTTAATATTTTAAAATGAAGAAATTTGCAACATTTTTTTTGATGACTGGAATGGCAGCGTTGCTTACGTTTTCGTGTGGAAACCGTGATGCTGAAAAGAGAATTGCTGAACTGGAGAGTCGTCTTGCAGAACTAGAAAACGGCGGAACCCAGGTTGCCCCTGCAGTTCAGGCGAATGCGCCCGATCAAAAGCCGGAAGGACCCCTTCCGACCTTTGCATTTAATGAGATTGAGCATGATTTTGGCACTATCAGTGAAGGTGACGTAGTCGAGCATATTTTCCGGTTTACCAATAACGGAGAAGCGCCGTTGGTAATCGAGAATGCGATCGGGTCATGCGGATGTACAGTACCTACTTACACACGCGAGCCCATCCCGGTTGGAGGGGAAGGTGAGATCTTTGTAAAGTTTGATTCCAAAGGCAAGCCGAATCTTCAGAATAAAACCGTGACCATCACTGCAAATACATGGCCTAAAAAGACCATGCTTCGTATCAAGGCAATGGTGAACCCGGCTGCTGCGACAATACAGTAAGCAGTACCCCTTAAATATTGATAATATCCCAACCTCTTGCCGGGGTTGGGATATTTTATTTCATTTTGCGTATTTTGCTCAATACTCTTTAATCATTATACTATGTTATCAATTATACTTGCCCAGGCATCAGGTGAAGGCGGCGGAATGTTCCAATTCGTTTTTCTTGCCGGTATATTTCTCGTATTCTATTTCTTCATGATCAGACCGCAGCAAAAGCGACAGAAGGAGCAAAAGAAATTTATCTCAGAAGTACAGAAAGGAGACCGTGTAGTTACGATCGGCGGTGTTCATGGCAAAATATTATCAATCGATGAGGAAACGGTCGTAATCGAAATAGATAAAGGCATCATGACTGTGAATAAAAGTGCATTGTCACTTGAGTCCAGCAAACCCAAAGAATCAGGTAAATCAAAGTAATTGGCAGAGTTTGGTGATATTATCCGGGATTTTAGAGATGGAAGCACAAATCGCGTCCGGGTAATATTACTGTGTTTTCTGGCGGCGACGACTTTTTGGTTCCTGAATGCCCTGAATAAAGAGCATACAGCTACGATTCGATACCCACTGGAGTTCCTGTATGATCAGTCAACATATGTCTCGGTGGAGGAATTACCAGAGGATGTCCTTATCAATGTAAACAGCATCGGCTGGAATTTATTAAAGAACAGTCTCGGAATTAAGGTATCCCCCCTTCAAATACCCATTGATAATCCTGTAGATACGCGCAAAATAGCGGCTAATACGCTGCCGGCACTTATCTCAGAACAACTCAATGATTTTCAGCTGAATTATGTGCTGACGGATACCTTGCATTTGCATATCGACAGAAAGCTTCGGAATACGGTATACCTGAAAGTGGATACTTCAAGAATAGTTCTTGCAGAAAATACCCGCATCAGGTCGAAGGTTAATATCACCCCTGATTCAGTAGTTCTGGAAGGGGCGGCATCCATGATTCAGGCCTTGAACGATACAATTGTTATCAACCTTGACAGTGATCAGATCAATTCAGATTTTGATGAGATCGTTGGTATAGACCTTCCTCCGGGAGTTGCTGCTTTAAATACTAACGCGGTAAGGATTTCTTTTCAGATCACAGAATATGTGGAGCGGTCGATTCGGGTGCCTATCCAGCGACAGAATTTTCCGGACGACAGTTCGTGGATTGCAGAACCTTCGGAGGTTCTTGTCAGATATCGGGTAGATGCAGAAGATGACGTTGATGTAAACCCTTCAGCGTTTAGAATCGTTGCGGACTTTAACCGTATGAATCAGTCCGATTCGCTCATTAGTCCGCGGATTGCAGCCTTTCCCGAGCGCCTTTCGGGCGTGAGGATGGATAGCCTCATGGTAAGAATTCAGCATAAAAAGTGAAACAGATTGGTATCACCGGCGGTATAGGCTCGGGAAAATCTCTCGTAGCCCGTATTTTTAATTGTCTCGGTATCCCTGTGTATGATGCCGATAACCGGGCAAAGTGGATCACCAATCATGACCCCGCCATCATAGAGAAGGTTAAGTCCTTACTTGGGGAATTTGCCTATCGTGACGGGCAGCTTGACAGGAACCGTGTTTCTTCACAGGTTTTTGGAAAACCTGAATTGCTTGAAAATTTAAACTCCATAATTCATCCGGCGGTTGGTGAGGATTACAAAAAATGGGTTCTGCAGCAGAACACTTCCTATGTCCTGAAAGAAGCCGCATTGCTTTTTGAAAGCGGAAGCTTTCGCCAGCTTGACGGAATTATTCATGTATCTGCCCCAATGGATTTGCGCATAAAACGAACCCTTGAACGGGATAAGCAGCGAGGCAGGGAACAAATAGAGGCAATCATTGCACGGCAAATGAATGATGATGAGCGACTGGCAAAGTCTGACTTTGAAATCATAAATGACGGACACACCCTTGTAATTCCGCAAGTATTAAAACTTCATGCAATGCTTTCTCAGCTCTGAAGGGCATCTTCTTTCTTTTTCTTAAAGAAGACCCGGGCAATCCATCTCGGTAAGGCAAGGGCCCCTACGATCAGGTACGGATAGAATGTAATGATCCTCCATAGCAACGCCGCTCCAAGCGTGAATTCAAATAAATACTCATTGAAGAATTTCATGAAAAAATGCTCTGCAGTGCCGGTACTGCCCGGGGTTGGAGAGATGAGCATCACAATCCAAAGAATCAGATGTTTGCCAAAAATGATGAGGTGATCATAGAGCGAAAGTCCCTTGGTATAAGCCGCCACCAGAAAATTAAGAATGGAATAACGCGCTACCCATGCTACGATTGTCGCAACGGAAATGCGAATCCAGTAACCGGCAGGTTTACCCTTTATTAAAGACGATGCCCACATTACTTCGTTACCATGTTGATATGCTGCATATCTCCAACGACGAAGCCACTTAATTGAGGTTAGCTTGATCAATACCCATTTGAATAAACGGGGCTTCCAGAATAATGCCAGGCTCATGATAATAGTGTAGATAGCGATCAGCGAATAACTGGTAATAAAAATATAGTGCGAGCCGGTTGTTGATTCAGGAAATATATCTTCACCAAGGAAGAGCAAAGCCAGGGGTGCCGCCAGCACAAAGAAAAGATTATCGAGTATGGCGGTGAGCATGACATAGGCCAGCGACTTTCCCAGGGAGATCCCCTCTTTCACCAGGATGAATACAGCCACTGCGGTACCACCTACCACCGAAGGCGTTACAGCTGAGGCAAACTCCCACAAAATGATCACATAAATGCTGCTGGTCCAGGAAAGCTCTTCGTTCGTAAGTGTCCGGATACGGTAAATGTAGGCAGCTTCTTTAATGAGCAGTACAATGAAAGCCATGACTACCGGCCAAATGCGCGCGTCGAAAATGAGCCGAAGTCTTTCCGGGGTAAACTGATCGTCACTAATGACCTTGAAAATAACAAAGCCAATACTGATCGCTGCCGGGAGCCAGACCTTATTTGGGTTTAGGGTCTTTAATATTTTTCTGGTATCAAGATTCATTTAGCTTACCTCTATCTCCTCCAGTTTCTCTATCCAGAAATTATTGAATCCTTCACCCAGATGAAGGGTTACAATTCGAAGTTGAAGGAGCTCGAGTATTGCTAAAAAATTAAAGATCACGGCAATTTTGTTCGGAAATTTAGTGATTACGTGCTCGAATGAGATTCGATCTGAATTTTTAAGCTCATACAGGATGAAATCTTTCTGAGCCTCGATGGTGTACGGGTATTGAATTACTTCATGTACAGGACGGTTCTGGGCTTCCGTAAATCGCTCCACCACCTTTTGATATACCCGCATCAACTTGTACAGATCAATATCCTGTATTTCAGCTTCTACGTTGACATGTTCTGAAAGTGAACGAATCTCCTTCAGAAGATTACCGCGCTTTTCTTTGTTGATTTCAGCTTCTTCCATCTCCTGAAGCTGGGCAAGGACCGACTTGTATTTTTTATATTCAAGCAGATGTCGAACAAGCTCTTCCCTGGGATCTATCTCATTTCCCTCGTCATCCAGCTGAGGCCTTGGAAGCAGCATTCTTGACTTGATCTTCATTAATGTGGCGGCAACCAGAATAAATTCACTTGCCACTTCAATATTCATCGATTCCAGGTGATGAAGGTAGTCCAGAAAGTCATTTGTGATTTTGGCAATCGGAATATCGTGAATATCCAGTTCATCCCTTTCGATAAAAAAGAGCAACAGGTCAAACGGACCTTCGAAAAGTGGAAGTTTTATTTCAAAGCTCAAGGTATGAACAGTTTCAAGGTGTTTTGTATTCCGCCGAATATCAAAGATATTATTTTAACCTTGTATCAGCGTAATTCCTACTACTAAAAAATGTATTTTTGTACATTCCATCCCTCTACAGGCTATTTGGAATACGAAAACAAAACACTTACCTTATGTAATTGTTCATTGATTATCAAATGACGAGCACAGACAAATGTTGATTGAACCCGGAAAATTACTTGCAGAAATCAATTCTCCCGCAGACCTCAAGAAACTCTCTCCTGAACAACTAGTTACCCTCAGCACAGAACTTCGCGATTTTATCATCGATAATGTTTCGGTCTATGGAGGACACTTCGGAGCAAGTCTTGGCGTCGTTGAACTTACAGTTGCACTGCACTACGTTTTCAATACGCCCTATGATCAGCTTGTCTGGGATGTGGGTCATCAGGCGTACGGACATAAGATATTAACCGGAAGAAGGGACGTTTTTCATACGAACCGTCTTTATAACGGGATTTCAGGATTCCCTAAACGGAAGGAAAGTGAATATGATACCTTTGGCGTTGGGCACTCCTCAACTTCCATATCTGCAGCGCTGGGAATGGCAGAGGCATCTCATTTTCTGGGTATGGATGATAAACAGCATATTGCTGTGATCGGTGATGGAGCAATGACCGGTGGACTAGCATTCGAAGCGATGAATCATGCCGGGGTAAGTAATACGAACCTGCTGATTATTCTTAACGACAACTGCATGTCGATTGATCCCAATGTCGGCGCGCTCAAAGACTATCTAACAGATATTACAACTTCACATACCTATAATAAGGTGCGTGATGAAATCTGGAATGTGCTCGGGAAATTCAGCAAATTCGGTCCGAATCCCCGGGAGATCGTCGGAAAAATTGAAAATAGCATCAAGTCCCTCCTGCTTAGTCAGAGTAACCTGTTCGAATCCTTAAATCTGCGCTATTTCGGTCCGGTTGACGGCCATGATGTAAGTCATATGGTGCATGTTCTCAAAGACCTGAAAGATATCAAAGGCCCTAAAATACTCCACATTGTAACTACCAAGGGTAAAGGGTACGCACCTGCTGAAAATGGCGACAAGACCACATGGCATGCACCGGGTAAATTTGATAAGGTTACGGGTGAGATTCATAAAAAGGTCCATGAGACCCCTCAGCCTCCAAAATATCAGGATGTTTTCGGTCACACGATCGTGGAGCTTGCCGAAAAGAATGATAAGATAATGGGAATTACCCCGGCGATGCCTTCGGGATCCTCAATGAATATCATGATGAATGCAATGCCCGAGCGTGCATTTGATGTTGGAATTGCAGAGCAGCACGCTGTAACATTCAGTGCGGGACTGGCAACTCAGGGCCTGATCCCGTTCTGTAATATTTACAGCACGTTTATGCAGCGCTCCTATGATCAGGTTATTCATGACGTCTGTATTCAGGACCTTCCCGTTAACTTCTGCCTCGACAGAGCCGGATTCGCAGGAGCCGATGGTCCCACACACCACGGGGCGTACGATATTGCTTATATGAGGTGTATACCCAATATGATCGTATCGTCTCCCATGAATGAGGAGGAATTGAGAAACTTAATGTTTACAGCACAACTACCACGTGAAGGTGGTGCTTTTACCATTCGATATCCCCGGGGTCAGGGTGTGATGTCAGACTGGAGAAAGCCAATGCAGGCAATTGAAATTGGTACCGGACGAACGGTTCGCGAAGGAAGTGAGGTCGCCATACTTACTATTGGCCATATTGGCAATTACGTGGTTGAAGCTTGTGAATACCTCCAGGAAGACGGATTGGACCCCGCACACTATGACATGCGGTTTGTTAAACCACTCGATGAAGCTCTTCTGCATAAGGTATTTAAGAAATTCCGTAAAATCGTGACTGTCGAAGATGGTTGTATCATGGGTGGATTCGGAAGTGCCGTGGCAGAATTCATGGTTGATCACGGCTATCAGGCAAGGATTGAGCGATTAGGTATTCCCGACAGGATAGTTGAACATGGTGAACAGCGAGAGCTGCATGCGGAGTGTAATTTCGACCCCGAAGGAATCGCAAATGCTGTACGTAAGCTCGCGGAGAGCAATGTAACGGTTTAAAAAATGTCACTTCTCAGGTACCGTTCCGTCGGTGATGGCCCGGCACTGATTCTTCTCCATGGTTTCTGTGAAGCAGGGTATATCTGGGAGAATATCATTCCCTTTTTATCAAATGACTTTACTATTTACTGTCCGGATCTCCCCGGCCATGGGCTTACTCCCTTATCAGATTCCATTAACTCAATACGGGATCTTGGGGCCCTTGTAAATAGATGGGTTCAGGATGAATCAATAACAGAAGCTACAATAATTGGACACTCCATGGGAGGCTATGTTCTGCTGGAAGCCATCGATCAGCAACCGGGTTTATATTCAAAAGCCGGCCTTTTCCACAGTACACCCCTTCCCGACAGCCCCGAAAAAAAGCAAAACCGGGATAAATCGATCAAATTTATTCAGGAGCACGGCGCAGCCCCTTTTTTTGATGTTTTTATTCCGTCACTTTATTACCGGGAAGGATCCTGGAAAACCCGGCTGGAACAGGAGATACGTAAAACCAGCAAAGCCACCTTGCTTGCTTATACGGCATGGATGAGGGACCGGGCAGATAATCAGCACGTTGTAAAAGAGTTTGGCCGGGACTTTCTGATCCTGGCCGGCAGTAATGATGAATTTATTCCCTTGGGATCACTCAAAGATCTCCAAACGAAGATTGACTTTCAGCTGTCTGTTCTTACGGGCATCGGTCATCTCGGGATGATGGAAGATCCCGAAGCAAGTGCCAAAATAATCAGGGATTTTATTGTCTCCTGACAACTGAATCTGTTCAACAAAGCGTTTAATTTCGCTTATCGACCACAATCACACCGTTTTGAACTACTAAAAGCGGGTTTCGAGTAACAGAGATTTCTTCACCAGGATTACCGTCTACGACAATTAAGTCTGCCCTCATGCCTTCGGCGATCATGCCCCGGTCTGAATAATGAAATTTTTGTGCATTCCCCGAGGTGGCAGAGCGAAGTGCCTCCAGTGGTTTCATCCCGTATTCCACCATGAGTTCAAGCTCCCAGGCATTTTCCCCATGACTGAATACACCAACATCCCCACCAAATACGATCTGAACACCACTCTCAAGCGCCGCTTTGAATGACTTTTTTTTCTGAATGATACGCGCAGGTTCGGGATCAACGCCCTTGTTGTAGTTATTGTAAGCCGAGATCGCTTCCACCGCCGCAAGCGTCGGGCAATATCCAATATTTTTTTCCTGCATCAGTTTAAATATTTCTGCCGTACCCGCATCTCCATGTTCGATGGTTTCAACACCCGCCATGATCGCTCTGCGCATTCCTTCTTCGGTGCCGGCATGTGCTACCACATAGCTTCCTCCGCTCTTTGCTGTTTCTACCATGGTGCGCAGTTCTTCCTCACTAAACGTAGGCCGTGAAGACCCTTCGGGCCCCCACCTGTAATCTGCATAAACCTTGATAAAATCTACACCGTTGCCCAGCTGTTCCCGAACGGTGCGGCGCACCCCGTCAATCCCGTCTGCCTCCTGCGCTCCAAGGGGAACTGTGACCCCGTCATGGAATCCTTTCGGACCGTAACTGCCTGTTGCAACGATTGCCGGACCAGCAACGATGATCTCAGGCCCTGAAATGAGTCCCTGTTCAAGTGCTTCCCTTACTGCCACATCGGTGTATCCCGCTCCTTCACTACCAAGATCCCTGAGTGTGGTTATGCCATGCTCCAGGGAGCTCTTAAGATGATCTACCGCGCGGATTGCCCGTAAAGCCGGCGCTTCTTTTAATACCTGGTCATTCCATGGAGTTTCATTGTAAGGATGTAATAACACATGCGCATGGCCTTCAATGAGCCCGGGCATCAGGGTCCTTTCAGGAAGTTCGATCCTTCTTGTATTCGCGTAGTTATCCGGAATTTTATTGCCGGCATATGCAATCATACCCTGGCTGATGACAACCTTCCAGTTGCTGTGCATCTGTATCCCGTCGAAAACCCTGTCGGGTATCAGGATATAAGTGTCATTATTCTGGGCGCTCAGGCTGTGGCCCATCAGAAGCAGAAAGATCAGGGAAAGAAGGCGCATATTTTTTTAGCTGAATTTAGCCAAACATCATTAATTACCCATGAGCTCCTTGCGAAGATTGGCGATATACATCGTTAAAGCCTGCTGCCAGTCAGGCGCAGCATCATAGGTTTTACCCAAAAACACATTACCGCTGTAGATATGCTTGATATAGAATTTATAAACTGGCAGATCCTTGTCGAATGAAAGTGAATAGGGCTTATTGTCTCTGATGGAACCGGATTCATAGCTTTCGGCACCCGGGTCAATTTCATATTCCAGGATATCACGAACCGATTCGCCGGTAGTATGTACATAGTAAAGTATAAACTGAAAGCCATCAGATCGCAATTCACGTTCTTCACGGGTAGGATCAACGATTTCATATTTATATGGATAATAAGCCATGGTTTGCCGGATCATCGCAGTATCTGCAAATGGTTGAACAGCCAGTTTATCCGATTGAAGATTCAGATCGTAAAATTCTGACCTTCGGCCGTTTATCGGCGTTATCAGTTTCCCGGGAAGCGCATTCTCAAGGATAAGGAGATTTTTTAATTCCTGTCCGGAAGTAGCTGCTGCACGGTATAACTGGTTCAGTGCCGTGCTCAGGTCCGGAGCGCTGGTTTGCCAAACCGCGGTTTTGGGATCGATAAACGTATTTTTATCAAAAGCCGCAACCCGCACTACATAATTGCCGGGATTCTGTTTAATAAGTACCAGGTGGGTGATGTTTCGCTGGTCAAAAACCTGTAGCAGGGCTTTCTCAGTTTCTGGTCCGCTTTGTATATCGCCCATATGATATGCGGCGACAACATCAATTCCCGATCGCTTCATGAACGGCTGTGCCTCTTCGGCAATAGAAAGCCATTCTCCACGTAATCGCCGATCTTTAGGATCCGGCAACGGATCGACGATCATCAGTGATTTTCCGCTACGCAGATCAGGAGGTAGTTCGGAACCTACAGCGAGGCTGTCAACAGGGGCCGACTGAGCAAACAGGTCTGATGAATGACCCGTGATAAAAAGGGCAAGTGTGTAGAGGAATATGATAAATTTTATTTTCATCAGGTAGCAAAGAGCTGATTCATATCCTTAAACGCTTTAAATTCAAGTGCATTGCCGCTGGGATCAAGAAAAAACATAGTTGCCTGTTCACCAGGAAGGCCTTTAAACCGGATATGTGGCTCAATGATGAAGGAAATTTTCTCCTGTTTCAACCGTTCAGCAAGTTCTTCCCATTCCTTCATGCCAAGTACCACACCAAAATGACGGACTGGCACCTGGTCGCCATCTACGTCATTTGTGGTTGATCTTTTGGCTTCTTCTGGAGAAAGATGTGCAACAACCTGGTGACCATACATATTGAAATCAATCCAGTGGTCGGAAGTCCTTCCGGTGGTACATCCCAGGATCTTGGTGTAAAATTCCAGGGTTTCCTGCAAATCATGTACAGGAAAAGCGAGATGAAATGGTTGTATCATAGTTTAATCAATTCCAAGAAATACTTCAGTGTCGATTCGTACAGGGTATGTTTCCAGGTCTTCTGTCCGCTGCTGGCATTCTCTGCCAGTCTTTAAGTTGAACCGATATGAGTGGAGTGGACAAACGATTTCTCCTTCAGGACTCACATCTCCTTTGAACAAGGGTTCGTGCTGGTGCGGACAAAGAGGAGCAAATGCAAATAATTCATTATTTCTTCGAACCACCGTAACCTTTCGTTCCCCAATCTTCAACTGATAGGGATCATTTTCCGGTAATGCCTTACAGGTATCTTCCCAGCTTTTAAAGATTCTTACCCATCTCATTTTCGGCGAACTTTTTCTTCACCTCTTCGAGCCTTGCGGGCCTGGTCATTATCATGGCATACGCTTCCCGAATCGACTTTGAGTGGGAGACATCTTTGTAAATATCCATCCACTCATGGAAACAAAGATAAACAGGATTATAAGAATTCACAGGCTTGGTAATACCGTATTTTGCCTGCTCACCTTCGGGCTGGAAGGTTCCGAACATCCGGTCCCAGATGACAAGCGTTGAGCCATAGTTCTTGTCCAGGTAATCTTCGTTAACGGCATGATGAACACGGTGGTGAGAGGGAGTTACGAATATAAATTCGAACCACCGCGGCATTTTTCTGATGTATTCTGTATGAATCCAGAACTGGTATAAAACCTCGATCTGGTGACAGATAAAGAATACCACCGGATGAAAACCAGCCAGGGCCACGGGAATAAAGAAAATAATTTTCAAATGCTGGGTCCAGCCGAGCCGGAAGCTTACCGACCAGTTATATTTTTCAGAGTTATGATGCGTTACATGTGTTGCCCACCAAAATCTGTTTTCATGTGCGATCCGGTGTGCCCAGTATCTCCAGAAATCAATCCAGATGAGGCACAGGACGTAGGACCACCATGTATTTGGAATGGACCAGGGAACCAGGTTGTAGAAAAAGAGGATAATTCCGAAGGTGGCTACCTTCAGTAAAGCACTTAATCCAACATTTACTAACCCGATCGTTGTCGCTGCAAGTGTATCTTTTCGGTTATAGATATCCCTGTTCTGATGATAGCTGATGATCCATTCAGCAGCTACAAGAATAAACATCACAGGGGCAGCGTAAAGGATGATATTCGGCAAATCCATGGCGAATACCTGCTCGATTGTAAGTTGTTTCTTCTCCGTGAAAAGCTCCATAAGCTTCGAATATAAGAAGATAAACTCATCGAATAATAAGCAATCCTAAAATTTAATTGATCTTGTTCAGTTCTATGGTTGCAAGGGGCAGGTCCACCTCAACTCTGGTACAGATCCCATTTTCGTAGAAATAGTGATTTTTACGGTCGTCGGGTTTAATAAGTACAAAGGTCTGAGAGTCTGAACGTTGAATGGAACAAAACTGCCCATACCGCTCTGAAAAGATTTTAGCTTTCACCGGAGGCCTGAAATATAAGGTTGAAATGCTTTCAGAAATGATCATTTCTTCGATCCTGTCCTTGTCATCTACCTGAATATGATACATCTCTTCGAGGAATTTCACCGATGAATGTGATTTGCGTTTATTATTCACCGTATTTTCCGATGAAGCGCTTAGCAGTTTTCCATCCCGGTAAACCGAATAGTACTCGTTGTACATATCGAAGGACATGAGGAAGCTGAACTTGGTCCTGCTTTTAAGGTCAAACGTAACCAGAGAACCGCTCTTGCTTTGTTCAGCAATGAGATACCCGATCGAATCACCTTTCCAGTCAATCCGATATATATGCTGCTGACCGTGAGCAAAAGTGCTCAGGAGGAAAAGCGTGAGATATAGGATATACTTATTTAACATTAGCTTAGCAACGATGCAATTACTGTTATATTGGGAAAGGTATGCCTTAAGTTAGTCTAAATTAAGGGACAACCGGCATAACTTTCTTTATTGATCCGATAATTCCGATGAATGTAATCACCCGATTTCAGGAATCTTTTCTCCAGCGTATCAGCGAACCCCTGCTCGGGGATCGGGAAATTTCCCTTTGGATACGACGGGAGGACCTTATTCATCCTGAAATATCCGGGAATAAATGGTGGAAACTTTCTGGAAATTTACAGGAAATACTTGATAAGTCATCTTCGCCTACCCTGCTCACATTTGGCGGTGCTTACTCAAATCACCTGTATGCTACTGCCTCAGCCTGTGCGGAATTAGGTATTCCCTGTATAGGTATTGTCCGTGGAGAAATTCCCGAACCCAGGAATGCTACCCTCACCTTTGCCAGCGATAAAGGGATGGAACTTGTGTCGGTATCAAGATCCGAATACAGGAATAATGCTCAGATAAGCGAGAAGTATCAACGTATCATACCCAACTTGTATGTTGTGCCTGAAGGGGGAACAAATGAAGCGGCAGTTTTATCATGTACAGCCATTGTTGATGACAGGATGAAGGAAATGAATTATGTGTGTGTGCCCGCAGGAACTGGCGGAACCATGGCAGGAATTATTGGAGGCATGGAAAATCATGGCGTGGTCCTGGGATTTTCAGCCCTGAAGGGGGATTTTCTGAGCGAAGAAGTAAATGGCTTGTTAAAAAAAGCGTTTCCGGAACGCGATCTGAAGCATTGGCGTATGATCACTGATTATCACCATGGCGGATATGCCCGTATATCTGATGAACTCATCGCCTTCATTCAAAGTTTTTACGGTGCTCATGGAATATTGCTGGACCCGGTGTATACGGGGAAAATGATGTTCGGAATTTATGATATGATCCGGAGGGACCTTTTTCCCGCGGGGTCATCCATTTGTGCAATACATACAGGCGGATTACAGGGCTGGAACGGCATCAGAGAACGGTATGGGATTGACCCTACTTCCTTTTAATGGATTCCAGCCAGCTGCCTATTGTCCTTCTGCCAGCGGGTTTCTGCGCCAGTAAGCTGGTTTCAGCAGCACTTTTAACAGATTCTATGGTGTAAAATCCGTTCGGGAAATGTTCATGGAACTCTGCCAGAAGCAGTTCTATATGCTCCCTGTTGATCACTGTGAAAATAATTTGCTGATGACCATCTGAACTGATTCCGTCGATCATAACATATCGCCATTTTCTGGCGTCAAGGAAAGCACGCAGGGGCGCGGTATCCTCATTTGTAAGCAATCGTACTACCACTTTTCCGTAGGCGAGTTTTTCCTCGATGAACATACCCACAAAGATACCTGCTGCAAACCCTGCAGGATAAGCTATGTAGGAATAGATGTTGTCGATATGCTGAAAGATCTGCCCGATAGCCAGAAGCCATATCAGGGATTCAAAAAAGCCCAGGATCGTTGAGATCATTCTTCGCCCGCTCATGACAAAAATGATTCGGATTGTGTTGATGGAAACATCACAAATGCGGGCAAAGAAAATCAGCAATGGCAAAATGATGATCCGAAAAGTTTCACCGGAAACGCCGAAAGTAGTTGAAAAAAATTCTTCCATTTTAATTATCCAAAAAGCAATGAAAATACCTCATTGAGGTTTGCGAAGGTATGTACCTTTATCTTAAATCTGGATAAATCGGTGCCTTTTAATCCGAATTTGGATACGATAATTTGCTCAAAACCCAGTTTTTCCGCTTCTCCTATGCGTTGTTCCATGCGCTGTACCGCCCGAAGCTCTCCTCCCAGTCCAACTTCCGCCGCAAATACAATTCGGTCACTTACCGGGATATCTTCAAGTGAGGAAACCATGGAAACGCAGGCAGAGAGGTCCATGGCAGGATCTTCTACGCGCAATCCCCCGGCTACGTTGAGAAACACGTCGCTGCTGCCGAACCTGAATCCGCAACGCTTTTCAAGAACAGCGAGAAGCATGTTCAGACGCCGGTTATCAAATCCTGTGGGGGTTCGTTGAGGAGTTCCATAGGTTGCCGTACTCACCAATGCCTGTAATTCAACCAGCAGCGGGCGGTTTCCTTCCATGGTTGCACCGATGGCAACACCGCTAAGGTCACCTTCTCGCTGCGTGATCAGGATTTCCGAAGGATTTAAAACTTCATGGAGGCCGTCGCTGCGCATTTCGTAAATCCCAAGCTCTGAAGTTGATCCGAAACGGTTTTTGGTGGTGCGTAGCATTCTGTATGACAAATGCTGATCCCCTTCAAACTGAAGCACTGTGTCTACCATGTGTTCCAGGACCTTGGGACCGGCAATGCTTCCGTCCTTTGTAATGTGGCCAACCAGAAATACGGGCAGATGACGGGATTTAGCAACCTTGATCAGTTCTGCGGTGCACTGCCTAACCTGTGAAACGCTGCCAGCTGCAGACTCCAGCGCCGGACTGTTCAGTGTTTGTATAGAATCAATGATGAGGAGTTCCGGTGGAGTGTCATTGATCTGATCAGCTATATGATCAACATTGGTCTCGGATAAAATTAAACACTCCGGGTTAAGTTTTGCCTGCATCCTGTCGGCACGCATTTTAATCTGATGAGCACTTTCTTCACCAGAAACGTACAAAACCTTACATGGCATTTGCAGGGCAATTTGAAGTAGAAGGGTTGATTTGCCTATGCCGGGTTCACCTGCAATCAATGTGATTCCGCCTGCCACAAGGCCTCCGCCAAGGACCCTGTCAAGCTCTAAATTAGTGGTACTAATACGCGGTTTATCTTCACTGGTTATTTCCGATAAGACCTGAACCTGTTCTCGATCTTTACTGGTTGATTTCCAACTGCTTTGTGAACCTTTAGCCCGAGTGAATTTCTCCTCTGTAAACGTGTTCCAGTTATTGCAGGAGGGACATTTACCAAGCCACTTTGCAGATTCGTATCCACAATTTGTGCAGAAAAATATTGTTTTTTCCTTTGCCAAGATGTTTCTTTTAGAAATGAACTGTCACCGAAAAGTCTTTATTTATTAAAAAAATAATAAATCATTACACACACTTTTCAACCAACAAAACTTTATGCTACGTTTTTTTTTAGCACTCATTATGGGTGCAATTGCCACCCTTTCCTGGGCGCAAAAAAAGCCTGTCAAATTTGGCGAAATTGATATTGAAAACCTAAAGATGGAGGTATATCCCCTCGATAGCAGCGCGGGCGCTGTTATACTGTACGATTACGGGATGACCAATTTTGATCACAATTTTGAAGTTTCATTTTCACGTCATGTGAAAATAAAGATTCTAAATAAAAGTGAATTCGACAGGGCCGATATCAAGATACCTCATTATTCCAGTGATATGGTCACACGGCTGAAGGCGTCAACCTACAATCTTGAAAACGGTAAGATCGTCGAGAGCGAAGTTGATAAAAAGGATATGTTTGATGAGAAGGCCAGCAAGTACATGGAAAACAGGTCGTTTTCATTTCCTAATGTGAAGGAAGGGTCTATCATAGAATACACCTTTGAAGTCAACTACGGTTCTTTCAGAAAGATCATGCCCTGGTATTTTCAGCATGATATTCCGGTAATGTACAGTGAATACCGCGTTGAACTTCCCGAGCCGTTTGAGTACAAAAAGATTATGACCGGTTATATTTCGCTCGACGAGGCAGAGACAGAATCCCGCAATACTACTTTCCAGGGAATTCCCATCCGCATATTTGCACAGCGTTATGTGGCGACCGATATTCCGGCATTTCGTGAAGAAGCCGGCGTGGCTTCACCGGACGATTACATGTCAAAGATCTCATTTGAACTGGATATGATCAGGGTACCTGGTGAACCAATCAGGTATTTCATGCCAAAGAGTTATGCCCATTTAAGCAGGCACCTGGCTACTACCGATATGTTCGAAAAAGAAATGAACAAGGGAAAGTTCGTTGAGGACCAGGTTGCTGAAATCACTGCAGGATTATCGACAGACGAAGAAAAAGCCAAAGCAATTTATTTTTGGGTGCAGGAGAATTTTATTGTCGATACCGAATTCTATGAAGATAATTATAAGAAGATATTTGACGAGCGAAAAGGCTATGCCGAAGACATCAACTTTATCCTGATGATGATGATGAAGGAGGCGGGGTTCAAAGTGGAGCCCGTGTTGATCAGCACCCGTGCACACGGAAAGGTTCATCCGTTCTATCCTTCCCAGTATAATTTTAATCATATGATATCCCTTGTTACAGCAGGTGAATCTACATGGTTGCTGGATGCCAGTGATAAACTACTTCCCTTTAACGCCATTGGAGAAAAGTGCTTGAACGGTAACGGATTGGTAATTTCAGAAAACGAGCCGCGTTGGGTTGAACTAAATCCATCATTTCAGAACCTGAAATATATTTCCTCGCAGCTGGAACTGGATTCTGATGGGAACCTGAAAGGTCATATGCAGATGTCCAGGAAAGGATATGAGGCAATCGGTTTCCGAAGGAAGAACATGGAAAGCAAGGATGACTATGTTAAGAACTTTTCACAATCTTTGGCAAACTGGACCATCAATAGTCATGAACTTGAAGGGCTGGAAAAAAAGGAAGATTATGTGAATGAGGAGATTGAAATTGAGGTTCCGGGTTATGCACAGTCCATGGGAGATGTTATTTATGTAAACCCGATGATATTCGGGGGTATGAAAGAAAACCCGTATAAATCGGAAAAACGCGAATACCCGGTAAATTATGCAGCTCCCGTCAAGGAATTAACCAGCTTTTCGATCACAATCCCTGAAGGATATGTGCTGGATGATGTGCCTCAGCCGGTAGCCATGGCTTTACCTGAAAATGCGGGCAAATTCATATACAGCATATCATCAACCGGAAGGATAATGACTATTACTTCGCAGTTTATGATCAACAAAACTGAGTTTTTACCGGATGAATATCCGATATTAAGACAGTTTTATGCACAGGTCGTGGCAAAACAATCGGAACAGGTCGTATTGAAAAAGGAATTATGAGATTATTGGCTTTAATACTGCTGATTTCAGCGTCAATCACCTCCCTTGCCGGTGGTGATAATAGATTCCCCGTTTCAGAGATTCCGGATGAGATGAAAAAAAATGCTCATGCGGTCATTCGGATGAGTGAGGAGGAATATGAGATCATTGATATTGATAAGGCAGTCTATCGTGTGAGACAGGCAGTCACGATTTTCTCTGAAAAAGGACAATCCCTTGCAGTGGTTTACGAGATGTACGATGATCTTACCAGGATTAATTCCATTAGCGCACAGATTTACGACAAAAATGGTAATGAGATATCAAAGCTTAAAAAAAGTGATATCAATGATCAGAGTTTTATCTCGGGATTCTCACTGTATGAAGATAACAGGGTGAAATGGGCCGATATGTCTCAGAAACAATTTCCATATACTGTTTACAGTGAGATCGAAGTGACGTATAATTTCCTGTTTTCAATTCGTCCGTTCATTCCGGTACAGGATGAGAATATCTCTGTAATGCAGGCCTCCTATGCGTTAATTGCCAATGATGATCTTTACCCCAGGTTTAAGCCGGTGAATTTCCCGAATGATCCCGTTGAATCCAGAAGTGAAAATGGTAAGAAGGTGACACGGTGGGAAGTTCGAAACCTTGCGGCAACAGAGACCGAACCTTTTGGATATTCCATAACGGATAAATCACCGCATGTCTTAATTTCTCCTACTAAATTCAGGTTTGAAGGATATGAGGGCGATATGTCATCATGGGATTCATTTGCAAAGTGGATATTGTTGCTGAACGAAGATCGAAATACCCTGTCAGAAGAAACGAAAAGAAAGCTGCAGGATATGACAAAGGGGATGTCTGACTATGACAAGGTGATGACCATATACGATTATATGCAAAATAAAACCCGTTATGTGTCTATTCAGCTTGGAATTGGCGGGTATCAGCCTTTCGAATCAGGCCTTGTGGACGATGTGGGCTATGGTGATTGCAAGGCGCTTTCTTTCTATACAAAATCCATGCTTGAGGCAGTGGGCGTTCCGTCCAATTATATTCTGGTCTCTGCAGGTGACCGTCCAGCTGCGCTCTATAGTGACTTTCCTGCACCTCGCTTCAATCATGCCATTCTGGCCGTGCCTATGGGTGCAGATACTGTCTGGCTGGAATGTACAAGTCAGACCAACCCCAATGGATTCCTGGGCAGTCATACCGATAACCGGGATGTACTGATGATTACAGAAAATGGGGCCGAAATTGTGCGCACTCCCAAATACGGGCCATCTGAAAATGTGCAGTCCAGACATGCGAACATTGAAATACGGGATGACGGTAACGCAGTAGCCCAGGTGAAAACAAGATTCAGCGGGCTTCAATATGAATATGGTGGTCTTTCCGAAGTGCTTCATCTCGGTGAGGAGGATCAGAAGAAATGGATTTACCGAACCTCCCGGATTCCGCATTATGAACTGGAATCCTTTCGGATGACCAATCATGAGGGTCTTGTGCCTTTCGCGGATGTTGAAATGAAGTTGTTTCTTCCAAAGTTTTCCTCAGTTGGCGGAAAGCGAATGTTCTTTGAGCCGAATTTGATGAATCAATGGGAAAACCCATTGCCCAAAACCGATACACGGACAGAGCCTGTAAAAATCCGGCGGGGATTTGTAGAGTCCGATACAGTGGTATTTGATTTTCCTTCCCATCTAAGGCCGGAATATCTGCCGGAACCGATGGTGATTGAAAGTGAATTTGGAAAATATAAATCTCACTATGCCTTTATACAAGGCCAGTTAATTTATGTTCGTACTTTTACGCTATACAGTGGAGAACATCCCGCCGAAAAGTATCAGGATCTGTTTGAATTCTTCAATGAGGTTTCCCGAAACGACAAGAAAAAAGTTGTTCTCCTTAACGGAACATAATTCATATGCGTTTTTTTCTTCTGCTCGTCCTTTTTCCCTTCATTTCGAATGCACAACAGGCGATGAAATGGGGCAGATACGAGGACTTTGAAATTGATTTGACGCAAGTTTCCTATGAACCCGAAGCGAGTGTTGTTATCCTGGGTGAAGTTGGGAGGATTTATTTTGACCGGCATATCAATTATGAGGTTCACACCCGATTGAAAATTCTGAAGGAGGAGGGTAAGGATCTGGTCGACCGGCTATCCTTGTCTTCCGTCAGGTTTTACAATAAGGACCTTACAAAAATGTTCAATGTACGGGCGCAGATCCGCACCCCGGAAGGCGAAAAAATTACGCTTGATAAATCGCAGATCGTTAAAACAAAGTTGGATGAATTCCTGTCGGAAATCCGGTTTGTTTTTCCCAGGCTTGTGCCAGGAACGATCATTGAGTTTGAATACACGTACCAGTATGATGATTTCTATTATATACCTACCTGGTATTTCCAGAAACAGGTGCCGGTGCTGTTCAGTATGCTGGATGCGAGACTTCCCGGCGGCATTGTGTACCGTGTAAGCATGCAGGGGAATCGTCTTCGGAAAAAATATGCCGAAAGACAACTGGGGACCTGGTCGTTGGTTGACCTTCCTTCCATCAATCCTGACCCGTACATTTATAACGTGAATAAATACGCCGAGGCAGTTAACTTTTTCCTCGACAGCTATGAGTATATGAATATTCAGCATACCTACAGCAGCACGCGGACGGTTGAATTCAATACCAAGTCAGACATTTATCGCAAGTATTATTTGCATGATTACTATCGGGGCTGGCTGGATGATCGTTATATCAATTCGATGGAGGGGATTAATGATCTGGCCGGGGACAATGAACTGCAAACCACCCAAAATATTTACCGATATGTGCAGAATAACATAGCCTGGACAGGCGAACACAACTATTTTGTGGGGGATAATAACATGGAGGTAGTCCGCGATAGGCGGGGTCATAGTGGGGAGGTGAATCTCCTTATGCGGGCTATTCTTCATAAATATAGTATTCCTTCAGATATCGTACTGGTTTCTACCCGTTCCCACGGGTTCCCGGAGGAGTCAACCCCTGCATTGAATCAGTTCAATCACCTTATTTTAAATGTGAAAGTTAATGACGGCATTTTGGTTGACGCGACTGAGCCGTTTTATGACTTCGCAACACTTCCACCGAAGGATCAGAATTTCAAAGGGCTTATTTTTGAACAAGACAACCCTCGCTGGATTACCATTGCTCCAAACCTTTCAAAACTTACGGTGAACTACCAGTTCGACCCAGCTGGCCGGGTCGTGGATGCCCGTATTAGCGCGACTGCCCATGATGCCGCCAGGCTGAGGCAGCAATGGTTCAACCATGGGTCATTAAAACTGGACTATTTTAACTTACCCGAGTATGAACCGGATTCACTGCGGCCGGAGTTTCCGGAGAATTATCGACTGCCGGTTAAGATTGCTGCCCGCTACATAAGCGGAGGTAATGAATTGGAAGAAGTCGTGTATATCCCTGCCCAGCTTTTTAAGTTCTACAATGAAATGCCATTCAGGGAAGAAAAAAGATCATACCCTGTGGAACTTTCTTACCCATTTTATCGACAGATGATTGGAATTATTAATATTCCTGATGGTTATGTGGTTGATGAGTTGCCGGATAAACGTACCATTGAATTGCCAAACCGGCTTGGTCATTATCGTTTTGATGCCGCAGTCATGGGTAACGTTATCCAGATAAATGCAACCCTCGAAATTCCGGCACTGATCGTATTGCCCGAGTACTATGCAGACTTCAGGGATATGATTCAACAAGTGATTGCCAAACAAAGTGAGATGATAGTATTGCGCCGACAGGCAGAATGATACTTTCTTTGATCCTTGAAAACCAGCACCAAATTCACGTTGTTTGTGTTATAATAGACAGTGATGAGTAAGAAAGTATTATTAATGATCCTTGATGGCTGGGGACTGGGAACAGACCCCAAGGTTTCGGCCATCGCTTCGGCAAATACCCCATTTGTAGATTCCTTATATACAAAATATCCACACAGCCGTCTTGAAGCATCAGGGTTGGCGGTCGGACTTCCGGAAGGACAGATGGGTAATTCAGAAGTAGGACATATGAATATTGGCGCGGGACGTGTTGTTTACCAGGATCTGGTAAAAATAAATCTTGCATTCAAGGAAGGAACAGTAAAGCAGAATAAAGTGCTTATGGATGCCTTAAAAGAGGCGGCAAAGCCTGGAAAACGTCTGCATTTAATCGGACTGGTTTCGGACGGTGGCGTTCATTCACATATTGAGCATTTAAAGGGACTTTGTTCAGTGGCTGCGGAGGAGGGTCTTGACAATGTTTTTGTCCATGCGTTTACCGATGGCCGTGATACGGATCCAAAGTCGGGAGAAGCATTTCTAACAGATCTGCAGCATCACATGAAACAGACCACAGGCAGCATTGCTTCAGTGATTGGCCGATACTATGCGATGGACAGGGATAAGCGCTGGGAACGGGTTAAACTCGCTTATGATCTGATGGTGAAAGGCGTTGGTAAGCATACCCGGAATATCCTGGATGCCGTACGTGAATCATATGAGGAAGGGATCACCGATGAATTTATTAAGCCTATCGTTCAGGTCGATGAAAACGAAAAACCTATTGCCACCATTCAGGATGGTGATGTGGTAATCTGCTTTAACTTCCGAACCGATCGCGGACGACAGATAACCATGGCCCTCACCCAGCAGGATTTTCCGGAGCAGGATATGAAAAAGCTGGATCTTTACTATGTGACCATGGCCCGTTATGATGATACATTTAAAGGAGTTCATGTCATTTTTGAAAAGGATAACCTGAGTAATACGCTCGGAGAGATTCTTGAAAATAATCTGCGCAAGCAGATCCGAATTGCAGAAACCGA
Source organism: Fulvivirga sedimenti (assembly GCF_020328055.1). NCBI lineage: Bacteria > Pseudomonadati > Bacteroidota > Cytophagia > Cytophagales > Fulvivirgaceae > Fulvivirga > Fulvivirga sedimenti. The sequence continues at coordinate 376,318 of NZ_JAIXNE010000006.1, forward strand.
AAAATACCCCCATGTGACATTTTTCTTCAGCGGGGGAAGGGAGGAACCGTTTGAAGGGGAGAAGAGACTTTTGTGCCCGTCACCAAAGGTGGCTACCTACGATCTTCAGCCAGAAATGAGCGCCAAAGATATCCGGGATAAGATAATTCCTGAGCTGGAAAGCGAAGAGCCCGATTTCATTTGTCTGAATTTTGCCAACCCGGATATGGTTGGCCATACAGGGGTTTTTGAGGCTGCCGTGAAGGCCTGTGAAACGGTTGATGCCTGCGCGCGTGATGTGATAGAAACTGCACTGGAGCATGGTTATGCAACCATCGTAATCGCTGATCATGGTAATTCAGATATTATGATCAATCCGGATGGAACACCAAATACTGCCCATACCACCAATCTTGTTCCCTGCATCCTCGTTGACAGGGACAAACACGGGCCGCTGAAAGATGGCAAGCTAGGAGACCTTGCCCCAACAATTCTAACACTGATGGGCATTGAAATTCCTTCGGATATGACAGGTAACGTTCTGCTTGCATGAGGCTGTTCACACTGTTATTGCTCATCGTTTTAGCGGGATGTGAAAATTTAAACCCGGATGTACCCACTGTATTTTACAATGTGGACAGTCTCGTGAATGCCCAGGTAAATTACCTTGTGGAAATGAGACCTGAAGTTGTAAAAACTGGTGAAATCAGGGAAGATGCAGGGGAGTCAGTTGTAATCCCGGATAGTTTGCAGTGGACACGTGAACTGGCGATTTTCAGACGGGCAGACATTAACAAGCCCCGTTTGCGTGAGCAATATTCCGTTGAAGAAGGATCGGATAAGGACGGGGAATGGATTTCATATACCGCGCAGAGGGAGAAAAATCTTCCAGTTCGGAATCTTACAATTCGTTACGCCGGGAACCGGAATCAGATTCGTATGCTGGAGGCCCTCATCAAAGATGTAAATCCGCTGTATAATAGTGAACGCTTAATACAAATGTCCTTCGATCAGATTGATGGCACCTCCGTTTTATCTTCGTATTTCATCCAGGGTGGTCAGCGTATGAAATTACGTGACACGGTCGAATTCGATCTGACCGCCAAAGTCCGTTATCGTTAGCTCTCGAAATGATAAAGGAAAACAAGAGAGGCGACGTACGCCGGCTTTGGATTATCCTTAATTTCCAGCGTGATTTTTAATTGGGCTTTTGTTACTCCGCGCAGGTCGGCAATTGACTCCAACTCGGCCTTTAGCCTAACCTCACTTCCAACCACTACCGGCTGATTGAAACGCAGTTTTTCAATCCCATAGTTAATCATCATTTTCAGGTTCCTTATTTCAGCAATTTGCTGCCACAGATAGGGAGCTACCGAAAGTGTGAGATATCCGTGAGCGATCGTCTTTCCGAATGGGCCGCTTTTAGCTTTTTCGGGATCAATGTGAATCCATTGGTGATCAAGTGTAGCGTCTGCGAATTGATTGATTTGGTCCTGTGTAATCGTTAGCCAGGGAGAAATACCGATGAGTTTACCATCAAATGCACTGAACTCCTCATAGGAACCAATAATAACTTTATCCATATTTCAATGTAAAGCCATGAATTTAGTCTGAAAGCGAACAAAACGCAAACAACCAGCTTACTGAATCAATAGACATCAAGGATTTTATAGGTTGTATCTCTGAATGAAAAAGTATCTCCTTTCGACATTCCTTTCATTGCCGAATAAACAGGCGTATGGGTACTGAGACCGAAAATCTCCCGATCATTTACGGTATATTTTTCAATGCTGGCTGAAACGTAAAATGTGCGTTGATCTGTTTCAACGATTGAACCCAGGGTAACCTCGGAATGCAAGGGTTCCTGAACCACCATACGGTTTAGCAATTCCATCTCATCCCGGGCAAAATTCAGTTGCTCACCCAAGCGGATTATGGTTTCATTGCTTACATCATCAAGTGATTGCTGGTCCATATCGAGTTGATCTTCATGAAGCCCCATTTCACTCTTTTGTAACTCCTCAATACCATATTTCAGATCCTCAAGAACTTTTTGATGCGATATCCGGGCTTGCTGCAAGGCTTCCCGCTTAAATTCAATTTTGTTCATAGTGCGCCCTTTTCTTTAACTTTTTCTCCCGGACTCTTTTTTCCAATAATCCTGATTAATTCTTCCCTATAAATTACTTCTTTTTTAATTAATTCTGAAGCAAGGCGGTCCAGGCTTTCCCGGTTATCCTGTAAAATGCGCAGACAATCACCGTATGCCTCATCCACCATAGACTGTACTTCCTCGTCAATTCTTTCGGCTGTTTTTTCACTGTACGGCTTCTGAAGGGAATTCTCTGAACGTCCGGTTGAGTCATAAAAGCTGAGGTTGCGTATAGAGCCGCCCAATCCATAGTTCAGAACCATGTTATAGGCCAGCTTAGTCACCTTCTCCAGATCATCCAGTGCATTTGTAGATACATCCCCGTAAACAACCTCCTCGGCGGCCCTTCCGCCAAGAGCGGTACAAATCTGATCATAAAATTCAGATCGTGTAATTACCTGGTGTTCTTCCGGCAGGTACCAGGCCGCACCGAGCGACCTGCCCCGGGGGATTATCGATACCTTTTGAACAGGATGGGCGTTCGGCAGGAACCAACTCACAAGAACATGGCCGGATTCGTGAAATGCAATCCGCTGCTTTTCCGCGGCACTGATGATTTTACTACGCTTTTCGAGTCCACCAACCACACGGTCAATGGCATCCATGAAATCCTGTTTCTCAACCGCCTCCTTCTCGCGACGTGCGGCAATTAATGCTGCTTCATTGCAAATATTGGCAATGTCAGCCCCTGAAAATCCCGGTGTCTGGGAGGCAAGTGTATTTGTAATTACATCCTTACTGGTTTTAATTGGTATAATATGCACATCAAAAATAGCTTTGCGTTCTGCCAGAGTTGGCAGTTCCAGGTGGATATGCCGATCAAACCTGCCAGGGCGAAGCAATGCCGGATCAAGAATATCTCCACGGTTGGTTGCTGCCAATACGATGACCCCCGCATCTGTATCAAATCCATCCAGTTCGGCCAATAGCTGGTTCAACGTACTTTCGCGTTCATCATTTGCCTGAAATGCGCTGGCTCTACCCCGAGCCCGGCCGATGGTATCAATCTCATCAATAAAAATGATACTGGGGGCTTTGCTTTTTGCCTTTTCAAAAAGGTCCCGCATACGCGCAGCCCCCACGCCCACAAACATCTCAATGAACTCGGAGCCGGACAAGGATAGAAATGGAACACCTGCTTCACCTGCTACTGCCTTTGCCAATAATGTTTTGCCAGTACCCGGAGGGCCAATCAGTAAAATTCCTTTTGGAATTTTTGCTCCAAGGCGTGTATACTTCCCCGGATCCTTTAAAAATTTTACAAGTTCATAAATTTCTTCCTTTGCCTCTTCCAGTCCGGCAACATCTGCAAATGTAACCTTACTGCTCTGCCCTTTCTCGATTACACGAGCTTTTGACTTTCCAAAATTAAAGGAATCACCCATGCCTCTCGCCCGCGAGGAACCCCGCCACATCCAGTACCAGAAGGCAAAAATCAAAATGAGTGGGAAGGTCCAGGCCAGTATACCAGTCCACCAATTCTGACGTTCCGAATATGTGACACTGATCCGTTCATCGGGAGTCATTTCTGCCTGTGCCTCTTTCAGGTTTTCATGAAAAACCTCTACAGACCCTATGTTGAAAAAATAATGTGGCCCGGCCTGTGAATCACTTCCAAACCATCCACTGGGAAGATCGTGATATTGCGGTTTTTGCAGGCTGTCTTTTTTGATGTAAACCTCCGCCCGCAGATTATTTACTATATCAACCCTGGCGACATCACCGGCCATTAACATTTCATCCCTGAATTCATTCCACGTTATTTCCTTGACCGAGGAGGTCCCGGTGAACCAGATAAAACCCAGAAAGGCAGCCATCAGCAGATACAGCCAAACCGAAATTCCGGCTGGTTTTTTGGGATTTTTGAGGTCGTGTTTTTTCACGGGCATGGACATTGATTTTATTCCTTGCTATATCAAGAATAAATATTTTCCAGCCTGAATCCTATGATGCTAATCAGCCATTTTTATGCTTTTTCGATGAGTTTCAGAATATTTTTTAGAGGACTCAATAAAATATAAAACACAGATAATCAATGACATGAATGGAATTTTACTTCAAGAGGACCCAGGCTTGAGCAGAAATGGCACGCAACTTGTATTTCCATATGCATAACCAGTTTTTAAGATCATGAAAAAGTCAATTTACATCACCGCTTTTTTTGTGCTGGCAACTGCAGCAGCTGCATGGGCACAACACATTAGTTTCATTGCTTCATACGGAGCAGCGCGGACATGGAATATTCCTACGCCTGTCGCACATGTGGTGTACAATGACTACTACCAGTATGACTGGGTACATGCGACTCAAACATTGCACCATGGACGTCTGGCCTATAATGTCATTCTGCAAAGAGGTAATACCTTCCTTGAAGTGAATATCGGTCAGTTCGGGTATGTACATTATGTTCGATCATTTGATTATTATCCATTGGCAGGCCATATATGTGGCGCTTCATGCGGTTATCATGAATATTATTATAACTCATTTAACATTGCTTGTAACAGCCACTATCACCATGGACATAATCATATAATCTACCGTCCACGTCCTGTGAACTATGTTTGGGGTCATTATTATCAGTATCCTTCCTATAATAAGGTTGTATACAACACAACGGTGATTCATAACGGAAATAACGGCCATGGAAACGGATATAAGAAGAAATCCTCACATCACGGGTCTAAGTCGGCTTACCAGAACCGCGATGTGAAATATGTGCAGAATTATCCGGACAGAAGACGTGGGGACTATGATGAAATTGAGCGCGAACGACGTGCAAATAATAAAAGTGTCAGAACATACTCCGGAAGGGGAAGTTCTCCGGTAAAGAAAAATTCTGGCCGATATAGCCGAAGGGATTGACAGAGGGGCAATAATAGAAAAGGCACACAGCGATCTGTGTGCCTTTTTTATTTTATCTTGCGGAGGTCGGATGTCAACCGGACAAATCATGCGAAGGATTCTGATATCATCGAAAATTCATATTAAACGGTTGCTCCGAAATTCCATTTTTCCGCAACATACGCGATACCGAAGGTTTGCTATTACCGGCCATCCCAGAACGGGAAGTACGCTCTTACATACCTATCTGAATGATCACTGGAACCTGCATTCATATGGAGAGTTGCTTTCAATGCAATTGGATTCCCGGCTGGCTGCAGAAAACCTGAGCGCACGGCAGTTCTACAACAAAAATTTCACAAGTCCTTTTCCCCGAATTATTAACGCGGTAGGGTTTAAATATTTTTATCAATACGAGGAATTGTCCGGGGGTCAGGAAATTCTGGATCTTATGCTTTCTGATCCAGAATTATTGTTTATCCATCTTAAACGCAGAAATAAATTAAGGACAGCCATTAGCTATCAGATTGCCAGGGCGACCAGCGCATGGACCGGATCAGAATCTGAACGCCTCCCCGTAGAGCTGAATGTTGAGGAGTTACTTCATGACCTGGTTAAGCTCGAATCCTGGGAAAAGGAATATGATGAATATCTTTCAGGCAGGAAGATGCTTACTGTGTATTATGAAGATCTCGTTGCTGAGCCACAGGAAGAATTGCACAAGATCCAGCTATTTTTAGGCGTCGAACCATGCCGGCTGCATTCTGTTCTTCACCGGCAGCACGAAGGCCCCATCGAAACATATGTCTCGAATTTCCAGGAAGTTCGTTCGAGACTGAATAATACCCGATGGAGTATTTACACGGGGTCACAATCCGCCCCGGAGAATTAAATATTCTTCTGATAATACTGTGTCAATTTAAATTGGAGAATGGTGGATACCTTTATACCTTTAATGATATAAAGAGACTGACTTACAACGAGGTAAGGGCTACAAATTAATAATTACCGTAACATTTATGTTGGCTAACAAAATTCTGACGGATCGTCAACTTCTGGGCATTCAGGTCGCTTTCTCCCTGATCTTCTGTTGCCTTCCATTATTTATCACCTTCCCCTATAAAATTAACCTCTACCTCGCCTGGGAAGGTGCCTTTCGAATGTCTGAAGGGCAAGTCCCGTTCCGTGACTTCGGAATGCCGCTGGGATATGGATTCTGGATTATTCCTGCGCTGTTTTTTAAAATTTTCGGACCGTTCATGTCTTCCCTTATCAAAGCCCAGGTTTTGATCAATTTACTGTCTATTCTGGCTCTGAATCTGCTATGGAAAAACATTGGGGTTAGCCAGGTGACCAGAACTATTGGCACGGTAATATTCTGCCTTACTTACGTGTTCATCCATTTCTGGCCGTGGTATAATCATACTGTCTATGTTTATGAATGGATATCACTTGCCTTCTTGGTCGCTTCATTCCGATCTGTCGGTATTAAAAAGATCATTTGGGCGGGCCTTGCCGGTATGTTCGGGTTCCTTTCCGTCTTTACCAAACAGGACATAGGTGCTCTGGGAGTTTTTCTGGCTATTGCGGTGATCGCGACTGACTTTTATTTCAGCCGGGATTTTAAAACGGGATTAGTCTATCTCTCGTCAGTGGTACTATTCGGCCTGTTGCTGATTTGGCCCCTTACCGAATACGAATTTGGTTACTGGTATAATTATGGCCAGGATCCTCATTCTACAAGAATTTCAGGCATGGATTACTTCGACGAGATCTTCAGCGAGGTCAACCTCATCTACCGCCTGTATTTCATCGCAATGATTGGTGCGATGTTCTGTCTCCTGAGCCGAACAATGTCCAGGGAAAAGTCAAGGGAATATGCAATACTGTTCATTTTAACCATTGGCTCCCTTACTCAGTCCATACTGGCAGGCGTGACTTCCTATGTTCCGCTGAATGCACATTTCTACTTTCACACCTTCTTTATCGTATTTGTCCTTCAGATAATTCAGGATTTTTATGTCAATCTTTCCAGAAAATACTATCTCGCGATGATGATCATTCTGGTGGGTTTCGTCTGGTCACAGGACGCATGGAAATATTCGAAAAGAATTCTGCAGCGAACCTTTCCATCTGCAGCGAACACAGGGGATGTTGTAAATAAACATACCTACATTCTTAAAACTGATACGGTTAAATCCGACAGGTCGGATTGGATAACCTCCGGGTTTGCATCCCTTAAACAGGTCACCATGCCCAAAGAAACGGTAGAAGGATTCGGTTGGATCGTTGAACAATATGGAGATAATGCTTCATTGAGATTGCTGAATATGAGTGAACTTCCCCAGCTTTATTATGAACTCGGGATCACCCCTGATTCCGGGGCGGATTTTCCTTTATGGTTCCACCGAAATGTTTCTGTATTCGAGCGTGAACAATTGAAACTTTGTTCAGCCATCCAAAATCAGGAATATGACATTGTGCTTTTTGAAATCATTCCGAATCTCAATGATTTTTACCCGCCTGCGGTTAGAGAATGTTTGATGACCGAATACAATCTTGTCAAGACATTTATGGCTCCCAGAATCCCTGAATTTTCTACGATAGAGGTTTATGAACGGAAACAGAAATAATGATTATATCGTTTCCGCAGAATCTTCTGGTGCCTGATCAAGTTTTTTAAGCCGGTACATAAAAACATAGTTGGCCAGATAAATGAATAAAAGCGGAAATCCGTCCATCGACATCTGCGAATACAGTGAAACGGTCAGCGCAAAAAAGGACGCAATAAAGGCAAGATAATAGCCCTTCAGGATCGGATCCCTGATGGTGTAATAGTTTCTCACACCTGTGCCCAGTACCACAATGAACAAAAACATTTCCAGCATAAGACCCGGCCAACCGGTTTCAAGGAGCGTTTGAAGAAAGCCGCTGTCTGGCGGAAATCCTGCAAGCGGATGACCCGGATAATGTTCTTCGCCACCATCACCTGTTGTAAGAAGGCCACCACCGAAAGGATGACTGAAAATATACGGACGAATTCGTGCCCTGTTCATATCACGAACATTCATGGAAGCATCCTGCGATGGGTTAAAGGCAGACCTTAGCCGGGTTAGTGTTGGGTTGTAAATCGGGGCGAAATAAAGTGAAACGAATACAACGCCGGCAATTACAGCAAATGCAAGAGTTTTAACTTTGTTGATATTGAGTAAAACATAAATGGCGACACCAATAGGAACGATGACATAGGCTGTACGTGTTCCGGAATAAAGCATGGCTGTCCAAAACAGGATCCCGGCAATAAATAACATAACCCGCTTGTACCAGACAAACTTCGCGAGTGCAAGCGTAAATGCCATCATACCGGCAAATGACATAAATAATCCAAATGTGGCAACATCAGATATAAAGGACCATTTTCTCCATTTGCCCCCAATGAAAAGCAGGTTAATTCTTTCTGTGGTCTTCGATGCCCAGTCCAGGTCAAATTTTGGAAGTCCTACAAATTCCTGATAAAAGCAGTAAAATGAAGCAAGAACGGCAACTCCTAACCAGACTTTCAGGAAGGTAAAAATGTCCTTCCTCGTTTCAAATATTCCTTCTGCAATCAGATAGATACAAATGGTTCGAAAAGAAAGTCTCGCGCCGAAAAACCAGGCAGTAAAGTTACCATTGATGTTAAAGACCTGAAGGAGGTCATATCCAAATATGATCAGGAGAACGATCGTGATGGGTTCTTTCATAAAAGACCACTCGTGCGTTTTCACCGCCTTTCGCATTAAAACCGCAAACATCAATACATAAATATAAATATCGATGATGGTTCCGGATTTCACATTTAGATAGAAAATTCGCTCAATGATGGGCAAAAATGAGGTGAGTATAAACAGGATATAAAACCCAACCCGTAAGGATATCAAACTTATGGTGATAACAGGAATTGCAATGATACCCATCAATGCAATCAATGAAACTTCCTTGCCTTGTCCCGATATGAAGTATGCAATTGAAAGTCCGAGCAGCAGGAGAATCGCGAATCCAAACCAATTATTGAATTTCTCTTTGATGACCTTTTCCTGAAGCCAGTTGCCGATGGAATTCCTATCCTGATTCATTCACCCGGTCAATTACAATTGTACAAGAATTGGAAACTCGGTTACTTTCACTTCAATGGAGTTTTTTTCATAGGTTTCACCGGATAACCAATCCGGATCTTCCGATTTTTCAAGCGCGAATACAGACATACCGCCTTTATTGTCTCCATTGATCATTTTTTCGGTACTTGCCCCGGTAACACTGGCCAGCCATAATGCCTGAATATCGCTTTCCCCATTCTTTGAAAATGTCATGATATGCATGCCATCCACAATTTCATAATTCCTGAGGAAATATCCGCTTAATTTCGATCTCATTCCGTTTACTACATACCAGGCCAGATCCTTTTGACCGTTCTTACGGATTAAACCGGAAGTGCTGAACTGGACTTTATAGTAGCCTGCACCAATGGCTTTCGGATCCTTAAGTGTAAATAAGTAAAGCCTGTCGAAGCCCGATCCATACATGGATAATGACAGCCTGGCCAATTGACGTGCCTGTGCTTTCGGACTGATACCCATATCGGTTACAGAATCACCCGGTGCTGTTGGGGTTCCCATACGCCCCTCTTCTGCCGTCATTTTATCATAACCGCTTTCGGTCATCCAGATATCACAATCAGGAAATTCTTCCCTCATTTCATTTACAAATCGTACCGATTGTTCATAGATATCAGTATCCTCAAATTGCGGCCTTCCTTTTGTGTCATTCAGTTTTCGGTAAATACGTCCATATTCCGGATACTTATGAACATTAATCACAAAATTCGTAAGTGGATTAATCGGGTATCCATATTTTTCAGCATCCTTCCGCAGATCAAGTAGTTCATCGCGTACATCCAGAAAATAGTCTTCTTTTATATCGATAAGTCCGGGAAAAACGATTTTCATAGAAGGATCTGCATTGCGGATACCATGACCTGGCCCCATCAAGCCCATATGTCCGTCAATCGCTGCCGAAAGAAATGCCGCCATATCACCCGGTGAAGCTTCTTCCTTATCTGTAAACCAATTACGGTCCATTTCATTGCCTGGCTCTATGGCTTCAATCAGATCCAGACCTGCAAGCTTTTCATTACTGTCAATCACCTTTATTAAGTTCCGGTCGATGGTCCCTCCATCCTCCGTGAATTGATTTTTTCCATATCGTGCTGCGAATTGATACAGAAAAGAACTGAAGGCCTTATAATCCATGGGGTTTTTTCTGTTTCCATTGGTATCCCAGGGAAGTTGTCCCTGCGGAATGAGCGTATCCTGTTCGACATCGGTATACAGCAGGTTTCCATTCAGCACCGGTATACTGCTCATTCCGTTCTTTTTCATTTCAGAAAGGAATTTGTCGAAGTTGAAACCATTCGCTCCCCTGGCGGGATTGAAACCCATTTTATCATTCGGATATTCATCATGAGGGACGGTCAGGTCAACAATATAGAATCGGCCATTCGCGCCTTTCAAAACCTCTTCTCCTGTGAAGGTCATAGCATTCATTGCAAAAACCCTGTGGTTTAATGCTACCTTGTACTGATCTTCCAGCCATGGCTGCCTGTCTTCCCGCACAGAATTAATGCTTAAAAATTCGTCAAATGAATTTATGCACTCATTAAATGTACGGGGCCCGGAAGTATCTTTAATAAAATAAAATCCGATGACTGTGACCAAAAGAACAGGAATTATTAAAAACCTCATGAATCGCATAAAATTCTTTTAAGTTTATTCTGATCAATATCCGATCCTACACGGCTATTGAAACAATACCCGGGTTTACGTAGATCAATCATCTAAAAAGCTAAATTGTAACCATAAAGATTACTAAAATACACCGAAACATGTGCATTTGCCGGATGATCTGATTAATAAGGGTTTCCCCAACAACAAATTCAATGACATTTGATAAATGATCTTAAAAGTTTTTAATGATGCTTCAGGGTAAAATATCCATACTTATTTCAGGATGACAGAGATCATCGCCCTTTCATTAAGTTTCCTGGTGACGCTGTTTGTTGTAACAAAAATGGCCAGGAACCCCCATTGGGCCATTCGATTTTTCGATTTTCCGCAGGTGCAGATCCTTGTACTTTGCGTTTTGTTGCTGGGTGTTGACATTTACCTCTTTTCATTTACCGTTTGGTATCATTGGGTAACAGCGATCATATTATTTCTTGCCATTGTTTATGAGTCCATTGTAATTCTGCCATTCACGCCCTTATATCCAAAACAGGTGCCACGTGTTCCGGAATCCCGTCAGAAACAGGGTCTTTCGATACTTATTTCAAATGTTTACATGAATAACCGGCAATATGACCAGTTTACCGCCTTAGTTAATGAACGAAACCCCGATATATTCATAACACTCGAATCAGACGATCAGTGGGAAGAAGCATTGAAAATTCTGGAGAAATCCTATCCGTATTCCTGTAAAATTCCGCTTTCAAATATGTATGGGATGCATTTGTATTCAAAGTTTGAGCTATTTCAGCTGCGCGTCAGGTATGTAGTTGAAGATGATGTCCCCTCGATTGTTACTGAAATTCAGCCCCATGGTAAAGGTCCGATTACTCTCTATGCGGTGCACCCCAAGCCCCCAAGTCCCACGGAAAATGAGGAAAGTACCGAACGGGACGGGGAGTTGTTCATGCTCGCATATGAGATTCAACAACTGGACACGCCGGTCATTATCGCCGGAGACCTCAACGACGTTGCGTGGTCCCGGTCTACCCGAAGGTTTCAGCGACTCAGCAGACTACTGGACCCGCGGATCGGGCGCGGCTTTTTCAATACATTTAATGCTAAACTTCCCCTCTTACGCTGGCCGCTGGATCACGTATATCACTCGGAGCATTTTGCCGTACGAAAGATTGAACGGCTTCGTCACATCGGATCTGATCATTTTCCGCTCTTTATTTCACTCGAATTCAATCCGCCCGAAGGTCCCGAATTTATGCCTGAGGAAGCAGATGAGGAGGATCACGACATAGCGCAGACAAAAATTGAGAATGCCATAGACAGAGGAAGTGCCTGAATGGAAATCAGAAACCGAATAGAGACGGAATCCAGGTGCTGAGCGAGGGAATAAAAGTAGTAAGCAACAGTACTACAAGCATGGCCAGAAACATAGGCACGAGCGGACGAAGAACCTGGCGGATCTTTACACCCGCTACACTGCAACCGACAAAAAGAACGGAACCAACCGGGGGTGTGCATAGTCCGATGCACAGGTTCATCACCATAATAATTCCAAAATGGATTGGACTCATCCCAAGCTCCGTAACTACGGGCAGGAATATGGGTGTAAAAATGAGTACCGACGGTGTTATATCCATGAAAATACCAACCGCAAGTAAAATTGCATTAATGATGAGTAAAATGATGATCGGATTGTCACTGATCCCCATCATGAATGAGGTCAGATCCTGCGGAATGTTCTCGTACGACATAACCCATGACATACCCATCGATGTGCCGATCAGCAGCATGACGATGGATGTTGTCTTGACGGTTTCAAGCAGGATCGAAGGTATATCCCGGGTCGTGATTTCTTTGTAGAGAAAGGCCAGAATAAAGGTATATAGCACGGCAATCGCTGAAGCTTCCGTTGCTGTAAATATTCCCGCCACAATTCCTCCGATTACAATGAGTAAAAGGACCAGGCTCGGCAGTGCACGCAGCATAATATGCAATCCCCTCGATATGGTAATGCGTTCGGTCTTAACTTTTGTCTTTCGCGAAAGAATCCCGGCCACGACCATCAGGGCTGCGCCAATAAGTAGGCCGGGAATATAGCCGGCCAGAAATAAAGCGGCAATAGATGCCCCGCCGCTGGCGAGTGAATAGATGATCAGAATGTTGCTTGGTGGAATGATCAGCCCGGTTGTCGCACTGGTGAGGTTTACCGCAGCACTGAAAGACTTATCATACCCCTCTTCTTCCATCCTGGGAATCATGAATCCGCCAATCGCGGATGCCGCTGCTACGGCAGATCCCGAAATAGCACCAAAAAGCATACACGCCAGGATGTTCACGTAAGCAAGTCCGCCCGGTAACCGACCGACGAGGACCTTGGCAAAATCAATAAGGCGGGTGGCAATTCCTCCACGGTTCATCAGCTGACCGGAAAGAATGAAGAATGGGATGGCCAACAGCGCAAAGCTGTCGAGCCCGGTGGCAATACGTTGTGCTAACGTGGTTACGGCGGGCAGTGAGGGCATGCTAACCAGCAGCGTGAACAGGGAAGAAAGTCCGATGCTGTATGCTACAGGAACACCGATGGCCAGTAGTACAAAAAAGCTCAGGAGTAATATCAATACTTCATTAACCCCCATCTCCCGAATACTTAAGTTTTATGATGTTGGAAATACTGTAATAAACAATCAGAATTCCACTCAGGGGTAAAACGATATATACATATCCCACCGGAATATTGAGGTTTGCCGAATACTGCTCAAGGTATAACGTAAGATATACCAGGCGACCTCCGCCGATGGTAAGAACGGTGAGTGCAAATACTATCACCAGGGAATTGATGATATAATCCAGCCGGGTTTTCCAGCGATCGTTCGACATGTCCTGAACTATATCGATGGCAAGATGAAGGCCCTTGCCTGAAGCAAAGGCAGCCCCGAGAAGGCCTGTCCAGATCATGAGAAATCCCGCCAGTTCGTCGGTGAAACTGCTGGGGTCATTCAGGACGTATCGTGAAAATACCTGCCATAGAACATTGAGGACCATAATCCCCATCAGGATAACCAGGATACGCGCAAGAATAGAATCGACACGTTCCCTCATAGGCCGGTTTTTTTAATGTCGGTGATCATTTTATACAGCTCCGGCTGATCACGGTATGACTCGTGTATCGACATTACCTCCCGGCTGAATTTTTCCTTATCCGGATAAATGATTTCAACACCGGCTTCCTGGACCTTTTTTAAGGATTCCTGAACCGATTCAGCCCAGACCTGGCGCTGATAGGAGACAGACTCCCTGGCCGCTTCAGTAACCCAGGTTTTCTCTTCTTCTGAAAGACGGTCCCACCATTCGGTACTGATCAGCAATACATCCGGCACCATGGTATGCTCATCCAGTGAATAGTACTTGCAAACCTCGTAGTGACGCGCCGAATAAAAGCTTGGCGGATTATTTTCGGCACCATCAACAACACCCTGCTGAAGCGCTGTATATAATTCCCCGAAAGAGATGGGTGTGGGCGAACCACCGAGGGCGGTCACCATGTTTACTGCGGTGTTGCTTTTCATTACGCGCAGCTTGAGTCCGTCGAGGTCTTCCGGACTGTTCACGGGAACATCTTTGGTGTAAAAGCTTCTGCTTCCGGCATCGTAGAAACATAACCCGCGAAGACGAAAACGTCCGCCCTGCTCCAGCAGATCTTCGCCAATCGGACCTTCCAATACATCGAACAGATGGTCGCCGTCACGGAATAAATAGGGCAGCCCCAAAACTCTGTAACTTGGTACAAAGTTTTCCATCACTGCCGCTGACACTTTCGTAATCGCCACACTACCGATCTGAAGCAATTCCAGGCACTCACGTTCATTGCCAAGCTGACCGTTGGGATAGATACGGACGGTAAGATTACCTCCAGATTTTTCTTCCACACGCCGTGCAAAATCGACGATGCCTTTGTGAACCGGGTGCGTCACATCCAGTCCGTGCGCAAGCTTTAATTCCTTAATTGTGCTTTCCTGTCCGCAACCGAATAAAAGAAAAATACTGCCGACAAAAAGAATATACCTAAACATTCCGAACCTCCCTGATCATATTACAAACCTCCCTGATTTTTGCAGTAATGACTTCCGCGGAACTTCGTACAAGCTCCTCAGAAAACAAGGCTGAACCCATCCCGACACAATAGGCCCCTGCATCAAACCATTGTTTAAGGTTTTCCCTTTCGGGCTTGACCCCTCCGGTAGGCATGATCCTGCTCCAGGGCATTGGCCCGAGTAACGCCCCGATAAATCCGGGACCCAGAACATTCGCCGGGAAAAGTTTTACCAGTGAAGCCCCTTTTTGCTGGGCATTGCCCACTTCCGTTACTGATCCGCAACCAGGGATATAGGGCACACCCATTTCATTACAAGCCTGGTTGACTTCTTCAGAATAAAGCGGAGCGACAATGAAATCAGCACCCTGTTGAATGAAGGCATCTGCTGTTTCACTATCCATAACTGAACCAGCCCCCAGGAACATGTCTGGCATCGAATTTTTTCTTGATATGTTCAATGCTTCGAAAACCCTCATTGCATTTTCTCCCCTGTTGGTAAATTCAAAAACCCGAATTCCAGCATCATAGCAGGCCCCCATGACCTTTTTTGAAATTTCCGGGTCAGGGTGATAAAATACCGGTACCATACCGGACTCGTGCATTCTTTCGATACAGTTCTTCAAGATCCTACCTGTTTAATTTTCCCCTGTGCGATGCACTGATTATTGACTTAATATCATCAGCGCTACCCACCAGATGATCACCGGAGACCGTGTGCTTGTATGCGCCAGCTGCTGTCGCGAATTCAATTGTTTCCTGCAACGGCTGTTCATTTATTTTTCCATAGATCAAACCCGCCATAAATGCGTCGCCCCCACCGATTCGGTCGACGATCGGACTTACCCGGTAAGTTGAAGAGAGGTAGGGCTGACCTTCGAAAAGTATTCCTTTTAATTTATTGTCACTTGCACTGATAACTTCCCGGGACAACATTGCCAATGTCTGAATAGAAGGAAAGGATTCGCTGGTCTTCCTGAAAAATTCAAGTATTTCCTTGTCATCCAGATGTGCACTTTCATTTGCAAATTCGTCACCGGTCATCCGGGCGATGGTCAGCGGATCTCCAACAAGTAAAGAAGTTTTACCAAGTAATTCCGGAATTACGTCGAGGGGCGAAATGCCATAATCCCAAAGTGTTTTTCTGAAGTGCAAATCACAGGAAATAGGGATTTCTCTGCTGGCCGCCTCTTCGACAGACTTCCTGCAAAGATCAGCCGCGTTTTGCGATAATGCCGGGGTAATTCCCGACCAGTGAAACCAGGTAATTCCCTCGAACAGGGAATCCCAATTCACATCCTCCACTCTAAGGGTATTGAAGGAAGCGTTTTTTCGGTCATAGATAATATTACCCGCACGTACGGATGCCCCATGTTCGAGATAATACAGACCCATCCGGTCGCCGCCGTAGGAAATATAAGAGGTATCTATCCCGAATGCATGCAGTTTTCGGCAGGCCGTTTGCCCAATCGGATTATCCGTTACCCTTGACAGCATTCTCCCGGCCATTTCAAACTGGCCCAGCGCAATCAGCACATTCGCTTCTGAGCCCCCGTAGGATACCCCGAATTGCGATGCCTGCTCAAACTTTTCCTGATTGATCGTGCCGAACCGCAGAATTAATTCACCCAGACTTAATACCATAACTCAATTTACTTTAATTCATTGAAAGAAAAATACCTGACTGCATTGTAAAAACAGATGTTTCGGATCATTCCGCCTACCAGCTCAGGTTCATCGGGAAGCTGCCCTTTCTCTATTTCATTACCCAGGAGATTACATAAAATTCTTCGAAAATATTCATGACGGGGGAATGAAAGGAAGCTTCTTGAATCTGTAAGCATGCCAATGAATCTGCTAAGTAATCCTACATTGGACAGGGCGTCGAGCTGCTTTTCAATTCCGTCTTTTTGATCCAGGAACCACCAGGCCGCCCCGTACTGGATCTTGCCGGGAATTGTTCCATCGTTAAAATTACCAGCCATGGCCGCCATGACTTCATTATCCCGGGGATTCAGATTATACAAAATGGTCTGTGCCAATTCATTCGTACTATCCAGTGAATTTAGAAAAGCCGACAGATTTTTAGCCTGCGAGAAATCGCCAATGGAATCGAAACCGGTATCTGGCCCCAGTGTTTGCATCATTCTGCTACTGTTGTTTCTAAGTGCACCCAGGTGGAACTGCTGTGTCCAGCCAAGACGATTATAAATTTTGCATACTTCAAGAAGGACAGCCATAGTGAACTGTTCCTTTTCGGCAACTGAAATTGATTTACCCGCACGCGCGTTGTTGAAAATGGTGCGAATGTCAGATGCGGTAAAATTCAACGGATATAACTGCTCGAGCCCATGATCAGCCAGGCGGCAGCCAGTATCATGAAAGAACCGAATCCTGTTTTCCAGTGCAGCCAGTAAATCGTCGAAGGTGTGAATATTGCTGTCGCTTATCTCTTCAAGCGCACCCAGGTAATTTTCGAAATGATCTTTTTCATTTATTCTGAAAATTTTATCCGGCCGGAATGATGGCAGCATATGAAGATCAGGATCATCCATCATCCGGTGGTATCGCAGGTCATCGATGGGGTCATCGGTCGTGCAGACCAGCTTTACATTCATCATTTTTAAAAGACCCCGGCAGCCGAATTCAGGTTTTGAAAGATATTGACCCGCGGTATCATATACCGATGAAGCGGTTTTCTCGTTGAGCAATGTATGAATTCCGAAATACCTTCGTAATTCCAGGTGTGTCCAGTGATATAAAGGATTCCGTAAAGTATTCGGTACGGTTTCCGCCCATTTCAGGAATTTATCCCCGGGAGGTGCATCCCCTGTTATAAATTTTTCATCGATGCCATTGGCTCTCATGGCACGCCATTTATAATGATCACCCTCCAGCCAGGCCTCGGTCAAATTTTTGAATTGCTTGTCCTCTGCGATATCCTTAGGTGAAAGATGGTTATGATAATCGATGATGGGCATTTCTTCGGCAAATGTGTGGAAAAGCATTTCAGCCGTTTTGGAATCAAGCAGGAAATTCTTGTCGAGAAATTCTTTCATAATCCGAGTGATTTACTGATTCCCAATGCCAATCCACGTAATTCTGCCAGGCCCCGCAATCTCCCTATTGCTGAATAGCCGGGATTGGTCTTTTTCTTCAGATCATCGAGCATCTGATGACCGTGATCGGGACGCATTGGCATTCTTTGATCGGCCCGTCCTTCCTGCTGCCGTCTCGCCTGTTCCAGTAAAAGGTATTTCATCACACTGTACATATCGACGTCGCCATCAAGGTGATCGGCTTCATAAAAATTGCCATGTTCATCACGACGGGTACTTCGCAAATGAATAAAATTGATTCGGTGACCAAGACGCTGTACCATGCCCGCGAGATCATTGTCGGCACGCACCCCATAGGATCCGGTGCAGAAACAAAGCCCGTTCGACGGACTGTCAACAGCGTTAAGCAATTCCACCGCATCACTCTCCGTGCTAACTACACGCGGTAGTCCGAGTATCGGGTAGGGAGGATCATCCGGATGTATGGCCATCAAAACACCTGCTTTCTCTGCGACCGGAATGATTCTCTTCAGAAAATATTTCAGGTTTTCACGCAGTACTGATTCCCCGATGCCATCGTAACCAGCCAGCACATCGTTGAAGGAATCGAGTGAATAACCTTCTTCGGCACCGGGCAGACCGGCAATAATATTATTGATAAGAATGGTCCTGTCTTCACGACTCATGCTGTCAAGAAGTTTCTTTGCTGCTTCCTTTTCCTCTTTCGCGTAGGCCGATTGTGCCCCTGGCCGGGACAGCAGGAATAATTCGAATGCTGCAAACGCTGTTTTGTTGAAATACAACGCCCTGGAACCATCCGGCATTTCATAGGCAAGATCTGTCCGGGTCCAGTCCAGGACGGGCATGAAATTGTAGCAGACAATGTCGATTCCTGATTTTCCCAGGTTTCGGATACTGTTACAATAATTCTCGATATACCTTTCGTAATTCCCCGTGCGTTTTTTGATATCCTCGTGAACAGGAATACTTTCAACGACCGACCATTTCAGTCCGGCCTGTTCTATGATAGCTTTTCGCTTTTCAATTTCGGCGGTATCCCAAAGCTCACCATTCGGAATATGATGCAGGGCAGTTACAATTCCCGTTGCTCCTGCCTGCTTTATGTCATCGAGACTTACAGGGTCATTCGGACCGTACCAGCGCCATGTTTGTTCAAGGCTCATGAGAATAGAGGTTTCAGATGTCGGTTCATAATGTTATGGTAAACATTGTTGCCAATGATTTCCTGATGTCTTTTTACCAGTCGCATGAATTGCCGGTTATTTTCTCCGGCTATCTTGTAGGCCGTGTGCATGAGTTGCCGGATGTTTGGATTATAACGCATATCCTGTGGGTCATGTCTGAATGTAGCTGCCATGTCTGCAGGAGAAAGGGCAGAAAACACTTCCGGCAACTTTAATTCGGCCCGATCAATGCTCAATACGGTGGAATAGTTAGCCGTTAATTCATCAATACGATGATATGCCTGCGAATAGATGTCTGCAATGAATTCCGATGCTTCTCCACCGCTTTCGGCAAGGCCAATGGCCTCTTCGAGCCAGGTGGTGCCCGCAGTCTTCACATGAATTCCCATATTCTGCTCCTTGATCAGTCTGTTCATGATCGGGTAAAGTGAAAATTTATCGCTTCCCGTATGAATACTCAATTTAAGATTTTCAGGCAATTTGAAGTGGGAAATGGCCGACTTAACGACAGTGAGATACTGGCGAAAAACGGTTTCGAATTCATCGGGATTTCCAATATAATCGATACCCTTATTAAATTTTCCGGGGAAACGCGGAGCAATGGTTTGAAGCCGGACGCCATTGAGCTCCATCATTTTCAGGATGAAGAACAGGTCAACCGGATTCTGGGGCTGAGGTACCTCGTCCATTGAAATTTCGGCAATGAATGCATTGGTTCCTTTAACTTCAGAAATGACCGAGTAGATCTTACCGGCCTCGACAGCTGCCTTCCAGTAGTTATTCCCCAGTTTGCGCAGCATGGTATCATCTACCTCACAGGATACGGAACCCCCGATTTGCATGCTGCCAGAAAAGGGAGAAAAGAATTCCAGGTAGTGATCCATTTCCTCGCGACCGAGGTGAACGCCAATCTGTGCAGCGACATCGATCGTAAAAAAGTCGGCATGTTCAAGGTAATCATAAACAGTCTGAAGAGTGATATGATCTGCATCGACGTGGTAGGGATCCTTCCAATCTGTTTCATGAACGGCATTTTTGGCTTCTTCCATGACTGATAGGGGCTCGGTGCCGACGGTACTGTGTTCACGGTGTGATTTATTCCAGACAGGAGTAACAGAAATCCCTTGTTCGGCCAGGTTTATAAAGGCTTTCAGCTGGTTTGAGCCCTGCATCCCGAACCGATCTCCAATACCAAACGAATATTTTGAAAGCTCCATATAACCTCATTTTTATACCCCACTGAAGGCATTGAATCCTCCGTCGACTGGCAGGACGATGCCCGTAACAAACCTGGCGCTCTCACTGCATATCCAAAGCATCGCTCCGTCCAGATCCTCCGGTTCACCGAAGCGTCCTTGCGGAGTATGACCCAGGATGGTCCGTCCGCGTGGTGTGAGCTGCTCATTTTCATCGAGGAGGAGGGCACGATTCTGGTTGGTAAGGAAAAACCCGGGGGCCAGTGCGTTTACCCGTATGTTGCTCTTGGCAAAGTAAACTGCCAGCCATTCGGTGAAATTCGAGACCGCTGCCTTCGCACCGCTGTATGCAGGGATCTTGGTAAGCGGCCTGAAAGCATTCATGGATGAAATATTGAGGATTACACTTCCCTCGTTGTTCACCATATCTTCGGCAAAGACCTGCGTAGGTAAGAGCGTCCCGATGAAATTCAGGTTAAATACAAATTGAATCCCTTCCGGGTCAAGATCAAAAAAGGACGTAAGTGATTTTTGGGTTTCATCGTGCTCCAGCATTCCGGTCGTGCCCTTCGGGTGATTTCCGCCGGCCCCGTTGATCAGGATCTGGCAGGGGCCAAAACGGTCATGAAGTATTTGCCTTGCGTTTAACAGGCTTTGCTTCGAGAGAACATCTGCTGCGATGGCAATAGCGGATCCTCCTTTATTCGTGATTTCTGCAGCGATTTGGTTGGCAGCCGCCTGGTCTATATCCAGAATGGCGACATTGGCTCCCTGGCTGGCAAAGGTGTGTGCCATATGACTGCAAATCACGCCAGCGCCACCAGTGATAACCACATTCTTTCCGATATAATCTGAGTAAGCAGGAACCATGACGATGAGTTAAAAAAAACGTCCCCCACAAAATATAAGCTAAACCCTTATGAATAGAAATATAATGTCTGCCGGGGGACGAAATATCTTTGTGTGTAATATATACACAGAATAAAAATTAAACAATGGGATTGCCAACTATTTAAGCCGGTAGAGTTCGGGCCCTCCGCGCAAGCCTGGCTTTTTTTCCCCGGTGTTTATCAGTAATTCTTTCTGGATCATCTTCTTACGGAAATTTCTTCGATCGAGTGAAACACCCAGAATAGATTCATAGAGATCCTGCAATTCCTTGAGCGTAAATTTTTCCGGGAGCAGTTCATCAAAAAGAAGCTTTTCCTCCAGGTTTCGCTGTAGCAGTTCGTGAGCATCCTGAACAAGCTGGTCATGATCGAAAGCAAGCCCTGGTATTTTTGAGAAGGGAAACCATTTTACTTCCGAGATGTAACTGCTGGGAATGGCCGGATGATTTTCAGGCTTGATGAGGGCATAGTAGCATAGCGTAATTACCCGTCGTACCGGATGGCGGTTCACATCACCATAACACTTTACTTGTTCCTTATGGATTCCATTAATCCCCGTGAGATGATAGAGGACTGCATCCATTGCTTCATTCAGTGACTGTCCCTCTTCTACGGCACCACCGGGAAGAAGCCACATGTCCTTGTAGGGTTCGATGGCCCTTTTTACAAGCAGAAGCTGTAGTTCCCCTTCCTGAAAACCGAATATGGCACAATCTACCGTAATCGGACAGGCATAGGATTCCTGGTCAATACTGCTAATTGTTTTTCGGAAGTGAGGTAATGCAGAAGGCACGCGTGAAGTTTAAAATTATTGGTAATTCAAGTTTAACAAAAATTGAGTATCAATGATTCTCTTTTAAACTAAATATGAATGTGAACCGGAAAGTGCGAAGGAATTTTTATATTCCGTTTGTGTGAAATACGCTTGCAAAAACTAACAAGTGTGTATAAATTACACAGTATTAAATTTGATTTATATGACTAGGATTGGAATCAGGGTGTTGGTTTTTCTGCTGATAGCAGGAAATTCCGTAATGGTTCACGCTCAATCGGATTGGAAAGAGCTGATCTCCGGAAATAAGCTTTCGAACTGGGAATTGGTAAACGGCAAGGCCCCTTTTAGGGTGGAGGACGGTGTCCTGATAGGTACGGCTGTCACGGATTCACCGAATTCATTTCTGGCAACCAAAGAAACCTATACCGATTTCATTCTTGAGTTTGAGGTATATTGTGATACACAGTTAAACAGCGGTATACTGGTTCGCTCAAACAGCTATGACGATTACATGGATGGTCGTGCACATGGGTACCAGGTTGAGATTGACCCGAGCGACCGGGCCTTCAGCGGGGGAATATATGACGAAGCCCGACGGGGCTGGATGTACCCTCTTTCCAGGAATACCAAGGCGATGCCGGCGTTTAAGATGTCGGCATGGAACAAGTTCCGCATAGAATTTATTGGAAATACGCTTAATACATGGATCAACGGGGTGCAGTGTGCACGTCTTGTGGATGACCTCACTTCTGAAGGATTCATCGCTTTGCAGATCCACTCCATTGGCAATGATAAAAGCCTTGAAGGTGCCAAAGTAAAATGGAAGAACATTCGTATCGCCACCACCAATCTTGAACATCTCCGGTGGGAAACCGATCCGACGGTGGTTGAGTTGAGCTTTCTGGACAATAAACTGAGCGACTATGAAAAGGATCATGGATGGCGTCTGCTTTGGGACGGTAAAACTTCTAACGGCTGGAAGGGCGCGAAGCTTGATGGCTTTCCTGAATCCGGCTGGGAAATAGAAAATGGTGAACTTACTGTGCTTGCGACAGACGGCGGTGAAGCGGCGGGTCCGGGGGATATCATCACAACGGAATCATTTTCAGATTTCGAGCTGATTGTGGATTTCAGAATTACCGAAGGGGCTAATAGTGGGATCAAATATTTTGTGGATCCTGAACTCAACAAGGCCGAGGGTTCCGCCATCGGTTGTGAATTCCAGATCCTTGATGATCGGCAGCATCCCGACGCGAAAATGGGAGTTCAAGGAAACCGAACCATAGGATCATTGTACGATCTCATCACTGCGGAGAATCTTTCGGTACCAGGTCGGTCGAAACAGTTCAAGGGTGTGGGTCAGTGGAACCGTGCACGTATCGTTTCAAAAAATGGTCATGTGGAACACTGGCTGAACAATGAGAAAGTAGTGGAATATGACCGTTTTTCCCAGATATTCAAAGCACTCGTCGCCTATAGCAAGTATCAGAAATGGGAGAATTTCGGGCGTATCCCGGAAGGTCCGATCCTGCTGCAGGATCATGGAAATACCGTTTCTTTTAAAAACATCAAAATCCGTGAATTTTAATCAGACATTATGGATAACAGGAGAAACTTCATTCTAAAATCTGCGCTGGGCGCCGGCGGACTGGCACTGGGTCTTTCAGCAAAAAGCTACGGACGGATCATGGGTGCCAACGACCGAATTCATATTGCGTTTATTGGACTGGGCCGGAGGGTTGGTGCTTACTATGATATTCTGCACAAGGATTACAATGTGGAACTTTCCTATCTCTGTGATGTGAAAGCGAGCCAGCGTACAAAAGCGGCTGCAGATCTGGGTGACAGGATTTCCTACAAGCCAAAACAAACCGATGATGTGCGGGAAGTAATTGCTGATAAAAAAGTAGATGCGATTCTCAATGCAACGCCTGACCATTGGCACGCCCCTGGCGCCTGGATGGCGATGGAGGCCGGCAAGCATGTGTATGTGGAAAAACCTTGCGGGCATAATCCGAGGGAGGGAGAATTACTGGTTCATTTCCAACAAAAATATGACCGTGTTGTACAGATGGGAAACCAGCAGCGTTCGGCCCCCCGAAGCATTGAGGTGATTAAAGAAATACATAAGGGTGCTATCGGAAGGGCGTATAAAGCTATCGCATTCTACAGTAACGGACGCGGTGAAGTACCGGTTCCGAAGGCGGCCCCGCCTCCCGAAGACCTTAACTGGGAGTTGTTCCAGGGTCCGGCGCCACGAGAATCCTACCGTCATGACACCTGGGATTACAACTGGCACTGGTATGGCTGGAAGTGGGGAACCGCAGAAACCGGAAATAATGCGACACATGAGCTGGATATTGCGCGGTGGGCACTTCAGGTTGATTTTCCTGAATATGTACATGTGGACGCCTCCAAACAGCACTTCGTTGATGACGGTTGGGAAATGTATGATACGATGTATGCCACTTTTGATTTTGGAAATGACCGGGTGATCAACTGGGACGGGAAAAGCAGAAATGCATTTCAGACCTACGGGTCAGACCGGGGAACCATTATTTATGGTACCGAAGGATCTGTATTTGTGAACCGTAACGGGTACAGGATGTTCGACCGCTATGGGAAACAGGTTTCTGAAGGACTTGGAAACGGAGATGAACAGGGAACAGCACTTGGCGGTGGCGGCTCCATGTCTACACTCCACCTGAATAATTTCTTCGAAACGATCCGCGGGAAGGAGAAACTCAATTCGCCCATCGACGAAGGAGCGAAGAGCACACTGCTGTGTCACCTGGCTAATATTGCCTATCGCAAGAAAAAGGCCTTCAAAGTAAATCCGGAAAACGGACATATCGATGATGCCGATGCGATGAAATTATGGGGTCGCGAATACGAACCCGGCTGGGAACCTAAGGTCTAGAAACCGGTAATTCGCGATTTCTATGGCTGCTCAACCATGAATCTCGTTAACGTTTGGGAATGATAGGTATCACCAGGATTCAAAACTACCGACGGAAATTCGGGCTGGTTGGGTGAGTCAGGAAAGTGCTGTGTTTCCAGGCAAAATCCCGATCGATAACCATAGTTGATTCCATACTTTCCGGTAATGGTGCCGTCAAGAAAATTTCCGGTGTAAAACTGGATTCCAGGCTCTGACGTATAAACATCCATGCGCCGGCCCGAAACGGGTTCAATAATGGAGGCTGCCATGTTTAATGATTCTTCACCTTCATAAAGCACCCAGCAATGGTCATAGCCTCCACCATTGGATATTTGTTCATTCTCATCATTGATATCCTTACCGATGGCTTTATAGTCTGAAAAATCAAATGGAGTGCCGCTGACAGATTCTACACCGGTGGGAATTAATGAAGCACTCACCGGAAGATATTCCGGTGCGTTCAGCTTCAGCTCATGATCCAGTATAGTTCCTTCCTTACCAGTCAGGTTGTAATAAGCGTGGTTGGTAAGATTCACCACCGTTTTTTTATCCGTTGTGGCGGAATAATCGAAAATGAGTTCATCTTTATTGTTCAGCGTATAGGTAACTGTCACATCGAGGTTTCCCGGATAGCCTTCTTCCATATCCGTACTTCTGTAGGTCATTATCAGGCTTACAGCATCTTCGGTTTCAACAGGCTCTGCTTGCCATACCACCTTGTCGAACCCCTTTAGTCCACCATGTAAATGGTTGCTGCCATCGTTGGCAGCCAATTGATATTCAACACCATCAAGGCTGAATTTTGCACTGGCGATACGGTTTCCATACCGGCCGATAATGGCTCCGAAATAGGGTGATTGCGCCAGGTATCCCTCGATGTTATCATAGCCCAGCACGACATCAGCCATTTCCCCGTTTCTGTCGGGCAGCATGAGCGTTCGGATGATCCCGCCATAGGTAATAACGCTCATTTCGATTCCTGAGCTGTTCCTGAGCGTATACTCCTGAATTTCCTGTCCGTCCGGGAGACTCCCGAATGATCGTGATTCTATCGACGGTAAACTCATTTCCGGTTCGGAAGATTCTTCATTTGTAGAATTCTTTGTTCCGCAAGCCGCGAGAAAAATAACCGTGAAAAGCAGCAGTATGTAATTCTTCATGTACTAAGAGTTGAATATGTGATAATATACTTCATTCATGCGTAGCGATTCCTTGAACATGCGCATTTTGGTTTCCTTGTCAATGACTACCAGCTCTATGCCGGCCATCTCGGCCAGGTCTTCGATATAATCCATTGAGATTGCCTTGCTAAAAACCGTGTGATGGGCTCCTCCCGCAAGTATCCACGCCTGAGCGGCAATATCCAGGTTTGGTTGCGGATCCCATAAAACCCGGGCTACGGGAAGTTTCGGAAGCGATTGTTCCGGCTTTACTACCTCTACTTCATTCACCAAAAGGCGAAAGCGGGTCCCCATATCGATGAGTGACACATTAATGGCAGGCCCGGAATCTACATCGAAGACCAGCCTGGCAGGATCCTCTTTTCCACCGATACTGAGTGGATGCACTTGGCAGGACGGCTTGCCGGAAGCGATCGACGGACAAATTTCCAGCATGTGGGATCCAAGAACCCGGGACCGGTCGCCGCTGAAATCATAGGTATAATCTTCCATGAAGGAAGACCCGCCCGACAGACCCTGGTCCATAACCTTAACTGCATATACCAGGGCGGCAGTCTTCCAATCCCCTTCGGCGCCAAAACCATAGCCGTCCATCATCAACCGTTGTGCCGCAATTCCGGGGAGCTGACGGAGGCCGTGGAGATTTTCGAACGTATCGGTGAAGGCATGGAATCCGCCTTCCGATAAAAATGCCCTGAGTCCGAGTTCGATCCTGGCTGCTTCTTTCAGGGACTCGCTATTCCGGACGTCGTCGGACATGACGTAGTTCTGTGCATATTCCTCGGTCAATTGCCGAATCGCTGAATCGGAAATATTATTTACATATCGGACCAGGTCTCCAGCGCCATACCCATTTACCGATATGCCCAGTTTTATTTGTGCTTCGACCTTATCACCTTCGGTTACAGAAACCTCACGCATGTTATCACCGATACGGGCGACTTTGGTTTGTTGCAGGGCATTCCAGCCGGCAGCGGTCCGGGACCATTGCGCCAGTTTTTCGGTTACCGATCGCTCCTTCCAGTGACCTACAATCACCTTCCTTCTGAGCCTGAGACGCGTGGCCATATGTCCGAATTCCCGATCGCCGTGAGCTGACTGGTTTTCGTTCATGAAGTCCATATCGATTTCCGACCAGGGAATGCCGGCATTGTACTGGGTATGCAGATGAACAAAGGGTTTATTCAATATTTTCAAACCCTGTATCCACATTTTTGCCGGGGAGAAGGTATGCATCCAGAGGATCAATCCAATACATGCTGTTGCATTGTTGGCTTCACTGATTATTGCGGTAATCTCTTCCGGAGATTTGACAACCGTTTTGTACCGTATCCTGACCGGAATTTCCTTTTGTAAATCAAAGTAGTTCGCGATTTCCTCGGAGTGGGCGGCTACATTGCGCAATACCTGGTCACCATACAGATGCTGGCTTCCTGCGATGAACCAGACTTCAAATTGATCTAACCCGTTCATATTTTTACTTTTGCCCATAATAGGCATTCTTTCCGTGTTTTCTTTCATAATGCTTTCGTATCAGTGATTCCGGCAAGCGATGTGCATCCGGATTTATACTGAGTGTGATATAAGCCATCCTGCATATTTCTTCGAGGATCTTTGAATTAAATACGGCTTCTGCAGCATCAGAGCCCCAGGTAAACGGAGCATGATTGCCCACCAGGATCATTTCCACTTCCCGATGATTAAGGTTCTTGTCCCTGAAGCAATCAAGAATTTGCCGGCCTGTGTTGTGTTCATAGTCGCCCGCGATCAGGGCATCATTCATGGGCGGTGCGCAGGGGATATCCGTTGCCAGGTAATCGGCATGAGTAGTTCCCAGGATAGGAACATCCTTTTGCGACTGAGCCCAGGAAACGGCATAGGTGGAATGTGTATGACATATGCCCCCGATTTCTTCCCACTCCCGGTATAAATAGGAATGGGTTTTTGTGTCGGACGAAGGTCTTAGTTTCCCGTCGACCACATTATTTTCAAGGTCTACAATAACCATGTCTTCCGCTTTTAGGGAAGTATAGGGCACACCGCTTGGCTTAATGGCGAAGACACCCAAATCCCGGTCTATTGCACTTACATTCCCAAATGTGTAAATGACCAGTTCCAGTTTGGGCAGCTGCATATTAGCTTCAAAGCATTCTTCCTTCAGCGCTTTATATTTTGACATTGTTCTTGGTTTCTGATTCCACAAATGATCCCAGCCTGTGATACGTTTGATACAGCTCATTATAGATCCGTGTATTTTCTGTTTTTGGAAAATAGGTTGTATCGAAGCCGTTGCTCATATTTTTGATAGCCTCATGCACGGTTGGATAGATTCCTGCTGCGGTCGCTGCATACATTGCTGCACCAAGCGCGGGTGCCTGCTCGGAGGTGGCAATCTTAATCGGCATATCGAGGACATCTGCCAATGTTTGCATAATGAAGGATGATTTTTTTGCGACACCGCCGATTCCAACGACCTCCTTAATTTCCACTCCCTGTTCCCGGAATCTCTCGACGATTTTTCTGGACCCGAAACAAATGGCTTCCACCAGCGAACGAAAAATTTCAGGTGCACCGGTTCCCAGGTTCAGATTCATGATGGCAGCTTTCAATTCCTGGTTAGCATCAGGAGTTCTCCGCCCATTGATCCAGTCAAGGGCGACCGGGACTGACAGGCTTAATGGTGTTTTTTCAGCCTCTGCCGATAACTCTTCGATGAGTGATTCCTTTAGGATTTCCTTTTCCGTATCGGATAAATCCGGAAGACGATCGATGGGCCAGGCAAGGACGTCTCTGAACCAGGCGAGATAATCGCCAAAAGCAGACTGACCGGCTTCAAGGCCGATCATTCCCGGAATCACAGAGCCATTAACCTGTCCGCAAATTCCTTCAACTGTATTTGTGCCGATGGTTGCTTCCCGCGAGACGATGATATCACAGGTGGAGGTACCCATAACTCTTACCAGTGTGAATTCTTCCACCTCGGCACCTACCGCTCCGGCATGGGCATCGAAAGTTCCAACGGCAATGATGGTATTTTCTGTCAGACCGGTTCTTTCAGCCCATTCTGAAGACAGTCTTCCGGCTGGCTGGTCTGAAGTAAAGGTATCTGAATAAAGATTTTTTTTAAGTTCTACAAACGATGGATCCAGGTGCCTGAGAAATTCATCTGCCGGTAATCCACCCCACGATTCATGCCACATGGCTTTATGTCCGGCCGCGCAGCGGCTTCGCCTGAAGGATGAGAGATTATTACCGCCCGTTAGTATGTAGGTCATCAGGTCACAATGTTCCATCCACGAAAAGGCTGCTTCTTTAATTTTTTCATTTGTCCGGCAGATGTGGAGAATTTTTGCCCAGAACCATTCGGATGAATAGATGCCGCCCTCGTATTTTGTATAGTCGGTACCTCCCCACGTTCTTGCGAGGTGATTGATCTCTTCCGCCTCACGGATGGAAGTATGGTCTTTCCAGAGGACCATCATGGCATCCGGGTCTTCTTCAAAACCCGGTAGCATGCAAAGTGCAGTGCCTTTGGAATCAACAGGAACCGGGGAAGAACCGGTTGTATCGACGCATATCGCGCTGACAGCCCCCGGACCAATTCGTGAGTCTTTCAGTACGGAAGAAATGGTGGCTTCCATGCCTTCTGTATGATCGAGGATATGCTGCCTGAAGCGTGAAGTGCTGGCATCGCAATACAGTCCTTTTTTCCAGCGCTGGTAATGATGTACGCTGGTTTGGAGGGTTTGTCCGCTTTGGGTATTCACTAAAACGGCCCGAACCGAGTCTGTTCCAAAATCCAAACCGATGACATAATTACTTTCCATAGAAGCGTTGCGGTAAATGAGCTCCATAATTTAAACAAATTGAAGGGAATCATTTTAACCGTCTGTGAAAATCAATGCAACGAAGAGAAGATCAATCATCTGAACTAACAAAAAAGGCCGAAGCAAAAAGCTCCGGCCTGGTCATGGTTGGGTGTTTAGTATCTTAGTTGAAGAAATTCTGAATTAACGAAAGGCTTTGATTCCCGGTCTGTTCCCTGCCATCGAGAATGTTTCTGAAGATAGCTGAGTCTTCTTCATTTAGCTGGGTACTGAAGGTAATTTTATTTTCCGAGAACTTTTTTGAGCCCATTTGCCAGCTGGGGAAGAGCCGTTTTTCCGTTTGTCCCATCTGCACAAGCACTACATTTTTGTGACGCGGATCCTTTTTGATCTTATCATAAAGCGCAATGATGCTCTTATAATTTCCTTCCAGGTATTGCACGAATTTGGTGTCTGAATATAATAGTACACCGGTAGCGTCGCTGTGACTATTGTTGCGTTCACAAGCAGCGAGGATCTTATCGATCTCTTCCTGGGTGCAGGTTGAATTGCGCTGACTTACATAAACAAGATATGATAGCATAGAAATGGTTTTTAAAAAATAAATGTTTAAACAAATGATTCTGCATTCAATACCTGCAGTCGAACAGAAGTAACCCTGGAGGTGAGATTTTAAAAGAAGGTCTGGATGATTTGTTGCGTGGAGGAAAGAGGTTGGATCATTCCTGTGAATTTTCTTTCAGATATTCAATTATATCCGCTTTGTTAAAAGTGATACTCCAGGCTCCCCTAAGATCACCCATGCGGTGGTTTATAGCATTGTCATTCGGGTAGAGCTGCCGTATAAGCGCATAGGTTTCATCGGATATCTCGGTTCCTGCTTTCCCATGGCAGTTCAGGCAAATCGGATTATTCAGAATAATCGGTTTGAGGTAAATCAGTCGGTTATCGGGAAGTGCAATAATCCTGGGCCCCGGGTTTTCGATGCCGGCTTCTATTTCAAGTGTAAATGTTTCCAGGACACGTTGTTCCATTTCTGTTGGTGCGTCGCTTGGATTTCTCACATTCAAAGATGCCCGTTTGATACTGGTGGGAACAATGGTCTGAAGCGTATCTAGAATCGGATAGGCTGCCGTATTGCAAAAGCTCACAGCATGTACGGGTCCGCCTTCTGCCATGGCAAGTGTAAGCTGTTTACCAAGAGTCTGCTGTGCTTGTATGGAAATTTGATTGCCCAGATCGAGGGCGGTTAGCTCGATAGCTTTTTCATCGGCTGTGGGTTTACAGGCAGTGGTTAACAACAATACCAGGTATACGAATCTCTTCATGAATCAGGCTTATGATAACAATATAGAAAAGTGAGCAGTAAAGTGAGTGACTAAGGTTACAGTTTGTGAAAATTCATTGTAGAAAGCGGCATAAAATTTCAGAAAGATGAAACATAATTGTATTACATTCGTATGTAATAGTAATACTACTATAAATTATTATAATACTTTTAAGTCCTCCGGGGCCATGCCATCCATGGCTCCAGTGAGGCACCAGAAGAATTAGTTGAATTTAATCCCGAAGCGTATGACAAGTTTATTCACTGTGATAATAATAATGGCAGCGGGCGTCTTATCCAATCCGAATGAAAAAGCGGGTGATGCCCATTATTCAAACCGAAATATTCCTGAGGCTATTCACTACTACACGGAGGCGTTACGCGAGGATCCGGATAGCGCAATCGTATATTACAAGCGTGCCCGTGCCTATCTAATAAACCATCAGTATGAAAATTATAACAGGGACATCGCCAGGGCGCTTGAACTGGATCCAGACCTGCCAAAAAAATTATCAAATCCAGATTTAACCGTGAATGTAGAAATTGAGTAACCGGACATATGCAATATTCTAAAATATTTATCGCGCAGTTCTTTTCAATTTTAATCCTTGGGGTAGTTTACCTGCTTACCATAACGATACTTCTGGCTCATTACATTGTCAAACGATACCTGTATGGGTCGTGGTTATATATGAAAAAGAGCTGGGGGCAGACTGGCAAGGGGGTGTAACAGCCGGACCATGGATTGCCCTGAAATTCATCAGGCTGAAGTCTTTTTGCGGATCATTTTTTGAAAAAACACACTATTAGGGATGGATATTTCTTCCTTGTCCGGGGTTTTAAGAATCAGGAAAAACAATCCGATGTCACTTACCCTTCCCTCGATTTCATAATCCTTGTCCATGATCCGGATTGTTTCATCCAACTTGATCGAGTGGTTGAAGAAAATGAGTATTCCAGCTGTTATATTCGACAGGATCGACCATTGTGCAAACATGGCAATACCCACAACGGTGAATACAGAGCCTACGAAGACTGCCAGCTTTGATTGATCCACACCCCAAATGATCAGAATTAAGGTAATTGCCAGTAAGATCAAAAGGGTATTGACCACCTTTCTGGTCACCTTACGGCGAGCACTTTTCATGGAACTGCTTTCGGCAATCCGGTTAATACTTTTTTCAAACAGAAGCCGCAATAACACAAACGCTACGACGACAACCGCCGTTTCAATCAGTTTGATCTCAATTATATCCATTGGTATTTCTTTTTTAAAATAGGGGTGAACAGTTATCGATCTTATTAAGTTAACCGGATTATTCAGGGCTTTTTATTTTGAAGTTCTTTTCCTGTAAAATAAATTTCAATGCGATCGCTATCCAGCATAGAGGAGGGATTGGAAGCATACGTTGAAATGATCATATTTCTTTATACGAAGATGTTGTTGATTCGGCTGTTGGTGTATTTAAGTTTCATTATCCACGTGCTAGCGAATTCCCGATCATTTCAAAAATCCTTAATTTACGGTAATCCAATATTTGGTTCACTGTCCGTTTTTTGAGATTTAAAACACAAAGATTGCACATGGACCTATTAAGTGATTTTTGATTATATTTTTCCTCTTGAAAAATTTTTTACAAAACCATTTTCATAAACAACTCTATAATAGTGCTTACAGCAGGGCAAGATTCACACTGGCTGGGATTGCATTAAAAGAGATAAGGAGTTCTTTCAGTCAGTTCTTTACCTGGCGTTATCCGGTAAGAAGTCTTTTGAGAACTTTTGGAATCATCTTATCTGCCATTCTGAGATTATTTTTAGGGAGAAGTGTAAAATACAGTTTCTCGCATGCCGGGGAAGACAGAATTATTGAATATACCCTCAATACTAATATTTCCTATAACGGATATTATGTGGATGTTGGCTCAAATCATCCGGTGTTTGTTTCCAATACTTATTTGCACTATCGAAAAGGATGGCGGGGAATCTGCATTGATGCAAATGAAAAATTGATCAGGAAATATAAATTTTACCGTCCAAGAGATATTGCAGTTTGTGCACTGGTCTCGGATCAGGATACGACAAGGGACTTTTATATTATTGAAAATGATGTATTATCCACGACCGAAATAGAGAATCTTGCCTATCCAAAAGAGCATAATTTAGGGATCAGTACGATTGAATTTGCAACGAGCACATTAACCAGTATTTTGAAAAATAATGGTGTTCCGGGTAATTTTGATTTACTGTCAATCGATGCGGAAGAGCATGATTTTAATGTGCTGATGTCGCTGGATTTTTCACTTTATACTCCAAAATTAATTGTTCTGGAGGATGAAACCTTCTCTTTGGAAAGTTCCTCTGAAAACAGAATTTATCGGTTTTTGATCTCAAAGGGATATGTGCTGGCAGGTTATATTTCGAAAAATCTATATTTCAAACGCATTGAGTGAGAGTTTTCAAAATATACCCTGACCTTCAGTAATCATTTTATCGAAGAAATGACGCCCTTGCTACATTGTCGAGTTCACCAATTCCCAGAATTCTTCACGGTTGTTCGTGCGCGGAAACTCAGTTTCAGGGACATCGACTTCCAAAAACTCACATAGGGGCTGCCAACCTTCTTTCACCTGATAGACCAGCAATTGCTCTTTCGGAATTAAATTTTGCACCGCTTCATTATGTGCTTCAAATTTGGCAGCAAGGCCGTCGAAATCGAGATCCATAGAAAACCCTGTTTTATCCAGAACCCTTACAACCATATTCAGCCAGTCCCGAACCGGCGGAGGTGCCTGATCACGGCCTCCCAGCAGTTTGTATATGGTGGAGCCAAAACTTTCTGCCCAGGATTCTTTGCTTCTGTGCGTTAGTATAAATTTTGCGTTGGGATACGCTGCATACAATTCCTCATGAAAGGCGGCTGTAGGCCAGTCTACAGCGCTGTTCATGCCCTTGTAAACAGATTCAAAACCACCATTTTTATCAAGCACTTCATTCCAAAGAGGAACCTGTACCGACATATCCCGGGCTACACGTTCCATGTGATGACAGGGACCAAATCCGAGTTCTTCCAGGGCTGCTTTGAGAGAGAACGTTCCCGTCCGGCCAAGCCCAAGGCCAATAACTTTTAATGACATAGTTGAATATTTGATTTATTTCAATTTAGGACAAATAGTTTACCTAAACTATTGAATTTGTTCATGAAATTGGAAGTTAGGCATAACCCAGTGTAAAGTAACAGAAAAGGTGTATGCAATGAGAGGAGCTCCTTCAATTAACGAGTGAAGTCAAAAGTTTTGGGGTTTACATATTAATTAACCTGAAATTTACCCAGGAAAAAAGTATTTGCCGGGATGTTTGACCCAAGGATAATTTCTGAAAATTTCATGAAGAATGAGTACGAGAATCAGAAGGAGGAAACTTAACAGCCACCGGAGGGCAGAACTTAAACCAGCCGTTTATCTGTAAATCAGTTCCCTGAAAACGTTCAATTCGCCATGCGAACACCAAATGTATATAATGATACAATGCTTTTGTTGCTCAATTTAGCCGGTTCAAATTGAAATGATCTCGCGTAAGCCAATAATCTCTTATTCACTTTTTTTGAACAGTTACTTACCAGTCTTATTTCTTGCGGTGAACCAGTCTTATTAATAAGGAAAATTACAGAGTAGCCACAATCCAGCGTTTCAATCCAAAATTTGTTATCCTTTAATGGGTCTAAATCCTGATCCCTGTAAACAAGTGTGGGACTAGAGTCAACTTTTTGAATAAGAATTTCAATCCCATCCAAATTATAATAGTAAACAACACTATCGGGAACGTTATTGCGGTAGTTTATCTTGTTGACCAGCTTGTCGTTTATATCATAAATGAACCAGGTTCCCTGTCTTCTGCCATCTTCATCGATGTGGTTATCAGGATAATTTTTATTGTCATATCTGATCTGACTATGTGAGAGTTGAATTGAAATTAGAAACAGTAATAAAACTGCTAAAGCATATCGCATATTCAACCGTCGTTGAGCAAAATAATAGAATTCTTGAGAAGTTTGAGGTGACAGAATGGGAAGCTTTTTTACCAAGGTTATTCAATCATTTTTGATAAAATTAGGATTTATATTTAATGATATGATGTCTTTATCAGAACAAATATCATTATGTGATTACATCCGACTTTATAACCTTCCAAAATAAAGCTTGGCTTGTGTTTCTGGTGCCTGGCGTCTTTTAAAAATCATTTTCCACTTTCCGCTTCCTGATCATTTTGAGCAGTTTGGGAAGTGTGAGTGAGAGTTCGAGTGAGAGGGAAAGACAAAGAGCGAAATGAGTGCAGAAAAAGATACGGGATACCTACCTGCACATTGGCTCCGGCAGGCAAGCTGGGAAACACAAAAAGCAGCCCAAAGAGCTGCTTTTTGTGTTTGTACCCGGAGTGGGACTTCCCGCCTGCTGACGCAGTCGGGCAGGCCCGCCCGA
>NZ_JAIXNE010000007.1:0-301664 GCF_020328055.1 Fulvivirga sedimenti
AAGATATGGAATAGTTCAGCAGACCAACCCCTGTGCAACGGGGGTCGCATATGTGAGCAAATGATGGTTAGTCAGAATGACCCCTGTGCAACAGGGGTCGCATACGTAAGATATGGAATAGTTCAGCAGACCGACCCCTGTGCAACTGGGGTGGCATATGTGAGACAAGAAATTGTTAAACAAACCGACCCCTGCAAAGCGGGGGTCGCATATGCGGGAAGCATGCAGTTAGGAGTATTCATAAATAAAAAAAAGCTGCCCTTTCGGGACAGCTTTTTCGTTTTCAACCTTGAAATTTTCTGACCTTAGTTATTTGAGAGTTTTGCTGTTTCATAGCCTACATAGCTAAAAACCAGTTCCTGATCCGGGCTATCCAGTTTGATCTTAAAACTGCCGTCACGGTCGCATACGGTACCGCGGGTAGTCCCTTTGATTACCACGTTCGTACCAGCCAGCGGTTTTCCATCCTCTCCGAATACTTTGCCATATACAGCATCACCTGATCGCTGCACGTCCAGCTTCATCTTAAAGAAATCTTGTTTCAATTCTCCGGGTGCGGGCGGAGGAGGGGTGTTTGAGCCATGTGACTGACTGTCGCCACCCAGTGCAAAAGCGATTGGAACAACGATCTTTTGCTTCACCTTTTTTCCACGCTGCTCGGCAGGTTGCCATGCAGGTGCTGCAGAAATTACACGAACAGCTTCTTCGTCACATCCGTAACCGATTCCTTTTACAGCGGTTACATCGGTAACGGAACCATCGGTGTCAATGATCATCTGGATATAGACCTTGCCCTCAATACCTTTTTCCTTTGCCGATGCTGGGTATGTCAGGTTATCTGCAATGTACTTGTAGAATTCCTGGTATCCACCCACCGGTTCGGCCGCTTGTTCTACCACAAGGAAAGTTTCGCCGTCACCGGTGTTTTCCGCAACACGGGTCATCACGCCGTCTTTTCGTACGATCATTCCAATACGGTTTTCCTCCTTATTCACATCGACCAGTGCGATTGTATTGGGGTCCATAGATTTCAGACGCGCTAGTTCCTCCTCATTATCCGCGCTCGTTTCCAGGTATTCAAATTCAGCATTCGGATATTTCTCCTTAAGCTTCTGCATTTCAACCTGGATATTTTCAGGTATTTCAACCGCCATGGCAGATCCTTCTACGACCGTTTGAAGATCATTCATCGCTTCATCATTACAGCTGAATGCTATCAGGATGATCGCGACCAGCGGGGCAAGTGATGCCCATTTCCATTTTTTAATTTGAGTTTTTGTTGTGTTCATCATATTGATCCGTTTTAGAGTTTTTGATTTATTAAAGTGATGTCCGATGGACAAGTGTGCTTTGTTTAGCGCCATGCGCGCGAGCAGGTCTGAATAATCTTCAGGTGTTGTTTCTTTCAGAATAACGTCATCCGCCAGGTATTCATGTAAATCCTGGATTTCCTTCCGGTTATACCATGTTACCGGATTAAACCAGAAAAAGATTTTTACCGCCTCAAGGAATAGTATGTCAACTGAATGCATCTGACGGATATGTGCCATCTCGTGTGCCACGATCTTATCTTCCTCCTGTTTAGTGAGCTCTACTGAATTGTCAAGAAACAGCAGGTTGAAGAATGAAAATGTGGGAAGTGTACCATTGGTATGAATGATGATATAGCTGCCTTTTCTGGACATTCGGTGTGTATTGGCCATAAAGAACCACACTACCTGCCCGAGCTGAAACATCAGCCAGAGGGATAACAGCACAACGCCAGTCCAGTAGAGGACCGGGATCCATGTAAAGGATGATGTGACTGTCTCTGCCTCGGCAATTTCACCACCACCAATTACTATTTCCGGCAGAATCATGGTTTGAATGCCTTTCAGGGTCTCACCCTGATCCGGAAACAGATCGAATCGAAACAGCGGCAATACCAGCGCGAAAAGAGATGAACCAATCAGGTACCATCGCTTGCGCCGGAAATCGGTTTCATTTTTCAGGAAACCATAGTAGAACAGGCCGAGCAGTAACAGTGTACAATTCGCTTCAAACAGATATAACAGGTAATTATTCATTTTCGCCTTCTTTCAAGTTTTTCTTAACATGTTTCATTAACTCATCTACCTCTTTCATGCCCAGTTCATTTTCCTTTGCAAAAAAGGAGACTAGCCGTTCAAAGGATCCGCTAAAATATCCCTTGAGAAAGTTGTTGAGGTAGAACTGACTGTAATCGTCCTTATCAACAATGGGGAAATACTGGTAGGTCTTGCCGAATGCCTCATGGTCAACAAATCCCTTCTGTTCCAGGATGCGGATGATGGTGGATACCGTATTATATGCAGGTTTGGGTTCAGGCATTTCTGCGATGATCTCCTTAACGAACGCCTTATCCAGCTGCCAGAGGATCTGCATAACCTGTTCTTCCGCTTTTGTGAGTTCTTTCATAGTTCCGAATTAGCTTGCTTCAAATATATGACTAATAATTTAGTTGACAAACTAAAAACTTAGTTTATTAAAAAAAAGTTAAAAAAAAATCCGCCAGTGCCCGGGTTTGTTCAAAATGCTTTAATTTTTACCCTTCATTTCAGAATATATGAATTTAAACACGAAGGCAAAGAAGCAGAACACGTACGATGCGATTGTTGTAGGTACCGGAATTAGTGGGGGATGGGCTGCAAAAGAACTCACAGAAAAGGGATTGAAAACCCTTGTATTGGAGCGGGGCAGGATGGTCGAACATTTGACGGATTACCCCACCATGAACAAGGCTCCATGGGAACTTCCCTACAATGACCGCCTCACAGCGGAAGAA
Organism: Fulvivirga sedimenti; assembly: GCF_020328055.1. Taxonomy (NCBI): domain Bacteria; kingdom Pseudomonadati; phylum Bacteroidota; class Cytophagia; order Cytophagales; family Fulvivirgaceae; genus Fulvivirga; species Fulvivirga sedimenti. The sequence continues at coordinate 2,804 of NZ_JAIXNE010000007.1, forward strand.
TCCAAGGATTATTATGTTCAAAACAGAACAGGCTACACGGTGCGCCAATCGACCAAACATTTCTGGATTAAGGATACCGAGCATCCTTATACGGAGGTGAAGCGTTTCGACTGGATTCGCGGATATCACGTGGGTGGCAGATCATTAATGTGGGGGCGGCAGAGTTATCGTCTCAGTGACATTGATTTTGAAGCAAACCTCAAGGATGGTATTGCTGTAGACTGGCCGATACGCTACAAAGATATTGCACCCTGGTATGATTATGTTGAATCGTTCATTGGTGTTAATGGCAAAAAGGAGGGGCTTCCTCAATTACCCGATGGTAATTTTCTTCCTCCGATGGAAATGAACTGTGTCGAGGAGCATCTGCGGGACAGTATTTCCAAGCGGTACACCGATCGTATCATGACCATAGGGCGTTCTGCAAACCTCACCCAGAATCACAACGGCCGGAGCAAATGTAATTACCGAAACTTGTGTACACGAGGTTGTCCGTACGGTGCATATTTCAGTTCGCAGTCGAGCACACTGCCTGCGGCTGCAGCGACAGGGAATATGACGTTAAGACCTCATTCCATTGTTACGGAAGTTTTGTATGACAAAGAGAATAAGCGTGCAACGGGTGTACGCATACTCGATGCCGAGACCAATGAGTACATGGAATTCTATTCAAAGATTGTATTTCTGTGTGCTTCAACACTGGGATCAACCTTTATCCTTCAGAATTCAGTAAGTGATGTTTTCCCGGATGGTATGGGTAACGCATCCGGAGAACTGGGTCATAACCTCATGGACCACCATTTTCGGGTTGGGGCGCGTGGAGAGTATCCCGGATTCCAGGATCGCTATTATAGTGGTCGCCGTCCGAACGGTATCTATATTCCAAGATTCAGAAATATCTCAGAACAACGAACTGACTACATACGTGGATTTGGGTACCAGGGCTCTGCAAGCCGTGAAGGCTGGCAACGTGCCGTGGCTGAACTCAGCATAGGCGGCGAACTGAAAGAGGCCATTACCACACCCGGTGAATGGACTATGGGGCTTACCGGTTTCGGTGAGTGTCTTCCTTACCATGAGAACAAGGTATCGCTTACAACTGAGAAACTGGATAAATTTGGACTTCCAACCTTTGTGATCGATTGTGAATTCAAGGACAATGAAATGGCCATGCGTAAGGATATGCAGGAATCGGCCATAGAAATGCTGGAAGGTGCCGGATTCAGGAATGTTCGTGGTTATGACAGCATCGGCGGGCCTGGTCTTGGTATTCATGAAATGGGTACTGCCAGAATGGGTCGTGATCCCAGGACATCGGTGTTGAATGGCAACAATCAATTGCATGAGGTTCCGAATGTTTTTGTTACAGATGGTTCGGCAATGACATCAGCAGGATGCCAGAATCCGTCACTTACGTATATGGCCTTAACGGCGCGCGCTGCAGACTTTGCCGTAAATGAGTTAAAAAAGAATAATCTCTGATATGAAAGGAATGAATAGAAGGGAAGCATTAAAAAGAACAGCCCTGGTGATGGGTACAGCACTTTCTGCTTCAACGATTGCCGGAATCATGCAAGGATGCAAGGCAGAGCCCGAACTTACCTGGGTGCCTGTTTTCTTTAACGAGGATCAGGCCCAACTTGTCTCTGCGATGGCCGGGACCATCATCCCCAAAACCGGAACACCGGGAGCCGTGGAGGCAGGCGTTCCGAAGTTTATCGAGGATATGGTAAAGGATGTTTATGGCCAGGAGGAACAAGCCAGTTTTATCGAAAGTCTGTCAGCTTTTGATTCTGCTTGTAAGGAGAGTACCGGCAATGCCTTCAACGAACTTGATTCCGGAGAGCAGGAAAGTCTTTTGAAGGAATATAATACCCGGATGCAGGCGGCGATTTCCGACAGAAGTCAGGAACCTTCGATGGACGTACAATTCTTTTACCGGATGAAGGAGCTCACTGTAACAGGATTCTTCACTTCTCAGCCGGGAGCTACCGAAGTACTGCAGTATAAGGCCATTCCTGTGGAATATCATGGCTGCATTTCCCTGGAAGAGGCCGGAGGAAAAACCTGGGCTACGTAAGATTTTATTTTCTCTCTCTAAAACCCTGGTTGAAAAACCAGGGTTTTTTTATTTAGTGCCTTTTCTATTTGGAGGTTTCTCACCATTGAGTCCCATCATTGCCAGCATTCGGGATATCTACGACTAGTATTTGGAGGTAAATCACCCCACCCTTGAGGGGGGTGTCTCATTAACCATTTTACCAGGCGGCCTTTTAGCCGCCTTGAGAGACTACTTTTACACGTCGCAGATTTTCTGTGCCTGGGCCAGTGAAGCCATTTTGTCGGGTCTGGCCGGGATGAATTCCTGGCCAACAAATCCGGCATAGCCGGTTTCGGCTATCGCATTCATTATGGCCGGATAGTTCAATTCCTGTGATTCATCAATTTCATGTCGGCCGGGAACCCCTGCCGTATGATAATGACTGATATAATCGGAATACTGGCGGATGGTAGCGATCACATTTCCTTCCTGGATCTGCATGTGATATATATCATACAGCAGCTTAAAATTGGGAGAACCTATTTTATCAACCAGTGCAACGCCCCAGGCGGTGCTGTCGGCCATATAATCCGGGTGGTTTATTTTACTGTTCATCAGCTCCATGCTGATTACAATATTATGTTTCTCGGCTATTTTGATCACAGGGTCCAGTCCCCGGGCACAATTTTCAAGTCCCGTCTGATCATCCATACCCCTGCGGTTGCCCGGGAAGCAAATGATCTGTGTCAGACCTGCATCGGCCGCTTTGGGAATATTTTTAGCGTATTGTTCCATCAAAGAGGAATGAAGCGACGGGTCATTAAAGCCACGAGTTAATCCGTGGTCGTTACCGTAGGCGATAGCGCACGTAAGACCTGCATCAAGTACCACCTGCCATTCATCAGGGCCCAGTAATTCCACAGACTGTAATCCGATATCTTTTGAAGCTGCTGCCAGTTCCGGTAAGGGAATATCCTGAAAGCACCATCGGCATACGGACTGCCGGATCCTGCCACCAAACAGGTTCAAATTCTCTGAGGTTCCCATTGATGAAGCCACTGTTGGCATAGCCAGGGATGCGGCCAACAGTCGTAAGGCGTCTTTTCTGTTCATGGCGTCATTCGTTGCTTTTGTGTAAATGCATAGGTTAGAATATTTGCACCCATCCGCAACGCTGCCTGCCGTTTCTCTTCAGGGTCATTGTGAATGCTCGGGTCTTCCCATCCGTTGCCCAGATCAGATTCGTAGCTGTAAAAACAGACCAGTCGCCCTTTCCAGATGAGTCCGAAACCCTGTGCAGGCTTACCGTCGTGTTCATGAATTTTCGGGAGTCCTTCAGAAAAACGGAATTTCTGATCATAGATGGGATGGTCAAAGGGCAGTTCAACGAATTCAAGATCAGGAAAGACTTTTTTCATTTCAATACGGATGAACTGATCCAGGCCATAGTTATCATCGATATGAAGAAAGCCGCCTGCTTCAAGATATGTGCGCAGGTTTTCAGCATCCGAATCAGAGAATACAACGTTCCCATGGCCGGTCATGTAGACATATGGGTACAGGAATAATTCCGGACTGCCCACGTCAACCACGTCATCTTCGGGTTCAAGATTCATATTGAGTTCCCGGTTACAGAAATCGATCAGATTTGGGAGCGCTGTTTTGTTTGCATACCAATCGCCTCCTCCGTCATATTTCAATTTAGCGATCCGTACCTTTATCTGAGCTTCTGCTGAAAAGACCATCAGTGCGGTCGCTAAAAGCAAAAAGAGTGCTTTCTTCATCATCTCCAAATTAGTCAATTATTTTCAAATGCGTATGTCTGTATTTGTTCTTATTGCTTCGCATTGTATCTTTCTTATTAACGATATGCTATGAAGTACGTTTTATCCGTAGTTATTTTATTCAGTATATTTACTGATCTTTTTTGTCAGACCACTGAAGAGCTGGAAGGAACCTGGAAGGTTATTGAAGTATCAATCAACGATACTTTTTACTATGATGCCGCCACAAAAACTGATCTGACCATGATTGCAGACGCACTGGTGGGAAGTTTTATCGTTCTGGTCAAATCGGGAAGGGCCGATTTCAGCACCCGGGTACCGCAGCTTTACGTGGAAAATGCCAGATGGAAATATGATGAGGAAGAAGGAACACTTCGATTTCTTGAAAAAAGGAAGAAGGAGGTTGTTACCGAATTTATTGTCGCAGGAAGAGGTGACAGGCTGTTATTTCAGATGGTCAATTCTCCCTTTATCCTGTCGGCGGAAAAAGTGAAGAAATGAAATACAGATTAATACTTTCCCTGATTCTAACATCCCTGATGGCTACTTCATATTCCCAGTCGGCCGAATATAACGGGGTTCATTTAGATAGTAATGAAGAAACCAGCGACATCCGAACAGCTGATTATATTGACAAGGAGGGCCGGTCAGGAACAGTTACCGGTGCCTATTCTTCGGCAGAAATTGAAAATATCAACTTTGCAAGTGAAACCGAGATAGGTTCATATTCTGAATCTTTTATCTATGCTGATGGCATGCTGGAACGGGTGGAAATTACAGAAGTACAATTCAATCGTCCGAAATTCTGGAGTCAGTCAGTTGCAAAATCAAACGGTGATAATGAATGGTATGATCCCGACAAATCTGTAACAGCGGTAACAACATACTATTTCAAAGGGGGTGTCCTTGAATATTGGGAAAACAGTGATGGTTCTGAAGGGCATCCGATCAACAAACAGCTTAAAAAAATCGGCCCGGATTTGATGGATAGGGCTGAATTGTACCGGCAACTTTTAGAAAAATGATCAGAAAATACCGGCATCTGTGGGTTTTGTTGCTTTTGCCTGCATTCGTTGCCTGCAGCGATGATGATGTTGTTTCCAGGGAATTTACACCCTTCCAGGAGGAGGCCATGGTCTATTTTAATGAAATTGCCCTGGGTTTTGAATTCGGACAGTTCCCGGAGATCACACGAAAATGGAAAGTCCCGATGAGGGTCTTTATCGGGGGGCGACCTGATTCCCGTCTTTTGCAGGAATTTGCCGACATCAAGGATGAAATTAACTCCCTTGCCACCGATGGTTTTGAAATGATCGAGGTTCAGGATTCACTGGAAGCGAATTATTACCTTTTTTTCGGCAGTGGGACCGAATACGTGAAGCATTTTCCATATCAGAGTGAGTATGTCCCGTTTAACTGGGGTTTGTTCTATCTGGTTTTTAATCAGCGGGCAGAATTCATCGGCGGACATATGTATGTGGATATTGACCGGGCAAATAATACTGAGCAACTTCATTTACTACGGGAAGAATTAACACAGTCGCTTGGTCTCGCCAAGGACTCCAAACGTTATCCAACCAGTATTTTTCAACAGGACTGGACCACCACGACCAATTATGCAGAAATTGATCGTGAACTTATTCGATTGCTGTACAATCCGAACATGGTGGTAGGTGTAAGTGCGGCGGGCAGCACCGCCATCATAAAAAATATTTATCGAGAAGAAAACGCAGATTAATTAATGAATTGGTCAACCCTCGGCATATCCCTGTCGTATGGTAAGTAAAACCCTTTTATTAAATGCGCTTTATTTCCTCTATTTTTTTGCTCGCATCACTGGGATGGCTTGTTCCGGAAGCGGAACTCTCGGAAAGAACACGTCATACCATCAACCAAAGCCGCTCATTCCATGACCCTACCGGGAAATGGGATAATGCGTTGCTTAATTTTCATATCGAGGAGCCACGGGTTGCCAATCCCACCAGGTTTTCAGAAATTTTTCTCAATGTGGCAGATGGCACCTTTTCACTCGTAAGGAACAGGGAAGATCACCTTACAACGTATAGCATGGATGCCAATGGAAAGCCCATGGTACTGCTGGACGGCAGTGAACAGTTCGATGAAGAGTTGAGGGCGCGGTACCGGCTTTATCCTGATCGTGTCGCTGGCTACCGGGATTTTTACAGGGTGATGTATGGGCTCCCCATGAGCCTCGACCTTTCGCGTATCAGAAATCTGGGAGACGTTGCTGCCGGAACATTTCAGGGTAATCGTGCACTCGTATTTACCATTGAATGGAAAAAGCCACTTATTAAGCCGGTCTGGAAAGTATTTCTGGATCCGGATACCCATAGTGTTATGGGGGTGGAGTTGATCGAACCGGATAATGCGGATGCAGGTGAACGGATTGTATTCCAGGGATTGGTGGAGTATCAAGGAATCAGAATCCCGCATATGCGACATTGGTATTCGTTAAAAAATAATTCATACCTTGGTTCTGATATTATCATCACGAACGAGGAATTCTGATATTTCAGGAATTGTATGAGAATAAAATCTTGTTTTTTAGTATCACTGCTGCTGTTTTCTCTAGCCTGCAGTCCCGAATATGAATCTGCCGAGGAATTATTGCAAGATGTGGTTGAGGCGTATAACGTTCGTCAGAGTATTTCGTATTCTGTAACCTACCATGCTAAGTACTTTGATAGTGATGACACATTAACCTACCCGGTAGATGTGGAGATGTTGCGGATTCCTGAAGATTCTGTATTCCAAGGGATGATTTGGATGCATGTGGAAAGGGAGGGCTCTTCCTGGGGCAATCTCTATGACCTTGATACCATTTACCAGGTCGTTTACAAGGATTCCGCCGTTACAACCTTCAGGCCGCATCTGGGTGAGGATTGGGTAATTACCGGAAATACTGCCGGTGATGCGATCGCTATAAATTTCATGAAGCCTTCCGACCTGTTGAAGCAGGTTCAGGATACATTGAATCAGTCGGTCTTGGAAAGGGAAGCGGATGGGCGATATCATATTACGATAAAAGAACCGGATGAAGATCCCTTTTATCAACAGGAAAGGCATTACTGGATTGATCCCGACGGATTGGTCATCAATGAAAAGAGTTTTCAGGTGATGTTTCAGGGAAATTATCAATACAACCACTGGGAACTATCCAATATCGGGTTCAATACCCTTACAGCCGAAAATTTTTCCGACAGGCGCCATGAACTTACTTCTAAATATCCTGTAACCGCTTACGTACCCAGGGATCCTACAGATTATAAATTACTGAATCCGGGGCAGGAAGCTCCTGAAATTTCCGGAGACCTTTGGCCAACCCGTGAGCCCTGGTCGCTGGATGATTACCGCGGAAAGGTGGTGGTCATGGATTTCTGGTATATGTCGTGCATGCCTTGTATTCAGGCCATCCCTCATTTAAATGAAATTCATGATTCCTTCGGTTCAGATGTAGTGGTAATAGGAATAAACAGTCTCGATAATGATGATAAAACACTCAAACGTTTACCGGGATTTATTGAGAAAAATGATCTGCGCTACCAGATTGTTCTGAACGATCGTACAGCCGACAGCCTGTATCTTGTAAAGGCATATCCATCCCTCTATGTGATTGATCAACAGGGATCTGTCGTGTTTACTCAGCTGGGATTTAATGAAACGCTCACCGATACCCTCGCGGTAGTGATAAATCAGCTTCTCTGATTTTTTTTCTTTAGTTAACAGGTATTTCATGGTACAGGATCAGTGAATATACTGATGCTTATCACCGTTCACAGATGCTCCGCATTGTAAATTTAGGGGAATCAATTACGGTAATTATGGGTGAACATAAGGTTCGGCAAGTTGGCAAAAAGGACCGCGGCCATTTTATACATAAACTCTTACTGGATATTGAGGCCCTGGAATATATGCTGGAAAAAGCCATAATTGAACCGGGTTTTCTGCGCATTGGTGCGGAACAGGAGTTTTGTATCGTAAATAATGACTGGTCTCCATCTACAAGCGCGATGGAGATTCTTAAGGCAATAGATGATCCACACTTTACTACTGAGCTGGGGTTGTTCAATCTGGAATTGAACCTGGATCCGGTAAGGCTAGGTCCGGATAGCTTTTTACACATGGAGGAGTCCCTCAAGTCTTTGTTGAAAAAGGCGGCAGAGGCCGCAAAAACCCTTGATAATAAGATTTTGCTCACGGGTATTTTGCCTACCGTGTTGAAAAGACATCTTACCGATGATTACATGACGCCCATACCAAGGTATAAGGCGCTCAACGATGTGATCCGGCAGATCAGGGGACGTGATTTTGAATTACACCTCATTGGCGTGAATGAACTTTCACTTACCCATGATTCGGTCCTGTTCGAAGCTTGCAATACAAGTTTTCAGATGCATCTGCAGATAGATCCGGATGATTTCGTTCCGAGTTACAACTGGGCTCAGACGATCGCCGGTCCCTTACTTGCTATTTCAACCAATTCTCCCTTGTTGCTCGGGCGTGAACTCTGGAGTGAAACACGAATTGCCTTATTTCAGCAAAGTATTGATACGCGCTGTACGTCAAGCTTTTTAAATGAGATGGAACCCCGGGTGACCTTCGGGAAGAACTGGATTAAGTCGGTAACGGATATCTATAAGGATGATGTAGCGCGGTATAAGATTCTTCTTAGCTCTGATATAGAAGAAGACAGTATGCAGGTTCTCCGGGATGGAGGAATCCCAAAACTCAGAGCATTGAATCTGCATAACGGTACGATTTATCGCTGGAACCGGCCATGCTATGGTACGACCAATGGTGTACCCCACCTGAGAATTGAGAACCGTTACATTCCGAGCGGACCTTCAGTAATCGATGAAATAGCGAATTTTGCGCTCTGGGTAGGTCTGATGGTTGGAAGGCCGAAGGAATATGACAGAATGGAAGACCTGATGGATTTCCGGGATGTGAAGATTAATTTCATCAATGCCGCCCGCAGCGGTTCGGTTGCCAGTATGTATTGGATGGATGGACGAATGAGTGTCGGACGACTGGTTGAAGAGGTTTTCATCCCGATCGCGATTGATGGACTTAATAGAATTGGGTTAACCGAACAGGAAATCTGGCGATATATGAATGTAATTCGTGAGCGCATTCACGGGGTAACGGGGGCACGCTGGATGATCCGGAATTACCGTGAGCTTCTCACGCAAGAAAAGCGTGAGGACGCCTTAACGCTGCTAACCGGGGCGATACATGACTATCAGCAGACCGAGCTTTCAGTGAATGAATGGGGTGGGGCCGGGCATACCGACCTGGGACTGGTTCGGCATGTTAGTCGTCATATGACCACGCATCTTTTTACTGCACATGAACATGATCTGGCAAAAATGGTGGAACGTGTGATGGAATGGAAGAACATTCACCATATGCCGGTGGAAAACAGTGATGGTGAATTTGTAGGTTTGATCACTTCTACTAATATTGAGGTCCATCGTGAAAAGATCAGGGAGAATCCTTATCTGACCGCGGCGGATATCATGGTAGTGGACCTGATCACGGTAACCGAAGACAAGTTGATCGAGGAGGCTATTGACCTCATGCAGCATCATGGAATCGGATCGTTACCAGTAGTTCAGGATAAGAGATTAATAGGCATACTTACCAGGAATGACCTGGCAAATTATAGAAATGGATAAGGCCCTGGAGAAGAACAGAAAGCATCAGAACGTGGATCAGCGATTGATCGGAAAGGTTGAGACGGGCGTCGGGCCGACGGTTATATTTACCGCCGGTATTCACGGAAATGAACCATCCGGTGTGCATGCACTGCGTGATGTATTATCCGGCCTCGGATTATTCGGGGATGTGAGACAGGGAAACGTATACGCGTTTGCCGGTAATTTAAGTGCATTGAAGGAAGGTATACGCTTTCATGAACGGGATCTCAACCGATTGTGGACTCTTGATCGCGTCCGGCAACTTGAAACCGGCCCGATAGATACCGGAATACTGGATATCCGTGAACAGTATGACCTGTACCAGGAATTGCAGCGCATCATCCAAACCGGTTCAGGACCTTTTTATTTCATTGATCTGCATACGACTTCCAGCAGGACCATTCCGTTTATTACCATTAACGATACCATGATCAATCGACGGTTCTCACTCAAATTTCCGGTTCCTGTGGTATTGGGAATAGAGGAGTATCTCGATGGTCCCTTATTGACCTATATCAATGAACTGGGGTACATTGCCATTGGTTTTGAGGCCGGACAGCATGATGATGAAATCGCCTTTAAGAATCAGGTGGCCTTTATTCATCTTGTGCTCAAAGAAACAGGCATATTGCCCGGAAAAAGCGATCTGCGTGATTACGCCGATGAACTGGCGCAACAGACAAAAGGGCGACATGATTTTTTCGAGATCCTGGATTATCACCGTATACAGCCGGGAGAATCCTTTGAAATGGAAGCGGGTTTTGAAAATTTTCAACCCATCAGAAAAAAAGAAAGGCTCGCCAAAAGTAATGGAAATGCTGTCTATGCATCAAAAGGCGGCCGCATATTTATGCCGCTCTATCAAAAGCAGGGGGAAGATGGTTTCTTCATAATCCGGAAAATACCACAGGTTGTTATATGGCTTTCTTCACTCCTTAGGTTCATTCGTTTTGACTCTTTCCTCACATTACTTCCCGGTGTCTCCTGGATGTCGGAAAAGAAAGATGCACTTCGTGTAAATCTTCATGTTGCACGTTTCATGGCCCGTGATTTTTTCCATCTCCTGGGATATCGCACAAAGCAGAAAGGCAATGATTACCTGGTGGTAAGAAACCGTGAACGGGCTGCCCGCACCAGTGAATATTCAGAATATCTGTAGGTATATATGATCTTCCTGGCTACATTTTTCGGAAAGTCGGCCGTATAATGGACATTGCCGATTGCTGTCCGTAGCTTTACACCTGAAACAAATACGAACCGGCAAACTCAAAAAGGATGCATTGGATCGATGTGACAATTTTTGTCACGTACATGTTGGTGATGTTGGGTGTGGGGTTTTTCTTCCTGCGCAAAAACAAAAATAGCGAAGATTATTATGTAGGTGGTCGTGGCATGGGAGCCATGCATGTGGGCCTTTCTGTAGTTGCTACGGATGTTGGCGGTGGTTTTTCCATTGGCCTCGGAGGGCTGGGCTTTACCATGGGTATCTCCGGAAGCTGGATGTTATTTACAGGATTGCTGGGCGCATGGCTTGCGGCAGTTTTATTGATTCCGACCGTAAGTAAATTGGCTACCGCCAAAAAATTTCTCACCTTCCCCCAACTCTTCGGCCATTATTACAGCAAACGCGTTGCACTTTTAGCGGGGGTCATCTCAGCTATCGGATACGTGGGATTCACCAGCTCTCAAATCCTGGCAGGTGCCAAACTCGCATCAGCCACGTTTATTGCCCTGGATATGAAAACGGCACTCCTTGTCATGGGAGTGATTGCGATCGTCTATACGGTGATGGGAGGGATTAAGGCTGTTATCTATACCGATACGATTCAATGGCTTATCCTGATGGGAGGATTGATCTTCATTGGTTTGCCGATGGGATATTCTGCCATAGGGGGTTATGATGGAATTGTGTCAAGTGTAGGGCCGGAGCTGCTGTCACTTCAAAATATTGAATGGCAAACGCTTGTCAACTGGTCGGTCACCATAATTCCTATTTGGTTTGTTGGGATGACCTTATACCAGCGAATTTATGCTTGCGGAGATGAAAAAGTGGCGAAAAAGGCATGGTTCATAGCCGGACTGTTTGAATGGCCCATAATGGCCTTCATGGGCGTTTTACTAGGGCTTTTTGCAAGGGTTGCTGCAGAGCAGGGAATGTTTCAAGCACTTGGATTTTCAGATCCGTCTGCCATGGATGCAGAAATCGGATTGCCGCTTTTACTGCGGACGATATTGCCGGTTGGGCTTATGGGCCTGATGATGTCGGCATATTTCTCGGCGATTATGTCAACGGCAGACAGCTGCCTGATGGCGGCATCCGGAAACTTGCAAACGGATGTTTTTGGAAAGTGGCTTCATTCGGGTAAGGCAGACCGGCAGGTACTTCGCAATTCGCAATGGCTTACGCTGCTTGTAGGCGTACTGGCCTTGATTCTGGCGGCTTTCATGGAAAATGTCCTTAACCTGATGTTGTATTCCTATGCATTTATGGTGTCCGGACTGTTCATACCTGTAATTGGGGCTCTCTTCATGAAAAGGCCAAGTTCCCTTGCTGCGTTTATGGCAATGCTCACAGGGGGCAGCATCACGCTCGTGCTGATATTATCCGGGATGTCGCTTCCTTTCGGACTCGATGCAAATATTTTCGGTATATCGGCTGCTTTAGCGATCTTTATTATCATCAGTATATTCAACAAAAGACAGGCGATGGAGCCGGTCAATTAACCAGTTATAAACAAATGATTCAAATTACAATATTATCACCGGCAGATACGGTCGGACTTATTCAACGGGAACAGGTGGCGAATTTTCTTTTTAAACACCTGGACCAGTATGGTGACAAAAAAGAAGATATTCTGAAAGCGATTGATTATTCCCTCGACCGGGGTGTGCGACCGGGTGGTTTTGTGGTTGTCGCGAAGGACGGACGTAAAGTTGTTGGCGCAGTAGTGGTGAACAGAACCGGTATGGAAGGATATATCCCTGAAAACATTCTGGTTTATATTGCTGCGCATGCCGACTACCGCGGACAGGGATTGGGTAAGAAACTCATGAACGCTGCCATTGAGCGGGCTGAAGGAAGCATTGCGCTTCACGTGGAGCCGGATAATCCTGCCAGAAAATTGTATGAAAAACTAGGGTTTACAAATAAATACCTGGAAATGCGGTTAACACGGTAGGGCACATGATCTCACAAGCTGAATTAAGTGAAATTACCGACCTGAGGCACGCGCTTCATCAACATCCGGAACTATCCGGATTTGAGGTCAATACAGCCGGTCGCATTCTTGAATTTCTTGGAGAACATCCGGGAAGAACTATTGTCAAAGGGATTGGGGGCCAAGGTATTCTCCTCGTTTACGATTCGAAGGCTCCGGGGAAGACCATCATGTTCCGGGCCGACATGGATGCACTTCCTATTCAGGAGGAATCATCGGGACTTTCTTACAAATCTAAAACAGATGGAGTGGCCCACCTCTGCGGTCACGATGGTCATAGTGCCATACTGGCCGGCTTTGCCCGATACCTGGACAAGGCTGGTGTGACTTCCGGACAGGTTCTGCTCCTGTTTCAACCCAGTGAAGAGAACGGTAAAGGGGCTTTTTCGGTACTCGGGGATCCGCGGTTCAGTTTTGAGCCCGATATGGTTTTCGCATTTCATAACCTTCCCGGGTATGAAATGGGGATGCCGGTATACCGGAAAGATACGTTTGCGTGTGCTTCAACCGGAATGATCATCAGGCTTACAGGACGAACCGCTCATGCAGCCGAACCGCAAAAAGGTATTTCTCCTGAATCCGCCATCGAACGCATATTGTTGTTTGTTCGGGGGTTTCGACAATCCCTGCCATCCGATACCATTATCACCACAACGCACATTCAGATGGGTGAAAAAGCCTTCGGAATTGCCCCGGGAATGGGCGAATTATATTTTACCCTTCGGAGTGAGCGTACTGAAATGCTGGATAACGTTTGTAAGCAGCTGGAAGAGAAGGTCCGTGAAATTGCACTGGAGGAGGGTCTCGGATGTGTCGTTGAAAAAACAGAATATTTCCCAGCTACTGTTAATGCAGATGAGCCGCTTTCGGTACTGAAGAACGCCATCGAATCACTCTCCTTTCAGGGTGAGGAAATTAATACACCTTTCCGTTGGAGTGAAGATTTTGCCTGGTTCACAGGCAGGTATCCGGGGGTTTTATTCGGCCTCGGGAGCGGTAAGGATCAGCCTCCGTTGCACCATCCGGAATATAATTTTCCGGACGAGCTTATTCCAACAGGTATCCAACTATTCAAAGAAATACTAAAAAATGTCTAAAACCTCTGTGATAAAATTAAGCCAGCAGGCCCTTCAGAATAACATTGATTTTCTGAAAACACATATGGGCGATGTGAAAATTTCGTCTGTGGTGAAGGGAAATGCTTATGGTCATTCGATCCGTCACTTTGTTCCCATGGCGGAGGAATGTGGAATTGAGCATTTCTCCGTGTTCAGTGGCGATGAGGCAAGGGAGGTGAAGTCGGTTTCGGGGCGGAATACCGACGTCATGATCATGGGTTTCATGACCGATGAGGATATTGAATGGGCTGTGCAGCAAGAGGTTAGTTTTTTTGTGTTTGAAATGGGGCGTGTGCGAAAGGCAATTATTGCTGCGCAGAATTCAGGAAAACTTGCAAAAATTCATATCGAGCTGGAGACAGGATTCAACCGAACCGGTTTTGAGGAGCATATGCTGGAGGCCCTGGCTGATATTCTTGTCACTCATAAATCGCATGTTACCATTGAAGGCGTATGTACTCATTTTGCAGGTGCTGAAAGTGTGGCCAACCACGTGCGGGTCACACGGCAACTTGCACAATTTCACCGGCTGACCGCTCTATTAAAAGAGATGGGGATCAATGCACAAATTCATCATACTGCGTGCTCTGCTGCCTCCATGATTTATCCTGAGACGCGGATGGACATGGTGCGCATAGGAATTCTTCAATATGGTTTCTGGCCGGGGAAGGAAGTATTTATCGACTTTCTGGCGAAGCAGGAAAATCAGGAAGATAAAAGGGATCCACTCAAAAGGGTTTTAACCTGGCGAAGCAGTGTGATGGCTGTGAAAAGCGTGAAGACCGGGGAATTCGTCGGTTATGGCACCAGCTATCTGGCCGAACAGGATATTAGAGTGGCGACTATCCCGGTGGGGTATGCGCATGGCTACAGCAGGGCGCTGAGCAATCAGGGCCGGGTACTGATCAGGGATCACAGGCTTGGGATTATTGGAATTATCAATATGAACGCATCCATGGTGGATGTGAGTGAACTGGATGAGGTATATCCTGGAGATGAGGTAACATTGATTGGAGGGGCGGGGGACAAGGAGATCTCCGTTTCATCCTTTGGAGAGTTGTCAAATCAGCTTAATTATGAACTCCTTACCCGGCTTCCACATAGTATTGAACGAATAGTAGTAAAGTAAAAATTATGGCTTTTATAGAACTGTACAGGGATCGTCTGAAGCACAATTATAATTACCTGGAAAAATTATTTGAGGATCGGAATATTGAATGGGGTGTGGTAACCAAATTGCTTTGTGGAAACCGCGCCTACATCAAGGAGGTCATCAATCTGGGTGTGCGGGAAATACATGATTCCCGCATCAGTAACCTGAAGGTGGTCAAGTCGATTGATCCATCCATTCAGACCGTCTACATAAAGCCCCCTGCCAAGCGCAGCATTAAGAACATCATAAAATATGCCGATGTCAGTCTGAATACGGAGTATGCTACGATCCGGATGCTTTCCGACGAGGCGGTCCGACAGAACAAGAAACACAAGATCCTTATCATGATTGAAATGGGGGATCTTCGGGAAGGTGTTGTGGGGAACCAGGTGCTGGATTTCTACGGCAGGGTGTTCAAACTCCCTAATATTGAAATCGTTGGCCTTGGAACGAACCTCAATTGTCTGCACGGCGTGATGCCATCACATGACAAACTCATACAGCTAAGCCTGTATAAACAGTTGATTGAGGCTAAATTTAACCGTGAAATACCCTGGGTATCCGGGGGAACATCGGTCACGATCCCGTTGCTGATGAAGAATATGCGGCCGGAAGGAGTCAATCACTTCAGGGTGGGAGAGATCCTTTACTTTGGCCTGAACCTGTTTACTATGGAAAAAGTTGAAGGCATGCGCGACGATGTGTTCAAACTGTTTGCCGAAATCATTGAATTACACGAGAAGCCAAAGGTGCCCACAGGTGAACTTGCAGAAAACCCTTCAGGTGAGATTGCAGAGATCAATGAGGAGGACTACGGCAAAAAATCCTACCGGGCTATTCTGGACATTGGGCTGCTTGATATGTCTCCTGAATTTTTGATTCCGGAAGATGACAGGATTGAAATTACGGGCGCCAGCAGTGACATGATGGTAATCGACCTTGGGGCGAGTGACCGGAATTATAAAGTGGGCGATTTGATTTCCTTCAAACTGCGGTATATGGGAGCACTCGGATTGCTGAATTCCGATTATATCGACAAGAAGATTGTTTAATCGCTATCCTCCTTCGCGCTGAGACGGATCGTGCTGAATTTAATCAGTGATACAAATACCACCCCGCCGATAATATTACCGATTGTGGTCCACCATTGAAAGTGGAAATAGTCATTGATAGAAGTTCCCCCGGTAAGCACACCTGCGAAAACTTCGATCGATCCAACGATCGAATGGTGCAATCCGCCCATACCGATGAGAAATGTTACCAGAATGACCATCAGGATTCGGCTGATCGTTTCCTGCGAGGAGGTCACCAGCCAGGAGAGAAGGCCCATCAGCCAGCCGGCAATAATGCTGCTTCCCAGCATGAGATTCCAGGGAAGCTCAACCATTTTTTCGGAGAGATAATTGAACGCGTCTACAGAAATGATTCCTGATGACGGTCCGAATTGCGTGAGAATAAAAGCCATCCCGTAGCCACCAATTATATTCCCTATGAATATGATGGCCCACGTCTTCAGAAGACTGCTTACCGTCGTTGAACGATTCAGTACGGGAATTACGGCGAGCGTTGTATGTTCTGTGAATAATTCGCTTCGGCCAATGACAACAAAGATGAATCCGATCGGATAACAGAGAGCCAGCCAGACATGCATTTGCGGACCTGAAACATCCGACATGAAGAGCGTCAGGATGATCCCTGTCAGAAACAGTGTAAAGCCAACTTCCAGCCCGGCCGCTATGGCAGAAACGAATAATCCACCCGGAGATCGGTTGTGTTCGGCCAATCCCATGCGCACCTGTTCGTGAAAGATCTCTTCAGCAGATTTTGGATAATTGCTGACATCTTCCACCATTTTTGGTGACTTCCGGAAGAAATCCCTGAGTTGGGTCATTATTCTGTATTTGATTCCAAATTAATGAACAATATGGGCTAAAAAACGTTATAATAATAGAGAACAAAAGGAAAAACTAATTTTATGGAAACTGATATTTTGGAAAAAATCAACGATACTAACACAAAAAAAACGCGAAGCTGGGCCTATAAGAAATTGGGTTACTCAAAAGAGGAAACCAAGGAAATTGTAGATGCTTTGAACCAGCTGCTGGCGAATTATCATGTACATTACCAGAAGTTGAGAAACTATCACTGGAATGTGACAGGTGCAGATTTCTTCGATATTCATGAGAAGTTTGAAGCGCAGTACGAGCAGGCAAAGTTAAACATCGACGAGATCGCTGAGCGTATCCGTGTATTTGGTTACAGACCGCTAAGCACACTTACAGAATACCTGGAAGTATCTGCTATTAAGGAGACTCCTACCAACAAAAAAATGTCCGGCATGGAGATGGTGCGGGAGATTTTGAATGATTTTGAAATTCTGCTATCTTACATGGTAGATGCAGCAGACGCAGCAATCGATGTCGGAGATGTCGGTACTGAAGAAATGATAAAGGACTTCGTGAAAAACCTGGAGAAAACGCACTGGATGTTTACTGCGTTCGCCAGCGATGACGAATAAAGATCAGAATTCTACAGAAAGGGATGTCTTGCGGCATCCCTTTTTTTATGACAACTAACCAACTAAATAAGGTGGTTGCATTTGCAGGCCCGCATCCTGAATCGGATGTGGTGGTCAGCAAAGCAATTCAGTTGAGCGCTCTGCTTAAACTGCCGATTGAACTACGGGCTTTCCTTTCGATGAGAAGTTCAAACGGACATTCGACAGTCAACGAACTCAACCAGTGGCTGGAAGAATTCAAAACCGAGGAGGCACTCCTTAAATCCCATCTGAAACAAGCTCAGAAGAAGAATATCGAAGGAACAGCCTCCGTCGTGCCCGTCTATGAACCTTCCGCTGAACTCGGCAGGGAAGAGTCAGTTCTGGTCATGGATTTCAATGACCGGTGGAAATGGATGGAGAATCAGCCCCGCTCACTGTCCTACCTGCATTTCAAGGATTCCAGAAAAACCGTGAAGCTCGATCAGGCAGTTATCTTTGCGGAGACTGACCTGAGTCCGACACAGGAAGAGCAATTTATTCGCCTTACATCCCTGCTGTCGGAAGCAGGGGCAACGATCCGTGTTGTATTGATAGAAGGCCAGTCGAATCTGCTGGCCTGGCAAAAATTTATTGGAAGCAGTCAGCTTAGGAACGGAACCGTTGATATTTTGGGTAATTCCTCCGATCTGCCGCGTTACCTCAGGAAACAGAAGACTTATCTGCTTTGCATACCCAATTTTGAAGGTAATTCAGCAGAACGCATCATGGCGCTCCATCAAATAAATAAGTCAGACATTATTTTATTCTAACACCGATACCTGCAGAATCAGGTTAGGGTCCGGACAGTTTTGCAGGTAAAAGTCCTGCTCCGAACGTGCACACACTCCCGGGTAATCTCCTGTCTTATCGCCCAAATCCCTCATGAGCTGAAAATGCAGGTGGGGAGGCCAGTGAACATTTTCATCATAAGCCCCCAGGGCGGCAAATTGTACTCCTGTCTTTATCAGCAATCCTTTTCTTAAGCCGGAGAGAGAAGTTCGGCTCAAATGGCCGTATAACGTGTAAAAAGTGTATTGATCAACCTTATGCTCCAGGATTATGGTCGGGCCGTAATCTCCATGATTGTTATTGTCGGCAAAGCTGTGAACTGTTCCTTCAAGTGGACAATACACCGGACTGCCCGCCTCGGTCCAAATGTCAACACCCAGATGGATACTGCGTGCGGTACCGAATACATCGGAACGCGTGTAAATGATCCTGTCTTCCCCATACCCCCCAATTCCGTAATCACAACCTGCATTCTTAATGCTGTTCGTTATGAAGTTGCTGAATGCAAATTCATCGTTGAGGTCAACCGATTCAATGTTGGGGTTGGATGAAGAAAGATCCAAAATATGCGGACGGGCATTACCGGAAATCATGTCCATCACTGGATGAAACCGGGTATTGCGGAGTGCTTTAATGAGGGGATCCGTTGCCATGCGGCGAAAGTACGGTATTTAGTTAAATTCTGAAATGTCCTTTCTGGCAGCGGTTCTTTTTTCGAGAATGGAGTACAATGCGCTTATGATGATGCCGATGCCGAACATAATGTACAGGTTGAACCCTGAACCCGACAGGGAAATAGATGGCAATCCACCAAAGATCAGCAATACAATGGCAGCGATGAGTATAAATCCCAGGCCACCAAGGGCAGCAGCCCAATAAAGTGGCTTGTCTGATGCCTTCCGCTGGTCGAGACGTGATGTGACCCGGTGAGCAAACCCGGCATGGAGTTCATATACGCGATGCTGATCGAGGGCTTTAAACAAGTCCTGATATTCTTTTGCCTCTTCAGATGGTTCTGAAGTGAACTCTTTATTGTGATCGAGCCACTCCTGTAATTCCTCGTCAGTCATATTACTTCGTTATTTTTTAACACTTTCAAAATTTCTTTCAACTGGTTTCTTCCCCGGAATAAATAGTTTTTGACGGTTCCGATTGGCATTCCGGTTATTTCAGCCACCTCTTCATAGGTCATTTCTTCCAGGTGAAATAAGGTGATCACATTTCGCTGTGCTTCGGGCAACTTCCGGAGCGCATTTTCCAGCGTGGTTTTCAGATCATCCAGCTCCATCACGTCATCCGCACCGCGTTCCGTGGCGCCACGGCTGTGAACTTCATCGATGGAGACCTGAGGGCGCTTTTTCTTTTTCGCATGATTCAGACTCATGTGATAGGCAATGGACACCAGCCATGTTGAAAACTTCGAGACTCCCCGAAAGGTGGCCAGTTTGTCGTATGCTTTCAGAAAAACGTCCTGACAAACCTCTTCCATTTCATCCTCATTCTGTATGATCCGTCCGACCACACGTGAAACCAGATGCTGATTTCGGGTGATAAGCCAGCGAAATGCCTGCATATCACCCTTGAGTGTACGTTCAATCAGCAGCTGATCATCCTTCATTTAACCGTTTGACAGTAGAACTTTTTCCAGGGTTGCAGAAATCTACAAAAAAAAAATTCATAAAATCTGCAACCCTGCCTGTGGGTAGGCCTGTCTAACCGGCAAAATCAAAATAAAAATAACATGAGCGCTTACTTGAAAGACGTATTGATGCCCCTGATGATCCTGGGGCCTATGGTGATCGGCCTGATCCTGTTTGTTAAAACACTCACTACCTATTTTCTAAAGAAGAGAATGGTTGAAAAGGGCTATGTAGACCAGGAAAGTGTGGCCATACTGGCCAAAGAAGAAGAGAAAGACAATAAGATGACAACCTTGAAATGGGGACTTGTTGTGTTCTTTGGCGGCCTTGCATTGATCATCCTGGAATTTATTGATTACGGTCCGGAATCCCCTTTGCCGTACGGTGTTTTTGCACTTAGCGTTTCCCTGGGATTTCTGCTGCATTTCCTGATTTCCGGCGGACTCAATAAGAAGGATTAACACACGCCAAACAAAGTTCAAAACTCAAAATCAACAACAACATGCTTCGCAACTATATTCTTACAGCACTTCGCAACATGAAAAGGTACCGGGTCTTTACCTTCATCAATGTGGCAGGGTTATCCATCGGATTATCCATCTGTATGCTGATCATCATGACGGTATCCTTTCAGCTGGAATCGGACAGGTATAACACAAAATCAGACCGTATTTACCGGATAATCACCGACAGGCTGAATAACCCGGGTATTTTCAGCAAGTATGCAACTGTACCTCTTCCCATGGCGGAAGAACTGAAAAATAACCATACTGCCGTGGAGCAAACTGTTCGGATACGACGGGGTTTTGGTAATAGCTGGGTAGGGGATCTTGATGATCCCACACTCCCTGTTGCAGGCTTTTTTGCCGATGACGGATTTCTTCAGCTATTCGAATACAAACTCAAGTCGGGAAATCCTGAGCAGGCCCTCAAGGATCCGTTTTCAGTAGTCATTACAGAGGCGGCTGCAAAAAAGATTTATGGAGACGAGAATCCGCTCGGACAGGACCTGGACATGGATGAAAAGGGTGTTTACAAGGTTACGGGGGTCATTGAAGATGAAGGCAATACGTCACACATCGTTTTTGAGGCCGTAGCTTCCATGAGTTCTGCATATGCGCTGGAGGCAGACAGTGTTCTCGGTCGGAATCTGGATTCCTGGGGAAATACAACTGTCGGCTGGGTGTATATGGCATTAAAGGAAGGTTCCAACCCGGAAGATGTGGAAGCATACCTGGAAACGCTCAACAAAGAACATTTTGCGGATGATCCCAAGGCGGATTTCGCGTTTCCGCTTCAAAAGATCACGGATATCAAACCCGGTCCGATCATGGGCAATGAGATCGGCCCGTTTATGCCATGGCTTTTTGTGTATATCCTTTCGGGGCTCGGACTGATCATCATGGGATCCTCCTGCTTCAACTACATCAATCTTACGATCGCACGGTCCATGAACAGGACACGCGAAGTTGGCGTTCGTAAAGTGGCGGGCGCGAGCCGGTGGCAGGTTTTCGGACAGTTTATTGTTGAGTCGGTGATCATCTGCCTGGTGGCACTGGTTCTGGCGTTGGTATTGCTTCTCCTGCTTGAGCCTGCCTTTGCGCAATTAAACTTTGCCCGGATCCTGCAGTGGAAGCTTAGTCATGCCTGGTGGGTATGGGGATGGATCTTTGGGTTTACGGTTTTTACAGGCATTGTAGCCGGTGTATTTCCGGCACTTACCTTATCGTCTTTTCAGCCGATCCAGATCTTTCGTGACATGAATCGTTCGAAAATATTTTCGCGTGTTTTTCTCCGAAAGTTCCTGCTGGTTAGTCAGTTCGCCATATCACTCATTTTCATTATCAGTATCATGATCCTTTATCAGCAGGTGGATATGATGATGAATGCAAAACTGGGTTTTGACAATGACAGGGTTCTTACCATTCCTTATGACGACGAATCATTTGAGATTGTGAAAAACGAACTGGAAGCCAATACGCTTTTTGAGTCTATTTCACTCACCTCGCACATGCCCGCCAGTGGCACTTCATATGGGGAGACTATCAAGAGAAACGTGGCGGATGAGGATAACGGGATGAACTATTTTTCAGGAGATTCCAAATATTTGGAGACGCTCGGTGTAGAGCTTTTAGCAGGGCGGACGTTGAATCCCCGTAGTGCAGAACAAATTGAAAGTGAAATTCTCATTAATGAAGCAGCCGTAAATGAACTGGGCTTTGAAAACGCGACAGATGCTGTAGGAAGTCTTGTCTATTTGTCGGATACCACATCACTTACGATTGCCGGAGTATTTCCAAACTACCATCATGAGGCCCTGGTATTGAAAATCGAACCATTAGCGATTCGTACATTGCCGGATCGTTATAATTTCATCCAGCTTCGGGTTGCTCCCGGTAAAAATGAAGAGGCACGTGCTCTCGCAGCGGAAGTCTGGAAGAAATATACCCCCGGGAAGGTTGTTAAGGCACGTTACCTGAGCGAGATCACTGCAGAATTTTATGACATTATGTTTGGCGACCTGATTAAGATCCTGCTGGTGATGGCGGTGATTGCCAGCTTTGTGGCAACCCTGGGCTTATTGGGAATCACAATATTTACCACGGAACTGAAGGTAAAAGAGATCAGCATTCGGAAAGTAATGGGAGCGGGGGATCAGCAGTTGTTCGCCTACCTTGGAAAAGGATTCATAATCCTGGTTGGAACCGCGATCTTACTGGCGATTCCGGCAACCTGGTTCCTGAATTCCCTGTGGCTCGAAAAGATGGCCTTCAGGATCGATATGAGTCCGTGGTATTTCATCATCGGCGGCGGAATCATGCTGCTGGTTTCACTGGTCACCGTTGGCACCCAGGTGTTGCGCGTTATCAGGATTAATCCGGCGGTGAGTTTGAGAAATGACTGAATCATCGGCCTAAGGGCCGATGCAGGTGGTAAGGAATAGGGAATAGGGAATAGGGAATAGGGAATAGGGTGTCCCTTCCCCGAACCGTCATCCCGGCGGTACTCCCTGAGATCTGCGGCGATAGCCGGGGATAATCAGGGAGTCGGGCCGGCCTGCCGGCCGTAGCTTTAGCGGAGGTGGGGATCTGATCTAGGACCTTTCTGCAATCAAATGGGTCGTAGAAATGACTCTACGATCAGTTTCGTCGGTTTCTGAATAGGGCCCCGCTACTCCCTACTCCCTATTCCCTACTCCCTATTCCCTGTTACCTATTCCCTGAAGCAAACGCTTCCTTAATCACTCTCTCCGCAGGCTTACCTTGCGGCGTGTATTCACGTTGCAGACGGGAGCGGTAACGCTCGGGGACCGACATATGCCATTTCCACAGGAAACCGCCGGCCATCCAGGGCTGGTTCCAGGTGTGATCGAAAAGACCCTGATACGCCGCGGCCTGGGCTTCCATATTTTCGGGCATGGCATCATAATCATGCTTCCAGTGGCCATCGGCCGCGTAATCAACGCTGCGATAGCCGAATTCAGTGAAAAGGATGGGTTTTTGCCATTGGTCGAAAGAGGCTGCCATCGCCTCGACAGGCTCTTCCCAGCCGGCAGAAAGACTTTCAGAGCCGGGAATGCGCTCTTCAGAAACAGGGAAATAGGCGTCGATGCCTATGTAATCCAGTGCATCCCAAAACATGATATTTTCGAAGTTGTCCCAGTTCGCAGCATACGTGAGCTTGCCCTTGTATACTTTTCGTACGTCCGCAATGAGCATGCGCCAGAATTCAGGTCGCAACGTGGCGGTTTTCCGAAATTCAGTTCCGACACAAAAAAGCTCGATTCCTAGCCGGTCGGCCAATGCAGCATTAAATAAAATATAATCCCTGTAGGTGGTTTCCCATTTGGACCATTCCTCGGCAGAAGACGGCTGGTAATCCCCCGGCCACCCCTGTCCGCGGACCCAGACATGGGGTTTAAGCATTATCTTAAGATTTTGTTTTCTTGCCATTTCCGCGACGGCTTCTATGCCTTCCGTCCGTTCACCCCACCACTGTCGGGGTGTATTGAAATGGACGGTTCCTGTTGAGTCCCCGATAAACCCGAACGGAATGATCGCTACCCATCCGGCGCCGATACTGCTGGCGTCCATGAGAGATTGATCACCCACGGAATCCCTTGGCGCAACAAGACTCACGCCATAGATCCGTTCAGTGATGGATATGGGTTTTTTAAATTCAAAAAAGACAACTATCATGAGAATAGCCGGAATAAAAATATAGCGCCCCATGGCTTATGTTAAATTTCTTCCTCAAACAAGATACGCTTTTTTGGATTATCCCGTCTGAAGAAAAGAAGTATCAAAACCGGAAGAAGTGTGAGATCGGTAATGAGTGCGAACACCAGCGTAAGGCTGATCAGCAGACCGGTATAAAACGTACCGCCAAAAGAGGAGAGTAGAAGGATCAGAAATCCGCCCGATAGGATGATGCTGGTAACGATGATAGCCTTTCCTGTCGAAAGATAGGTGCGCTTCAGTGCGAAGATGAGTGACTTGTTCTTCTCCAATTCGAGCTTGAGTTTGCTGATGAAGTGGATGGTATCGTCAACAGCGATTCCAAAAGCGATGGTGAACACAATCGATGTCGAAAGCTTCAGGGTGATCCCGAAAAAGCCCATTATGGCCGCAACCATCATCAGTGGAATGATATTCGGAATCAAAGTAATAGCCACCATCCGAAGGGAGCGAAACAGGATGCCCGCGATAATTGCCACAACAGCAAACGCAATGGCCAGTCCAAGAAACATGTTTTGCGCCAGGTATTCGTTGTTTTTATCGATCAGGTTGGAGGTGCCGGTTACGGTGAACCTGACCAGTGAAGTATCTGTTTCCTGTCGGATAAACTGTCGGAGTTGTTCCGTTTTAGCCAGTGTAATAGCACTGCCTTCATCTTCTATCCGGCTGCTGATCCTTGCCAGTCGCTGGTCTTCGGTGACCAGATTGGAGGCATTCCTGCCGGACCGCAGGTAACGTTTCAGGTAACGATCCAGCCGCTTAAATCCCGATTCGGAATCCGGAATGCTGAAACTCTCAGGCGATCCGCCATTGATGGCCTGGTTGATCGATTTCACGACAGTTGCCGGGCTGACGATCACACCTGTACCGTAGTTTTCGTTTAAATATTTCTCAACTTTCACGATTTGCTGAACTACCGCAGGATTAAATACGGTTTGGTCAGCTCCTGTTTCCACGGTCATTTCAAAGGGCCGTGATCCGCCGAAATTTTCATCAAAAAATGTGAAATCTTCCTTGAGCGGATCATCATTGGGAAGGTCCTCGATGAGGTAGGTGTTGATATAGATTTTTTGAATTCCGACAAACGATAAACCGATGAGTATCACACTGATTATTAGAATTACATTTCTTCTTCGAAGCACCTGGATGAATCCCTGGCCGAGTACTACAAACCAGCGGGAGCGATGCTCAAGCTTTCGGGCTACTACCGGTTTCCGCATCAGGAGCAATGCTGCCGGCATGAGTGCAAAAGCAGCGATGAATGCCATAAATACACCTATCCCGGTGTAGAGTCCGAATTCACGAATAGGCCGGATACTTGCGGTTAACAGCGTAAAAAAGCCGACGGCGGTGGTAAGGGAGGTAAGGAATGTAGCCAGACCTACCTCACGGAAGGTGGTTCTGATGGCCTGAAATTTTGTCTTACGCCTTCGAAGTTGTTCCAGGTACTTGGTGAGAATGTGCACCACATCCGACATGCCGACGACAAACATGATGGTAGGCAAAAGGACCATCAGGATATCCAGTTGTTTTCCTGCGATTGCCATGGTTCCGAGTATCCATACAGCGCCAAGAAAGACGACCAGCAGGGGTAATATTGTAAGCCAGAATGAGCGATAGGTGACAATAAGAAACACTATGATCAGCACCATGCTCGCACTAAGAAATATCATTAGCTCCCACTGCATTTTGGTGATGAACGTGCGCTGGGCATAGATCTTTCCGGCTGTATGTACCTGTTCTGCCGGAAAGGGGCTCAGTATATTTTCCAGGGAATTGAGATAGCTATCAGCGCCTTCACGCGTGGTGAAATGATCATGTTCAACCATCAGCAGGACGGTTCGGCCATCCTCAGAAAGAAGGGTTGAGCGAAAATTTTCCTGTCGGAATAGACGGCTGCTGTCGGCCGTATATTTTTCCGGCTCTTCTACGTGGATCACGGGCACATCAAATACACCCAGCGGACCGATTACAGGCTGCGACGCATTCGTGATGGAACGAACGACTACCGTTCCTTCGAGGGACGAGAGCTCTTCGGATACGAGGGTAATCTGATCCAGAAATTGAGAATTAAAGACGCCGTTGGAGCTGGTTACCGAAACCAGCAGGTAGTCATTATCCTCACCAAATGTTTCCTTGAATTTCTGATAATAGGCAAGCTCAGGATCGTCGACCGGGAAAAAATCCTCGAATACGTAGTTGAATTTCAGATTGGGCAGTTGCCAAGCAAAGAAAAGGGTGATGATCACCAGCCCTGCAATAACCCAATAAGCCGTTCGACGGTACATATGTTCCCAAATTTATTGAATAACAACGCAGGCACATCAGGGTTTGCGAAAGAAAGTGTAAGTTTTTTTGTTGCCTAATCATGGATGAACCAGTAACTTTAAAGTCAAACAATAAAGTATGCGGCAATATCTGGATTTAATGCAGGATATCCTGGACAATGGCACCAGGAAGGAGGACCGGACAGGAACCGGCACGTTATCAGTTTTCGGACGGCAGATTCGTTTTGATCTGTCGGAAGGATTTCCCCTCGTAACCACTAAAAAACTTCATTTACGCTCGATTATCCATGAATTATTATGGTTTCTGAGCGGTGATACCAACATTAAATATCTCAAGGAGAACGGTGTTTCCATCTGGGATGAGTGGGCAGATGAGAACGGGGATCTGGGTCCGGTATACGGACATCAATGGCGCAGCTGGCCAAACCCGGAAGGGGGCACAGTCGACCAGATTACGAATGTTCTTAACCAGATAAAGAACAAGCCGGATTCACGCCGTCATATGGTGGTTGCCTGGAACCCGTCGGAGGTGGATAAGATGGCCTTGCCGCCTTGTCATGCATTGTTCCAGTTTTACGTGGCCGATGGAAAACTGTCCTGTCAGTTGTACCAGCGAAGCGCTGATTATTTCCTGGGAGTTCCGTTTAACATTGCATCTTATGCGCTTCTCGTACATATGTTTGCTCAGCAGTGTGACCTGGAGCCGGGTGAATTTATCTGGACGGGCGGCGATGTGCATTTGTATCTGAATCACCTGGAGCAGGCTGAGCTGCAGCTGCAGCGGGAGCCTCGACCCTTGCCCCAATTGAATATTCGCCGAAAACCGGATTCCATTTTTGATTACAAGTTTGAGGATTTTGAAATTCTGAATTACGATCCGCATCCTACCATCAAGGCACCGATCTCGGTATGATGGTCCGTATCATATTAGTGGCGGTTGTCATTGGATTGTCATTTCCTGCTATATCCCAGGAAAAGCTGGTTTGGTCGGATGAATTTGAAACCGACGGCGCGCTGGACCCCAATAAATGGGCCTATGATCTGGGCACTGGTTGTCCGAATGTCTGCGGCTGGGGCAACAACGAAAAACAATATTATACTAATCACCCTTCCAATGTGCGTGTGGGTAACGGAGTGCTGACGATCGAAGCACATCATCATCCGCAGTCGCCGGTGAAATATACATCGGCACGTATTGTTACGCGTGGAAAGGCTTCCTGGAAATACGGAAGGATCGAGGTGCGGGCAAAATTGCCCAGCGGTCGGGGCACCTGGCCAGCGATCTGGATGATGCCCGATGAAAGTACCTATGGAGGTTGGCCCCGAAGCGGGGAGATCGACATCATGGAACATGTGGGATTTGACCCGGAGCAGGTGCACGGGACGGTGCATACCCAGGCATACAATCACAAAATCGGTACGCAACGTGGTCAGCAGCTGAAGGTTGACGGTTCGATGGACGAGTTTCATACCTACGGTATCCGCTGGACAGAAACGGTCATTGAATTTTTTATTGACGGCGAGAAATACTTCGAATTCAAAAAGCAAAGCGACAACCCGGATGAGTGGCCTTTTGACCAACCTTTCCACCTGATCATGAATATCGCGGTCGGCGGCGGCTGGGGCGGACAAAAAGGCATCGACGATTCCATCTGGCCCCGGGCGATGGAAGTGGATTATGTGAGAGTCTATCAGTAGTCAGTAGTCAGTAGTCAGTAGTCAGTAGTGTGTCCCGTGCCGAGGGCATCCCTTTGGGTAGGTACGGCGGATGGTTTGCGAATAAATAAATGGAAGTAGCAGGGAATAGGTTGATCTGTCATTTTCGTCATCCCGGGTAATTCCGGGTTTAACCCGGAATCGAACCGGGATCTGGAGAGTACAAAGAATTAAGGGGATCCATGACCACGCAAAAACAGTCGGTTAAAGTCGGTATCCTGAATGGTTCGAGTAAATCGGCCCTTCAATTCAATCATAAATAAACTGCAGCCCTCTTTTGACCGAAGGTTCAACTACTGTTGGGTTGAATGCATCCGAATTTTCATCCTCAATGGTCATCAGGTCTATTTGGAGCCATGGGTAATTATGCTCAATTAAAAGATCGTTAAACCACTCGGCTTTCATGGATGAACTCACCTGGGAATGGTGCAGGAATATGTCTGAATCAGGTCCGACACTTAGGTTTTCTGCCAGGTCAATCAGGATGAAGAAGTTTAGTATTTCCGCATTAATGGAAAGATACCCGTGAAAAATCTGTTCTTCATCCGCCCCATACAACAGAGCGAAATTCGTAAACAGGCCGGCTGCATGATGGCCGATTAAGGATCTTTTGCTATGGTCATTTTCATAGTTTTCATCGATAAAAGGTATCAGCTCCTTCGTGAGAAAGTTGTAAAAATCAATATGGCCTCCCTTTTCTCCATTATAGGCGAAATCGGGAAGAAAATCCCTTCTTCTGAAATCAAATTCCTCATTGAATAAGTGATCACCAACACCCACAATAATTGCTTCCAGCTCAATTTCACCCTGCCATTTGATAACATCATCGAAATAGGTTTTTCCATCCAGCACATAAAGAACAGGAAGATTTTTGGTTTCATAATCGACGGGTAAAAAAATCCGAAGCGGATAATTTTCACCTATGAAGGAGGAGTTTATCTGAGTTTCGAGCCGTTGTGCAACGGGCGCCGGATTGTCATTATCATCATTGTTATTGTCCACATACCCCAACGGTTGACTACAAGCCGTTTTGGAGACATCCGGATTTCCAAGGCCATCATTGTCGACATCGGCGTACCACGTTTTTTCCACGCATACTTCTTCCTCACTGCCACCACATGCAACAAAGACGATCGTCAAACATAAGAATAGATACTTTCTCCAGCTATGTTGTTTCTTTTTTACATTCATAAACCGGGAGTTTTAGGTAGGAAGATTACTTAATCTAACGAATAATTTCGCCAATTCACATAACTATACTGATTATCAATGATTTTAGCTTTTTCAAAGGGGCAGATAGGGGTGATCACGACCTAAACGGGCATGCCAGTGAGCGGTTGTTAAAAGTTAGTAGTCCTATACAGGTGTTAAAAGATTGAACAATGTTCAGCTCATTTGGAGATATCGGTTTTAAGTTCGTATCTTATTTTCCTAACCTTCCCCTAATCAATGAACTATTCCAACCGAACCCCGATCTTCACATTTGTTTTATGTTTAATTTTTCTCACATCCTGTACTCCTGAGGAAAAAGTCACCGAGGTGATCTACGGCGATGAAGCAATCGCCAATGAATCGCAAACCGAGAACTGGTTCGCCTATGGGCGTACGCACAATGAACGCCGCTTCTTTCCGGCTTCAGATATTAATGCGGATAATGTAGCCGGACTAAAAGTGGACTGGTATATGGACCTGCCCAATGATGTGGGACTGGTCTCCACGCCTTTGGTTATCGACGGGGTACTGTACTTCACCGGAACCATGAATATCGTGCGCGCCGTGGATGCAGTGACAGGAGAACTTCTATGGACTTACGACCCGAAAGTAGGGGATGCCGTTAAAGGTAAGCGCAAAATCGGGTGGCTGCACAATCGCGGTCTTTCTTATTACGAAGGAAAAATATTCGCCGCTACCTGGGACGGTAGGCTGGTGGGAATCGATGCCAACACCGGCGAAGAAATATGGCAAACCCGGACTTTCGACATGGAGCGTTCCCTGTATATCACAGGTGCCCCCAAGGCTTTCAATGGTCTTGTCCTCATCGGAAACGGCGGTACGGAAAACGGTCCGACACGCGGATGGGTTACTGCCTATGATGCGGATACGGGTGAGGAAGCCTGGAAATTCTACATGGTACCCGGAAACCCTGCCGACGGTTTTGAGAATGAAGCCATGGAAATGGCGGCAAAGACATGGACGGGCGAATGGTGGAAGCACGGTGGCGGGGGAAATGCCTGGCATGGGTTTACCTACGACCCTGAACTTGATCTCATTTACATCGGAACAGGAAACGGTGCGCCCTGGAACCAGAAAATCAGGAGCCCTGAGGGTGGTGATAACCTATTCCTTTGTTCCGTACTGGCATTGGATGCAACCACCGGGGAGTATCGCTGGCATTATCAGACTACGCCGGGTGAGTCATGGGATTACAACAGCAATATGG
This sequence comes from Fulvivirga sedimenti, assembly GCF_020328055.1. Lineage (NCBI taxonomy): Bacteria > Pseudomonadati > Bacteroidota > Cytophagia > Cytophagales > Fulvivirgaceae > Fulvivirga > Fulvivirga sedimenti. The sequence continues at coordinate 33,488 of NZ_JAIXNE010000007.1, forward strand.
ACATCGTGCTGGCAGATCTTACCATCGAAGGCAAAGACGTCAAGGCATTGATGCATGCCCCGAAGAATGGGTTTTTCTATGTGATCAACCGGGAAACCGGTAAATTGATCTCGGCAGAACCCTTTACGGAAACGACCTGGGCGACGCATGTGGACATGGCAACCGGCAGGCCTGTGGAGGTGGAAGGAGCACGTTATGAAGACGGTTCGGCCGACGTAACGCCTATGGCCTGGGGTGCGCATAGCTGGCATGCGATGTCATACAACCCAATGACGGGACTGGTTTATCTTCCGGTGATTCATCAGGCGGCTAAATACTCTGACGATGGCGTTGACATAGAGGGATTTCAGGCGCTTGAATTTCTCGGTGGTACGGGCGTAAGCAGCCTTTCTCCGGATAAGGAGCCACGTGATTATCCCGGTTCATTATTGGCCTGGGATCCCGTGAAACAAGAGAAGGTATGGGAGATTCCTCAGGACAATTCGCACGGTCCGGGTACACTAACTACGGCCGGCAACCTGGTTTTCCAGGGAAGCCCGGATGGAAAATTACATGCCTATGATGCTACAACCGGGGATATTCTCTGGACATATGACTTAGGACTCGGTATTGCGGCACCGCCCATAAGCTATAAGATCGATGGGAAGCAATACATTTCACTCCTGGTAGGATGGGGTGGAGGAACTGCTGGTATTGGTGGGGAAGCTGTTGCCAAGCTGGGTTGGGCCTATCGTGCTCAGCAGCGCCGATTGGTAACCTTCTCTCTTGACGGAACCCAGGAAATGCCAAAACTTGCAGATCCTGTCATACCCAAGCCGGTTGATGATCCTGATTTCATTGTCGACGCAGCCCTGTCAGGATTGGGAAGTGCAAACTACGGACGCTGTTCCGCATGTCATGGAAGCGGTATGGTCAGCGGTGGAATGGCCCCTGATCTTCGCGCTTCGGCAGTGCCCTTCAGCAGTGAAGCTTTTGCATCAGTCGTGCGTGATGGCGCAAGGGTATCCATGGGTATGCCCCAGTTTCCGGATTTGACTGATGAACAGCTGGAAGGCCTTCGGCATTTTATTCGGGATAAGTCACGTAAAGATCTCATGGCGGCAGAGGGAAATTCGGGAGATGAGGGTGTTGGAGCACATTGATGATGTTGTTTATTTGAATGCATCTTGATGAAAAAGTATATCACAATATTCCTGCTGATGGTTTCCTTTTATGCCTACGCGCAGGAGTCTTCTGCAGACCTTGGAGTCACAGCCATAGGAATAGTAGTTTCAGATATTGAAAAATCCGAAGCGTTTTATACCGATCTGCTGGGCATGGTTCCGGCCGGTAGTTTTTCCCTGGATGAACAGTGGAGTAAGGAGGCCGGTGCCGCAAACGACAGACCCTTCAAGGTAAAGATGTTTAAAATGGTTGACCGGAATACGGCGACCATATTTAAACTTGCTTATTTTGATAAGGTAAAACCCAGGCCAAAGCAAACAGGAGTCGACAGCAATGCGGGCGTGAATTACCTTACTCTCAATTACAGCGACCTGGAACCGGTAAGAAAACGCCTTGAAGCTGCCGGGATAACCCCGTTGGGATGGGTGAAACGCGATACGTATCAGTTGTTTTTCGTCCGTGATCCTGATGGGATTTTTATTGAATTGGTAGGACCGGCGGATTAATAGTCAGTAGTCAGTGGTCAGTAGTCAGTAGTTTGTCCCGTCCTAAAAAATGTTGACAGGCAAGTCAGTAGAACTTCTGAAGGGATGACGATTTAAGGAGAATCACTTTTTCAAGACCACAACCAGGACCTGATCATCCATTTTAACCTCTATATTTCCATGCAGGGTGGTATCCTCAGACATATCCCAACGAAAATCTCCTGAAATGATCCTATGGAAGCCGTTATTCTCACATCGGCAAACACGTTCGTAGAAAGCACTGGATTCCGGGTTGATTTCAAGACGCGATTTGTCATCGGAAACTTCAAGCCAGATCCGTTCCATATAGCCGGCATCAACGGCGATATTGCCCACGGTTCGTTCGAAAACCAAGACGCGTGATGTGCCCTCCACAATTTCAACCTGAAGCCGGTCGTTCTGCCATTCGCCCTTCAGAACCGAATGCTCATAAATTTTAACTTTCCATTCCTCTCCCTTAGCAGCTTGTTTATCCTGACTGCTTGCGCAGCCTGCGGACAGTACAATCAGCAGGAGAGGGACCCACCTCATGATTCGTGGATCACGATGCGTTCGATACGATCGCCCTGACGGATCTGATCGATCACATCGAGTCCCTTTACAACCTTGCCAAAGCAGGTGTGATTTCTGTCGAGGTGCGACGTGTTGTCGCGGCTGTGGCAAATGAAAAACTGGCTGCCGCCCGTATTCCTTCCGGCATGCGCCATCGACAATACACCGCGATCATGATACTGATTGTCACCATCCAATTCGCAATCGATGGTATACCCCGGTCCGCCTGCTCCAGTTCCCTTAGGGCAGCCGCCCTGGATAACAAAATTGGGGATGACTCGATGGAAGGTTAGTCCGTCATAAAAACCTTCCTTGGATAATTTAACAAAGTTTGCTACGGTTTTCGGGGCATCTTTCTCATAGAATTCAATTTCCATGGTTCCCTTCTCCGTGATCATTTCTGCAGTTTTCATAGTCGTTGTCTTTGCGGCAAAAGTATTTAAAAAATCTAAACGTTCTCAGCAGTATCCCGTTTCTTTGTATGCATGCTGAGTAAAAAGACAAAAATGAAGCTCATAAACTGGTGGCCTCCCATGCTGGGCACCGGTATATGGCTGTCCTATGTTTCACCAAGGCTTGATGAGTTTCGTGTGAAGATGCATCTGCGCTGGTTTAATAAAAACCTCATTGGCATCCACTACGGTGGCTCACTCTACTCGATGTGCGATCCCTGGTATATGTTCATCCTTACCGCAAATCTTGGCAAGAAGTACCTGGTGATGGACAAGGCCGCCGCGATCCGGTATCTTAAGCCGGGCAGGGGCACACTGTATTGCACCTTCAGGCTTGAGCAGGAACAAATATCAGCGATCCGAAGCGAGATCGATGAGATTGGAAAGAAGGATTATACTTTCTTATGCGAAATCCGAAATAAGGAAGGGGAGATAGTGTGTGAAGTCGACAAGGTTGTATATGTCAGGAAGAAGGACTTTGACTGGGATGCCTTCAACGCTAAAAATCAGAAAGACAGGGTAAGCTGAACCCCGTGGGTGTCTGCGACGGGTTCATTCTCTTCCTCTTCCGTATTCAGGTGACTCACCGACAAGCCCAGCAGCCTGATCCTGAATTTCTCCAACTCGGCCTGTTCGAGCAGGGTAGGAATCAAATCAAGGATATCCTGTTCATTTTCGATAAGTCCGTGAATGGTCTTACTTCTCGTAATCACAGTAAAATCATCAAATTTTACCTTTAGTGTGAGTGTCTTTCCGGCAGATTCCGATCGCTTCATTCTTCCGGAAACCGTCCCGGCGATTCGCTTCAGTTCCTGTTCCACATCCGTTATACGTACGAGGTCCCGGCTGAAGGTATTTTCGGCGCCGATGGACTTCCGGATGCGGTTTGGGTTAACCGGGCGCTCGTCGATGGCCCGCGCGATCTGGTAGTAGTAGTGACCGGCTTTTCCGAAACGGATCACCAGGTCTTCCCTGGAATATTGCTTCAGGTCCTTTCCGAAAAAGATGCCCATCTGCCTCATTTTATCGGCCGTAACTTTTCCAATTCCAAAGAATCGCTCGATGGGTAATGTATCAACATATGCTTCGGCATCTTCCGGCGGAATGAGGAACTGTCCGTTCGGTTTATTTACATCCGAAGCGGTCTTTGCAAGGAATTTGTTGATCGAGATACCTGCAGACGCGGTGAGACCTGTTTGTTCTAAAATTCGTTTCCTGATTTCTTTGGCGATCAGGGTTGCCGATGGCAATCCGATCTTATTATGGGTCACATCAAGGTATGCCTCATCTAGTGACAGGGGCTCAATCAGATCAGTGAATTCTGAAAAGATTCCCCGGATCTGGTCGGAAACCTCTTTGTAAACATCGAAGCGGGGTCTTACAAATATTAAATTCGGACAAAGCCGTTTTGCCGTGCGGGAAGGCATGGCAGACCGAACGCCATATTTCCTGGCCTCATAGCTCGCTGCGGCCACAACGCCACGTTCAGCACTGCCACCTACTGCAACAGGCTTATTTCTCAGGTTTACGTCATCACGCTGTTCGACCGAGGCGAAGAAGGCATCCATGTCGATGTGAATGATCTTACGAACAATGCCGGCTTCCATATCTATAAATCCTTCCTGTTTTGTAGATTTACAACGTTCAATCGTATCCTAAAGATGTCCAGACAAAAACGAATATTTATCATCCTGGCGATCCTATTTTTCGCAGCCATGGCCTATGTCGCCTATGATATCTCGAGTCGGACGACATTTCCCGGGTCTAAACCACAGTTGAAGGAGCGTATCGAAAAGCAATACAACAGTGATGAATCAATTGATTCAGCCGGTGTCAAACGTGATACCGTCACTCGTCGGTGATATCTGCGGGTCGTCTGAAACTTTTGTCGCTGGTCGGATAGCCCTTCCACAGTTTTAAGTCAGACCGTATCTTAGATTCAATTAAAGCCAACTATAGACAACGATTTATCCCCCGGAACCAGGTTTCGGGGGATATTTTGTTTACAGGGGTTGTGATTTTTTCAGCTGAACAGACCGAATAATTCCACATCGATCCTGTTCACGATTCCCGAGAAGTGTTCGGGGTACTTCACAAAATCAAGTTCATTCACCTCAATGACCAGGAGCTTGCCAAGGTCATAGGACGATATCCATTCGTCGTAATGGGTATTCAGGTTTTTCAGGTAATCCAGCCGGATGGCATTTTCATAGGAACGTCCCCGTTTTTCGATCTGTGAGATCAGCTTCGGAATATCGGCTTTAAGATAGATCAGCAAATCCGGAGGAGCCACATGCTGAATCATGGAATTAAATAATGACAGATAGCTATTGTAATCCCTGTCGTTGATAAATCCGGAACGATACAGGTTGGCTGCGAAAATATACGCATCCTCATAGATGGTACGGTCCTGAATCGTCGTTTTCGCTGACTCCCTGATTTTTTTTACCTGGTTAAAACGGCTGTTCAGAAAGTAGATCTGAAGATGGAATGCCCACCGCTTCATGTCTTCATAAAAATCTGACAGGTAGGGGTTGTCTTCAACATCTTCGATTTCCATCTGCCAGCCATAATGTTTGGCGAGCATTTCGGCCAGAGTTGTTTTTCCGGATCCGATATTTCCACAAATAGCTACGTGCATTCTGCAAAGCTACATTATTCAAATGAAAAGGACCGGCATCTGGCCGGTCCTTCACCTAACATTTCACCTTATCGACTAACATTGAATGTCCTTCAATTAACAAATCAAATATCAATTTATCAGGAACTAAATGTTAAATAAACGTTATCATGACAGATGAAGCAATATCAATTGTTATCGTTGATTTAGTTTGATCAAATTTGGTTTCTTTGCATATGCCTGTCGTAAAATCTTCTTACAGAAGTCCGTTCTGGCTGCGTCACCCGCACCTGGCCACCATCATACCGTCGATGTACCGTAAAGTGGAAGGGGTTCGCTATGAGCGGGAAAGAATCGATACACCTGATGGGGATTTCCTGGACCTGGACTGGTTGCGGCAGGGCAGCAGAAAGCTTGTCATCCTTTCTCACGGGCTGGAGGGAAGCTCCGGTCGGGGGTATATGAAGGGCGTGGCCCGTCATTTTTATAATTCCGGTTGGGACGCATTATCCTGGAATTGCCGCAGTTGCTCCGGTGAGATAAACCGACTGCCTCGCTTTTATCACCATGCAGATATTGAGGATATTGGCCTGGTGATCGATCAGGCACTTCCGGCCTATGAGGAGGTATACCTGGTGGGTTTCAGCATGGGAGGAAATATGATACTGAATTACCTGGGCCGATTGGGAAATAGCGTTTCTGAAAAGGTACGTGGCGGTGTGGTATTTTCAGTGCCATTACTGTTGAAAAGCAGTGTGAATGCATTATCTACCCGTTCAAATCGTATGTACCGTGAGCGTTTCATTAAGAAGCTGGGGGAGAAGATCCGTTTGAAATCCGAGTTATTTCCCGAAGTCATCAGCGATGAAGGCTATGAGGAGATCGAACAGTTTCCTGATTTTGATAATCGCTATACTGCTCCGCTGCACGGTTTTAAGGACGCGGAGGATTTTTATGAAAAGGCGTCACCGCTCAGGTATTTGAGCGGAGTGAAGCGCCCCGTACTCATCGTTAATGCTGCAAATGATCCATTCCTCGGACCGGAATGCTATCCTGTTGAAGTCGCTGATAATCTGGCTAACATTTATCTCGAGATCCCAAAACGCGGCGGACATGTAGGGTTTGTCCACCGAAAGCTTGCCCATAGCTATATGGAGGTACGGGCACTGGAATTTTTTAATGAGATCGGTTAATACCCCGAGGCCATATCGTCACCGCGTGGATCGGCCGCGCCTTCGAGGGTTCCATCCGGCCTGACGAGAATCGCATCTACCCGTCCGATTGCAGAACGCGTTTCAAAGCTATGCCCCATTTCTTCGAGTTCTTCCATTACCTCGTCTGATAATCCACCTTTCTCAATGGTTATTTCATCCGGGTACCACTGGTGGTGGAATCGTTTGGCGTTGACAGCCTGCTGCATGTTCATGTTATGGTCAATCACATTCAGAATGGTCTGGTAAACAGAGGTAATGATGGTTGATCCTCCGGGTGTGCCGACCACCATGAAGAGTCTTCCGTCCTTTTCCAGTATGGTAGGTGTCATGGAGCTCAGCATACGTTTGGTCGGACTGATGGCGTTGGCTTCACCGCCGAGGAGACCGAACATATTGGGCACCCCCGGCTTAATACTAAAATCATCCATTTCATTATTCAGAAAGAAGCCGCCATTACCCACCACGACCTTTGACCCATAGCCGCCGTTGAGGGTTGTGGTGATGGCTACGGCATTGCCGTACTTGTCGACAATAGAAAAATGCGTTGTCTGGTTGCTTTCACCGATGAACACGCCTGCCTTGATTGAGTCACTGGGTGTGGCTTTTTCCGGGCTGAAACTTCGCATTCTGCCTGCCAGGTAAACGCTGTCGAGCAGTTCTTTGACCGGGACAATGTAGAAATCGGGATCGCCCAGGTGCGTTGCGCGATCAGCATACACGCGGCGCTCTATTTCCGTCATCAGGTGAATGGTTCTGGGATCTCCATAACCCCATTTCTCAATGGGGTGGGGTTCTGTCATTTTCAGGAGCTGATAAAGTGCTACGCCACCACTGGAAGGAGGAGGCATAGAAATGAACTTATATCCCTTGTAAGATCCCTTTATTGCCGGTCGCCATACAGATTTGTAGACCGTAAGATCCTCACGTGTGATAATACCACCGCCACGTTCCATTTCTTCCGTAATAAGACGGGCCGTTTCACCTTCATAAAATCCCGCCCTCCCAAGATCCTGGATTCGTTTTAACGTGGCTGCCAGGTCTTTCATCACCACTTTATCGCCGGCTTCCCATTCTCCGGTTAGGTTCTCAGGAATCACGGTATTTGTTTCATCGAAAAATTGCTGCACCCAGTTGAGTCCGCCAGCCTCATTCTCGGTAAGCAGAAAACCATTTTCAGCCAGGTCGATGGCTGGTTGCAAAAGGTCTTTCCAGGGCAGGGTGCCATACTTTTGGTGTGCGTTCACCATACCGTCCACCGAACCCGGGACACCAGATGCGAGATGACCTTTAAGGCTGAGCCCTTCAATAACCTCCCCGTTTTTATCCAGGTACATATCTCTATTGGCTGCCATGGGAGCGGCCTCCCTGAAATCAAGACAATCGGTAGAACCGTCATTCTTCCGAAACACCATGAATCCACCACCTCCGATATTTCCTGCCGCCGGATAAACCACGGCAAGGGCAAACTGTACCGCAATGGCTGCGTCTACTGCATTTCCCCCGGCCTTCAGAATCTTTACGCCCACTTCAGAAGCAAGGGGGTGGGCTGTAACCACCATGGCATTGCTGGCGATCACACCCTCCCGGGGAAGAGTTTCTGTGGGCAGACCATCTTTCTGACAACCAGTGAAGGCTACAAGAAGAATCACAAGAATATGGACTTGGTGGCGTTTTAACATAGTATGGATTTTGGTCCTTTAAGTTAATTCAAATCCATTCAGAATTCACAGCAGCTCTTTGAAGAGACAGATTTTTATTTAAACGGCTTATTGCCGGTCTGTTATAAATGGTTTTTTTAAAATAAAACGTAGATTCGTTACTAATGAAAGTGATCACAAAACCAGTCGGAAAGCGGGAGCGAAAATCAGCCAAGATCAAACTGGATATCATGTTCAGTTCGATGGAACTTATTGGTAATCAGTCGTTCAAGGATTTATATGTTGATGATATTTGTGAAAGGGCAGGAGTATCGAAAGTAACACTTTTCAAATACTTCCCGCAGAAGGAAGATATTTTGCTTTACTACATGAGGATCTGGTCACTGGACAGGGCGGTGGAACTCTACCATCAGCCTCGAACCGGATTGAAGGGGATTTACTTTCTGTTTGACCGTATGGCGGAGGCATTTGAGAAATACCCCGGACTTGCACTTAACGTGATCAGCTACTGGACTTCTGCAAGACGGCCGCCATCGGCTTTTCCACTCAAGCCACTTGAGCGTAAGATCCTGTATCCAAAAGAAGAAAATCTTGAGGATATCCAGGTATTTACTGTGCCCCAGCTCCTGGAGAAATTTCTGCTGGATGCGATCATGAACAGGGAGATCCATACGGTAAGTGATGCCAGGGAACTCAGTAATCTTTTCATGTCACTCCTGTACGGAACACTGATCACTGCCCACCTAAGGCAATTATCACCTCTGCGGATGGTATTCCGCAAGAACATCGATATGACGCTCAAGGGCCTGCAGACGCCCGGCACCTATTCGAGCATGAGATAGTCCGTTTCGGGTTTAAATCCCTCACTTTTCAGAAAATTGCTAATGCGCTTTCGGCCGTTGTAATCCCTCACAAGACTGATTAAAAAAGGATTTTTAACATGTTTGATCTGATCATACGTGATAACGTCGTCATTGCCGGGGCGCAGCTTCACATCAACCTTTTTGTGGATCCGGATGCCGTGCCTGTTCATTTCACTGATCTTCTGGTTAATCATTCGGCTGTTGCCCAGGACAAGGATCGGACGTTCACGGATGGATTCTTTCGATAAGTGTTTCCTGAGATATTCGATCTTCACCTGCAGGAAGGCCTGATCTGAATAAGCGGGATGCGAGCGGCTCAATCGGACGGAGTTGTCACGCCAGGTGAAGAGCTTCTCAGGAATTTTGGAAAAGTGTACACCTTGTTCAAACCAACGCAGCCATAATTCAAAATCTTCCGGTATTATCGGATCCTCGCTATAGCCGCCATGAGTAGAGAAAATTGAACGGCGGAACATGACCGAAGGATGGCATATCACCGCATCCCTGTATCTGGCCATAAACATCTCTTCATGTGTTTGCAGAGAGTTTTGCCAGCGCACGAATCGGGCAAAACCTTCGGAATCACCATCGTGGGAGATCAGGGACGAAACGACTCCTGTTGCCGGATTCGCATTAAGGAAGTCAGCCTGTTTCAATAACCTGTCGGCTGAACAAATGTCATCCGCATCCATGCGGGCAATGTATCTGCCGGTGGAGAGTTTGATGCCAAAATTAAGCGCCCGCGACAATCCCGCTGCAGGAAGAAAGAATGGACGGATTCTTGGGTCTTTCAGGGATTGAACAAATTTCTGTACCGGTACCGGTGAACCGTTACATATAATAAGAAGTTCAAAATCGGTGAAAGTCTGATGTAAAATGCTTTCTACCGCCAACGGTAGCGTTTCCCGGTTATCATGAACGGGCAGAATAACCGAGAGCGACATTATTTGCTGCGGAAAAAGTTCTTCAGAAAATTCCCAAAAGAAGCACGATCTTCGGGTGAGGTGAAGATCGATGTAAGCTGTCTGATGTATTCGGAAGGTGTGAGTTTAGCAGGCTCCCGGAGCTGAGATTTCTCTTTGACGGGGTTGGGTTTGATCTCAGGTAAATCTGCAGGTTTCTTTGACTCGGGTGCCTTTACCGGATCAAGATTATCAGCCCGTGCAAAACTTTTTTTCGCACGCTCCTGGTACCCCATCTTTTCTTCAACAAGACCCTTATTGTTGTAGGAGATTGCATCTTCAGGGTCCAGGCTGATCGCTTTTTCATAATCCTCAATCGCGCCCTGCAGGTCGCCGAAACGATCCTTGATAAATGCCCGGCTCGCATAGCGGTAAGCCTTTTCGGGCTCCAGCTCAACAGCGAGATCAAGATCACTAAGGGATTCGTCCCTGTTGTTCATAAGAAGATGAACGACAGCCCGTTCACTCAGATAGTGTGCATTATCGGGGGCAATATCGATAAGGGAATTGAAATCAGCCAGTGCTGCCGCCAAATCTCCCGATTTGGAAAGGGCTTTGGCACGATCGTATAGTAATTCAGGGGTGGTTCCAGTTGCGTCGATGGCCCGGGTAAAGGCTGCGACGGCCTTCTGGTATTCACCTTCCCTGGCGAGTTTTATTCCTTCATGGTGTAAATCCGGTGGTGTCTGACTCATTTGGAATGGATTCTTCTCTTTTTTTAATCTTGCTTTCGGACTTCTTGTCCGGTCCCTTTCTTACAACATTTCGCTGGTTAACGATTTTCTTCTTTACGATTTTAACCCGTTTCTTATGCTTATCATTTTTAACATTGTAATACCGGTTTCGGTTCTTCGGCGCCTTGTGTTTCACCGTAGTGTAACTTGTGGAGCATCCGACCAGGACTGCAAGGATGAGTAAAATTAAAAAATATCGTCGCATAATAAGTTAACGTAAAAGCGTTGATTCTCGTATCAGGCAGCTCGTTTTGCTTTTTCCCACACAGCAGACTGTTTCCCCCTGATATATCTGAAAAATCCCATAAAAACAGCATAATTCATCATGCTGAAATAGTAGGGGATGAATAAGATCTTCATCCGAATATTCCGGTTCTGAAGGATCCAGCCTAATAGTGCTAAACTATAAAAGATAATCTGGGCCCAAAAGAGCCACATATAAAAATCCATTCCTTTCAATCCCAGGTAAAGACTGCAAAGGAAAACTACAATAAGTCCGACCGGCGCAAGTGTCCAGCGCAACACCCGATGGGAAATGTACTGAAAGCTTAACCACCCATATCTGAATATATTAAGTAGCGGAAGTAATTTCACGATCGCCTGGATGCCGCCAGCTGCGATCCTGATTTTTCGCTTGAGTTCTTCGGAAACGGACGCAGAACCTTTTTCCATTGCATAGGCATCTGGTGCGTATCGTGTGACCAGTCCGTCCATGGCAATGCGAAGTGAAATGTAAAAGTCCTCGATGATGATAGAGGTATCGACCGGTTTGTAAAGAGAAGTACGGACTGCGAACAGCTCCCCGGCTGCACCCACCACGGAATATAATTGAGAATCCCATTTTTTTAGCTGGGATTCGTATTTCCAGTAGGCACCTTCGCCGGATGCGGCGGCACCGTCTTTTTCTTCCGACAAAACACGTTTTTCCCCGGCAACCACACCAACCGTGGGGTCTTCAAAGTGTTTTGTGAGATTGCGAACGGATTCACGATTCAGAAAGGTATTGGCATCGGAAAACATCACAAGAGGAGTATCAACATAGGGCATTACCCGGTTAACGGCCGCAATTTTTCCGCTTCGTTTATCCTCATGAAAGCTGGTGACCTGTGGGTGATTTCTGGCGATTTCGGCGGATTTGTCGGTTGAGCCGTCCGTTACGATCAGTAATTTGTATGCGTCGGCCGGATAATCCAACTCAAGTGAATTCCTGATTTTATCGGCCAGAAGATCTTCCTCGTTGTAGGCGGCAATGATATGAGTAATGGCGGGTTTGTAAGAGTCGCTGTAAGAAAAGGCATTGTTTCCTTTAAGCTTAACGAGTATTCCGAGTACTACACCATAGCCGATATAAGCATAGAAAATGATGAAGGCAAAAAACCAAATCAACAGTTGGCACAACAGTTCCATATAACTGATTATCTTGATGTTGAAGGAGAAATCTGTTCACCGGTTGATAAAAAATAGGCCGGCATTAAAAAATCATCCATTTTTAAAATTGTATCAATTTAAATCTTTCAAGGCGCGGTAACCTTATGATGTAAGTTTTCTTTATAAATTTGCTGGATTCAGGTGACTATTGGCTTGTATAGGGTATAAAGAATTAGTGTTGGTAGTTTTTGGAAATTTTAAAGTGAGCCATCTTTACTCGAATTTGATTAAGATGACAATGGTAATCCTTTTATTTACAGGGATTACAGGGTCTGTAATGGCCCAGCCGGGCTTTTCCAGTTCGCCGGTCTTAAGTGGTCAGGTGGATGTGAATTACTCATATCCCATTTTGGTGACGGATGCTTCAGACCCGGTTACCGTTACCTTTGAGCTTATTGCCGGCGCTCCGGGATTGTCTCTCACCATTGTAGACGGTGACCAGGCCATCCTTGAGGGTGTGCCCACGCAGGCAGGTACTTTTCCGATAACCATCCGGGCTACGAACGCGCTTAACGAATCGACCGATCAGGATTTTGATCTCGTTGTTGCGAAAGGGAATGCGACGGTAGTCATATCCAACCTGAATCAGACCTATACAGATCAGCCCTTGCCAGTGGATATCACCACGGTACCTGATGGATTAGCCGTAGACATAACCTACGACGGGGATCCAGCCACTCCCCGTGATGCCGGTAGCTACCTTGTGCTGGCAGTTGTGAATGACGCCAATTATGAAGGCAGTAATTCTGGCAGTTTAACGATTAATCAAAAAAATCTCCAGGTTGGGGTGCAGAATGAATCCCGTCCTTACAATACCGCCAACCCTGCATTTACGCTCAATTACCTTGGGTTTGAAGGGAATGATGGCCCTGGCGACCTGGATACGCCCCCGATGGCGACCACATCGGCAACCCAGTTGAGCGATGCGGGCGACTATCCAATTACAATCGGCGGTGGAGTTGATCAGAACTATTCCTTTTCCTATACTCCCGGGGTGCTAACGGTCACAACCGCGATAGCGACTGTCTCGATTAACGGATTGCAATTTACTTATGACGGACAACCGAAGGTTCCCGTCGTCACTACGACTCCTCCGGCACTTGCTACGCTGGTAACGTACAACGGAAGTGCCTCACCACCTTCAAATGCAGGCGATTATACGGTAAACGCAGTTATTAATGAGATTAATTATACAGGTTCAGCTACTGCCCAAATGAATATTGCACAGGCTGCAGCCACCGTTACGCTAAGCAATCTGCAGCAAAATTTTGATGGAACACCTAAAGCGGCCACTGTTACGACCAATCCTTCCGGTTTAAACTTCACCATCACGTATAATGGTTCAGCAGCTTTGCCGACGGCCATCGGCAACTACACGGTGAATGTGAGTATTTCAGAGCAGAATTATACAGGAACAGGTTCGGGGACATTAATTATTAACGGTCCTCCGGTTTCAAACGGTATTTCAAATGTTGTGGTGAATGAGGACGCAACAAACTCTGTAATCCTGCTGAACGCGGCATTTGACGATGCGGAAGACCCGGATGCCAGCCTGGTAATGACAGTTAGGTCAAACAGTAATCCTGGGTTGTTTCAAAGTGTTTCAATTGACGGGTCGAACCGGCTCATTCTTGATTACGCCGCAGATCAGTTCGGGTCTGCGAATATTACTGTTCGGGCTACCGATACAGGGGGACTTTTCACTGAAACCTCCTTTACGGTAACCGTCAACCCGCAGCAGGATCCCCCAAGTTTCACTTCGGTACCGATCACAGGTGGAGTTCAGGGACAATTATACGTATATAACATAACGGTTACGGATCCGGATGCGAATGAAACATTTACGTTCAATACGGCACTGCCCTCATGGCTCACTTTTCAGAACCTTGGGAATGGCAATGCACGGCTTCAGGGAACTCCGTCTAATGCCGACGTAGGGCCGAATGTCGTAGCGCTTGAAGTAACGGATAAGGATGGCTTGAAGGATACGCAGTTCTTCACCATTCAGGTCGGTAATTCAAATGACGCACCATTTTTCACCAGTATTCCGATCACTTCGGCCACCGAGGGGGTACGCTATACATATAACATTACCACTTCTGATCCGGATAATGATGTTCGTCAAATTACAGGTGTAACACTGCCGGGCTGGCTTGAGCTTACCGATAACGGGAACGGTACTGCAGTACTCACCGGAATTCCCACGAACCAGGATGGTGGCAATAATACCGTAAGCATTCGCGTCGAAGATACGTTTGGTGCACAGGCCAATCAGAATTTTACCATTGTTGTTGATAATACCAATAATCCGCCGTTCTTCACTTCCACTCCTGTGACCGCTGTGAATGAAGATGCCACCTATTCCTATACGGTTCGTGTGGATGATCCGGATGTCGGGGATGTGCTGGATATTGATGTGCTGGCCAAACCTTCCTGGCTGAATGTTAATCCAAACGGGGCGAAGAGCATCATTCTGACCGGTGTTCCATTAAATGCGAATGTTGGAACTTCCAGCGTCGTAATCACGGTAACAGACCTGGAAGGTGTTCAGGCGAATCAAAACTTCAGCATAACGGTAACCAATGTAAATGACCAGCCGGTTTTCACAAGTACTCCGGTCACGGCCGCGCTGCAGGGTGCCCAGTATACTTACAATATCACCACATCAGATGTGGATGCCGGGGATACACGAACTATCCGGGCAACGATCCGGCCGGCCTGGCTCACGCTCACCGATAATGGCAACGGTACTGCGCGGCTAACGGGTATCCCGGGGAATGGTGATTTTGGGGTGAACAGCGTCAGGCTCGTAGTGGAGGATGCCGCGGGTAGCACCTCTGTTCAGAATTTTGATATCAATGTAGACAACGCCAATGACCCGCCTCAGTTTACAAGTACTCCTGTAACGCAGGCTACAGAAGATGTTGTTTATCAGTATTCTATAACAACAAGTGATCCCGATGCGGGTGATACACGTTCCATTACGTCGCTGGCATTGCCATCCTGGTTGACGCTTACGGATAACGGCAACGGAACCGCAGTCCTTACAGGTACGCCCAGGAATGCCCAGGTTGGAAATCACAGCGTTGTACTCAATGTGCGGGACGCGCTGGGCGCAAATACAAATCAGAGTTTTTCGATTACAGTGATCAACTCAAATGATGCACCGGTATTTACATCTTCACCGGTAACGTCGGCCTTGCAGGATGTTGAGTACAGGTATGAGGTTCGTACCAATGATGTTGACGCAAATGATACATGGGTTCTGGTGGCGGAAACGCTTCCGTCCTGGCTCACATTTACAAATTTGGGCAACGGGAATGCCCTGCTTAGCGGAACTCCCAGAAATGTGAACCTGGGAGCCAATCCCGTGAAGTTGAAGGTTACAGATGCAGCGGGTAGTTCAACCTTTCAGAATTTTACCATTACGGTGGACAATACGAACGATCCGCCGTCCTTTACCAGTACGCCTGTTACGGTAGTGCTGGAAGACAATGAATACCGGTACAATGTACGGGCTACAGATCCGGATGCGGGTGATAATCTTGAAATGCGGGCGCTTGTAATACCTGCATGGCTAACGTTTACCGATAACGGTGACGGTACCGGATTATTGGTGGGAACTCCACAGAACAGACATGTGGGTTCAACAAGTATTGTGCTTACCGTTGAAGACGTTCAGGGTCTTACTGCCACTCAAAACTTTTCAATCACGGTACAGAATACGAACGATGCACCAGTATTTTCGAGCAGTCCGGTTACAGGTGCCATTCAGAATATACAATATTCCTACAGCATACTTACCACCGACCCGGATGCGGGTGACCAGCGTGTGATCACCGCCGTTAGCCTGCCGGCATGGTTAAGCCTGAATGACCTGGGCAACGGAACAGCTGTATTATCAGGGACACCGACGAACGCAAACCTGGGCGCAAATCCGGTATCGTTGCGTGTAACGGACCTTGTTGGGGCAGCAACAGATCAGAATTTCGTGATCAACGTGGATAATATTAATGATCCGCCATCTTTTACAAGTTCGCCGATTACGTCGGTTGCTGAAGATGATGTTTATGAATATTTCATTTCGACTTCCGATCCGGATGCAGGGGATACACGTACCATTATTTCCTTATCGTTGCCTGCATGGCTTGACCTGACTGATAACGGGGATGGTACCGCCGTACTAACCGGAATTCCAGAAAACGCCGAGGTAGGTAATCACACCGTTGTTTTGAATGTTCGTGACGGTCTGGGTGCCAATGCAAATCAGGGATTTTCCATTGAAGTGACAAACACGAATGATGTGCCTTCCATAACTTCCCAGCCTGTTCCCGTCGCTGTGCAGAATTCTACTTATACCTATAATGTGGTTGCCAGTGACCCGGATATAGGAGATGCCGTTAACCTTCAGGCTACCACCTTGCCTGCATGGTTGTCCTTCACCGATAATGGAAATGGTACCGGCCGACTAACAGGAACACCCGGGAATGGTGATCTTGGAATTCACAATGTGACACTTCTGGTGAGGGACCTGGAAGGTGCCGCCAGTGAGCAGATTTTCACTATCAACGTGGATAATGCCAATGATTCGCCGGTTTTTACAAGCTCACCCGTTCAGAACGCACATGAGGATCTGTTATATGAGTATTTCATCACGACATCCGATCCGGATCAGGGAGATATTCGAACCATTACCGCATTGAGTATTCCTGATTGGCTATCCCTGGTGGATAATGGTGACGGGACCGGAATATTATCCGGAACACCTGATAACAGCGATGTGGGAAATGAAAGTATTGTGCTGAGGGTTCGCGATGTTCTGGGCCTTTCCGATGATCAGTCCTTTACCATCACGGTACAGAATACAAATGATGCGCCTGTATTTTCCTCAACTCCTGTAACCGGGGCAATTCAGGATGTATTGTATCTTTATAATATTCTTACCCAGGATCCTGATGTTGGCGATACCCGCACCATACGTCTTCTCGAAGGGCCTGCCTGGATACAGCTTATTGATAATGGTAATGGTTCTGCTTCATTGCGGGGCACACCACGAAACAGTGATCTGGGACTGAATGGAATTGTAATTGAGGTGGTGGATGCAGCAGGAGCGGCAACCACGCAAATCTTCCAGATCAACGTGGATAATCAGAACGATCCCCCGGTATTTTCAAGTACGCCCGTTACTTCGGTCAATCAGGATGAACTCTATCAATACCTGGTGAATACGACCGATGATGACACTAACGATACCCGTGTTATAGAAGCGCTTACGTTGCCTTCATGGCTAATAATCGAGGATAATCTGGATGGAACTGCCATACTTACCGGTGTGCCTACCAATGATGAGGTTGGAAATCACAATGTTGTTCTCGAGGTGGAGGATGCCCTGGGGTCTAAGGATACGCAGAACTTTACAATTACGGTTGTCAACATTAATGATGCCCCGCGATTCACCAGTGAACCGGTTACGCTGGCGAAGGTCACACAGACATATCAATATCAGGTGACGGCCATCGATATTGACGCAAATGAAAGTCTCACAATCTCAGCAGAAACGCTTCCGGGTTGGTTGACGCTGGCGAACGGAGCAAACGGTTCAGCAACACTTTCAGGAACCCCGCCGCTGGCCGAGGTAAATAAGGAAATTGAGATCAGGCTGATTGTAACTGATAATGGCGGATTGGAAAGTGAGCAGCAATTTACCATTCGTACAGAATATCCGAATCTGCCTCCCACGATTCAGGCGGTTAACAATATAACCGGGATTGACGAGGATGCAGATCCAATTATTATTGATTTAAGTGGAATAACCGCAGGCAGAGGTGAGTCGCAGGCATTAACGGTATCGGCTAATTCCGATAATGCGACTCTTTTCGAGAATATACAGGTTAACTATGTTTCCCCTGCTAATACCGGTCAGCTTACCCTGACACCACGCCCTGATGCCTTCGGCAGAGCCCGGATTGAAGTAAGGGTTACAGATAATGGTAATCCCAATTTGAATACAACCTCGATTAATTTCATGGTTGAAATTGCGGCAGTTCCGGACGCACCTGTTTTTGAATCGGCGCCTGTTGCCAAGATATCCCTTGGTGAGCAATACACATACGCGATTGTAACATCTGACGCGGATCCGGGAGATGTATTACGCATTACGGCACCTTCCAGGCCAAACTGGCTGACCCTGACCGACGCGGGAGACGGGACGGCGACACTCACCGGGACCGTGCCTGCCAACGCAACAGCCAGAAACGTCACCCTCCGCGTGCGGGATCAAACAGGGCTGCAATCTGAGCAGATATTTACACTTCAGGTAAATCAGCGTCCTGTCATCTCCGACATTGCCGTGGATGTGGATGAAGATACAGAATACACATTTTCGCTTGCCGATTTCCTCACGGGCTATACCGACGTGAACGGAGACCCGCCAGCCTATATCAAGATTGTTTCATTGCCACAGCAGGGAACGTTACAGTATCAGAATTCAGCTGTAAGCATAGGTCAGGAACTGGTTCCTGTTGCAGGAGTTCTGAATGGGTTTGTATATCAGCCCAACGAAAACTATAACGGAGATGATTCATTTAGGTGGAATACGTTTGACGGAGAGGTAGAGGCAAGTGCTGAGGCATTGGTAAACCTGACAATACATCCTGTGAATGACATCCCGGTGGTGTCAAACCTCGAATCAACACCGATCAATTATAGTCAGGGGCAGGGTGAAGTGTTTATAACGCAGTCGGTCACAGTTAATGACATTGATAATAATTTCATCTCATCAGCCACCGTAATGATCGAGACAAATTATGTGGAAGGTGAGGATATTTTGATATTTACCAATGAATCTACGCCGGAGATCCAGCATAATTTTGATGCGCAAACAGGTGTATTATTGCTGGAAGGGCAGGCATCGAAGTCGCAATATGATGTTGCACTGAAAAGGGTACGTTACCGCAATAGTGTTATCGGAGAGATACCATTTACCTCGAAACGAATCACAATACTGGTTAATGATGGTGTAGATGAAAGTGCTCCCGTCTTCAGGAGTTTGCAGATTACAGAGGTGTTTCCGGAATTGGACCTGGTTAATGCCTTTACACCAAATGATGATGGAGTAAATGATATTTGGGATATCGGCAACCTGTCGTCCTACAGGAATTCGAATCTCACCATATTTGATGGCAACGGTAATGAAGTATTCAGCTGCAGCGGAACGGATTGCAGCTGGGATGGCAAGCGCGGAGGTGTAAGCCTTCCTGCAGGGCCTTACTATTATGTAATTAAAGTGAATGACGGACAACAGGTTCATCGCGGAACCGTAAGTATTCTGAAATGAGATATATCCTCCTGATCATATTATCTCTCACATATATGCTGGACAGCAATGCCCAGCTTCGGCGGGATTTCTCCCAGATTTACCGCAATGCTCCGTATATTAACCCGGCATTCACGGGTATTGAGGATTATTTTGAGATCAATTCAGGCTTACAGCAATCATGGTCGGCCATGGATGATAATCAGGCGTCGGTTTTTGTAAGTGCCTATGGAAGAATCGGTAACTACTCACCGACGGTTTATGAAAAGAATGCGTTGCGCGTGAGTGATCCTTCCCGCTTTCGTGATATTGCTGCAAGTCGAAAGGATATTTACAGGAAGCATGGTATTGGAGGGAGGCTCACCTCCTTGAGTATTGGTCCGCTTGTCCAGCAGAATTTCATGCTAAGTTATTCATATCACATTCCGCTCAGCACCAAACTGATGCTGTCATTTGGAACGAATCTGGCTATCGACAGGCAGGTGCTAAACCTGGATACTTATACATTGAGGAATGAAGCGGATGACCAGTTTTACCAGGAATTACTGCGGCAGGGCGACGGGGTCAGTACGTTTTTCAATGCCGGATTTGGGACGGTCTTATACAATGATCGTTTCTTTACTGGCTTCAGTGCACGTTCGATTGTCAATAGTACGGTTAAGAACTCTCTCGAGGTTGAAACATTGGAGCCGTCTGCGGTGTACACCTTTATGGGTGGGATGATGTTCCCGCTCGGGCCGGATCTTATCTTGAGGCCCGGTCTGAAAATGGACTATTCGGAATTTTATGATCTGGCGATTCAGCCGAATCTCTCATTGCGCTGGAAACACAGACTTAGTATCGGAACATACTATGCGGTTGATAAGGCGCTAACTCTCACGTTTGCTCTTCAGCTTAGCGACCGGCTCCGGCTGGGATACAGTTATGATCACTTTGTTGCTGATCTTGGCTTATTGAATCGTAACAATCATGAGATCACTCTTTCGTTTTTTGTTAATAATAAATATGGAATAGCATCCTATCTATGGTAGATAACCGACTATATGGATTGATCTTTCTATTTGTACTCTGGTTCTCTCCGGGCGTGGCACAAAAGAATTTTGCATTCAGGGGTATTGAGCGAATGGGTGTGGGAATTAATTCCGAAGCCGAGGAGATCATGCCGATACTATCTGAGGATGGTAGTATTCTTTATTTCAGCCGGGCGTTTTCCAAAGAAAATGCGGGTGGGGATGCCGCCGGATCCGATATTTGGTATAGCAGCCAGGTGGGGAACTGGGAATCCAGTTACCGGGCTCCCAACAGTGTCAATAACCGGGATAACAATGCGGTGGTCGGTTTAAATGCGAATGGAAATGTCATTTATCTGTTGAATGGATACAGCAGGGCAGAAGGGATATCTTATATGGATGGTTCGCCGGAGAATTGGAGTAAACCAACAGTGATATCGGTTGAAGGTATTGATTCTGAGGGATTTATAGGTGTTTACGTGAGTCCGGATTACTCAGTCATGCTTTTATCGATGAAGAAATCCGGTGGCCGTGGCCAGGAAGACCTTTATGTGAGTCTCCGTGATTCACTTACCGGCAACTGGGGCAGACCGCTGCCGCTCGGGCCTACGATCAATACGCGTGGCTTTGAAATATCTCCATATCTCTCCCGTGACAAACGATACCTGTTTTTTGCGAGTGATGGTCATGGCGGGTTGGGCGATGCGGATATTTATGTTTCTGAACGTCTTTATGATCGTTGGGATGTTTGGTCGAACCCTGTAAACCTCGGGAGTGGAATAAACAGTGATAAATTTGACGCGTATTTCAGTATAGCGAAGGACTCTACGATCTTTTTTTCCACCAACAGGGATGGGGGGCTAAGTGATATTTACCGTGGCAAACTCTATGTTAACACAAATAGCAGACAACCTGAGGATGCCCGGAAAATTATTGCCGAGGCGGAGGCTTTATTGAATGATTTACGTCAGACGAACGTTAAAGATGAACAGTTGATTGTTTTTGAAGATGGTTCTTCTGAATTGAACGATGCGGCAAGATCAGCTTTAAGAGGTTTGATTGAACGGCTTCAATATCAGGATTACTCGAGCTTTCATTTGCTTACAGTGGATCCGGACAGAACAGTAAATCGGGAGCTTAAGGATGCGCGCGTAGATGCCATTAAAAGATTTATATCTGTACTGGGAATCGGGGGAAAAAATATATATGATTATCCTGCAACTCAATCGGTTACAATGAAAGGGGGAGAGGTATTCAATAGTGCCGAGGGGATCCTAATAATTGTTAAAGATTAAAATAAGAGGTATTTTCACCTCATAATTCGAATATTCCATGGATTTGAACTATTTCATCAGTGTGCTGAAGCGCCGATTGTGGATTATTATCATAATTCCAATACTGGCGGCCGTCACTGCATTTTATGTGGTACGTAATGCGCCTAAGACCTACAGGTCAAATGCGCAGCTTGCCACCGGACTTACCACTGATGAAGCTGTAAAACTTACCGATGACCGTTATAATGCCGGGCAGACAAATCAGAATTTTTATAATCTGATCGAAAGGCTGAGCTCTGAGCTGACGATTTCCCTGGCTTCTTACAACCTGATTCTTCACGATCTCAAATCGGATAATCCATTCCGCACACCTGACTACACGAAAGTTGAAATTGATCCATTAACCCCCGAGGAAAAAGAAGAGGCAATCAAATTCTTTGAGAATAAGCTCGATTCGATGAAGGTGCTTTCAACTTACAAACCCATGGATCATAAGATGCTGGATGTTTTGAGGGCATATGATTATCAGCCGTATGCTTTGCGGGAGAACCGACTCATCATCTACAGGCTCAATAATACGGATTATATTTCCATCGATTTTTATTCGGAAGATCCGCAGTTATCTGCGTTTGTTGTAAATACGCTTTCAAGGGAATTCATCCGATATAATAAGAGCATTATACAAAGTATTTCAGATGAATCAGTTGAGTTTCTGGCTCAGCTTGTTAAAGATAAAAAGGAGAATCTCGACCAGCTGAAACAAAATGTTGAGCAGTTTAAAAAATCAAATGAGGTATCCGATTTCCAGCTTGAATCTGATCTGAAAATTACTCAGCTGAATGAATACGAAGTGAAGCGTCAGGAAGAGGAGGAAAACATTCAGGCTTTACAATTGTCAATCCGCAGCGTCAATGGCCAGATCAGCCGGCTTGAGAATACAGTAATTGATAATAGTAAGGTGCTGGAACTGAGAAACCGTATCCGGCAGCTCAATGCAATCTACATTGACGGAGGTTCTCAGGATAAGGAAATTGAAAAGACATTGAATGACCTTCGCACGGAGTTGCAGATCGAAATGAATCGTATTGCCTCTGTGAACCAGGATATGCCTACCCGTGAAGACCTCGAGGCTAAAAAGGATGAGCTTGAGCTTGCACTAGAGGTTGCGCGGTCTAATTTACGTAGCATCAATAATCGAATTGCGAACCTGAAAAGCGATGTAACAGGATATACCTCGAAGGAAAGCAACCTGAGTGTTCTTGAACAGGAAGTGGAAAATGCGACCCTTGAATATACCGATGCGGTTAATAAATACAATGAATTTAAGAACCAATCACTGATTTCTGGAGCTTATATCCGACAGACCAAGGAAGGTCAGCCAGCTGTTGAACCTGAATCATCCAATACTGTCATTATTACACTGGCTGCAGGCGCAGCTGTATTCGTATTGATTGCCAGTATTATTTTCATTCTGGAGCTATTGGATTTCAGAATTAAAACACCGGCACAATTTGCGAAAATGACGAAGCTTCCGCTTGCGGGTACCGTAAATAAGATCGATACCAAGAAGCTGAAGCTCAAAGAATTATTTAGCGTGGATAATCATGATGATGAATTCACGATGTTCAAGCAACTTCTCAGGAAGATACGTTTTGAATTTGAGTCACTTGATGCGAAAACAATTCTTGTTACGAGCACGAAGGTGAGTGAGGGAAAGACATTCATGATTTTATGCCTGGCGTACTCATTGAGCCTCATCAATAAGAAGATACTCATCATTGATACCAATTTTAAAAATAATTCACTGACTCAGCTTTTAGTCGCCAAACCTAATTTTGAGCGGGTTCTGAAGGAAGGACGCGTGGTAAATGGCAAATTATTGCTTAACCCGGCTAAGGGTGATGAACCATCGGATGATTTTGTGGAAGAGGAACAGGGCTACGAAAGCATTGTTTCAGCTACGGCGCACAAGAACGTGGATATCATCGGAAGCCATCGCGGAACAGATAGTCCTTCTGAAATCCTGAGCGGACGAAACTTCAAAGGTATGCTGGAGAGTCTTAAACAAGACTATGATTATATAATTATGGAAGGCGCATCCATGAATGAATATCCGGATACGAAGGAACTTATAGGTTACGCCGATCTCGTTATGCCTGTTTTCTCGGCTGAATCACAAATTCGTCATACCGATAAAGAATCAATTCAATATCTGAGATCCCTGAATGGCAAGTTGATGGGGGCTATTCTCAACATGGTAGACAGCAAGAATTTGAAATTATAGTCAGATGGATTTTCTGATTGTTGCAAAACAGCCATGGGAAAATGAGGTAGCTCATAATGCAAAGAATATCGCATTTGAGATCGCGAGGGATCACCGGGTTGTATATGTGAACCCTCCACTGAGCAGAAAGGAATACCTTTTCGGTAAAACCCACCCGATACGGCAGCATAAATCGCTGATCAGCAATGGTGATTATCTTGAGAAGATATCTGAAAACCTTTGGGTATTTTACCCTTCGGCAATTACTGAAAGTATCAACTGGATCAGGAGTCACCGGATTTTTGATTGGTTGAACCGTCATAATAACCTTCAGCTGGCTAAAAGCCTGAACTGGTTACTTGATGAGCTGCAGTTTACCTCCTACATGTTGTTCAACGACAGTGAAATGTTCCAGGCGCTGGATGCTCCGGAACTCCTGGAACCCAAGCCGCTCAGAAGCATTTACTACATCCGTGATAATCTCATAACGCAACCATACTGGAAGCGCCATGGTACCCGCATTGAACCATTACTGGCGGCCAGGTATGATATGGTTGTTAGTAATTCCGATTTCCTCGGTGATTACCTGAGAGAGTATAACCCGAAAACCTATATGGTCGGGCAGGGTTGCGACCTAACCTTGTTTGATGCGGAGAAAATGTATGAGATGCCGGCAGATATGAAAGACATTTCGGGAATAAAGGTGGGCTATACTGGATTTTTAACCTCGATGCGACTTGATATTGACCTGCTGGAGCATTCAGCACGCAAAAATCCCGGGTTATCATTTATACTGGTAGGGCCTGAGGATGATGATTTTCAGAAATCAGCATTACACGGGTTGCCAAATGTGTATTTTCTTGGTAATAAGCCTATTGAGGAGCTGAGCAGTTATATACATCACTTTGATATCGCCATAAATCCGCAGGTTGTCAATGGTATGACCATTGGTAATTACCCGCGCAAAATCGATGAATACCTGGCCATGGGTAAACCTGTTGTCGCGAGAAAAACCAGGGCCATGGATTATTTTGGTGAGCACGTCTATTTGTATGAATCAGAATCGGAATTCATTGAATGCGTGAACCTGGCCATGAAGGAAAACAATTCTCAAAAGAGGAATGGCCGGATAGAATTTGCCCGGCAGCATACCTGGAAATCAAATGTTGAAAATATGCTGGAAATTATCTTTAATGCGGGGTAGACTGGTTTCAGAGCCAGTGTTTCAGGTCCTTGCCAGTTAATTTTTCAAGTGCTTTAATATCTTCACTGTAAACTTCTGTAGTGATTTTTTGATAGAGTTCAGGATCCAGTGAGGCTGGTTTCAGATTGATGCCGTTTAAATACTGTGTGATTTTCTTGATTTGCGGATATCTCGTCAGTTCGTAAAAAAATGATTCGGGTAATACAGCCTTAACAGCTTTTTTAATAATTGAATTGCTTCCCAGGGTAAGATCATAGAATCTGTTCTTGACGATTCCTGATTTATTGGAGATAACGGAAAAATCAATCTCGTCGTAAGGCCCTACACCAATGAACTCATAAATATC
The DNA here is from genome assembly GCF_020328055.1 of Fulvivirga sedimenti. Lineage (NCBI taxonomy): Bacteria > Pseudomonadati > Bacteroidota > Cytophagia > Cytophagales > Fulvivirgaceae > Fulvivirga > Fulvivirga sedimenti. Next base: position 59,071 of record NZ_JAIXNE010000007.1, read on the forward strand.
ATTCATAATGGCCGCCGGATCCTTGTGTAATTCCTCGGTAAGATAAACTTTGATGTTTTCCCTCGGAAATAGGTCATAATAAGGAGCGAGATTGCGGGAATAAAAGCCTTCCGGAACCAGATCTTTACGGTGCCACCAAACTGATTCCCTGTCAAGCACGTCAGTGAATTCCGGCGTAGGCAGTTCATTAATAAGATGAAGGTGCATGTATCGGGAGAAAAGTCTTTTCGTCGGTTGCCGGAATATTGCGATAAGCTTCGCATCCGGGACATAGTGCTTAATGCGACCGGCAGCGAGCGGGGAAGATAAATTTGTATTGGAAGTTTCGCCTTTCTTTTGATGTGGTTCGGCATCAAGGTACAGCTTCTGATACTCATCAATAGTTTTTATCGCACGTTGGTAATGCTCCTTTTCCGGACCGAATAATTTCGTTGCATCTATCGTTTCATAACCAAAGAAATCCGGTTCTTTCATCCTTGTCATAAAAATTTCAGGATGTTGTGAGAGGTAATGATCAAGTGATGTTGTGCCTGATTTACCGGCACCAATGATAAGAAAATCGGGTAAAAGTTCTGGATTGATCATGTTGCTGGGCAGGGTTAGTACCCGGTTGACGTTCAAAGTTCTAATCTAACAATTCTTTTTAAAAGTTACGGGCACAATTTGAGGTGTTAAATTCATGCTCGAAATTAATCCCTTGAAAATCATTAGATTGCTGTTACTTTTTGCCTAATTTCGATATTAACCATAGCACTCAGACAGAATATGGGTAAATATTTTTTAATATAGGTTTTACATAAAAACTTGAATCTCAATTATTTCGGCGTTAGGGTTTGGGTTATTTTTTAGATATGTACGTCACTTTACCAAAAATTTAAGCAGGTGCCCAGCAAAACATCATATTGGATTCGCTCGGGTTCATATGCGATTTTTACGCGTATTTCAGTCACCTTATTTGGTCTGCTGAACTTCATTCTTTTGATTAAGATGATTTCTCAGAATGAGTTTGGTATCTGGACGCTGTTTCTTTCAGTTACGACCATATTTGAGTCCTTAAGAAATGCCTTTATCAGTAATCCTTTCATCAGATTTCTGAATAACGAAGATGAAGATAAGGCGAAAGGAATTATCAGTGCGGCATTCTACCTGAATCTGGCAACTGCATTTGCGGTGATGCTTTGCATGATCATATTTTCCTTTGCGTTGTCTGAACTCTGGGATGCACCGGTGATTTCCCCGATGTTTCAAATCTACATTCTCACTTCGTTTGCATTTACCTGGTTTTCCCATTTTAATTTTCTGATGCAGTCGAGATTGTCCTTTAAGGGGACATTTTATAGTACGGTGATTCAGAAAGGAGGTCTTTTCGCGTACATCGCATACCTGTATATATTCGATCTTGAGGTGTCATTGATCAGTCTTGCCTGGGCAAATGCGATAAGCTATATACTCAGCGCATTTACCTCGCTGTACTTTTCAAGGCATATGCGCAAATTCACTTTCAAAGTAAAGAAATCTGTTCTTGTTGACCTGGCTCAATATGGCAAGTGGACACTTGGCACTAACATTTCAGGGATGATCAATGTGGGCATTAATGACTGGCTCCTGGCAAGTTTCTACAGTCCGGCTTCAGTAGCAATTTATAATCCGGCAGTACGTATTTCGAACCTGTTTGAAGTCCCATTAACAGCTGTTTCCCAGATTTTTTACCCAAAAATGGTCAATGCAGTTCGGGAAAAGGGCATTTCCGAAGCAAAACATATGTATGAGAAATCTTTGGGGTTCATTATGCTTTTCTCGGTGGTCATCTTTGTTACTTTATTCGTTCTTGCCGAACCAATTATAGTAATTCTTTCGAAAGGCGCCACAGAATCATTTGCAGAATCCATTCCTGTTTTACGCGTAGTCTTGCTGTACAGTATTCTCATACCTTTTCACCGTCAGTTTGGAGTTACGCTTATGGCCATTGGTATGGCGAATATTAATTTCTATTTTGTGCTGGCGAGTGCGGTTGTTTCCATCATTATCAAGTTCTTTTTCGTAAAATATTTTGGAATAATGGGGGCCGCATGGGGATCTGTGCTGTCGTATTTTATTGATTTTGTTGCAGTTCAAATAATTTTACATAAAATACTGAAGGTAGAATTACTTAATGTTTTCCGGTATGCCTGGCAGATTCTTACAACCCGAAACTTAGAAACACGAATAAACCATTAGCACATGGAGGAAGAAAATAATCATAATTCGGAGGAAGATCAATCCAGGAAGGCGTACAGTACCCTGGTGATTGTTCTGATTTCCTTTTTATATCTCATTTTGTTTGTAAAGATCATGTTCTTTTAAATTCTTCATTCAAAGTGATATGGAAGTTCAGTTTTAGTATAATTATTACAATGTTGAAATGATGGTCTGAATAGTTTGTATCTTGACCTTGAATTTTAACTGGCGATAACAACGAATTAATCATTGATAATCAAGCAATAAAATGAAACGAATATTAATTTTATCTTTTTTGCTCATTTCGGCTCTGTGTTGGGGGGTCAGGGCTCAGGACGTAGACTATAACACGATCATTCTTCCTTCCGGGGCCTCCGATATCAGTTTCGCGGAAAAATTGGTACGTCTGGCATGGGAAAATAACCCTGCCAACAGAATTCTGGAATCGAGGTACCGGATAAGTGATATCCAGATAGATCAGGCACGATGGGAATGGCTTGATAATTTCAGGATTACTGGAAACATCAACGAGTACACAATTAATCCGGATCCGGATCTGCTCGACCGTAATTTATTTTTTCCACGCTATAACATCAGCGGTATGGTTTCACTTGGATATTTTGTAAATATCCCTCTTGCAGTAAAAGAGAAAAAGGAAGAATTAAATATTACACGTTATACAATCGACCAGCAAAAACTGGCGATTCGCGCAGAGGTTTTACGGAGATACGAGGAATATCTTAAAATGAGGGAGATTCTTAAGGTTGAATCTGAAGCCCAGGAAGATCTGTTTTCAGCGCTAAGCCTTGTAGAACAGAATTTCAGGAATGGATCAGCAACCATCGAGGAATATAATGGAGCACTCGAAAAGTATAATAATCAGCGGATACGCAAAATTACAGCACAGGGGGATTTTAACATGGCTAAAATTTCAGTTGAAGAATTGATTGGCGTTCGGCTTGAGGATGTCAAGTAACCTGCTGCAGATCAGAAAATCCACTAAAAATGATCGAACAATCATCACGTAATTGGGGTGGTTCAGGAATAAAAACTGATTTGCTGCTGTTCTTCGTGGTGGAAATGTTTTTACTGATCACCTTTCCGGAGAACAGGACAGAAACGGATGACGGCGCGTGGTATGCGTATATGGTGCGTGATCAGTCGATCCATTCGCTGTATAATCCACGTTTCCTGCTATTTCTTCCCTTTATGAAACTCATTGCAGGTGTTTTGCCGGGTGTTGATACATACCATCTGCTTTGTTACGTGAGCATGGCCTTTGCCGGCCTGGCTATTGTTCTTTTACGCAATATTTTGATCAAGTTCACCTCATGGCCAACAGTGGTTTCATGGTGGGTGATAATTTTGGTTCTTATTTCCTATGAATTCTGGCGTTATGCATTTGAAAGTGAAGTCTACATGCTCGCCATTTTCATGGTCCTCGCATGTTTATATTTTCAGTTGGAATTGTATCAGCAAGGGAAGGACTGGAGAACGTTAACAGCATTAATTCTGTGTTCTTCGCTGGCAGTTCTGTTTTACAAACCTGCCTTTATTATTGTATTTCTCATTTTGCCTTTTTTGCTGGCAGTAAAACAACGCTGGAAATATGCTTTTTTGCTTTACGGAGTTTCCGGTGTTATAATCCTGGGTTTTTATTTTTTAACCTACAAATACTATCTTCTTAAACCTGATTCATTCGTGGCCCACTTTATGGGTGGGGTGAATGATCCGGTGGGGAACCCGTGGATGGCGCCTGTAGTGGTTGTGAGCAATTTTATATCAACCATGTGGGTATTCGGGGTCAGGGAGCTCGGAGGAATAGTGAGCTCGGCATTTGCCCATAAGGTCGTACAGGAAGAATTGTTAACTGCCAGCCAGGTGGGCAACACTTCTTATTTCCTGATGTTTCTGTGTGCAGTCCTTTTTGTCCTGTTGGCTGCAGCGCTCTTTTTTGCCGTGAGGTATTTTAGAAGAAACGGGATGTCATTACCGGTATTCATTGTAGTATTCCTTGTAATCGTGGTGATATATGGCTCCTTCCTGGTTGTCATGGATCCATCTTCCAATGAGCCCTGGATCATGCTTACTATTCCATTAGCGATATTACTGGGGAATTATTTGTTTCTGCCTGTATATTATGCCGGAAGGAGATGGTTGGTGCATAGCATCCTGTTTGTTGTATTACTGATTAATTACATTGGCGGTATAGGACTCTTGAAGGACTCTTCCTGCGATTTTAATCGCCTGAAGACTGAATGGTTGTCACAAAATGCGAGGGATGGAGATCTGATATTAAGTTTGGGGCCAATGAGCTTTATCCGCTATCTTAATTACTATACGAAGGGGGAGGCCTATAATTACGAAGAACAGTTGATGATGAATGCACCCATGTTTGATTCGCTAAACGCATTTCAGGGTGAAATATATATTACAGAAGATATGATTGAGCCCATTCCCGCTATAACATTCAGGTCCGGGATAACCTCAGAGGTGTTGGACAGTGTATTTATGAAGTATTACTACGTTCCTGTGCCGGTAGATACCTCTAATAATTTTGTTACTTATAAATTAGTGAAAAGATGAATGTAAAAACCTTATTCGGATTATTACGGGTTCATCAATGGATTAAAAATTTATTCCTGTTTATTCCACTGTTCTTTGCCGGTCAGTTTTTCAATCTCGACAAACTGGTGGACGTTAGTATTGGCTTTATCTGCTTCAGCCTTGCAGCAAGTTTTATCTACATTCTGAATGATATCAGGGATATTGAACAGGATAAGTTACACCCTGAGAAGAAATATCGCCCCATCCCGGCCGGCAAGGTGAGTGTAGGGGTTGCATTATCGATTGGGATCATTCTCCTCATTGCATCTGTGGTGATTGCATGGCGGCTTAATGAGCTGTTCACCTATATTCTTATCTCCTATATCATTTTAAATTTGAGCTATAGTCTTGGGTTGAAGAAGATTTCAATTCTGGATCTGATCATTGTTGCAACAGGATTTGTTTTGCGGGTACTTGCCGGAGGTTTTGTTGCTGAAGTACCCGTTTCACACTGGTTAATCGTGATGATTTACCTGCTGGCATTATTTCTTGTATTGGCAAAACGCCGGGACGACATCCTGGAGTATCAGCAAAGCGGGGTCATGCTCAGAAAGAATATCCAGAATTATAACCTGGAATTTATCCACTCAATATTAACCCTTCTGTCGGCAGTAATTACTGTTTCCTATATAATGTACACAATATCCGATGATGTCTCGGAACAGTTTGATACGAATTACCTTTACCTGACAAGTGTTTTTGTAATCGCCGGGATCATGAGATATATTCAGATCACAATGGTCGAAAATAAAAGCGGAAGTCCGACCCGCGTTCTGTATACCGACAGATTCCTGCATATTACCCTTGCCGGTTGGATCGTTAGTTTCTTTCTCATTATTTATGCCTTTAAAATCTAGATAGCCTCATGCAAACGATGAAATCAGTACTCTTACTGGGAGCGATGAGTGATGTGGGCCAGGCGTTAGCCAATCAATATGTTAATGATGGCTGGGATGTCTGGCTTGCAGCGAGAAATCTGGAGAAACTTGATTTACTGCGCAATGACATAAGAATTCGAACGAATAAAGATTGTTCCTGCTTTCTGTTCGACGCGCTTGATTTTGAATCACATCAAACCTTTTTTTCTTCCTTACCCGGCTGCCCGGATGTTGTTATCCTGATTTTCGGACTGTTGGGTGATCAGGAAAAAGCTGCCAGGAATTGGGATCAATCCAAAGCCATTCTTGAAACGAATTATACCGGGGCAGTATCAATTTTAAATATTGTGGCGGCAGCCATGGCCGACAGGGGTTCCGGGACGATTGCAGGTATCAGTTCTGTGGCAGGTGACCGGGGCAGAAAAAGCAACTATCTCTATGGAAGTGCGAAAGCAGGGTTTACTGCATATCTGAGTGGTTTGAGAAATGACCTGTTTAGTAAGGGGGTGCATGTAGTAACCGTGAAGCCGGGCTTTATGAATACTAAAATGACCGAGAACCTGGATTTACCCGGTCCTCTTACGGCTGAGCCCGATCAGGTGGCAAAGAAGATTCAGCAGGCAATTAAAAAGAAAAAGAATACAGTATATATTAAGGGAATCTGGAGGTGGATAATGCTGATTATTGTACTGATCCCCGAATTTGTTTTTAAACGGATGAAGCTGTGAAAAAACTTGTCCTTTTTGATCTGGACGGAACCCTGACACGCTCGGATACATTGCTGGATTTTTTTAAGTATGTAAAAGGAACACTTGGGTATTATATTGGAATGTTCATAATCAGTCCCTACCTGATCCTGTACAAGCTAAAACTCTATCCCAACTGGAAGGCGAAGGAAAAAGCATTAACATATTTTCTGGGTGGACGGACGCAGGAGGAAGTTCAGGTACTTGGAAGGCAGTTTGCAGTGGAAATTATCCCGGAGCTTTTAAGGCCCAGGGGATTGCAGAAATTGAATGAACATATTGAAGCAGGAGATACAGTTGTGCTGGTATCTGCTTCATGTGAGCAATGGGTTGAGCCACTTGCTCACCAATGGGGAGTTGACTCCATATGTACCCGCCTGCAGGTTATTGATGGTAAGATTACCGGAACGATTGAGGGGAGAAATAATTATGGCCCCGAAAAAGCGAATCGTGTTCGTGAAAAGTTTAACCTGGAGAACTATCAGGAAATCATCGCTTATGGTGACAGCAGGGGTGACCGTGAGATGTTTGAACTCTCAACCCACCACTTCTACAAACCCTTCTAACTGCCGATAAGCATCCGGCTGTTTTTACCGGCAATCCATTTTACAAATCGTACTGCTGCCAGCGATAACAGGGAAACAAAGGCTACATACAATAAAAATGTAAATGTGTTCAACGTGAATTCGGGCAGATAAGCATTGATGACGTACTGAATAATGATGATGAAAAAAATATGGACGAAATATACACCAAAGCTGTAATCGCCCAGAAGTTTCAGCATGGGCATATTTCGATTATTGAACTGGTAAAAAACCCGTAATAAAATAATACAAAGAATATATACCCGGATTTTAACAATATTGAAAGCAAAGAATGGACTTAGTTCATTTTCATAGAATGACCCAATCTTTGGTGCGGGGATTACATGATTTATTTCCAGTATTGTGAGTGTGAGGTAAATTAAGATAAGCAATCCTGTGACAGGGAGGCTCAGCCGGGTGAGTTTTTCCCGGTAATTGGCTGCCCACATACCAAAAATATAGACGGGCAGAAAATGTACGAAGGAAGCCCAGATATTGCTGAAATATCCAAATTTATAGGTGAAAAGGCTGCCTATGAAAATAAAAGGAAATACGAACGTATAAAATTTAGGTTGGTCGATCCGAATAAGCAGTGGTGAAATAAAATAGAAAATCACGATCATTGGTATGAACCAGAATGGCCCGAGATGCTTCCCGGTAGAGAAATAGTATAATGCTTCTTCCCATGGATTATCAGGCAGGTATCCCGGCGGAATCCAGTCACTGCTTAATACATGAGTCACTTTCAAAACGATAGGGAAAAACGACATGATAATATAGGGAAGCAGTACATACTTTGCCTTCCTGTTCAGATATGACCTGTATTCAAATTTATTTTTCAGGTAGTGAAATAAAAATCCGGCAATGAAGACAAAGAGCATTGTTCCATTGTCCAGCAAGGTGGTGAAAACCTGCTGCCCGAATTCATTTTCACCCCAGCCAAGCGATATGCGGCAGTGAATCGCGACAATTATGAGAATTGCAAATCCACGGAAATAATGAATATAGTTTAAATAATTCTTCTGGTTCACACCCGACTATAGAACAAGTTCGAAAATGGATTTGAACAAGGTCGGCTGTATGGATTGTAAAATCCTAAATAATTAATTTGCTTCTGTTCATCCATTCCGTTCAGGAAAAAGTCAGTTGATAAGAGAAAGTCTGCGATTATTTCACTTCTGTACTGATGATACTTTCCTTCAAAAGGAAATTTTACCCATCCAACAGGCAAGCGGTCATAAATTCTTATCAGCCATTTTTTCTTTGCGTCAAATGAAGATAGATATCCGTTGTTCAATGCTTCCTTGATAAACTTATCAATGATTTCATCATTGATTTTCAACGAATTAAGATCATTTTTAATTATTCGCCTAACTATATGTTCAAAAGGTAAAAGTGCAAAAATTAGAATTAAGATTCCAATAAAAAGGAAGAATGATACCCTAATAAATTTGCGTCGAGTGATGGATGCTATGGGTTTCATGTCAGATATTTTTTAGCCGCCATCAGGGAAAGCGCACTCAGTGTGAGAGTGGGATTGGCCGGACTGATCGCCGGAAAGACGCTGCTTCCTGCCACAACCACATTCCGAATATCATGATGTACAAGTCCAGCATCAACAACACTGTTGTCCCGGCTTGTACCCATTCTGGTGGTTCCACAGATATGGAATTCTGTTTGCTGATTATTCGGGTCGATTTCATAGTGTTCAATCGGCAGAAAGCTGAAATATCGAAGGAAATCCTCTTCCAGATGATCCAGTCCGCTCTGTGTATAGGTGCTGTGTCCGGAATAAACAATTTCAGGGGTCACATTGTCCTGTCCTTTTATAACACGGTTTGAGTTCTGAGGCAGGTCTTCATAAATGAATTTGAAAATGGACATATCCCGCCACTTGCCAGGCTCATTTCGAATAAATGGAGTATTAAAACTTTCAATCAGACATCCGGCCCGGGATTTCCGATGATCACCATCATACATCATAAAACCATTGGCGGTAATGATGGAGCTTCCCCCGACATTTTTTAAGCCGTTATAATAAACACGCACGAACCGTCCTACCTGTTCTGAAATACCTGCACCAGTGAGAGTATTGGAATCTCCTGAATTCAGGAGAATATGCGGGTTAAATACAGCGTTGGCCCCAAGTACGATGTTGTCACACCCAACCGTTTCTTCGGTTCCATTATGAAGATAAACAATCTCGTTGGCCATATTCCCCTGCTTGTTGATATATATGGCCTGAGATTCATACTTCAGGGTAACTCGCGGGTCTTCAAACAACCATGAAAGGGAATTCTCAATGGTATATTTTGAGTTTACCGGACAGACATTGCATACTGCACTCGTGCAGCATTTTCCCCGTTTACCTACTGACTCTGTGGCTCGTGCAGTAGGCTGACTTATATATTGATTACCATATTTCTTGTTTAACAAAATATCGACCGTGCTCAATATCTGTGGTGGTTGACGATAGGAATGATCCATCGGCCAGGGGGTTTCTTCAGGACCGGCAATCTGCATGATTTCTTCGGCTTCCTCATAAAAGGGGAGGAGGTCATTGTATGAAATGGGGAAATCAGAACCTACGCCATAGGTTGATTTGAGCTTAAAATCGGAAGGCATAAACCTGGGTGTGCATCCTGTCCAGCAATTACTGCTGCCCCCAAAACTGGGGTCAAATACCCAAATTTTTTCGGATGAGGAATGATAAGTGTCCAATGCACCCATGTTACCCAGCGGGGTGTTATCTATTTTACTTCGTAAACGATCGGCATGTGGAAAACGCTTGCCTCGTTCGAGAACCAGTATTTTTGAAGAAGGCCCCAGAATTTCCAGGGCCTTCTTCAAAAAGAATGAGGATGCAAAACTTGTTCCGACGAATACAAAATCGTATTTAGCTTTTTGCATATGATCTATTTGATCACAATACGCTTTTGTGTCACCTGGGATCCATCTGTCAACACCAGGATGTACACACCTACCGGCATTGTCTGCGTGGGTTCAATTTTTACGCCACTCAGGAACTCGTTCGGATCACTGACGGTATTGAGATAAGTTTTACCCATCACGTCAATCAGGCGTACAGAAACCTTATCGGAATTTGCAGGTACAAATCCGCGGATGTAGATATTCTGATCATCCGTAGGATTCGGATATACGGTTAGTTCTTCAAGATTAGACTTATCAAGAACAACACGGATGGTCTTCGAATAGCTTGTTGTTCCATCAAAATCCACTTGCTTGATGCGGTAATATGCAAGATCAAGAGGCTGACGATCAACCCACTTATATTCATTTCTGGTATAAGTTGTGCCTGAACCGTCCAATCCACCGATAGCAACAAAATTGCTCGCATTGGTACCGCGTTCAACAAGGAATTTCTCGTTGTTCAGTTCACTCGCTGTAACCCACTTCAACAGTACTTCACCATTACCCGGGTATGCATCAAAGGAAACCATTTCTACAGGCAATGGACCACCTTCATTAGTTCTTGCAAGTACAGTATTACTATTGCCTGAACTGTTACCGACACCATCTCTTGCGATTACATAGAATGAGTATTCAGTATCGCTTGAAAGACCAGTTGCTGTAAAAGTTCTGGAACTTGTCGTTGCAAGGGCAGATGCACCCGAAGCGGTCTTGCCAGCGGTTGTACCCTTTTCATTCCCGTTCATGTAGATCACATACTCGGTAACGCCCACATTATCGGTTGACTCATCCCATGAGAGAACGACGCTTGAATAGGTCACTCCCATAACGGTGAGGTTTGTCGGATTCGTTGGCGCCTGTGTATCGCCACCGGTCGTGGCAGATGCCGGACCAACCTGGTTCGAGGAACCATTGGCGTTAAAAGCGTTTATTTTATAGTAGTATGTGGTACTTGCAGCGAGATCCGCATCTGTATACGTGAGCTCTCCGTAGGCAGTATTCCCGACAATTTGATAATTCACATTATCAGTGGATCTCCATACTTCGAACATGACGCCTGCAGGACTGCCTGAATAGGCCCAGCTGAGGTCGATTTCATACCCGTTGGCCGTAGCTGTTAACCCACTCGGAGCAGCAGGAGGAGTGATCGAAGGAATGGTTCCAAAACTTCTGTACTGCGAAGCCGGAATTTCCTGCCAGTTGCCGTTTGTATCCGGACCCCTGTAATTAAGTTGTAAATACTGACCTCCTGTTCTTTCAAAATACTTTACCGTAATCGGGTGAGCTCCCGCAGTGAGACTTACCGGCGATGTAGTCGTCTTGGTAGAAGCACCATGCAGACCATCGTGATTAAGTACCATTGCAGAACCAATATAGAGCTGACTTCCGTCGTCCGACTGAAGGCTAAAGTCATAATTTCCATTATTCTCTATGAACAGGAATCCAAAGAAATCATATGCGAAATAATCGCGCTCATCATTGGGTATGTACTGGGCATAGGCCACAGTTTCACGAATTTCTAACTGAGTCTGATCAAAAGCGGTCAATGCCCAGTTGGAATAATCGCGCACCACATCCCAGGTACCACCTTTATACAGGTTGTAATACATACCATCAAGTATATTGGTGAGGCTGATACCATTACTGTGTTCAGATTCATTATTCGCACCGTCCACAGCGGTCACATAATAGCCGTGCGTTGCGCCGGCCACAAGTCCGGTAATCTCAATCGATGTTTCTGTCGTAGTACCTACCAGCACACCATTTTCGTTGTACACGTTATAATGATCTACACCGGCATCATCAGTCGCTGCATCCCATGAGAAGTGCGCCTTATCAGGTTCTACCGTCAGGTATACATCTGCCAGTTCACCAACCACATTAGTTCTTGTTTCAAAGTAATTGAAATTATTGAAAGCGAAATTCTGTGGAGGACTTGGTGGCTCACTGTCTCCGTCTGTCGTTGAGCAAATGGAGCCATTGCCGCCAAGCGCTGCTGATGCCCCGTTCGCATTGTAAGCACGGATTGCATAGCAGTATGTTGTATTACTGGTCAGACCGGTATCCGTATAGGAAATAACCCCGGGTGCAGTGGTCTTTATCCATTGCCATGTCGTCTGCCCCAGAACTCGCCGATAGATTTCAAAACCTAATTCATCTGTTGAATTCGTATCCCAGAATAGGTTAAGCGACGCTGGCGTGTTGGGAAGTACCCTCAAATTTGTAGGAGCGAAAGGTAAGCTGCCACTTGTGGGTATTCTGCTGACGTAAATACTATTTGAAGGATTGCTATTACAAAGATTCTCATCGGTTACAACCAGGTGATATTCACTTTTTGTATATGTCGTGGTAATATTATCAACCTCTTCACCTTGCTCAAATATGTTTCCATCGCGATACCATGTATAATTGATAGGTGTTGATTCAGTAATAGCCGAAATATTTACATTATACTGAACATCGAGGCCGGGTAATGCAGTCGGTCCGTTTGCTACGATTTGAACATTGGGTCGTGGTCTTGAGCCTAATTCAAACCAGTCAGACCAGTGCGACCACGGCTGTGTACCGGTATAATAATCATTATACTTGATTCTGACACGGTATTTACCTAATTCGGTTGCGAATATGTAGTCCTTCCGTGAAGCACCGGAAAGGTCGACATCAGTGATCGTGCCGTTTATATCTTTTTGCCACTCATAGTCGACAAAGCCCTTGGAAACGGCAAGTTTTACATTGATCGGGTCTCCTTCGCAAACATTGGTAACGCCGAAGAATGGATGTATATGTGTTTTGTCATACTGCAGAAACCACTCAAAAAAGTCTGGTTCCGCATAAGCGGTATTCCAGGTTGCATGGCCCAGGTTAGGGTAGAGGTAATACCGAGGTGTTCCGCCGCCTTCACGCAGTTTTCTGAGCACGTTTCCGGTACTATTAGGGGAGGGCTTTGTGTCCCGGCCACCCTGAAATTGCCAGAGCGGAATTGGAACGAGTGTTTCAGCCAGATCTTCTGATTCCATAGGTGTCTGCAGACCTTCCTGCGGATACGCCTTGAAGAGTGCATTACCACTCATGGCAGCTACTGCTGCAAACATATCTGGCCTGGTATTAGCCATTTTCCATGTACCAATACCACCATTAGACAGTCCGTGCATGTAAACACGTAACGGATCAATCGGGTAATCCCGCATCAGTTGTTCGAGGAAAACCTCTACGATCCAAAGTGAAGAATATTCATTTCCTTCCGGACCTGAAACCCAACCATTCCTGTTCTGAGGAAAAACGATAATACCTGGAAAACGGCCATTGTTGCGGGCAATCAGGTGCTGATTACCACCGTGTACCAGGTTGTGGTCATTATTCCAAAGGTTGGCATAGTCCCCTGAAGTAGAATAACAGCTGTTATTCCAGCAATCTCCCCGCTCTCCGGCACCGTGCATCATAACCAGTAAAGGCAAGCGCTCCGTTCCGGGATTCTCAGGATCAAAACCAGGAGGGAACAGAATACGGAAGTTCATAAGCCATTCCTTTATCCTTGCAACATGGGGCTGGGGAGGCCCATCCTGCACTATATCCGGGTAATTTGAAGGACCATAGGCATTCGGATCACTCGGATGCGTGAAAAACGAGAAATCAAGATAAGGTGATGAATCAAATCCGGTTCTTGCTCCGGGGGGATTACGTGAGTATCCATAATAACCCGGACTATTTCTTCTTAATTGCAAAGGATCTGTAATGGCAGGGGCAGTAGTACCATCCAAACGATAGGAAATAGTACCAGGTACGATGAAATAGTAAGGTTGAGCAAGCAACTCACTCGTTGTTGCAATCAACAATATAACTATAATAGAGAGTATTTTTGACTTCATAACAGGCCTGATGTCAGGTTTTTCGATCGATGTAAGTACTTATACGGTTTCCGACAATTAGGTAACCAAATATAACCCAAAATGTCCGAATTATTATATCGAACAACCGATAATTACATATTTTTTCATGTAAGGCCTGCTATGAAAATGTTATGTTTTAACTTCTGATATGGAGCACCCAGGCTTCCGGAAAATACAGAGTTTTGATTTTTTTGATACTTCTGGTGGTATCCTTTGCCTGATTTTCAGAATCGGTGTGCATAATATAAATATATGTGAATCCCGTGGTTCTGCTGTAACCCATTGCGCTGGTATATCCTTTCTTCTGAACAGCGGCATTGTACCGGTCTGCATTCTCGGGAATTTTGAAGGCACCTACGACAACATAGTATCCGGGCTCCATCTGTGAGCCGTCATTGTCGGCAAGTTCTTTCTCCGTATCGTAATCAAGGCTGATGGATTCGACATCTTCGGAATTCTGAATCTCTTCATGTTTTTCCTTAACGATCGCTTCCTGCACAGAAGGAGCCGCAGCGGCAGCTATCACCTCCTCCTCAACAGGCTCGTCTTGAATACTTTGATTGATTTCTTCATCAGCCGGATCTTCGGAATTTTGTGCAGTGGTAATGAGAGGCTGCTTTTGTGCGTCAATCCGTTTGTTACGCTTACCTAGGCGGAAATTCAGCTGAATCTCGTGACTTCCATTCCCAAAACCAGAAACCATTTGTGAGGAAGCCTCATAAGCATAACTGAATCGCAGCCAGTCGTTGACCGACAAGCCAACTAACCCGCCAACTCCGCCGTCTTCACGATATGTCGCGCCAATCCAGGCAAATCCTTTATAGGTTACAACTCCCGCTGCTTCCCACTGACTCTTGCCCTCCTTATCGGTCCGTAACAAAGCATAGGGCTCAAGTGACCACTGTGGTGATAATTCAAAATTGTAACTCACCGAACTCAATGTCTGTTCCATCACATCAAGTCCCAGCTCCTCAAAGTTCGACTGATTTAAAATATCATTTTCAAACAATTCAGGCATCGCAAAAGCAAGTTTAAGCCTACCCAGGCTCACGTTCATTCCAAACGAACCCGTAGCATACCAGTTGTTTTCCATGGCACGGTCAATAGCAAGATCTGCCCCGGAGAAGTCGATACTGTTTCTGCCCACACCCAGTTGAAGTCCGAAATTTACCTGGATATCTTTACTGAGTGGAAGGTGATAGGAGGTCATTACAGCTGTCTCATACGTCGAAAGAGCCCCTCTTTTGTCGCTGAGAAGATTCATGCCCATGCTTACTTTCGTGCTCAGGGGTAACTGAAGGATCGCATTTATGGTTGAAGGGGCTCCCTCAATGCCTGCCCATTGGTTCCGGTAGTTCAAACTTAAATCTGTAAAACCAGAAGAGCCGGTAAATGAAGGGTTTACCAAAACCGGATTAATGAAATAATGACTGTACACGGGTGACTGTTGTGCAGTACCCTGGAATACCAAACCAAAAAATAGAACAACTAGACTAAAAAATCGTATCATCTCACAATCGTTATACTTCCATTCAATTTCTCTGATGAATCGGAGCAGCTTAATACAAAATAATAAACGCCCTCTCGTACGGGTTGTCCATTCCAGGTGCCATCCCATGTATTCTGGTACGAACTGTTTTCAAAAACTATTTGTCCCTGACGGTTAAATATCTTCACCGGACAATTCTCATATTTTTGAACATCCGGATCAAGAACCCATAGTTCATTATCTCCGTCTCCATTCGGAGTAAAGACTTTCATAGGGAACTGATTCGCTTCTTCCTGTGATAGCACCCTAATGATTACCTCATCTGATCCTGAAAGACCATTATTATCAATTCCTGTAATACGGAATGAGTAGGTGCCCAGTTCCAGTCCCTGAACAAGCGTTCGCGCATTATTCGGATTTGAAATAAAGGCCTGAGCTCCCGAGGTTTGTTCCCAGAAGAGGGTATCCAATAATCCGTCGTAATTGATAACGGCATCCAGTAATGCTTCCTGGTCCGGAATGTAAATATCGATATCATCACCAGCGAAAATTATCGGAGCCGAGGTGGTAGGATCATTTACGGTCACACGCATCGCATCTGTGCCTGTCAGACCGTCAGTATCCGTCACTCGAAGCCTGAAAGTGTAGACACCCTCTGTGAGATTACCAAAAGTTGGATTCAGCGTATTTCCTCCGGTTATTGAGGCGCTGTTAGGTCCGTTCGTCTGAGCCCACATGATCGTTGCAATGTTATCATCCGGGTCTGTGGCCTGGCCTATTACAGTTATATCAGACTGTGGAAGATCTATTACCTGGTCCGGGCCAGCATTAGCAACCGGGGGTTGCGGAACATTAGCTGCCTGAACGATAACACGGGCATCATCATGTGATACTGCTCCCTGGTCATCTTCAACGGTGATTCGGAAAACATAAACCCCTTCCGTAAGTCCGTTTATAACGACATTCAGTTCAGCAGGATTCGTAAGATTGGCTGCCGGACCGCTTAATTTGCTCCAGCCGATGATGGATATTGTTCCATCAGGATCAAATGCAGTTCCATTGAGAGTTACCTGATTCGTCGGTAGATAAATTACCTGATCGGGCCCTGCATTCGCATAGGGGACCTGATTTGCTGTTTCAGGAAGTACAGTTACCCGCACCTGATCGGTGGCAATGGCTCCTTCATTATCCGTTACCTGCAACTGCAGGATGTATACTCCTTCAATCAGCCCGTTGAGCTGTATGGTTGGAGCAGTTTTACTCGAGGTTACAGGGGTTGACGGGCCGGATATAACGGTCCACAAATAGGATGCAATTGTTCCATCGCTGTCAAGACCCGACCCATAAATTGTTGTTCGATCGATAGGCAGCTTTATAATAATATCCTCGCCTGCGGAGGCTGTTGGAGGCGTATTAACATCTTCAGCTTCAACAATAATTTGCATGGTATCCTCATCACTTGCACCGTCATCATCTGTTACCATTAATGAGAATGTATATATTCCTTCAGTCAGATTCGATATCTGTGTTACAGCCGTTCCCGGTGTTGCAATAGTGAATGATGAAGGTCCTGAGACTTTTGACCATTGATAGCTTACGATACTGCCATCGTTGTCGGAACCGGATCCGTTGGCCACTACAGAGTTTGTGGGCAATGTGATAGTACGATCCGGGCCTGCGTTTGCAACAGGCACCTGGTTCGCGATTTCAGCCTGTACGGTTACAGTTACCTGATCATTATCAGAAGCGCCGTCCTCATCTGTAACTTCAAGGTTGAATACATATACTCCCGGTACCAGGCCACTGATCGAAGCCGTGGGAAGCGTTGCATTGGCAATTGTCGCTGGTGCCCCTGATACCTGGGTCCATAAATAGGTGAGTACTGTTCCATCAGGATCAGAACCCTGTCCCACAAGGTTTGTTGTGCTGAGAGGAGCCTGAATTGTAATGTCTGCTCCCGCATTAGCGGTAGGGGGCTGGTTTACAATTTGTTCATTAACAGTAACCTGAACATCGTCACTGGCTGTTGCGCCATCATCATCGGTGACCGTAAGCCTGAACAGATATGTTCCGGCAACCAAATTGCTCAGCTGAAGAGTCGGTTGAGCAGCGCCTGTCATGGTAGCTGCAGGACCGCTAACTTTTGCCCATAAATAGCTCTGGATAGTTCCGTCGACATCACTGCCGCTTCCATTAAGATTTGTGGCATTCACCGGCAGCGTGAGATTCACATTGGGACCGGCATTTGCGACTGGCGGCTGATTGACTGCTGGTGCGTTAACCGTAATTCGTACCTCATCAGAGGATGTGTCTCCGTCGTTATCGGTTACGGTTAGTCGGAATATGTACACACCCTCAACCAGATTGTCAACCGTACTGATGAGCTGATCTGCATTTGACAGCGTTGCTGCAGGACCGGATGTTTTCGTCCAGGCAATGTTGGTGATAGAGCCATCCGGATCGGATGCCGTTCCATTTAAATTAGTGGATGAAACAGGGAGTGTGATCACCTGATCTGCACCTGCCGAAACAACAGGCAACTGATTTGTCGCCGTTACAAAGATTTGCATCTCGTCCTGTGCCGAGAGCCCGTCGCCGTCGGTAACTGTTAAAGTAAATGTATATGTGCCGGCTACCAGGTTTTGAACTGACAGCTCTGTGTTATTCGATGTGAAATCTGCTGCAGTACCGCCCGTTTGTGTCCATACGATATTTGCAATATCATTTTCCGGGTCGCTGGCGGTTCCATTGATTATGATGCTGTTGGTCGGTAATACCAGGTTAACATCTGCACCGGCATTTGCTACAGGCGGCTGATTCGCAGCATTAACAATAACCCTCATATCATCATCCGCGCTTGCTCCGTCATCATCTGTGGCACTCAACCGGAAAACATAGGTTCCCTGAATCAGGTTGGAAGCGGAAAGCGACAGTGTATTCTGTCCGGATAAAGTTGCGCTTGAAGGACCTGAAATCTGTGTCCAAACGGTCGTGGCTACGGTACCGTCTGCATCAGACGCACTTCCAGTCACGGTTAGTGAGTTTGTTGGTAACGTGATGGTTCGGTCTGCGCCGGCAGACACTACTGGTGCCTGGTTAACGACTTCAGGAGCCACATTTACCTGTACCTGGTCTGAAGCAGTGGCACCATCATTGTCGGTAACTACAACTCTGAAGACATATGTACCAGCCACGAGGTTACTTACACTTACAGATGCAGTTGTTGTTCCGCTAAAGGTAAAGGATGCCGGACCACTGATTTTTGTCCATGCATAGCTGGCAATGGTCCCGTCTGTGTCGGATGCCGTTGCCACCAGGTTTACTGAATTAAGCGGAAGCGTAATGGACTGGTCAGCACCAGCGTTCACTGTGGGTGGAACGTTTGTCTCTGCCGGGGAAACCGTTACAATCATATCGTCAGTTCCCGTTGCGCCATCATTATCTGTTACTGTAAGTCTGAATCTATAAGTGCCTTGTATTAAGTTGTTTATAGTAGTCACAGCAGCCGATGGATTTACAATATTAGCACTGGACGGACCGCTTACCTGGCTCCACAGATATCCAGCGATGGTACCGTCAGGATCACTTCCGCTTCCGTTGGTATTTATCCCGGAAGTCGGAAGATTTATATTTTGATCAGGACCGGCATTTGCAACCGGACTTTGGTTGGCGGCCAGGACTGTAACGCGCACATCATCGGTGGCTGTTGCCCCGTCGTTGTCGGTAACAGTGAGTCTGAATGTATAGGTTCCGGCAACTAATGCTGAAACCGTTGCGGTGGCATTACCCGGATTCGTTATTGTCGGGTTTGACGGTCCGCCAACCAGTGACCATGCATACGTCGTGATGGTACCATCGGTATCGGAACCCTGCCCGACCAGGTTAGTGCTGTTAACGGGTAAAGTAATAGTAATATCGGCGCCCGCGTTGGCCGTAGGAGGGTTATTGACGGCTGCTGGATTTACCGTTAGTTGCATATTATCGGTGTTGCTGGCACCGTCATCATCCGTTACAGTAAGTGCAAATACGTAAACGCCTTCTACGAGAGCAGATAAGGACAATGTACTGCTGTTGGTGCCAGACATTGTAATCCCGGAAGGTCCTGAAACCCTTGTCCAGCTGTATGAAACTATGGTTCCATCATTATCGCTTCCACTTCCGTTAATGTTAAGTGTATTTTGAGGTAATGTAATGCTTTGATCCGGGCCTGCATTTGCTACCGGGGCAATGTTAGCGGGGCCATTCACTACCACCCTGGCATCATCTGAAGCAGTATTTCCATCATTATCAGTTACGGTCAGCCTGAAAACATATGTTCCGGCCCCCATATTGTTTACGGTTAGATTGGGGCTGCTGGCATTAACCAGTGTAGCTCCGCCACCTGAAACCTTTGTCCATTGATAGCTTACTATACTTCCATCGGGATCATTGGCAGACCCGTTTAATGTTGCTGAATTGGTTGGAAGGGTTATACTCTGGTCTGGTCCGGCATTGGCGACGGGCGTACCACCGTTATTTCGTCGTTTCGAGAGTAACCATTCATATAAGTTTGGTTGATGATAGGTGTAATTAGTTTCAAAAGCCCGTGACCACGAATTATGACCTACTCCGGCATATGTCGTGAAGATCAGTTCAGCAGTAGGCACTGGAGTGGTACATGCGACAATGGCATTAAACACTGCACGTCCCCACGAATATCCGATGGTACCATCTGAGTCCCCGTGAAATGCCCAAACGGGAATTTTTCGTTCCGAGATGATACATGCCTTGTTTTCATCACCCCATCCGGCCGCAAGTCCGATCCCGGCAAGTTGATTTGGTTCATTCAGGGGAGAATAGGCATATTTATAGGTTCCGTTCGCCCCAAGACTCAGGCCAGTCAGGTAAATTCGATCCGGATCGAATCGGTAGTTATGCGGGCCGTTGTAGATATAGTCGAAAACACGCCAAATGTACACATCGCCCCATGAGCCGATAGTACCCAATAGTTGGGGAGCAATGACGATAAAACACTCTTCCACACCGTCGACAGTGAAGCACATATTATGTCCGTCGACGATTTCTTTTGGAGGGCCGTGGCGCTTTACACGTTCCAGGTCACTTGGGACACCGGTACCTCGCTCACCTAGTCCGTGAAGAAATACCAGAAGCGGATATTTTCGTGTGGGATTGGTATAATAATCCGGCGGAAGATATTCCAGGTATCCAATATTCGTATCGGTCATCCTGGCGGTAAACTGCGCAGCGGACTCCGTGACAAAGGAAAAAATAGCGCCAACTATAAATACTATTCGAAAAATTACTTTCATAAAATGGCCTTATGCAGTGTTTTATGCGTATATACACAATACGACAAAAATAAAGTTAGCCAAACTATAGGGATGAAAGTATTGAAAACTATACTGTTAATTACATGTGTTTAATTGCAGTTGGAATTAAAACTTTCAGGTAATCGCAGTTTGTACAGTTTTCCTTTCAACAGATTCTGGAAACTTTCATCGGTGATCCATAAGGTTTGATCATTCGTGAAGGTTATTCCTTCCTTCTGCGTAAAGGAGTTCAGGTTGTAAGAAGTCAGCTTCCCGTTGGAAAACCCGTTCTCGAAACAAGTTAACAGATAAATTTTGTCATGTCCTAACAATACAATTGTTTTTCCATCCGGACTGATATCGCCTGCCGTGATCCAGCCCTCGATCATGTTTTCGCCTTCCAGTTTCAGGCTGTCTACCAGGGTTGCTTTATAAGTTCCTGGAATATCGGGTAACCTGTAAATTCGTGTATAACCTGTATAGGGGTTGGTCCTGTTTTTTGTAAAGATATACAGGTTATTTTGCCAGTGAATCAGGGTTTCTGCGTCATACATGAGATTTTCCGACTTTGGTGGAAACTCGGTTTGATCTTCGTATGTAAATTGAATAATATCAGGCTTAACGCGTTGGTTTTCAATGTTATCTTCATTGAATTTATAGATGAATAATTCGTTTCGATTGTTGGCGTTATTGCCGATATCACCAATGTAGATATTGCCGTTTTTGTCTTTGCAAATGTCTTCCCAGTCATAATTGCTGGCAGCGGCGATTTTAAGTGGATTGATGATGGAGCCTGTTTGATCCACTTCAATCAGGTAGGGCGCATTTCCGCTGTCATTATGAATCCAGAATCCTCCGGATTTAGATGGAATAATGCCTGAAGCTTCCCCTAATGAAACGGGCAGAACATTTATTTCCTCCAATTCAAGCTTTTCATTAGCTGGTTCAATTTCGACATTCAGCTGATGATAGTTGAACCATTCATAAAGGTTCAGGCCCGGAACCTCACTTGAATATGCTTTTGACCAGGAATTGTGTCCTGTATTTTCGAATGTTGTAAACCGGTAATCAGAAATTGTCAGTTCCTTATTGCAGTTTTTGAGTGCGTCGAATATTGCTTTGCCCCGTTCATATCTTACCGTATTGTCGATATCTCCATGAAATGCCCAAACGGGAATATTTCGTTCTACAATCCTGCAGGCTTTGTTAACGTCACCCCATGCGGCAATTGGCGCAATCGCCGCCAGTCTGTTGGGTTTATTGAAATCGCTGTAAGCATATACATAGGTCCCATTGCCACCCATGCTCAATCCTGTGAGATATATCCTGTTCCTGTCAACCCGATAATGATTGAGTGTAAATTCCAGGACTTCATGAATCGTTTCCTGGGGCCAGTACCCTTGTTTGGTTGATAACTGTGGTGCAACCACAATAAATCCGGCAGGCATTTGTCCTTCATCTATAAGGGAAGGAGGTCCCCACTTCATGATACGGCCAAGTGTCTCCGGGGTGCCATCACCTCGTTCACCCATGCCATGAAGAAATAAAATCAGGGGGTAGGTGCGATCGGCGGAATTATAGTTCTGAGGAACATATCCCAAATAGGGTAGAGGTGCATCTTCAAAGGTTTTTTCAATATACTGCCCGAATGAAGAAAATGGCATCAGGATAACTGACAACCCTAATATGAGATATTTAATATTTATACCGTCCATTAACCCTTCCTTCATGAGAAAAATTCCATAAATATGCTTTGAGCAATTGATTTGCATGTTCCCGCTCTCCTTTGAAGATATGTCTCAGCAAATTTACGGGAATTGAAATTACTGAATAGAATAACAGAAAAATACTTCTGCTCAGCCACTTATGATTGCGGCGCATAAAAAGAATTCTGTTTCGGTTGAGATAATACGTTTTCAAGGGACTGTTCTTGCCGGTACTTACCGATTCCTTATGCCGGATCATTCCGCACGGAACGTAATAAAGCTCGTAGCCGGTATGCGCGATGCTTTCAGACCAGTCTAATTCCTCGTAATAAAGGAAAAACTCCTCCGGCATTTTGCCGGCTCTCTGAATCGCCTCGTTCCTGATCATCATGGCTGCGCCATGCAAATATGGGGTCATTGCAACCTCATCGTACTGGTGGTCATCTTTTTCAAATGTTCCAATGGTGGAGTTCCTTCCGGTGAGGATGTTAATTCGTTTAAATCCTGCGAACTGAAAAACTCCGGGTTCATCGAAGTAATGAATTTTCGGACTCACTCCTCCGGCTGATTCATTGTTTTCCATAAAATCAACCAGGCATTCGATCAGTCCTTCAGTAATTTCTGTGTCATTGTTTATGAAAAAGAGATATTTCCCGGTTGCTCTGTCGATCCCCAGGTTATTTCCACCTGCAAAGCCCAGATTTTCATCGCTCCGAATGAAGATCGTATCAGGAAACTGTCTCAGGATTTCTTTTTCCGGATTATTGACCGACCCATTATCTACTACTATTACCTCCAGAGGGTCCTTATAAACCGAAAGACTCGAAAGCATATCAAGTGTTACGGCTTCCTGATTGTAGTTCACGGAGATAATGGAGACTAATGGCCTGGACATTTCTTGTTATTTATGATCGACAATTTCGTCGATAGAGACATTCTGGCTGTTATCTGTGGCTAAAAAATCTTTTCTGTATTTCCCGGTCTGTAGTAAGGCTCGTACCTGAAACCAAATGAATTTAGGGACACCGCGGATAGATTTTAGCACATTCTGACTATGTGGCGAACGCCATGCAGCAAAAATGAAAAACAATACAAATAATATGAGCGCGGAAATGAGCATGAGTGGTATACGCAGATCAATAAACGCGCCAAGAATAGCCATAATCACAGCACTTCCGGCCAGCATGAATAACGGTGGCTTAATACTTATCACGCCGAGTACCAGCGCATTCCAGCGTAAACGGGTAATCCCTTTCCATATCAGGCGAAATGCATCCCCGATATT
Source organism: Fulvivirga sedimenti (assembly GCF_020328055.1). Taxonomy (NCBI): domain Bacteria; kingdom Pseudomonadati; phylum Bacteroidota; class Cytophagia; order Cytophagales; family Fulvivirgaceae; genus Fulvivirga; species Fulvivirga sedimenti. Next base: position 82,710 of record NZ_JAIXNE010000007.1, read on the forward strand.
TTCGAAATAGGTATTGATCCACCTGGTACGTTGTCTTTCAACTTGTTTGCCTGAAACCAGTTTTTCATCAAAAACGATTGCTTCGGGTTCAAATGCAACCCGTCCTCCATTCAGCACGGTAAAATTTTGAAGCATTTTGTCTTCACCCAGGATTGGTCCTTCTTTCAGTTTGGACGTTACTTTTTTAGATTCGAGAAATGCCAGAAATCGTTCTTTGCGAATAGCCATACCAGATCCGGCGATGGTCGCACTGCTGCCCACGTTAAAAGCGACGTAACGGTCTGTGAAATTGTAATAGAATTCTCCCAACGAATCTGAACGTGCAACGGAAGAGTTCTTATTCTTGGCGATCCGTATTCCCTGAACCACATCAAAACCCTTATGGAAATAGGAGTTGATATTAAATAGAAAATCAGGATGCGCGAGATTGTCCGGATCCATGATAATGATCCCTTCGGTCCTGGGATTCAGATGAGGCACCGCGTACATCATGGATTTTACCTTCGACCCAAGTCCGGATTCAGGTTCAAGAACTTTAATATTTTTACCATACATATGATAGTCTTCCATTGTACAGGAATCAGCCACCACAATGATCTCAAGTCCCGGATAGTCATTCCTCAGAAGGGATTCCACAAGCGGGTTACACATGATGATGTTTTTATACGCAGTGATGATGCATGTGTAATGGTGCAGATATGGCGTTTCAGGACGTTTAGGGTACGGAATGATTAGGCTGAGAAGCCAAAGAAGGAGAGCCTGGGTGAGGAAGAAGGTTAATATGCCAGCAACCACCCATCCCAATAATTCCAAAAGGCTATAAATAGGCATTGATCCTGGTTTATACTTGCTCTTTTTGAAGCAGTGCGAAAGGTGTTTTTACCATGATCTTCAGATCATACCAGAATGAATTTTCAGTAGCATACTTCATATCCAGTGAAACACGTTCGGCTTCCGACATTTCTTCTTTGCCTCGTTTGGTCACCTGCCACAAACCTGTAATCCCGGCAGGAGCAAGGAATCGAAGGGCCCATTGATCCTGGGTTAGTTTTTCAGCCTCATATAAAGGAAGCGGCCGGTTTCCAACCAGCGACATGTCGCCTTTTAATACATTGAAGAGCTGAGGAAGCTCGTCCAAACTTGTTTTACGCAGAAAACTGCCAAGTCGTGTTATCCTGGGATCATTCTTAACCTTAAAGAAAAGACCTGAGTCTGAATCGGTTTCGCCTTTATATTGGTTCAGGTGCTTCATTTTTTCAACCTCCGCATCCGCATTAACCCGCATGCTTCGGAATTTATAAAAATTGAAAATCTGATATCCCTTTCCGGCGCGTTTCGAAATATAAAATACCGGACCCTTTGAATCCACCTTGATAGCAATGGCAATGAGCAGCAAGATGGGACTCAGGAGTATTAATGCAGTTCCCGAGACCACTATATCAAATGCCCGCTTCATAGACCACATTTTGAAAGCCTCCGCATTGTGGAGGTTCGGTCTTGATTCCTTTCCAACTTCATCAACGCTTTCCATGGATAATTCCTGCAGACGGGTTAGAAAATCTATCCGAAAACACAGGTCATCTACATGAATGGATGACGTAAAATAATCATCGGCACCAACCCGAATCGCTTCATCCCGTTCCTGGATCGAATAATTATTCGTGAGAAAGATTACCGGGAGATCTTTGAGATAGCCGGTATTCTTGAGCGACTTAACATATTCAAAGGTTTTAATGCCCTGGATGTCAGTATTGCAGATGATAACATTTGGTAGCGGACTGTAACGAAAGTGCTTGTCTTTCAGCCATTTGATGGCATCTTTTCCGCTCGACATGCAATGGGTAAGATAATTGGCCTCATCCAGTTTGGCAGAAAGGTCGTTGCATTCGCCAACAAATAGCACAAATGATTTGCGCATCCGGCGAACATCCTCCGAAGTGGGGAAACCCGGCGAACTTTCAAGACTGTTAAAGTTGAAGGTAAAGTTCTTATCCATAGACACTGATCAGAGTAACTGATATTAACTCAGCAGAGAATCCGATTTTTCTTTCTTCTTCTTCTTAAGAACACTGCCTACCTTATTTATTAGATCCTCAGGATTAAATGGCTTAGCGATGTAATCCTCAGCACCGGCATCCATACATTCTTGCCTGGTTGCATCATCATTCCATGATGAGATAACAATCACCGGAATATCTCCGTAAAGCCCGCTTCTTTTAAAGTTACGCAGAAAGTCCTTACCATCTATTACAGGGAGCCGGATATCTGTCATAACAATATCGGGATGGCCATATTGGGACATGTGCTTCATTGCATTACCCACGTGACTGAAAACATGCACATCATATGTGCGTTCAAGAACTTTCTTGATTAACCAGCGGATTGCCTCGTCATCTTCAATAACTACGATGCTTTGTCTCATTCCTATCCAATTTGTTCCTAATTCGTTTTTCAACGAACAATTTCCATTCCGCCAATTTTGTAGGTGTCGATAATGTGGTTGTTAATGGGACACCTATTTTACAAAAAAATAAGCTAAAATCCGAGCGCAAAAATATTATCTTAATATTAATACAATTCAGACCCGAAATTATCTTTTTGTAAAGACATTCCTAAGCTTTGAATGTCTTTTAATTATTGACGGATTCTGATTTTTTGTCCGTTTGGTGATTAATGTCTTTAAAATCAGAAAGGTAACTTACATCGGTGAATTTTTTTTTAAAGCGTTGAAAGCGCTTAAATAATCGGTAAATTGCCTTTGCCGATATAAAATGGTACATGGAAATCTGTAAGGAATCAAAATCGTTAGCTCCAAACTTGTCTTGAGATGTGTTATGATATTGCATACATGACTAAAAGGGCTGAAAAGTATGCCGAACACTACAGAGTCGATAAGAAATCAATTACCGCCAACCTGAAATCTGCACAGCCTGTATATCATGTTCAGGCCTTTGCACATCCGGATATACCTGTCATAACCAATGAATCCCCCGGGGAACTCAATTTTTTTCATTGGGGACTCATACCCTTTTGGGTCAAGGATGTACAGACAGCCACAAAAATCAGCAACCAGACCCTGAACGCAAGGGGCGAGGAGATGTTCAATAAACCGTCTTTCAGAAACAGCGCCAGAAAACGGCGGTGTTTGGTCGTAGTCGACGGCTTCTATGAACATCACTGGGAGGATGATAAATCCTATCCATTCTATATTTCCATGAAAAATGATGAACCATTCTCATTGGGCGGACTTTGGGAGACCTGGAGACTCGAAAAAGAAGGTATCGAGCGGCATACAGTTTCCATCGTAACTACCCGGGGCAATGAGATGCTGAATTGGATACATAATAAACCAAAGGCTAGCGAAGGGCCAAGAATGCCACTGATCATACCGCAGGAACTGGAGTCCGACTGGCTTAATGCCGCGGATGACCCTGTGGGTATTTCCCTGATCAAAGACATGATTCAACCCTATGAATCAGAAAAAATGAAGGCGCACACGGTAAACCGGCTTCGTGGCAAGCAATATATCGGGAATAAACCGGCTGTTTGCGAGCCGTATAATTATGAAGGATTTAGCCCGAAATATTAAGCCATGTAAGTTTCTTGCATAGTTTACCGGTTAACTTTGGCTCACCTTATATACTTTGCCTGTATTCATGAACTGAATGTTGGCAAACATGTTGATTTTTTTAACTAGAATAAGTCTCTCCGGGATTTTATTACTGGCATCCGTGTATACGTACGCTCAGTGTACGTTCACGATACAGCCGGCAAATCCGGGTGTTCATTGCTATTATGGCGGTGAGACAGCCGTTTGGGCCAACTTAGTTAATACTGGTGTCAGTGGTACAACCATCAGTAAAACTGCGGGAGGAAATAATAGCTGGAATGCAGGCGCCAGTTCTACATCCTATGTTTATGCGGAAGGATTTGCACAATCCATTGTTCAGGAAACCAATCGGGACCGGGCTTTCGGATTAAGTAGCGTTGATACAGATGATGGTATTAACAGTATTGAATATGCGTTTCTTCTCCGGAATAACGGAGATCTTGATATTTATGAATCTGGCACCAATATCGGTCAATTTGGGACGTACTCAACCAGCGACGTCCTGAAGATCAGCATTGAGAACGATGTTGTAAAGTACTATCAGAATGGTACACTTCTTTATTTGAGCAATACCGCACCGACCCTGCCTCTGCTGGTCGATATTTCCATCAATGATATCGGCGGTACTATTGCAGATGTGGAAATTCATAACGGATTCGACGGCACATTTGCGGCTAACCTGCAAAACCCCGGAACCGGTGCAACATACGACTGGTATTTGAATGGTGTATTTGCAACCACCGGGAGTACGTATGCTCCTGCGACATTGAATGCGGGTGATGTGGTAACTGCTAATGCTTTTCCAGGAACAGGAGGATGCGGAACCGGGCCAGTGGCATCTAATTCGATAACGGTATCTACCCAGGATATTTCATTCTTTGGTCAATTCGATGTAATCGGTACGGCCGATCCATATGCCTGTAAAACAGCGGCTGAATCTGCCACCTTTGGCAGCATTGTCAATATTTTTGTAACCGGTAACGATTTGCTGAAGGGGCAGGGCGGGAACAATAACTGGGACGCAGGTACCACCTCACTCAATACGGTACAGGATAACGGGTATCTTGAGTTCGTTGCAGGCGAAGATGCCTATGACAAAATGATTGGTCTCAGTAATGATGCGGGCGACGCAAGTTTTAACAGTATCGACTATGCGATCTATCTGCAAAATGACGATGACGTGCGTATTTATCAGAACGGGTCTGATATCACCGGGGCAGGTACTTATACGACCGGAGATGTATTCAGGTTAGGAGTCGAGGACGGCGTTGTTAAATATTATAAAAACGGTGTACTCCTGTATATCAGTAATGATGCTCCCACACTTCCCCTGCTTGTCGATGTCTCTATGAATGACCAGGGAGCAGCGATTAATGACGTGACGGTAGTGAATGGAAATACGGGTGATTTTACCGTCAATTCTACCAATGCTGGCTCGAACCCCAGATACCAGTGGCAACTGAACGGCACAGATCTGCCTGGCGAAACGGCTTCCACCTATACCAATACATCGTTGGTAGATGGTGATATCGTTACCTGTGTGATTACACCGGATCTGGCCGGTTGCACAGGGATTACCTACACTTCACAACCCGTCACAATCAGTGAAATTGCAGTGGCTGAATTTGGAACATTTTATGTGGAAAATACAGCAGACCCGGTGGCTTGTATATCCGCAGCAGAAAGTGTAACATTTGAAAATATCGTGAATGTTTTTGTGACAGGAAACAGTGTCCTCAAGGGACAGGGCGGGAATAATAGCTGGAATGCCGGAGCCAACTCCTTGAACTCGGTGAAGAATAACGGATATATGCAATTCACTGCCGGAGATGATGCTTTTGATAAAATGATCGGTATTAGCAATGACATTGGTAATGAGAGTTTTAACAGCATTGATTATGCATTCTATCTGCAGAATGATGACGACATTCATATTTATGAAAATGGTTCAGACCGCGGAAATGTAGGAACCTACACTACGGGAGATATTTTTAAAATCGCTGTTGAATCCGGAGAGGTCAAATTTTACCAGAATGATGTTTTAATCTATATAAGCAATGTTGCTCCTGCATTGCCCATGGTAGTTGATCTTTCATTGAACGATGCTGGTGCTGCCTTAAATGATATAATTGTTGTGAATGGAAATACAGGCGTATTCACCGCCATTGCTTCGAATGCAGGTTCGAGCCCGTCATACCAGTGGCAGGTAAATGGTGTGGATGTTTCAGGGGAAACCAGCGCTGTCTTCACCAATACGTCGTTAAGAGAAGGCGATATTGTAACATGTGTGATATCACCCGATCTCGGAGGGTGTTCCGACGTAACGTATACTTCACAACCGGTGGAGATCCTTGAAATTCCACAGGCACTATTTGGTGATTTTTATATCACCAACATTCCTGCCACCGATGTTCAGCCAGTAGCATTTGAGGAGCTCACCTGGTCAACAAACGAGAATGTATTTATTTCAGGAAATACGGTAACCAAGAGACAGGGTTCGAATAATCAATGGGATGCGGCGGCGTTCAGCGCAAACACCGTTGGAAACCAGGCATATGCGCAAACCGTAGTTACTCAGACGGGTTATGACCGGGCGTTTGGCTTAAGTAATGCGTATAGTGGAAGCGGGTTTAACACGATTGATTTTAAATTTTACCTTGTCCAGAATGGCCAGCTTCGAATTTACGAAGGCGCCAGTTTCAGGGGTGTATTTGGAACCTACAGCCTGAATGACACACTGAAAATCGGGGTTGTTGATGGTGAAGTGGTTTATTATCAAAACAGCACATTGTTATATACGAGTACACTTACTCCCACATTACCACAGCATGTGAGTCTGTCTATCAATGATCTGGATGGTTCTCTTTCTGATCTGTATATTGTTTCTTTAACAGAGGGTAATTTTACAGCCACCACAACAAATGCCGGAGCATCTCCGCAATATCAATGGAAGCTGAACGGAACGGATGTGGGCACTGATTCTCCCATATTGTCATATCCTGTATTGAATGACGGAGACATCTTTACGGTTGAGATCATTCCGGATATTCCCGGTTGTGCCAATATCAGTAACCCGTATGTCTCAAACAGAATCCTTATCAATATGTATGACCTGGTATTGCCGGTCGAATTGTTGTATTTCAATACCAAATTAACCGAGATCGGAACAGAACTGACCTGGGCAACATCACTTGAAATTGACAATGATGAATTTGTGATCCTGAAATCATCGGATGGCGAATCATTTACTGAAGTTGTTAGGGTGAAAGGACAGGGTAATGCGGATACCAGGTCTGATTACCGTTACCACGACCTGTCGCTAAATTCGGGAACGACGTATTACCGGCTTGATCAGATAGATTTTAATGGAACCCGTCGGAACGTTGCAATGGCCCATATTATTCCAGGCTTCATGAATGCAGGATATCGTGTTGTGAACAATCCTGTTGTTTCAAATGAACTAAAGTTTATTGGTGATCCTGCCAACCTGAACGGGATCATGATTTACACTCCTGAAGGCAGGTTAATGGCTGAATTCAGTCAGCCCGGAGAAAACCACATCGATGTGGCTGATTTACCTTCGGGCATTTACCTGGTTCAGTTCATCCACGAGAATATAATCACCACAAACCGCGTAATTATAAAATAATTTCAGACCCGGGTAGGGGTAAAGTACTTCATGATTGTATTAGGAGAAAGACCTACTAATCATGAAGTATTTATTATTGATATTATTCATTGCCATGGGTGTTCAGCACCAGGCATTTGCACAATCCTGGGATGATCGAAATTCATCTGAAAATTTAGATTCACCTGTCACGATCAGTGACACGTACCGTGGATATCCCCAGCGTCCCTTTCATGTGGGTGTGGTATATCCGTTAAGCTCCAATGGTGTAGCAGCAGCTGATTACGTTAACAAAGTTTCTATTCACCTTTTTGCTGGTGTTGAACGGGGATTGAACGGTGTTGCTTTTTCCGGTTTGGCCAACGTGGATGTTTCATTTGTGGAGGGGGTTCAGTTCGCCGGAATCACAAATGTAAATGCCGGGGACCTTCTGGGAGCTCAACTGGCTGGTATAGCCAATGTGAATGCGGGATATGCACAAGGACTGCAGATGGCGGGAATTGCCAATGTAAACGGGGATAGTGCTGTTGCCGGGCAATTTGCCGGGATCGTAAATATTAACGCAGGTTCACTCACTGGTGCTCAGTTCGCCGGGATCGCCAATGTTAATACCACCTTTACCGATGGTGGCCAGTTTGCCGGTGTACTGAATATCTCCCCTGGAGCGGTTTCCGGAATTCAGGCAGCGGGTGTAGCTAATTACGCCTCGGAGATTCAGGGCACCCAGCTCGCGGCGGTAATCAATGTTGCAGGTAAGGTGAGGGGAGCGCAGATCGGACTGCTGAATATCGCAGATTCTGTGGACGGCGTTTCCATTGGCTTTCTGAGTCTGGTGCGCCATGGTTATCATCGGCTGGAATTCAGTGGCAGCGAAGCCCTTCATACGCAAATGGCGATAAAACTGGGCGTACAGCATTTCTACAATATTTTCTCGGTGGGTTATCACCTTTCAGGAAATGATCCGTTGACATATGGAGAGGAGCCAACCTGGGCTTACGGCTATGGTGTAGGCGCTGAATTTAATCTTGGTCCGACATGGCGCATGAATATCGATCTTACCACTTTCGATGTGATCGAAAAAGAAAATACATTCACCAATAAGAAACTCAATTTGCTCAACCAGTTTCGCCTGAATTTTGGCGCTCAGTTTGGCAGATCGTTTACCCTGGTTTTTGGTCCGTCTTTCAATGTTATGGTATCACAATTGTCAGGATCTGACGGGTTTAATATCGGTTCGGATATTGCTCCCTGGACTGTTTATGATCGTACGCATGACGGAACCAATGTGAAGATGTGGCCGGGAGCCAACATAGCAATTCGTTTTTAATCAAATACACAAAATAATTAACAACATGAAAAATTACATTATCATTATTCTACTGGCCGCCGGTTTATTTATCCAGGGATGCGACGAGGCTTGCATCAGCGAGAGCGGTCCGATTGTTTCAAGAGAAATAAATCTTAGCTCATTCAACAGTTTTACACTTATGGGGTCAGGTAATGTCTACATTACACAGGGGCCAGAGCAGAAGGTCGTTATTGAAGCGGCATCGAATGTTATCGACCTGATGAACCGCGATGTTCGCGGCGGTCATTGGGATATTTACAACAGGGAATGTATCCGGAATATTCGCGAGCTCAATATTTATATTACCATACCTGATATTCAATTTATCGGATTGTCCGGATCCGGAAGAATCACGAGTCAGAATACTTTGATCACACAGGACCTTGAAATCGTGTTGTCAGGATCCGGCGATATCAATGCGGCTGTGCAGGCCGATGATATTAACAATTCAATATCCGGATCAGGAAACATCGAACTTTTCGGGGAAACGGATCATTCATCACTTAAGATCTCCGGATCAGGTTCTTACCGGTCATTCGGGATGGAATCCAGGACATCAAATGTGAATATAACAGGATCTGGTAATGCACAGGTACATGCGGTGGAAGCACTTGATGTGCGGATTTCAGGAAGCGGAAGTGTCTACTACGAAGGAAACCCACAACTGACTATATCGATTACCGGTTCCGGAAAAGTGATTCCGAACTAACTCAGATTCGCGGCTCAAGCCACAAGAAACCAAAAGAGAAAAGGAAGAGAAGCAGCCACCAGGCGGGTGATACCGATCTGGCTGGCTGCGATTCCATTACGCTCCGGGTTGAAATGTTGAGGAAATGTTCGGTGTTATTCCAGGCAGATTGCTGACGGAGTGTTGCCCAACTGTTTTTGCCAGGCACATAGAAGTTGCGCCTGATAGTATCATTCGGTGTTTGAATTTCTGCCAGGTGCCAGCCTGAGTCTGACGGCCAGTAATATCCTGACCACTTCTCAGGAATCAGTTTGTCGCGTTCCAGCGCCACCCTGGAGTGATTTATCGATAAGGTTGGAATTGATCTGGCATAAACACCAACAGGCATTTTAACATCTGTCATACGTTCCCATAATACAGGAAAGACGACAGCGTTTTCCTCCTTTGGTCGTGCAGTATTGAATATGAGACTTGCCCACAGGTTCCTGTACGCAGTGGAATCACCGGAAAGCAACATAGGGTAGGTTTCCGGTATAAGAGAAAAAGTCATTTTTCCCTTCTCAAGCTCTACAGTGCTAAATGTCGCGTCAGGATTTCGCGCGAATATATAGGGCAGAATACTCAACCTGGTTGAGCCGATGGTGGTGAATGTTCGCTTGGTTGATTGATATTCGGGGAGTTGTATTTTCATGAACGTACCATTCACCATGGATTTTTCGGGTGCCGTTACAAGAACACCCAATCCCTCATTCACTGCCTTCAAGAGCTCTTCCTGTCGGGTTCTGTCCAGATTGCTGATAACTTCTTCATTAACGACGATCATATCAAAAGACCCAAGTCGTCCAAACGGATCAGACCTGTCCCGGGCAGTATTCAGGAATTCCCATGCATACAGGTTACGGCTCACTTCTGTACGGCTTGTGATCTCATGACCTTCACGAGCGAGATGTTCCTGCAGGAAGCGGTTCTCAAACCTCGGAAATCCGGAAAGAAAAAGAAATTTCAATGGCCTGCTGGTTCGTGTATCAAGCCCGATGGTATAACGGTCCATAAGATTGCCGGAGGAGTCATAGGCGTGGATGTTCACCATGTTCCTGCCCGCTGTTTTAAAGATAAACGATGCCGTGAAGGACCCCTGGTTCAATAAAAGTGTATCTCTGTTAGTTCCAGCAGTTGCTGTTAAAACTAGTGCCGGGTCATTCGTGGTGCCGATGATACTGAATTCCCGGTCTTTCCATGTGATCTCGGGAATTGTGATTTGTTGAATTCCTGGTATACGAGGTGGTTTTTGCCAGGTGACCATGGTATTTGTAATACCCTCAATCATTGACCCGGGGAGTCCATTGCCGGTTAGAACAATTGAATCGTACAAATCCCACTCCGGAATGTCATACCAGGACAAGTCAGCCCTGAATATATCCTCATTCCCCGCGGCACCCTCAATCTTTGCTATTTGGTCCGAAGGCGTTCCGTTTGTAATAACAATGGCTGTTGATCCTGTGGAAGCGCCTCGAAACGAGGGTTTGGTAATCAGACAAAACACTGCAAACAGGCCCAAGGCCAAAGCAAAAATTCTGACAAGTCTTCTTTTGCCGGGATTATTCAATTCCATGTATCCGAAAACCAACCCTGTCAGGATGAGTGATATCAATGCAACGGGCCATATGTCGTTATGATAAAAATTCATTTCATTTCCCGTTGTAAGGCCTCAGTTAGTGATGAAGGCTGGCGCTCAGGTGAAACAACCGGGGTTAATTGGTCAGGCAGCGCTTTCAGAATATCGTTTCTCAAAACGATCAGGTCTCTCTTTTGCCCTCCGTTGATCCGGATCAAACTATCAGTTTTTTGCAGCGGCGCCAGAAATTTTTCGGGTTGGTCTATCGCCAGCTGACTGAGTTCATCGTAAAGAAATCGTAATGTTTCCGCCGATGAGCGGCTTTCCTCATTGATCTCAGATTCAAGGCGGGCCAGACCGTTGAATATTCCGGAAAGAGCATCGTTGCCGATATTTATTTCCTGCCGTATTTCAGGCCGAACCTCATCCAGTTTGCCTGTAAGCCGGTTTTCCGCCTTGATGGGTGGGGGTTCGAAGCCGATGCGGTGAACATAAATTCTTGAATCATTCTTTATTTCCCTGATCAATTCCAGTGCCCTGTACTGGTACGGCAGGGATTTGTCGGGCTGATACAGGCGCAGGTATAATTCACTGTCCCACATTTCGGCCATAGCCTGCTTTAGTTTTGCGCGAAGTGATACGCGGAAAAATGTGGCCCCCTCGGGATCCCCGTGGTCATGTAAATATTCATCGAGTATGTCGTGGTCTTCGCCTTCTGAATGATCATCACCTCCGCTATCCTCATTGTCATGATCATGCGTATAACTTTCAGTTGTGGCTTCCCGCGCTTCTTCCGAGACTACTATGCCTGATTCATCCTCCTCACCTAGAAACTGCCCGTAGCGCAACCGCAAGGCTTTCTGATCAAAACCAAGCTCGTTGCTCGTGGCATTGAACGTCTGTTGCGTGATGGCGGTACGCTCACTCAGAAGTTTTTCGGTATCAATGATGATCTGGCGCTGACTTCGAAAATATTCAGGCATTATGTCAACTCCAAGATCTCCTTCGAGCGAAAACTCATAGGTAGTTGTATCGCGTATCTGAACGAAAAAGGTCGAAGAGCGGGTGATATTTGGTGCCGGACTGCGATTGTCCGCTGCTTCAATAAAGAAATATAATTCATCACCGGGTTCCAGACCCATTGCATCCAAATTAAAAGCTCCACGGGCTTTTGAATTCTTTGACCCTGGAGTAAAACCCTCCAGGGGAAATCGAAGTTCACGGAATTTAACAGATTCGCCGGAACCCTGGCTTACCGTAGCCTGAACAGCAGCGTCTGCAATGGCATAGTCATCCGAAATCTCAATATCAAAGTTGATCTTCTTTGTATCTTCCCATTCAAACCGCGTGAATTCATCCTGATTTTTAACTGTGATCCGCGGTGATTCGTCCGGAATCATTCTTAACTCCATGATTTCAGAATTATAACGAACGGAATCAATTGAGACCAGAGAGAAACGGCTTAAACTGTGTCTTTCAAGACTGAAACTGGCGGAATAATTATCAGACGGATTGTTCAGAGAAGTGGTGTCTGCATTGAGTGTGAACCATCCATTTATCAGGGCTTTATCTGCTGAAACTTTCCACGTAATCCGACTTCTCTCAGGCGCTGAAATTTCCGGGCCGGAACTGCTGTAGGGCCTGATTTTCGTGTATGCCGGTGGTTGTATTTCAAAAACATGATTAATCAGCAGAGGGTCCGGACCTCCAATGTCACTTTCAGGAAGCAGAACTTGTGAATCCCCTAATGATGTGTGGGATATTGAGGGCTGCCCGTTGAAAAGGCCGTAGGCTACGGCTGCAAGCGTAATGAAAAATAATGAGGGCCAGAGGTTTACGGGAGGTTGGGCGAATCGCGAATCCTCTTGGGCGATTTTATGAATACGATCATATTGAACAAGGGCGAGCCCGTCCAGATCATTCACATCACTTTCAAGCAGTTCCGAACTGTACTGCATTTCCGGGAACCGACGGTTCAGATATTGCGAAACCCGTTGCTTGTTAATATTCCAGGGCGTAAAAACGGTGACAGATAATAATCCCGTAAACGCAACCAAAAGAACCTGGCGGTTAAAGTCGGTTATAAAAGCCAGTATGATCAGAACAAAGGCTAACCAAAGCAATACAGCCTGAACCCACTTGAGTGCCGTCCATTTTTGCTGGAGCTTCCTGGTATGTACTCCGCCTTTCATCGTTTTTGTTTCATTGATAGGAACCGTTCCGTCAACAGCAATACGCCTGCCAGAACCAGCAAAAGGTTAAATAAGCGGTATGAATCTCTTTGCATCCCGGCAGACGATGAATAGCGCGGCTGAATCTGTTCGTTACTCACAAACCTTGGGTCTGAGACTTCCATAGAAGTGGTCGGGTATAATCCCAGTGTATTCATGAGTTGTTCAGCAAAAGCAGAATAGCCGGTATCAGTCGTGCTGCCCCTGATTACAAAACTTCCAGCCATGCCTTCTTCTAGTCGTATGGGCTGATCCTGATCTGGCAGAACAAGAATGTCACCTGCAGTAAGGTTCAGGGACGGTTTCTGATGGAACCAAAAAACGAAATCAGCATTCTCATTTGATTCTTTCGAAAGAAATTCCATGGTTGTTCCACTATAATTTCCCAGTACCACCAGCAGCTTCCGGCACAGTCCGACTTTAGTTTCAAGTGAGTCAGGGTACATGAAGGCTATTTTTTTTACTCTTTTTTCGGAAGTTTCCGTATTCTGCGGATCATAGTTATATGTTAACGTCCATTCATCGGCAACCAATTGAAATGCTGAATCATGCCGGCTAAATGAGCCCACTGAATACGGGAATGGATCACTGGAATCCAGGGTTACCCAGCTGAAGGGGGTGCTTAACAAGGGGCGGAATTCGCCCATACCACTGAGCAATGGCCGGGTGATAAATACGATCGAATCCGCTTGAACGGAAGTGCTAACATTTGCTGCCAGCTCCCAGTAATTGTCGTTTTCCCCGATATCCGCTGGATCCTCCTGTGCAGGAGGGGTATCCCGCTGCAGCCAGAAACTTGTTTGAAGGGGAATTATTTCACCTGAGACATAGGGATGTTTGGCCAGACCAGGGTCAATGAGATATGCTACGGGCACCGTGTCTTCCGATATCAATCGTTTAGGCTCTGCCAACCAAAAAACCAGCGAAACAATGAGCAGGCATCTTAACAGGAGGAGCAGGATATCGGTGGGCAAAATGCGGCGGACCTTGACACTTTCTGTATCGCGGAATAACCGTACAGATCCCACTCTGATCACACGCTGTTCTTTTCTGCTGAGCAGATGTATCGCTACAGGTATGATCAGGCCCAGAAGACCCCAAAGCATATGAGGGGCTCCAAAAATCATCTCAACAAACCGTTACGCTTTTTAAGAAAGAGCTTAAGGCCATGGGAAAGGGGTTCGTGCATTTTCAGACATTCATATTGCACGTGATTTTCCAGCAAACGATGACGCAATGAATTTCGGTATTCTTCCCATGCATGGGTATAGTCTGCGGCTTGTGCCTGAGCATTAACCTTTACCCGTTCTCCGGTCTCAATGTCTTCGAGTGTGACATATCCATTGTAATCAGGTTCCCAGTCTTCTTTTGACGTGATATGAAAACAGATTACATCTGAAGTAGAAGTATTTGACTTTAAAATACTGTTAATCAGTTCGTTATTATTTTCATACATATCAGAAACGAAAATGATGAGAGCCTTCTCTTTACGTGGTATTATTTCATTGATACGTGACCGGGATTCGGGCCATTTGCCATTGCCATCAACGGATACCAGGTGATTGATCAATTGCATATACTGCTGCCTGCGTCGTTCAGGCTGAAGCGCAACATAGGACTGGTCGTTCAATGCGAAGAGTCCCGGAGCGTCACCCTGCTGGGTGGCAAGGTAAGCAAGTGTGGCGATCACCACCTTGGCGTAATCCAGTTTAGTAAGTCCTTCACTGGCCTGAAGCATCGAGGCGGAACAGTCCAGGATAAACTTCACCGTGGTGCCTGAGTCAATTTCAGATTGGCGAACATAGTATTTTTCGCGTCGTGCTACCAGTTTCCAGTCGAGCATCCGCAGATCATCTCCCGGGGAATAGGGTCTGTACTGACTAAATTCCATTCCCATCCCGGTCCTGACGCTTCGGTTTACGCCGGATAAATATGTATCCACAATATTCCTTCCGGTCATGGCCAGTCCCGAAACGCTGTGTATAAGAGCGGGATTGTAGAGTTCGGAGACGGATGCGTATTTGGCGCTCATTTACAATTCGATCTTATTAAGCAGGATGTTGATCAGGTCATCGGAGTTGATGCCATCGGCTTCCGCTTTAAAGTTTACCAGTATGCGATGTCTCAGGGTAGGATGGGCCACTTGTTTCAGGTCTTCCGGAATTACCGAATACCTGCCGTTCAGCAATGCCCGTGCTTTGGCCGTTAAAATGATAGCCTGCCCGGCTCTTGGACCGGCTCCCCAGCTTACATAATCCCTTATTTCCGGTATCACGGAGTCTGCCGGACGTGTGTTACGAACCAGTTGGCCTACATAATGGATGAGTTCGTCAGAGATAACAACCTGCCGGACCCATTGCTGAAGTTCAATGATCTCTTCACCAGAAATCACCGGTTGAACATCGGCGGTACTACTTCCGGTAGTTTGTTTGAGAATATGGTCTTCCTCTTCCTGGTTGGGATAACCAATGCGGATCAGAAACAGAAATCTGTCCTGCTGAGCTTCCGGGAGTGGAAATGTACCGGATTGTTCGATGGGGTTCTGTGTGGCCAGCAGGAAGAACGGACGGTCGAGGTAGTGCGTCTTTCCAAAGTAAGTTACCTCAAACTCCTGCATCGCTTCGAGAAGCGCTGATTGTGTTTTTGGCGGAGTTCTGTTGATTTCATCGGCCAGAACCAGGTTGGCAAATATGGGACCCTTCTGGAATACAAATTGTTTCGTATTATGCGTTTCTTCCAGGATCTCGGTTCCGATAATGTCGGAAGGCATGAGGTCAGGTGTAAACTGAATTCGTTTAAAACTCAGGTTAACTGCCCGGGCAAGGGTACGAACCATCAGCGTTTTAGCAAGTCCGGGCACCCCTTCAATCAGAACATGACCGCCGGCTATAAATGCGACAATCAGTTGTTCAACGGTTTCTTCCTGTCCGACTATTACTTTATGGATTTCACTTCGAAGTTTATCCAGTTTCTTAACCAATCCTTCTACCTGTACCTGAGTTGCTTCACTCTTTTCTGTCATTGTCTATGAGGTTAGTGCATACATTACAATATTGACGGCAAACCGGGTGTTGTCAATTTTATACCATCGCTTATTTCTGAAATCATAGTCCCATTCACAGCCATAGTCCTTGTTGCTGTAGAGTACACCGATCCTGTCCCGGAACTGGATTGCTTTAAGGTAGTCATGAACCAGGTCGTCTCCCCAGCCATTCAATTCCTGCGAGGTGGTGGGTGGTCCATCCTCAAACCGGAAAAATGACGTGTAGATGGCATGATTGTTTGGAATTTTCACCAGCGCATCCGCACCAAATATTTCCGCCATCTGCCTTTCAAAAGACTTTGCAAACAACCCGTCGATATCATGGTTGCAATCATCAACGAAGATAAACCCGCCGTTTCGAACATACTTTTCGAAGTTTTCCTTTTCACGATCGGTAAACTGGACCAGTTTATGACCGGAGAGGTAGCAGAACGGACAGTTGAAAAGTTTTTCGCTGGCCAGTGGAATGATGTTTTCCCGCGTATCAACAGGCAGGGTGGTATATTCCACCAGTGAGTTCAGAAGATTGGACGGCATCCGCTGATCCACATCCCAATCCCCGGATTCATACTGGAGCCGGGTAAAAAAGAACTTATCGCCTTGTGCGTTTAACATGTCTTTCTAAAAAAAACTGGTTATCCCGTTTCCGGAATAACCAGTCAGCAGTTTATTTAGTTTATCAGACCGCGTCTGAGAGACTGGTGAACGTGAAATCCCGCACCTTGAGGTAAGGAATCAGGTTCCCGCCTACACGCTGCTGCTGCCCGAGAGTTTCGAGGTTGTTCAGCATGATAATCGGACTTTCATTAAACCTGAAGTTCTTCACAGGGTGTTTGATTTTACCATTCTCAATGTAGAATGTGCCGTCACGCGTAAGACCAGTATATAGCAGCGTTTGCGGGTCTACCGAACGGATATACCAGAACCGGGTAACCAGAATACCCCGACGGGTATCTTTGATCAGGTCTTCAAGAGAAGCGTCGCCGCCCACCATGATCCCATTGGCCGGGAACGGAACGGGATCTACGCCTTTTTCCTGGGCCCAGTAGCGGGAATAAGCCAGGTTTTTTACCACGCCGTTTTCGATCCAGTTCATTTTTTTCAGCGGCTGGCCCTGACCATTCCATGTAGGCGCAGGTACATCCGGATGAAGAGGATCTGAATAAAGGGTGACGCGTTCGTCAACGATCTTTTCTCCGAGCTTGGTTCCCCCGTCTTTCGACATAAAGCTGCGTCCCTCGTCAGCCGTTCTGGCATCAAAGGCACCAACCATGTTTCCGATAAGGGATGCTGCCGCTGCGGGTTCCATAATCACGGTATATTTTCCCGGTTCGATGGCCTTGGCATTTCTTGACATCAGTGCCTTGTCAATCGCAATTTTTGAAGCCTCAGAGGCATCGAATTTATCGATATCATTTACGTCCCGGGTTACCCAGCCAGATCCGGTACCGTCATTAGAACGCATGGTTACGGTAAAGTCGGCATTGGTTGACTGGTTGTAGGCAAAAAGTCCCTTTGAATTCATCATGGAAGAAAATCCGGATGAATCATCAAGGAAACCTGCAGCTGTTACATCTTTAGCCGCTGCTGGTTCGATACTGCTGGCAGCAACGCCTGCGCGGTATTCAGGGGTGATATTTGCTGTAGAACTTGCGAAGGTTTTCGATTCGTCATAGTTCTGCGGTCCCAGGGGTTCCATAAATTCAGGGTTCTCCGGAGAGAGCTGCGCGAGTTCTTCAGAACGCCGCACTACTTTTTCCAGGGATGCATCGTCGAACTCGTCAATCGTTGCTGTTCCAACGCGTTTCCCAAAACTTGAAGTTACTGAGAGGTTTTGATTGGAGCGGTAGCCCGATGTTGAAACGGTATTTCGCGCATAACGAATATTTCCGCTTTCACTTCCACCCAGATTGACCTCACACGAATCTGCCTTCGAAAAGCTCAGGGCCTTCTCCAGGATTTGTCGTGCTTCTTCTTTCGTATATATAGCCATTTGTATTTCTTTTAAGTCTGAATGATGATTAAATAGTTCTTCCGGTATTGATCACGTTCACGCCATCAAAGCGGCTGGTCGAACTGCCGTGCGAAACGGCACTTATCTGTGAGGGCTGGCCCTTTCCGTCAAAGAATGAACCGAACATACGATAATCGCTTTCATCACAGATCTTTGAACAGGAATTCCAGAACTCCTGTGTATTAGACTGATATGCCACATCATTCAGCATGCCTTTTATTTCGCCGTTTCGAATCTCATAGAATACTGTACCACCAAACTGGAAATTGTAGCGTTGCTGGTCAATCGAGTAGGACCCGCGACCGGCAATGAAAATTCCCTTTTCAACGTCCCTGATCATGTCTTTTGCCGAATATTTTTCCTTACCCGGCTCCAGCGAAACATTCGGCATACGCTGAAACTGTACGTCGTTCCAGCTTTGCGAATAGCAGCAGCCGTGCGATTCATTCTGTCCGATCATATGTACCTGGTCTCGTATGGCCTGGTAATTCACCAGGATCCCGTTTCTAACCAGATCCCATTTTTTACATTTAACACCCTCATCATCGTACCCTACGGCACCCAGTGAATAGGGCTGGGTTTTATCGGCCACCAGGTTCACCTGCTCACTTCCGTAATTGAAGTTTCCGCTTTCCAGTTTATCCAGTGTGGCGAAGCTGGTACCTGCATAATTGGCTTCATAACCAAGCACACGGTCCAGTTCCAGGGGATGTCCCACAGATTCATGAATTGTTAATCCCAGATGATTAGGTTCCAGGACCATATCATATTTACCCGGTTCTACGGACTTTGCTGAAAGCATTTCGCGTGCCTGTTCAGCGGCAACCTTTGCATCTTCCACAATATCATAGCTGTTGCGGTAGAAGATCAGACCGTTCGGACCTTCCAGTTTTTCTGAGGCAAGTCCGTCCATGTATTCAAAGCCCATTCCCATCGGGGCACTCAGTGCCTGACGCGATTTGAACTTGCCCTGAGCGCGGTCGATGGCAGTAACGCCGAATGTAGGCCAGATGCGGTGAATATCCTGATCGATATAACTGCCTTCGGTGGAGGCAAAATATTTTTGCTCATTAACCATGAATAATGCGGAATTCACGAAACTCGCGCCATTTTCCATCGCGGCCGCGTTAGCAGAGAGGAGCAAGTCTACCTTCTCTGAAACGGGAATATCTTTAAAATCTTTTTTCACCGGTGTTTTCCAGCTCACTTCACCGTACGATTCCACAGGTGCGAGCTTAACCGGTTCCTTCTGAATTTTTGCATTTGCCTTGGCAATGGCAACGGCCTGGGTGGTAGCTTTTTTAATACCATCGTTGCTCACGTCATTGGTGGAGGCAAAACCCCAGGTGCCATTGGCGATTACACGTATTCCAATACCAAAGGATTCAGTGTTCACTACATTCTGCACCTTATCCTCGCGGGTGAACACATATTGATTCAGATAGCGGCCAATCCGGGCGTCGGCATAGGACGCGCCCATCGAGCGGGCTGTATTCAGCGCTATGTCCGCCAGTTCCTTTTTTATCGCGACATCCAATCCCGGACTGGACAGTGCTTCTGCTGGTATCGATCTGCCAAATACAGGTGGCATCATCATCGCACCGGCGCCAAGTCCAGCCAGCTGAACGAAATCTCTTCTTTTCAAAATATCCTCCTTTTTTAAAGTTTCTGATTATGCCGCATTAACGGCAGAGTTAAATTGCCCCAACAAGTTGTAAAATAAAATTCAATTTATGTAAATGGTAATTATTTAAGGTAACCGTCATCAAATCAAAATACAATATCATTTCAAAATTCCCCTGTGGATCAATGATGTTTTCACTATATTCAGTTAACCAAGAAGAGCCATTATGAATTTCAATAAACTTCACTTTACTAAACTGTTCATATTTCTGATGTTCGTTTCAATTCACTCTTACGCACAGGATAAAGACTATGGTATTTTTGAGAGCAGCACCGATGTCGGTGCCGTAAAGAATGCAGGTTCTGTGGTATATGATTCAGAGAATCAGAGTTATACCATTTCGGGGTCAGGGACCAACATGTGGGGCGAAAAAGATGAATTCCGCTACTTATGGACAACGCTTCAGGGTGATTTCATACTTCGGGCTGAAATGCATTTTATCGGTGAAGGTGTCGATCCGCACCGAAAGATTGGCTGGACGGTACGCAATACCCTGAGTTCCGGGTCAGCCATGGTGAATGCGGCGGTGCATGGCGACGGACTTACTTCCCTTCAGTACAGAAAAACGGCAGACGCTGAAACCCTTGAAGTTAAATCGACCGATACGGCACCCGATATCATTCAGCTGTCCAGAATAGGAGGTACGTATTACATGAGCACAGCCAGGAAGGGTGAATCATTTACAACGGTAGAGCTTACAGATATTTCCCTGCGAAATGAGGTATTTGCCGGGATATATGTTTGTTCCCACAATCCGGATGTTACCGAGCACGCTGTTTTTAAGAATGTACGTATCATCAAGCCGGCTCCGGCAGACCTGGTTCCATATCGAAATTATCTTGGAAGCCGGATGGAAGTACTGGACATCGAATCAGGAACAAGAAAAGTGCTTTTTGAATCTGAACATTCGCTGCAGGCTCCGAACTGGACGCCCGACGGAAAGAACCTGATCTATAATTCCAATGGCTACCTTTACCGTTATTACTTTGAGAATGGTGAAGTGGAGTATCTCAATACCGGTTTTGCAACCAGTAATAACAACGATCATGTCCTCTCTTTCGACGGAGAAATGCTGGGAATAAGTCATCACAATGCCGCTGATGACAACGCGTCTACCATTTATCTGATGCCTTCCACAGGCAGTGATAATCCGCGGCAGGTTAGTATGTCAGGCCAGGGGGCGAGCTATCTGCATGGCATATCTCCGGACAAGAAAACAGTTATTTTTACAGGAAACCGCAAGGGGAAATACGATATCTATGCCGCTGATACAGAAACCATGGAGGAGACCCAGCTTACCGATACACCCGGGCTCGATGATGGTTCCGAGTTCTCCGGTGATGGCAGGTATATCTATTTTAATTCAGACAGAACCGGTACGATGCAGTTATGGAGAATGAATGCCGACGGGTCGGAACCTACACAGCTCACCTTCGACGAAAACTTCAATGACTGGTTTCCCCACGTCTCGCCCGATGGGAAGTGGATCGTGTTTTTAAGCTTCGGGACCGATGTGCGATCGGATGACCACCCGTTTTACAAGCATGTAACTCTACGGTTGATGCCGGTTGAGGGTGGTACACCACGGATCATTGCATACGTTTATGGGGGGCAGGGTACGATTAACGTACCCAGCTGGTCACCCGACAGCAGGAAGATCGCTTTCGTCAGTAATTCAGGGCGCTTCTACTAGTCACATGACTCCTTTTCTACCTTTCCGTTGATCAGTACCTGGCAAACTTTTGTCTGGTATTCGAACGGGTCACCATTGTACAGAACGAGGTCTGCATCCTTACCGCGTTCGATGGTGCCCACGCGATCTGATATCCCAAGAAGTTGGGCAGGGTAATACGTGATCGATTTAAGTCCTTCTTCGTAAGGCAACCCATTGGCAACCGCCTGTGCGGCTTCAAACAGGATTATTCGTGTCTTGGGAACATAGGCCTCAAAACCACTCTTGATGGAAAAAGGAATGCCTGCCTTATTCAGAATAGCTGCAGATTCCATGGTCATATTTTCACGCGATCCGGTAGACCTTGCCATGGTAGGATGGAGGACTACCTGTGCGCCTGATTCCTTTATCTCATCGATGAGCAGGTAGCCTTCTGCAACCTCATCCAGCACCAGGTCGATGTCAAATTCCCTGGCCAGCCGGATTGCGGCGAGGATATCTGTTTGCGTATTTACTGTGATGAGTGCCTTGGTCTCCTTGTTGAGTAAACGCGTAAGTGCATCCATCTGGAGGTCCTTCGGTGGATCATTCTTGTCATTGTCATCGGCCATCTTCTCGCGGTATTCTCCGGCAGCGATTAGTTTGGTTCGGATCATGGCAATCAGCTTCGAAGATGTTCCGGGCGAGGTAAAATTACTGCTAACCGACGGATCAAATGTCATGGCCAGCATGGTTTCAGGGTCGATAATGGCACTTTCATCAAAGTCACGCACTGTTTTGACCGTCATCATTTGACCGCTGATGATCGCTCCCGGACCGTGCCCGGTATGCAGGGTGGTAACACCCCAGTCACGGACATAACCCACCAGTTCTTCCTGTGAATTATAGGCATCGATCGCTCGTAATTCGGGTTGAATAGGGGAACTCGTCTCCAGCTGGTCCTGATCATGGGGCTGGTTCATATATCCGGAAAGACCTACGGCAGAATGTGCATCGATCAGGCCGGGTGTAACAACTTTGGCGGTCAAAACCTGATAGTCTTTCGGGATGCGGACACTGCCTTCTTTTCCAACCCGCTCGATTTTGCCGTCCTTAACCAGGACAACACCGTTTTCGATCATCGGACCGTCCAGTGTATATACTTTTTCGGCGGTTATGGCGATCTGTGAAATGCCGGATAATGGAAAAAGCAGGAGTATAATTAGTTTGATGAGTTTCATATTATTCAGCATGGATGTGGAGGGTTGAACGATAAACTTTGTATCCGCCTGTGGCGAATGCGTGATCTTCGGGTTGTGAACGGTCAAATACCTGCTGACCTTCCACCCAGGTCTGTTCCACGTGGGTATACACGCTGAACGGATCACCGTTAAGGATGATGAAGTCGGCATCCTTGCCCTTCTCCAATGAGCCCAGTTGATCATCAAGTTCCAGCATTTCTGCGCCTGCCAGTGTAAGGGCCTTCAAAGCCGCTTCACGTGACATTCCTTCGCGTACTCCAACGGCAGCTGATCTGATAAAGAATCGTGAATCGGTAATACCATCGTCTGTATGAAATCCAACCATAGCTCCCGCTTGCTCCAGCCGCGCACCGTTGGTGTTTCGCAGATCCATGGCTTCCAGTTTTCCGCCGGGAGAATCAATAACAATAATGGAAGCAGGAACTCCGGCAGCGGCAATTTCATCCGCCACCTTCCACGCCTCACTCACGTGATGCAGAACCACCTTGAATCCGAATTCCTGGGACAGGCGGATGGCAGTAAGCACATCGTCATGCCGGTGGGTATGAAAATGAACAATTCGTTTGCCGTCAAGTATTTCCACCAGACCTTCCATTTGAAGGTCCCTGGGAGGTGCCTGTTTCGAGGTGTCAGAGGCCGCTTCCTCCACTTTCTTTTTGTATTCCTGTGCTTTGGTATACAGGGTGCGTGCCATGGCGGCCGACTTTGCACGGGTACCGGGGAAATTAGGCGTACCGTTGATCGGATTTGTACCATTGGCCATCTTCATGCCCCCGCATATATCATTGAGCGGGTCGCTGCAGAAGAGCAGATCTTCAATTTTTCTGGCACCTTTACGAAGTTTGAGATATACGGTTTGTCCGCTCATCAGGTGTCCGGAACCCGGCATGACATTCAGCGTCGTGATGCCACCGGCAAGCGCTCTTTTAAACCCGTCACTGGTGGGGTCCAGTGCATCCAGCACGCGCACTTCAGGATTGAGTGCCGCCGACCTGTCACCTCCTGAAGGTCCGCCGAGGTGGGAGTGTGTGTCGACCAGACCAGGCATGATCACCTTTCCACTGGCATCGACCGTTGTGGCATCCGACGGGATATTCACACTGGCGCCTACTTCGAGTATTCTTCCATTTTGAATGAGTAATGTGCCCTTTTCAATTTCAGCTCCCTCGATGGGTATGATGTGGGCATTAGTAAAAGCGATTGGTTTTTCCTGTGCCATCAGCACAGAACTAAAGATAAGTGAGACCAGAAGTCCCCTGAAGAGTTGATTCATATTGGTTTAGGTTTAGTCGGTCAAAATAAGAATTTTATCCATGAGACCAAGAATAATTTTCACGTGCACCGCCTGAATTTAATTCCTGTTGTATATTTAATGGAATGATCAGGGAATTCATACGCCACCAGTGGCTGCAGTTCAGACGCTCACCGTCTTTCGGGCGGGAGATGGGTATGACCGCACTCGTCATCTTCGTGGGAGCCATGATTACCTTCTCCCTGCTGATCCTTGCTATAACTCTACCCAAGCTGATAACCAGCATTCCTACGCAAAAGGATCCCGTTTCGCTGCTGAATGAGATGGTTATTTATTATTTCCTCCTGGATGCCGTCATGCGTTATTTAATTCAAAAGGTTCCGGCGCTGGATGTTCAGCCCTACCTTTGCCTGCCGGTGAAGCGCAAGACAATTGCCGGCTATCTCCTTGGCAGGTCGTTGTTCAGCCTGTTTAATATTTATCCTGTTATGCTGCTGCTGCCGGTAACCCTGCAATTCCTGGCACCCCGGTATGGGACCATGAATGCCGTTATCTGGCTTGCAAGTATTTCACTGTTTTCTCTGTGTATTCATTTTCTGAATATACTTTTCAAAAAAAAGTATGACAGTACGCCCTGGGTGTGGATAATTCTGGTGGTGATTGCTTCATCGAACTATGCACTGAATTATTTCTACGGATATAGTTTTTTGGAACCACTGGGCGCCGCGATGGAATCAATTCTTGTATCGCCATACCTGATATTCATTCCTGTACTTGGATTTTTGCTTCTTCTTTACGCGACGTATAAATTTCTCGGCAACCACCTCTACCTGGAAGAACTGGTTCAGAAAAGTGATGACCACCTTGAATCCTATTCCGCGAGTTTTGGTTTTCTAAATCGCGGAACCCTTTCCAATGTGCTCATACTTCAGGAAATAAGGCTCATCCTGCGTCATAAACGCACGAGATCTGTTCTCCTTCTTTCATTGATTTTTGTGGGGTACGGACTGCTCTTTTTTGGAAATGAAGCTTATCAGGATTCAAAAGGGTTCTTTGTTTTTATCGGTGTTTTCATGAGCGCACTGTTCACCATTAACTATGGTCAGTTTTTCTGGGGATGGAATACCAATCAGCTTGATTTTTATTTCACGCGTCCAATTTCGCTCAGGACCTGGATCTCTTCCCGATACCGTCTGCTCGTGATTTCGAGTATACTGTCTACGGTACTTTGCATACCCTATGTCTATTTTGGCTGGGATATTCTATTGCTGATGATCTGTGGATGCCTCTTTAACATAGGGGTCAATATCCCTGTAATGATACGCCTGTCGATGTGGAGTCCGAAAGCGATCGACCTTAACCGGTCATCGTTTATGAATTACCAGGGCACCGGGGTAGCTCAGTGGCTAATGGCAATACCGATGCTGGTTGGTCCGTACCTCATTTTCCTTCCTGTAAACTATTTCGGGGGCTTTGTGCCTGGAATTCTTGCGTTGGGAATTGTCGGACTGATCGGATGCCTGTTCCGGAACCAGGTAATTACACGGCTCACAAACCGCCTGAGAGTATTGAAGTATAAATTTATCAGAGACCTAACCTTGTAAAAATAATGATATCAATTTCAGAGCTGAAAAAATCCTATCGGGGTGCGGTGGCGGTTGATATAACACAGCTGGACATACCGGCAGGTGAATCCTTCGGGCTGGTGGGAAATAACGGGGCGGGTAAAACAACCTTGTTCCGGATTATTCTTGACCTGATCCGGCCTGATTCCGGCATTGTAATGATTGAGGGTGCGAACGTTCGGACTTCGGAAGAATGGAAGAAGCATACCGGTTCTTTTATTGATGAGAAGTTCCTGATTGATTATCTGACACCTGAGGAATATTTTGGATTTCTGGCAAAGATTTATGGTCTCACCGATCAGGACCTTCAGGTGCACCTGTCGAAATTTGAAGTTCTTTTTAATAATGAGATCCTGGGCAAGAGAAAATATATCCGTGACCTGTCGAAGGGAAATAAAAAAAAGGTGGGCATAGCTGCCGCGTTCATTGGTAACCCCGCCATAGTGATGCTCGATGAGCCATTTGAAAATCTTGATCCCACATCGCAGATCCATTTGAAAAGGATCATACATGAATCAAGATCAGAAAAGACCTTCCTTATATCCAGTCACGACCTTAATCATGTGACCGATATCTGTACCCGAATTGTATTGCTGGAGAAAGGGAAGGTGCTTCTTGATGAGCAGGTAAATGAACAAACCTTGTTCAAACTAAACGATTACTTCTCGGGGAATGTAAATTCTGAAGCAACGTGATCGCGGTTATTTTTTAAAACGGTAATTCAGCACGAGGCTAAAGTGCCACATGTCCACCTTGTTCAGGTAGATCGCCGGATTCTCAGGAACATTTGATCGGGCGGCTTTGTAGGTGATGAGCAATTCCGGGTATAAGTTTTTAACTTTTTCACTACGATAGCTGAGATCGAGGTTAAAGTGGGTATAATCCGGCATCGCATATTTATTGGCCGCGGCATTTGTTACGTCGGGATTCCAGTGCCTTCCGATGCTGAATTCACTGGTAAGTATATCTTTTTTCAGGCTGAGATCATGACGAACAGCAATAAGAAGTGCATGTGCATCCCGGAGTCCTTCAGATCGTTCCCTCTTCTGAAAGGCGAATAGGAATTCCCGTCCCCATTCGCGTGGGAACAGGAATCGGCCGTTATCGGTAATTCTGTTGTAGGCAATACGCCAGGATGTCTTCTTCCGGGTACTCAGTTCAAACCCCAGCACATTGGCGCTTTTGTCGGTAAAATACTGCAGGTCAGGATTTTCATTTCCCCCGTTGCCCACACGGTCTTCATGAACCCATTCTGCCTGTGCGGTGAATGTGCGATCTTTGATTTTCCAGGTAAAGGCCGGATTCAGGTAGAAGGAATGAAACGTATTATCGATGTGATAATCGACCAGTCTTACGCGAAAATTTGTGGCAGGGCGCCAGTTAACATCACTCATGATCATAAAATCACTTTGGGTATTGTCTTTATACCTGGAAGGCGATCCGTCGGGATTTCGGCCGGCGGGATACTGACCAATGCTTTCGCCGATTCCAAAGAATTTACCCGTTGATCTGGGGCCAATCTCATTGTAAATCCCAATGGTATAGTCCAGCTGAGGAACGGGCTTGTGATAGAAGTATGCACCCTGAACAAAAGTAGGTATCATCCGTCCGTCCTGGCCATTTACAAACGGGGTTTTTGTTTTCATTCTTCCGGCCTTGATATGGCCGTTTTTCCACGAATAAACCCCGTACAATTCTCCAATGATAAAGACACTACGGTCTCCAAGGTCATTAACATCGAAAAGTCCTGATTCATACCGCGAAGGACGTCCGGTAGCTGGATCAGGTACTTCCAGATCCTGTATGTTAAGATTAAAGGAGGTGTAAAGTCCGCCCGCAATTTCGAATCTGTCACGTATATGATAGGCATACCGGATGTATCCTCCTGTTGCCAGTGCCTGGAAATCCTTCAGGCTGTCCTTATTGACGGTCGCCATATAGAATGTCCGCCACTCCCCGGATAAAACCCCATAGGAGCGTACTGAATCCTTTGCCGGACGAACAGATTGAGCGCTCAGCATCACAGGAAGAGCGAGTAGTATAAGCAGGTTACTTATCTTTCTTAAGGCCATATTCCTTTTCGTAATACGCTATGATGGGCGGAAAGGGGCCATATTTATGCTGTTCGGCCGTAAACGGGTCGTCCCACGGACCGTAGGGTGTTGAGACGGGTTTTAATTTCTTATCCGGGAAATCCTGCTCTGCTTCTGGTTTTAATGGTCGGTCGAAACTGTCAATATAAGCTGCCACATGGAATGCTTCCTCGTCCGACAGCCTGGGCGCATCGATAGTTACACCGAGTGGCATATTGCCCTTGATGAACTCTGCCGCGGTTATGATGCGGTTCATGCCTGCACCATGGTTGTAGGAATCGCCGCCCCAGAGCGGCGGGTACAGGTAGCCCTTGGTCGAATCGCTGCCGGCAAGAGCCTGACCCTGCCCGTCGGTTCCGTGGCAGGTAACACATTCCCGCTGATAAATCTCCTGACCGAATGAAAGATCAGCCCTTACGTCGGGAATTCTGATTTTAGCAAATCCCTTATACTGAGCTTCGACATCAGCAGGCACATCTTTGCTGAGCCATTCCATATAGGCCACAATAGCCTCCATTTGGGGAGATTCAACCGAAAGGGCCGTACCATTCATACTTCGTTCCATACATCCGTTGATGCGGTCCTCAATGGTACCCATTGTGCCTTCTCTTCCCCTGAATTGAGGAAACCGATTGGTAACACCCACGAAAGAACCAGCTCCCTTTTTTGTGCCAGCATCGAGGTGACAGTTTTTGCAGGTGAGGTTATTCCCGGCGAATTGTAACTCATGACTCTTTGCCTTTGGGCCCATCCATTTGGGTGTTTCGCTTACGAGCAGGTAACCATACCGTATCTGTTGTCCTTCCTTTCCTTCAGGCAGATCCGATTCAATGGAGGGTAGTGTCCATGATTGTTCGACAGGTTCCGCTTTATACAACCACCCGGCATGATGTACTGCCGACCAGGTGAAAAAAAAGATCAGCGAAATAGCTGCCAGCAGACCGATGATCATTCCTACGGTCCAGCCGGCTAATTGCTGAATAATCTGTTGCATATTGGATTTCATGTTAAGGCAAAGCTAAATGGTACCGGAAGGACTTTAAGTAACTAAAGTTACCCAGAATACCAATAAATACCGAGAAATGGTGATGAAGGAAGGTGACATTTAATGTACCTTGTGGTAAACTAAAAAACCAACATTATGCGCAGAAACTGTATTTACTCCAATCTGACTCCAATACGGCCTGAAATCAACCTCTATGAACTTGGTATCACTTTCTGTCTGAGTGAAGATCGGGAATATGTGGATATCATCGACAAGGAAGAGGTGGTTGACGGTGTTCGTTATGTGAAAGTTATTTATACGACATCCCACTCGAGCAAAAATGAGGTGATGACCGTTAATCATATGGTCACACGTAAGCCGGGGGAAAATGTTGTACGAGTCGATTTTGACGAATTGGTCATACCTGCAGAACAGTACGAACAGGTAGATATTCTGCGGGACAAACTGAAATTTATTACCTTGGCATTAACCAGTAAAGGTAATGACAACGGGAGTGGTTCATCTTATAACCCTTAATGAAACGAAAACTATATCTACTCTTTTTATTAACATGTTTACTGAGTTCGGTCCGGGGGCAGAACAGTCCTCAGGACTCACTCAGTGAACTTTTTAACAAGGCAGCGGGATTCAGGAATGCAGGCGAAATCGACAGTGCCTTGTATTATTTTGACGCTGCAGGACGGGGGCACAGAGCCCTCGGCAACTTTGCAGAGGCCTATCAGGCTTTTTTTGCTGCCTACAGCATTCGGGACAGTATTCCGAATGGTGACCGGGCATTGTCTTTATTGTACCTGGGAAGCGTTGAAGGACTATTGGAGAATTTTCAGAAAAGCGCTGAATATTTCAGTGAGGCAGAAAAAGCTGCCTGGTTGCAGGGTGACTCTGTACGGGTTTGTCAGGCACTGGCCAACCTCGGATCCACACTCACTGATCTGGAGAAATATGATTCAGCTCTATCTGTTCTGAACAGGGCTGAGGAATTGGGGCGTATCAAAGGCATGTATGCCTCGTGGACAGCAAGCCTCATGAATAATATCGGTAATGCTTATATGGGAACGGAGGAATATGAACAGGCACTGCAATATTTCCACCGCGCCTACTCACTTTGGCAGGATAGCGGTGAAAATGATCATGTGGCGCTGGTATTGAATAATATTGGCTATGCTCACTACAATCTCGAACAGCTAGATTCTACGTCATACTATTATTACAAATCTGCCGCCATTGCGCGTGAACGGGATGAGAAGCGCAATCTTTATTTTGTGCTGGATAATTTGGCCGGTCTTTACCTGAAATTGGGAAATATGGATTCGGTCGTGAAATATCAGGATGAATACCAGGAGTTGTATTCCCAGATATACGAAAAGGAAAGTCAGGAAACGATTTCCAACCTGAGAATACAATATGAGACAGAGAAGATGGAGCGGGAGAATATGTTGCAGAAAGTTCAGATTCAGGAGGCAAGAAACCGCCAGCGACTGTTGCTGATAGCCTTGCTGGTGCTGCTCGTTGCCGGACTTGTTACCTATATTCTATACAAAAGGAGAGAAATCCGTCGTGAAAAGGAATTTCGAAAAATAAATGATATTCTGAAAGACCAGGAAATCCGTTCGTTTCATTCGGTTCTGGATGCACAGGAAAAGGAGCGTAAAAGGATTGCCGAAGAATTACATGATAAGCTCGGAAGTACCCTTTCAGCAGCAAAGCTTTACTTTAATAATATTGAGGAACTTGCTGTAAATCATGAGAGTAAAGTAATAAATAAAGGTATGGAGCTGCTGGATATCGCCGTGCAGGATGTGCGGATGATCTCGCATAATATGTTGTCGGGGGTGCTGTCGCAATTCGGGCTGGTTGCAGCCCTGAATGACCTGACTGAAACGATCACCGGAAGTGGTAAGATCAAAATGAAGGTGCTCACACATGGGGTCAATCAGCGCCTGGATCAAAAATCTGAATTGCATGTGTACAGGATCATACAGGAACTGGTGAGCAATGCCCTCAAACATAGCAATGCGACAGAGGTCATTGTTCAGGTTACCCAGCATGACAATGAGATGACCGTGACCGTTGAAGACAATGGCTCCGGTTTCGAGACGGCGCGGGCACCTGAGGGCATGGGGCTTCGTAATGTGATGAACCGCGTAGGTTTGCTGAATGCCAACATTAATATTGATACCGGCAGGGGAAAAGGAACGTTAATTACCATTGATATACCAACATCATGAAACGAATAATCATAGCGGATGACCACCAGGTGGTGATTGACGGACTCAAATCAATCTTTCATAATGAAGATGATATTGAGGTCATTGATGAATGTCATAACGGGAAAGAATTGCTTGCGAAACTGGAGGAAATGGAGCCTGACATGGTTTTGCTTGATATTAATATGCCCGAAATGAATGGTATTGAAGCTTCCCGCGCGATACGCCAGAAGTTTCCTGCTGTAAAGATCCTGATCCTTTCCATGTACGATACACCTGAATTCATACGTAATGTGATCAATGCGGGGGCGTCTGGCTATGTGCTAAAAAATGCCGACAAGAAGACCTTGCTGGGGGCAATTCGAACCGTGGCAAGCGGGGAAGAATTTTTCAGTTCTGAGGTTGTACATAATGTGATGCACTCATTCAAGGGACAGGTGAGTCATCAGGCGGTTGAAATTACTGAACGCGAAAAGGACGTGCTTCGCCTGATTGCCGAAGGCCTCACTACAAATGAAATTGCTGAGAAATTGTTTATCAGTGTCCATACCGTGAACACACACCGTAAAAATTTGCTCAGCAAACTGGATATAAAAAATACCGCCAGCCTGGTAAGATATGCCCTTGATCAGGGCATTGTATAGTCGGTTACTTTCTTGTATGGGAGCGGATTAAGTACTGTAACAACCGATATTTTTGGTTATGAGACAGTTTTTACTTTTTTCGCTGTTCGCATTGGTTTCCCTTAGTTTTAGCGCAAATGCACAGCAAAAGCCGGTTCATCCGGTGAATTTCTACGATTGCATGGGCAAGAACCTCAAATGGGCAGATAGGTATATCCGCTCAGAATTTGGCGTGAAGGCCGAAAAGGAAATTGCAGGAAAAGATACCGTCCGTTTGAACTTCTACAATACGGTAAATGATGTAAAGGTATCCCTGTTCTTCGTGGACGAAGTATGTGAGTATATAGGGTTCAGCGATTATAATCTGGATGATAACAGTCTGAATACCTTTTTTACCCGATGGTGTACCGATGTAACCGAGCACTACAGGTTTATTTCTGATAAAGACGAACGTTATCCGATGTTTGAGGATACTTCCTTCAACATGGTATTCTATATCCCTGAAAATCAACCGGAAAAAGGAGGTCTTCAGTATTTCATGTTCTCCGGGTTTATCCGGGGTGAACGAATTCTCACCATGAATTAGGATTTTGATTTGGGCTGAATCGTTTTCTTAAAGTATCTTGCTTTTATGGAAAACGATGCCTTCTTCACCAATGAGGCGGTGGTACTCGGTCTGTTGATCGTTACCCTCGCCTTTGTTTTTGTTACCTCTGAGTCTGAACATCCCTTCTGGAAGAAGTTCTATACCTACGTACCGGCGCTGCTGCTGTGTTATTTTATTCCGGCGTTATATAATTCATTCGGACTGATATCGGCAGAGGACAGCAGCCTTTATCGCATTGCATCGCGCTACTTGTTGCCTACCAGTCTCGTTCTCTTTACACTCAGCATAGACCTGAAAGAAATTGCGAAACTGGGAGGGAAGGCTGTCATCATGTTTATTACGGGTACCGTGGGTATCGTCATTGGCGGTCCGCTGGCCATACTGATCGTATCAACCTTTAATCCTGATATTTTCGCAAATAACGTCGATCTCTGGCGGGGATTATCCACCATTGCCGGAAGCTGGATAGGCGGGGGCGCCAACCAGGCAGCGATGCTGCGGGTTTTTGAGCCCGACATGAACCTGTTCGGACAAATGATTGCCGTGGACATCATTGTTGCCAATATCTGGATGGGGTTTTTGCTTTACTGGTCACGTAAGCCCGAAGTGATCGACCGGCTGCTGAAGGCAGATTCCAGCAGTATCAAAGGGGTTCAGGAGCGGATTGAGGCTTATCAACTCAGTATTGCACGCATTCCCTCGTTAACTGACTTTATGAAAATATTGGGTGTAGGCTTTGGAGTCACAGCGGTGGCACATTTCATGGCCGACAGGATTGCTCCGTGGCTTTCCG
Source organism: Fulvivirga sedimenti (assembly GCF_020328055.1). Lineage (NCBI taxonomy): Bacteria > Pseudomonadati > Bacteroidota > Cytophagia > Cytophagales > Fulvivirgaceae > Fulvivirga > Fulvivirga sedimenti. Next base: position 115,690 of record NZ_JAIXNE010000007.1, read on the forward strand.
AGAATTATCCTGCACTGGAGGAGTACTCGCTTACGAGCGGATTTTTCTGGATTGTGGTGATTGCTACCACCATTGGGATTATACTATCCTTTACAAAGGCACGTAACCTGGAAGGGGCGGGGGCATCGAAATTCGGCAGCGCGTTCCTGTACGTGCTCATTGCAACGATTGGTATGAACATGGATATCACTCAGGTTCTTGATAATCCGGGTTTCTTTGTGATTGGGATTGTCTGGATCCTGTTTCACATCATTCTGATGTTACTGGTGGCATGGATCATAAAGGCACCATTCTTTTTTGTGGCTGTGGGAAGTCAGGCGAATATTGGCGGTGCTGCCTCGGCGCCGGTGGTTGCATCGGCTTTTCATCCTTCCCTGGCCACAGTGGGGGTATTGCTGGCTGTGCTGGGCTATGCGCTGGGAACCTACGGGGCTTATGCCTGCGGTTTGCTGATGCAATGGGTAACCGAATCATTTCTGTAAATACCAAAAAGTAGTGATGCATAGAGGCTATCTGCGTGCTACTTTGAAAATGGTAATCGACAACCAAGTCTGTTGGCTTTATACCACCCCATTCCGGGGTGGTTTTTTGTTGTAAGGATTTTGAGAGATTTGAATTTTTAATTCAGGTATAAATAAATATATTGCTGACAATCAACAGGTAAAATTATGTATCCAGAATACTTTTCAGCATTAAGTTCTATTACCCACAGTCCGGCTGAGTGGGAATACCAGGAATATGTCGCCCATCAGCTTTCACCTTCGGTTCACGTCGAGGAACGACGTGATGCATCTGTAAATACGCCGGAGCGTAAGGGGATGCAACGTGCAGGCAGGCAGGACGATAGCGCTGAAGGCCGCACGTACAGAGCCTCATAGATTGTACAGGGCTCAATTTTCTTTGAATAATTTTCGAGTAAGGTGTTGTTTTTAAAAATGAAGCCCTATACATTTGCACCACCTTACAAAACAGTTCGCTGTTTTATATAGTAGGTCCGGTAGTTCAGTTGGTTAGAATGCCTGCCTGTCACGCAGGAGGTCGCGGGTTCGAGTCCCGTCCGGACCGCTCTCATGAATCTAAAACCCTTAATTGTCAAACAGTTAGGGGTTTTTTTATTGCTAAGGATAAGTAGGAGGATAAGTAGATATTCACGCCAAATCCCCTTTTCAGCCTGATTTCACGAAACATCCTATTCCACATAATTTGCCTAACTTTATTTAGGATCAATAAAATAAGCAGATGAGTAATGTGAAGGACACCTATAAAATAGGGCAGGGGTATAGTCTCCAGGAACTACAAACAACGTTGGAACTAAGCGAAAAAAGTAGTCAGCACGCATTTGACACACTTTACAAGATGATAATGGAAAATAGCCAGGATATTGGTGAAATGGAGTTCCTGGAACAAGTGTTATCAGAAAGCGTCTTATCGGTAGCCGTTCTGAAGATGCTCTTAGTAGAAAAGGAACGGGATTTTGTTAAAAACAATTAAGATGAAGGAAGAGGCGACAATAGATAAATTCATACGGCTTTACAAAGCACCGATAATGATGTTACCGGATGTGATTAAAATGAGCTTGGAAACCCCTGATTTTCATTCAGCTATGAATCGGATCGAGAAACTGAGAAAAACCAAAGGTGTTAATCTTACTTTCGTGGAAATAGTCAAACTTCAAGCGGGTAATTTTTCGGTGAATGTTGAATATGAGTATTGATAGGAGTAATTTTATTTGATACGAAAACTTATCGTCTTGGGAGTAGTAAGGATCATTGATACTAATAAGGTTGTTCATTTCATTGATATAGAAAATATCACAGGTCTGAACACAGTTGATGATTTTCATGAGATTTACATAAAGGGATTCGGCACAATACAGATAAGTAAAACTGAGAACAGAGATGCTTTCATTGAAATTAATGATTGGTTGATTGGAAGGGATTACTTGTCGAGAAATTGAGCCTAACTCAAACGTTACTTAAAGAGTTTCCCACTCTTCAGCTGTAATTCTTTCAATTACTACGATTGCTCCGCCTGACTCTGAACAACCACTTGTGCCTGTATCACGACAAAACGCGTAAGTTAGCTTGATTGTATTTACATCAATAAACTCCACTGTGAAATATTGAATTAAATTATCAGGGCTACAAGCTGATGGGTTTATTTCACACCCCACATATCTAAACTCAGTTTCACTAAACCAGTTTAATCTGTGGTACGTGTATGACCTCAACCCGTAGTTATTGACACTATATCCATCTGATGGGAATCGAAATATGAAACCTACTATGGGAAAATTTCCAGTATCATATTCCACTCTTACAACCTTCCAAAAGCCATAAGTATCTTCTTGTTCTGGCTCTGGGAGAGGCTCTTTGTCGGATCCACAGGCAATTAAAAAGAATAGTAAGAAGATATAGAAGGGCTTCATATTCACATGAAATTACAAATTTATTATCTGAATCGTGAGTGTCCGTGAGGTGAAATAACTTGATTATTCAGATAATCCAAGGGGTCAGCTCAGAAATGGGCTGGCTTTTTTTATTCTACATTTCAATCTGACAATTATCATTTTTCTCCAACAACATAATAGTTATCTTATATGGATAAAAAACAAAACTATGCTGTCATGAAAACCATCTCCTTTAAACTTAGCATTTTAGCTATTCTGCTAATAGTGTTTGCAAATAGTTGTCAAGATGAAATCGAAACAGATTTGCAAATCGCCAATGAGCGAGAAAACATCATATTGGACGCTTTAATTCCAGATATCAAGTATATCAATACCGAAAAAATCTTGACAGAACAATTTCCCGAACTACATAAAGCTGCCAAAGCTGATTTTCAGAAGCAATTAAATAGCGCTCAAGGAAGGATGTATAATTATACTGTTTACCCTGTGGGCAGCTTCCCTGAAGACTGGGTTAATTTGCAGACGTTAGCTAACGAAATAGGTGAACTTGGTTTGGATGCAAGGATAAAATTAATGGCGACAGATATAAACGGAGACCCGAAGCCATTTGTAGTTAGAGATGACATTTTAACTGATTTTGGACTTTACTTTGATGGAACTAATGGCAATAATGGTTCGATAACACTGGTTGGTGAAACAAACAACACTGCTTCAGCAACAATATTCGGAGGCAATGTTTATTTCTCAAGTAGACCTGATAATAATTTTGAAGCCCGGAAGGTGAGATTAGAAAATTCAATTTTAGTAGTTGGGCGTGCCAAAAGTTTCAAGGCAAGTCAAATCATCACAGAAAAAAGCTCTATATATTTTTTCTTAATTAGTGACAATGTAAGTATAACGAATTGTGTACTCACTGGCACTGAAGATGGATCGACTGTTTTACAAGGAGCAAGAAGTGCGGCAAGAGCAATAATCCGAAATAACTATATCAGCGGGCCTGTTGGTCTAATAAATAGTAGTAATGTTTTAATCGAAAATAATGAAATATTGGCATCTGGTCCTACACCTGGTCCATTTTACGTTACTGGAATTAACCCTGTGGGCTTATTCGAGACATCAGTCAATAATTGTATAATAAACAATGAAATCAAAGGTGAAAGCCGCTATTTAATTTCAGTTTATACTGGTTCTACCGAGCCATGGGAATTGAATTTCTTCAATAATGATATTTCAGAGTGGACATCTGTCTGCAAGGGTGGAGATATATATGATTGCGCATCTCCTTTAAATATTTTTTGGATTGAAGATTTAACATTTAACTACTGTGGAGATGAATTAATTGGAAGGGACAATGATTATAATCCCATAGTAACACCAGTTGATTATGATTATGGAAATAATACGATAAATATTGACTATAGCAAAAGCTGTGGAAGTTGTAAGAATTAAACAGTCAGTTTTATAAAAAAACCCCGCCAACACGTGACAGGGTCGTTTTTAGAAAATATTAAAATTAATCACACTTTGGAGTGAGAAAACAACAAGTGTCTAAAGTAAACCCGCCAGATTTTACCCCGAGCGGGTCAGGATTGCTTCGGTAGAACGGGGGTTCATTCCTTCACTTATCCTTTAATAAAGATAGGAAAAAAGGGGGAGAAACACGGTTTCCCGCCCCTTGATCACTACTATGGCTCTTATGCCTGCAAGGAAGTTACAAAAGCTGCCAGACCTTCGATTTTACGAAGTTTTCCGGCCTCAGGTGTAACAATTGCAGCCCGTTCTTCCACACGGATTGTTACCTTGTTTTCAACAAAATTATCACCATCTGAATTGCTAAATTCTACCCGGATACCATCTCTTACAAAAAAGCGGGTTCCTGAAGGATCGAATATTAAAACATCGTCCGCATCTACTGCCGTTGTTGAATAAATCCGGCTTCCCAGGATTTGAGGCATTCCATCAAAGATTGATTCGGTTAAGAATCTAGCCTGATCATCCCGTAATGTTGCCAGCTTGAATATATCAGTAGGATGCATCAAAATAATTGGCATTTCTTCATAATCCGCTGATTTCAGTTCTGTAATACCCAGTGCCAGAGCATCCCAAATGGTTGCATCAACATTGGCGACTGTATCAGTTACGGCTGTAGCCTTGCTGAATAATCCGTCCATTTCATCCGGTGTAGCTGCGACACCACCACCGTAAAGAATCTGTCGATCTTCCAGTTTGAGCAAATTCACTACCATCTGACTGGAAATGAAATCAGCCAGGGCAGGTGTATCCATCAAATATTCATCCGACATAACCGCATGAGTGGCAATCTTACGATAAGGCACAACTACTTGCGTAGCTGCCATACTTGATTTAGGCTTCAGCCCACCTTCAGCCACCACAGCCGTATTATCCTCGGTTGCAATGTCCATCGTAAAGTAACTTGCTGAATCTCCGGTGCCGGATTGTGATGGCAACAGGCTTCGGATATGGGTGGAACGGGATCCGCTTTCAGGGGCAATAATGCCCGTGCGCATGTCAAAGGTTCCCCCGCTTACACCACTTACTAAGTGATCAACCGCTGCTTTAACTTCAAAACCTGCCTTACCTGTATTTCCAGCCTGGAAAGATTGAAAACGTTCTGTGTCAAATATTTGAGCCTTCAGGACTTTATTCCCGTCAACCTTTGACTTACCAACGATATTAAAATTACCTTCATTAAGGCGTGCTTTAACTTCGCTTAGTTCCTGCTTAAATTTCTGCTTATCGGCGTGCCATTCGTCCTCTTTTTCTTCAATCTGCGATACCTTATCGCCAAAGTATTTGTTCAGCGCTTCAAGTTTTTGCGCTAACTCTATTTCATTCATTTTCCTTGAAACTAAAATTGATACCCCTGAGTGGCGGGTGCCGGCTCAGTTCGCGATTTGCGCGGGTTATCTCAGTTTCAAAGTGGTCGCTTCCTTCTACAAGGGATGTAGATCATCCGGCTTTGAGTACCGTATAACTGCTTAAGGCGAATATACTAAAAATTTAGCGAAAAGGCTGTTTCCGTGCTTTATGGCTATCTTGTAGCATGGAAATAGTAAAGGAAATAGACATGTTCAGCCAGCAAGAAGCAACTTATTACAGGCAGTATGCACCCAAGATTCAGGCAGCTCTTCTACGGGATGCACAAGCCATTGTAAGCCACTTTAAACGGACAGGAAGGGCTGAACTATACCAGACTTATACAAAGCCTGTATTGCGGAATTTATACATGGATATTATGGGAAATGCCTCCCTGAATGACTTCAAAAGAAAGGATACTATTCCCGAAGGTTTGTCTGAAGATGAAATACTCCTCTGGTTGATGGAAAACAAAGAGGGGCAGTTTCAGGATAGTATTGATACGTTTGTTTCCAGGCTCGCCAAATATCTCCTTTCCGCATCAGCTGGACTTACCATAGCTGAGCTGCTCGGAAATTATCGGGGAGTCATAAACAACTATACCCAATACCTGGCTGAAAATGCCATTGTGGAAGCGATGAACAGCGGGAATTTCCTGTTAGCCCAAAAGATTGCCGACAATTCCAATATTATAGTATCTCTTCAGTGGATCAGTGTCATTGACAAAGCTACACGCGCAAACCACAGGCGGTTAAACGGTATGTTTACCAGTCCGGGAGAGCCTTTCCTAAACGGGCTCAGGTACCCTCACGATCCCCAGGGGGAGGCATCCGAAGTAGTGAATTGCAGGTGCCGATTGGAAGTCACGATTGAAAGAATCTGAAATGATAAATATATGGAGTGTTTTTAGCCCAAAATTCTGAGTCTTACCGCCGCAGACAAAAATACATGTTGCAACTTCTAAAAGGTCAGGGGGTGGGGTTCGGAAGACAAAAAACAGAGTGACGGAAAGTTGTAATTATCTGATATTCAATTGGATTCCTCTATTTAACATAATCCTAGTTCCGTAACAACGTGAAAATATCATTGTACTTTATCAAGAATAAATTGTTTGGGATCATTCTCCTGGAGAGGTAAAAATAGGTTAAAAAATCTGGTGTATTTTGAGGAGAAAATTGAGGGTTTTGGTGAGCTTGCTTTGAGAAATTAGATTAACTCCAAATTGTTTCGTCTTGCCAATTTTCAGGAAATCCCATCCAATCTTGGGGGACAAAGCTATTTTTATCTAGAAGGTCTTTTAATCTATGTGAGAATTTTGTTGATGGATTAATCTTTACTATTAAAAATTGAATAGTACATAGTACATGATATAAACGATGTTCTCCTTCTTTATTAATATTATTCAAGAACTTGTAAATTCTATTCTTTGGAATGACTGGAGTATAAAATATTTTTCTATTCCACAATCTGCCATGATGGGCACAAATATTTCTGACGAATCTATAGCTACTGAACCATGAGACTAAGTTCTTATGATTCATGCCATAAACCTTTGAGATTTTTATCCTAAGACCTGTATCTAATTTTTCATAAAGGCTAGCTAATTGACCTATTGTAAGTATTTCAAAAACCATCCAAGAAGGTGGAAGGTCATCATTATATTTTAGATAGAAAGCTTCTAAAAATTGTTCAGAGGATCTTTTACACGTAGTTTCCAATATTTCGATAAATTCGGCATGCCATTTTTTATCTTTAAAATACTTGTCCTTTCTATACCAAAATACATCCTTAGTTTCGAGTGTGATTTCATTGTTTATAACTGATCGCAACGAAACCTCAATTCTTTCAAATATATCTAACAAAAGATACCTTAAGTTCTTGTCGAAGATGTAGTATTCGATTATTCGATTGAAGTCTAATTTTTCTTTGAAATTATGATCATTATCTTGAAATGGATACATGTATCCAGTCAAACGATAATAGCCTATATGGGTTAAATAGTGTAAGGAGCTATCCTTGTTTGTAAATGTCAACCCACGCTGTTCTAACTTCTCGATTAAATCGTAATTAGATAATGCTGGTTTGTCAAAATTCAAAGTGAGAACTCAAAGGGGAAAAAAAAACCCGACATCTTGAGCATTGTTAAGAGGCCTGCCGGGTATTATTATCTTTAAATCAAGTATTTAACTTGAATAACATTCTTTATTATATAACAAAGGAACTGAATTTCAAATTCAAAAACAAATGAAAATAAATAATCATTGAAAATCTCCGGATATTTAAAATAAATAATCATTGAAAATCTCCAAATATTTATAATCAGCAATTATTTTAATCTCCTTAATAATAAACTACTGCATAAAAGATTTTAGCCACCCGGCGTTGAGGGTTCAGTGAACGAAGTGAACGTTGCCAGCGAAAATATTATTGAAACGCTTCGTTAGGGATTCAATGCAGTAGGAATATGAACTAATTCACTTTCCGTTAAAGCCAATAGCAAGCGATAGCGCAGCGCATATGTCTGTATGTGTAAAAAAAGAAAGTCGGGTGAAAGCCTCAAGCGATAACCCGACGTTAAGTTTTAATTCTAAAAAATACTTCTAATTTTTCTCTATTTTTTTCTTTCTATTTCAAGTCTTTCTCTAGTCTTTCTCTAATCTTTCTCTGGTATATCTCTAGTATATCTCTTATTGTGATCAAAGTTTACCATTATAGTAATATAAATTAGGTTTAAATGACTTGTTGACTCTTCCAGTTCCAGGCTAATTTCATGGGCTGGGCTTTGTAACCTTCGGTCGAATAGGTTTGCTTCTTTTTATCCGCTTTATCAAAATAGGTTTGATCTTTGGTTAAGCATCCTTTGTGAATAAGTTTATCCTTCTGACAATATAGAAGGTCATTCTTTTCAGTTACGTTCAAGTAGGGGATACCGTCATGAATTTCATACGTAATGTAGCTTAAATCCATTAACGCTTGCGATACACGCATAGAGGGCGCACTACTACCTAACATCGTGCTAAGCCTCACTAAATGGCCTGTATTGTATCCTTCACGTATGGCATGCCTAAGCATCATCAAAAATTGAAAATATCCGAAAACACAATTAAAGATTAGTTCAGGATCATCCAGCTTTGTAAAAAGATCATTTTCAGACCTTACCTCATAAAAGGTTAAGCACGTTTTCGCCTTATTCCGTTTAGCATTTGTGTAAAATGTTTCATTCGCTTCATATCCATTTATGAATTTCTCATTTTCACATTTTGCCTTTGGGTTGGTATATTTTTTCTCCAAAATAATAACAGGTATTGATCCCGAAGCTATTCTACGATTTATACTTTCCCGATTAGTGGTTAACCCGAAATGGGTTAATGTATTGGCAATTGTTTCCTGGCTAAAAGGTTTATCCAAAACAGCCATATCAAAAGCACAGGCATCAATAATATCATTAAAACGGTATTGATAAATCTTAAAGAATTTCCGGTTGATATGTGCTTGAGGTTTAATTAATTCGCTCAATTGTTGTATATTCATGTTATAATAATTTTCTCCCAAAAACATCAAGCCCTGCACCCACAGGGCTTTTTTAATTCGCACAAATGAATGCGCTTCTAATTATATAGTCATTACTTAATATCTCGCTTACCATACGATAGGGGTTTACCCTGGATTGCTGAATTTCTTTATCTTTTATCATTGGATTTAGAGGTTTAATGTTTAGAAATTACTTCAGGTATTCAATTATGTCCTCAAGTAGGTAATAAGTTCTCTTTCCTAATTTTTTTGGTTTAAGAACTCCCTGCTTCTGAAGATTAATTATATGTTGTCTTGAGCATGTTAGGTACTCTGCAAGTTCCTGCTGTGAAAGAATTGATTTTGTCTCCATTGTATATTGCGTTAGATACAATACAAATAGAGTAATAAGCTGTAAAAATTATAGGGATAGGTTTATGGCTAAATGAAGGATAGCATTCTACCTGCGGATACCTCCAGCGCCAGAAATTGTAGGAAGTAAAAATGATAAATCATCGAAGAGTTTGGTATAGGTTTTAGAGGTTACTCTTTTTTTAATTGTTTCTTGGTCATACTCTTCAATAATTTCACCTATTAAACGATAGCATTGATTCTTAGAATCACATTGATCTATAAATAGGTTAAAAAGCGTCCTAACAAATAGAGTTTTTTCTATCTCGTCTTGTCTTAAGCCATTATTCTGGATGGTGTTGAATTTTTTGGCCAGAGCAATTATTCCTGGGCCAAAGCGTGTTTCCATATAGGCATTCAATGCCCTCTTTAATGCTGATTTATCAGTAAGGACAATCCTCGAGTTGTTAGACGTTTTAACAGCTAAATCAATAGGGGATGAGTGAAGTAATTTTTGGCATTCTATAATGTCATTCAGTAAAAAACGGATTGGTGCAATTGATATGGTTCTTGCTCTTTCAAGATTATGATATAATAATTCATATGGAAGATTTGGTACATCATCTCCCTGCAAATTAGTTATCCGCTTGGCAATAGCCTGCAATTCCTCATCAGAATAATTCATATTGTTAATTTTTTGAAGGCAGAATCAAATGCATTCATCTCTCTTTGCAAGGTCTTATCTGAAGTACCAAGGTAATTCTCAAGAATAACTTTTACCGTTTTGCCCGTGATTGTTGCAATAACCTTGGGGGTCATACCAAGTTCAGCAGCGAGGGTTATGAAGGTTCTGACATTACTATGACTTGAGGCCAATTCGTAAAAGGGAGCAGGAACTGTTTCCGAATCAGGTAGCGCAAAATAACCTTGTTCCTTCTGCCAATTCAGAACTCTCTTTTTTCTTGTTTCATTTAGTTTCTCGAATTGGTGTCTTGGCATATCCACCTTTCTATCAATTCCTACCTTCATTAAAAGCGATTTCATGTATTCGTTAAATTTCTGGTCGGATATTTTTGGTGCTTGATTATTATACTTTTCAAGTATTTCTTTCGCCTTAGAAGTTAATGGGACCTGAATAATCTCATTAGTCTTTTTAGTCTTCATTCTAATTGTGTCACCACTTCGAGTAATGGTCTTTAAATCGCTAATTCTCAATCCAGTATTAGATTGAAGGATTAATAAATCTTTGGCTTTCTTCAAGTAGTTGGATTTAGGCTGATAGTCAATTACTTTTTGTAGTTCGTCTAACTCTAGGTAGTGTATATTCTGAGGCTTTTGCTTTTTCGTTTTCCAAAGAGTTAGGTTTATTGTTCCTAATGTTTCAGCGTCTAAATATCCTCTCTCATTTGCCCAATTCAAACAAGCTTTAATGTCCTTAATAGTCTTGCCAACGGTAGCAGGTGCAAATTCCTTAAGTAGAAATGATCGCAGCTTGTCATATATGGCAGGTGTCAATTCTTTTACTTTGTACTGTTTACTTTTGCTAAAATCCTTCCAATGCAAAAGAGCGGAATTTTTTGCCGTGTAAGTGCTTTCCTTCTTACCTGGAAGATTATTTAAGTATTCGGAATATAGTTCTTCAAAGAGCATTTCTGTAGCCTCTTTTGAATTATCAGAGCCATCAACCTTTTCCCTTAATTCTGAGCAGGAAGCACCGATGTTTTTGGAAAGGATATCATCGATCTGGGAGTACTTATCCTTAATTGTTTTATTCCTTGACTGAGAACCTGCAAAAGCGGACTTAATCCATTGGCCGTGTTTTTTCTGAAAATACATGTTTGGAACGGAAACGCCTGTGTAGAACTGTGTACCCTTTGAGCCATCCCAATAGTAAATAAAAGCTTGGGTGATTTTACCCTTTTTTCTTCCGACAACTGAGAGTGTAGCCATTGCTAATTTTGTTAATAGGATAAGTAGGAGGATAAGTAAATTGTAGTAAATCCTATATAAAGGTAATAAAAAACCCTCTTAAAAACCGCTATAGAGGATAATTAAAGTAAATAATTGTAAATATTAAGAAGTCCCGTCCGGACCGCTTCCGCCCACCATAGCTCGAAGAGCGTCGGTGGGCTTTTTTTATATATACCCTCTTTAGTTCTATTAAATTTGATTTTCGGCTACGGCGGACTGAAACCGTGTTAACCTATAATAATCAAACAATTAGGGGTTTTTTTATTGCCAAGGATAAGTAGGAGGATAAGTAAATATTCGCCCCAAATCCCTTTTTCTGCCTGATTTCACGAAACAGCCTATTCTCAATACTGGGTCAGTTTCTGAAATGAAGCTGGCCTTTTTTTATTAAATTACTTTTTCAATAGTCACCATTTAAATTTCAATTCTTATGAAGCTGGTAGTTATAATTTTAATCCTAATTACTGCAAAAGGATACAGTCAATCTATAGAACAGCTTGAAGAAATTAAAAAGGGTCTGAAGCAAAAAATCTATGTTTATCAGGATTCTATCAAGAAAATAGAAGATAGGATTGATCGAATGCTAAAAGAGCAACTATCACAAGGGTTTGAATTAAACATTGATATTTATGTATCCGAGGCATGGATATATGAAGGACCTGATAATTCGTCAGAACTATTGGTAACTGTTAAAGAAGATACAGTTCATGTTGTTAGGCTCTATAATAAGTTTTTTTCAGAAGTGATCTATAAGGATATGCGGGGGTATGGAATTAATTTCTGGCTTAGAAAAGGAAGTCCATTGATTGGAGCTGCCATAGAAGAATATGAAAAGAAAGATTTGGAAGAAATTCAAGGCACCGGTCATGCATTAAATATAGTTGGCTGGATATGGGATGAAGTTCCAAGAAAAAAAGACTCGTTAAATGAGAATGGGACTGTCACCTTCGAGTTTACAATAGATGAAGATGGATATGTAATTGCCGTCCGAACACTGCAGCGCAGTGTAAGTCCTTCAGTCGCCAAATTTTATGAGGAACAGCTGCAGAGAACAACATTTAGCAGAACGGGAAGCAGCGCTGCCAAACCAGGCAATACAAAAGGTACAGTTACATTCAATGTGGTAAAAAGATGAAATCCCGCCAACTCGTGACAGAGGATGAAAAAGAAGGAAATATTAAAGGATGTAAGGAGAATATTTTTAGCTATACTATACTAGCCTTCCTGCTCAATTATTTTACTTAATACTTGTGCAACCTACTTTCCGTTGATTAACATTATCGGATAATTATCTTCTATTACTTCCTGCTGGACTGCAACGTAAGTGGGACTATCTATTTTAAATAAAGGTACTGAAATAGCATTATGCCCAAGGCCTTTACTCAACACGTTTAAGCCTGATGGGATTACCCGATCCATCGTAATTTGAAAGCACCATAGAGTCTTTTGATAGTATACTCACCTTTAGCGGACTCAGATTTACAGTATCCACACCATTTGGTAAATTCCTGGTTCGCTCATTTCTAACTACATACTTTGGGTAAAATATAGAGTCATTCATCCAGACCAAAATGTATTCATTTTTACTGGTATCGTTCAGTACGGTTGATTTTGAAAGATCATCACTGAAGATATATGTTTTATTATATTCAGTTATCCAGGTACCGGAGATTGTGTTGTCTGACTTGCTGCAACCAAAAAAACACAAACAAATAATAAGTATGGATCTTCTCATAACAGTCTGATTATAGGTTTGAATTCAGTAAATGATTGTTTTAACGCATAAATCACACAAAATTAAATAAATGAATGTAAAAATCATGAAGTTTCGTACTGACTCAAATTATGTCAAAAGAGATGGCCGCTCTTGAAAATGACGGACTGTTTGTGTCCCTGGTGTCCATGAAAACTGTATCATCCCTTATAACCCAATATAGCGTGATAATCACGTATTTAACTGCTTCAAATCATATTGATTTTATACGGCTTAGTCCGCGGATATCGTTAAATTTAACAGAGTAACGAACCTTCCAGGGCAATGTCATACATCGATTATTATAAGGTTCTTGGAATTAAAAAGGACGCCTCACAGGATGAGATAAAGAAGGCTTACAGAAAGCTGGCCAGGAAGTATCATCCCGATGTGAATCCCAACGATAAGGAAGCTGAGGCAAAATTCAAGGAAGTAAATGAGGCCAATGAAGTATTGAGTAATCCTGAAAACCGTAAGAAATATGACAACTACGGGAAAGACTGGAAACATGCCGAGGAATTTGAAAAAGCAAAGCGGCAGCAGCGACAATATCAAAGCGCACCGGGTGGTGGATTTGAAGGGTTTGGAGGCGGCTATACCGAGGGTGATTTTTCTGACTTTTTTGAATCCATGTTCGGAGGCCGTGCCTCTTCAAGGACTGGTGCACGCGGGGGAAGCGTAAAATTCAGGGGACAGGATTTCAACGCGGAACTCCACCTGAATCTTAAGGATGTTTACAAAACCCACAAGCAGACACTTACCGTCAATGGTAAAAATATCCGGATCACCATACCTGCCGGGGTTGAGAATGGCCAGGTGATAAAGATCAAAGGCTATGGCGGAGAAGGCATCAATGGCGGTCCGAATGGTGACCTCTTTATCACCTTCATCATCAAAAACAACACACCATTTAAACGGGACCAGAATAATCTCTATACCACAGTTGATTTGCCGTTGTATACCGCTGTGTTGGGCGGAGAACTGATTATCGATACGTTTGACGGACAGGCGAAACTGAAGGTGAAGCCGGATACGGCGAATGGCACAAAGGTGAAACTGAAAGGAAAAGGTTTCCCTGTGTATAAGAAGGACAAGGAGTACGGTGATCTGTATGTCACTTATCAGATTAAAATACCCACGAACCTTTCATCGAAAGAAAAGGAACTGTTTCAGGAATTATCTAAACTCAGATCGGCATGAAAAAGGAAAATTATATCCCGCTCCAGCAATTATGCATCAGTCATGAAGTTGAGATCTCCTTTTTTGATGGACTGGAACGCATGGGCTTGATTCATCTGGTGGTGATTGAACAAACGAGTTATATTCATCATGATGAACTTCCGGATATTGAAAAGATGATCAGGCTGCATCATGAGCTGGAAATAAACATGGAAGGTATTGATGTGGTCATTAATCTGCTCCGTAAAATTGAACACTTGCAGGATAAGCTTAATGAAACACGGAACCGGTTGCGCTTATATGAAAATGGATGAGTTTTCAGGGAGCTTCATTCCATTGACATGAGTGAGGCTTACTTTTTGATAATCTTTTTAACGACCGATACGACAGCCAGAGCAATACCACCAACGATCAGTCCGACTACAAATTCATTCAGTAGTATGGGAAGGTTTGGCATGTATTCTTCCAGAAAATGAAGATTATGCACGAAAATCCCACCGGAAACCAGCACCAATGCCAGGGTTCCAATCACAGAAAGTGCCTTGATCACCCAGGGCAGCGCACGAACAAGTAAGGCGCCCACCTTATCGGAAAAGCTGTCGTCCTGTTCATTCAGATCTATTAGTTTGATTCCGAAGTCATCCATCCGGACAATCAGGGCGACGATGCCGTAAACCCCAATGGTCGCGATCATGGCAATGATGGTCACGACAAGGATCTGCGTGCTTAATTCTTCTTCAACAACGGTACCCAGCGCGATGATAACAATCTCTATGGAAAGGATGAAGTCAGTGACAATCGCGGATCGAATTTTTTGTTTCTCCACATTCAGAATTTCTGCCTTCGTCATGTTTCCCTTGTCTTTCACTCGCTGCGTTTCATGTTTATGCGGGAAGAAGAATTCATAGATTTTTTCCGCCCCCTCATAGGCCAGGTAAATTCCACCGAAAAGTAATATCACAGTTATCGCTACAGGGACGAACGCGCTTAGCAAAAAAGCAACCGGAAGGATCATCAGCTTATTGAGCAGGGAGCCCTTGGTAATGGCCCATAGCACTGGCAATTCGCGGGATGAAACAAAACCCATCGACTTTTCCGCATTAACAGCCAGGTCGTCACCCAGTATGCCGGCGGTTTTCTTGGCAGCGACTTTGCTCATCGTTGCTACATCATCCATAAGTGTTGCTATGTCATCGAGCAGTGCAAAAAAACCTGAAGCCATTGGTGCGGTTAAATTTTATTTATATGAAGGATCCGTTTTAGGAATTTAAAAATACAAATGATTGCGGGAATGCAAATAAAAAAGTCTCCCCATTACAGGGAGACTTGAAAATTGAGTTTAACGCAACCTTCAGGCATGTTCCTTTTGAACGAATTCCATTCCCATATCCATCATGAGTCCGAATTCATCAAAAACCTCTGTTTCTGCGATGATCTTATTGTCCTTGAAGGTGATGAACGACATGAACTCGATCGTAATGTTGGCATGCGTAGCCGGAATTTCTCCGTACGGCCCGGAGTGTTTTCCTGTTAACCGTCCGTGGCATCCGATCCTGTCGCCCTCTTCCACCATTTCCAGCATGGTGAATTTTGAATCGGTTACGACCGACATATAGCTTTTGATGACTTCAAGGTAATTGGATTTACCCTCAATGGTCATACGCGGACCGTAATATGCCATCGCATCGTGATAAAACGGAGCGGCTGAATCGATATCACGTTTATTCCAGATATAGTCGAAAGCCGTGAGCAGCATTTGTTTTTTAGGTGATTCCATAATGTGGTAGGGTTTGGTGGGTTCTTTTTTTGTGGAGAATAAGTTCGATAAAATCCGGTGGATTTACAAGCTAAATTTGTCCTGTACCTTCGTCATACCCGCCTGCCGGCCGTAACTTTCTTCGATACCCAAAGCCTTGTCGAAGGGTATAGCGAAGGCGGGGATGAAGATGGGGGAAGGCAGGCCGATGTAATCACTCTTGGTGTGATGCAATAAAATCGGGAATCCTGAGACGACCCGTGCCGTGCCAACGGCATCCCTTCGGGGTAGGTACGGCGCATGTCTATGGCCATGATCAAAAAAAGTGTATCTTGAAATCAATCATTCTCGCTACCCATGAAGTACATTCTCGTTTGCCTTGTATTGCTATCCTGCAAATCTTACCAGCCGCTTTTTAATGAGACAGCAAATAACTGGAGGGAATACGGCGATGCCGAATGGACTTTCTCAAACGGTGAGATTATCGGGATCAGCAACAATACCGATGGCTTTCTGATGACGTCTGATACGTATGAAGATTTTATTCTTGAAATGGAATTTTACCCCGATGACTCCATTAACTCCGGGATTTTCATCCGTTGTAAAGAAAGTGTCCTCAGCTATACGGATTGCTATGAGATCAATATCTGGGACCTTCATCCTAACCAGGAATATCGTACCGGATCAATCGTGGCACGATTCACTCCATTAGCGACAGTTCATACGAACAATCAATGGAACAGCTATAAAATTGAAGTGCGCAAGGATCATATCAGGGTATGGGTCAATAAAAGACTCACGGCCGATCTTGTCGATGACGCGTTGTCGGAAGGTTTTATAGCTCTTCAATCGCATGGGAAAGGAAAGATTCGATTCAGAAACGTCAGATTAAAATCGCTTTAGATGTTTAGCGTTCATACTCGCGGCTATTCACGCCGTTCAATTTCATATAGAATCGTATCGGGATCGAAGCCTTCGGGCTGAATATTGCCAACTCTATGCAATCCCAGTTTGAGCAGCAGGTGTTGTGATCTTGCATTCTTTTCGCTCGTGATGGCATAGATTATTTTTAATCCCAACGACTCCCATCCATATTTTATCATCACCTGATTTGCCTCTGAAATATATCCCTGGTTTTCGTATTCAGGCAGGATCGCATACCCGATATCCGGCGAATCCAGAAAATCACGCTTTACAAATCCGCAAACCCCGATGGCTTCCAGGGTATCCTTCAGCGATACTTTGAATAGTCCGTACCCGTTCCCTTCATAGGAAGCAATAAGACGGTTCTGAATATATTCCTTCGCCTCTTTCTCTGAATGGATCCCGCGATCACCAATAAATTCGATCCAATTTGGACTATTCATCAGGCGGTGGAAGAATTCGGCATCTGCCAGTGTTGCGTGTTCGATCAGGAGCCGGGATGATTCTGTAATCTTCATGAGGCTCCAATATAGATAATAGCTCAGAGTTACTATATTTACTTCATGAGGATTTTATTTATTCTGCTTACGGTAGCATTTCTAACGGGCTGTGCTGAAGATCCGGAATTAGGCAAGGAGAACCTTTACGGCTATTGGCATGTCATGGGATATCAGGAAAATGGGTTCGACAGGGAAGAGGATACTGATATCGCCTATTATTTCAAAAGTCCGGATTTCGGCCAACGTGCCTACCTGGGAACGCGGGACGATTACACGCTCATCTGGCTGGATGATACACATTTTGAATTCGTAAAGTGTATACCGGCCGTCTGCCTGCCCATTGGCCTGAATAATTTTGAGGTTCAGGCCCAGACGAAATCCAGGCTTCAGCTTAGAAATTGGATTTATGATGAAGATGGAAATAAACTTTCAGATCAGATTTACCTGATGGAACGCATCAGCGAGAGTGATTATGATGATTATTGAAAGTCTGAGGCTGATCACATCTGCTTTGGTAACTTATGTAACACAATTCCGCGGACTGTACATGTACATTTGCATGATAAAAAACTATCGTTATGCCTACTGTTAAGCTCACAACACAGAAATTCAAAGACGAAATTTTCGATTATACAACCGGAAAGGAATGGAAATACAAGGACACCAAGCCTGCCATTATTGATTTTTATGCCGACTGGTGCGGTCCGTGCAAAATGGTTGCCCCCATCCTGGAGGAATTGAGCAACGAGAATCCTGAGATTATCATATATAAGGTGGATACCGAAGTAGAACAGGAACTGGCTGCCGTATTTCAGATCCGAAGCATTCCGAGTATCCTGTTTATTCCACTTGATAAACAACCCATGATGCAAGCCGGGGCTTTGCCCAAACATATCCTCGAAGAGATCATCCAAAAGGAATTATTGAGTTCCGCCTCTTAAAGGATTATCATCCGGAATGGTTGGGCGCATTCAAAAATTAATTTAGATATAAAACAATTGCTATGATTTTGCGTTTATCATAGCATAAAGCCAACTATAGACACGAGCCAGTACTCCCAGGGAGTCTGGCTTTTGTGTTTAAGGACCGTTTGTGCTCAGCGTTTTTCTGAAGGCTTGAGAAAGGCACCGGCTACACCAGCGATTTCCGGATACTCATGGAAAAGTCTCCTCAGCACCTGAACATTGGACATGGTAGTCTCGTACCTATCTCCTGAACTGTCGTACCAGGTGATGGTAATACGAACCTTGGTAATATTTAACGGCCGGTGCAGGCGACCGATCATCTGAAACCCGTCGAGGTACATCACTCCATATGAATCGACTTGCTGCGGCAGCTCATTGTCAATCTGGTAATATTTTTTTCCGTCTTTGATAAATACCTTCAGCAAATGCATTAAGGGAAATGGTTTCCTCCTGTCACTTATCTTGTATAGTCCGCACTCAAGTTTCATATCACAAATATTGCTAAAAATATTAGCAAAACTGGAGGTCGGCATAATTAAATTTTCACCTGACTTACTCAGGAAGAGAAGTTATTGAACATTAAGATTTATTACTATCTTGACATTGCCGGGTCGACCTCCGGCGTGAAACCGGGAAGATTGATTTTGGCATTTTGCGATAAATCTTGCTGACTTCCTGTATAATTTCCCCTGGATTAAATTGATAATAGTGTGCATGGTCAGATAGAAGAGAACGGTATAATGGTGACTGAAAAGTTATTCGGGACATTGCCAACAGGCGAGGATATACTGCTTTATACGTTGCGTAACCGAAACGGACTGGAAGTTGAAATTATGAATTATGGCGGTATCATTGTTTCGATTCGTACTCCCGACCGCCACGGAAAATTTGATGACATTGTCCTTGGCTTTGATGATCTTCAGGGATACCTTGGGTACCATCCATTTTATGGCGCCATTGTCGGGCGGTTTGCCAATCGTATTCGTAACGCTACGTTTCACCTCGACGGAAATCAATATACCTTAGCGGCCAACATTCCGCCACATCATTTACATGGTGGAAATAAGGGATTTGATAAAGTTGTATGGAAATGCAGAACAGAACAGGAAACGGACAAGGCCCGGGTTATCCTTACCTATTTCAGTCCGGACATGGAGGAAGGTTATCCCGGTAATCTGGATGTTGAGGTCATTTATTCCCTCACAGACAGCAATGAACTGGAGCTTTCCTATTCAGCTTCAACGGATAAGCCGACGATTATAAACCTTACGAATCATTCTTATTTCAACCTGAAGGGAGCGGGTGAAGGAACCGCATTGGATCATATTCTTCAGATCAATGCCGACGAGATTACCAATACCGACGAAAGTCTTATCCCAACTGGTGAACTGATCAAAGTCGAAGGAACACCCTTTGATTTCAGGAAGCCTTGCAGGATAGGTGCGCGGATTGATGCCGATAACATATTATTGAAAAACGGGGGTGGATATGATCAGAATTTCGTGATCCGGCAATCAGCCGATTCGCTTACTCTGGCCGCGCGGGTTGAAGAGCCACATTCGGGGCGGGTAATGGAAGTATTTACCACAGAGCCGGGCATGCAATTATTCACGGCCAATTTTGGAGACGGTATTACTGTGGGGAAGGGCGGGCGAAAATATCATGCTCGCGATGCCTTTTGCCTTGAAACGCAGCATTTTCCGGATGCGCCTAACCATCCGGAATTTCAGTCGACCGTGCTCAGGCCGGGTGAGCAATTCAGTTCCAAAACGGTTTTCTCCTTTTCAACCTTTGATAAATAATTTGAATAATTAAACGTAATTCCATCATGCTTACCAGAAGAGATTTTATCCACCGAGCAGCAGCTTTCACTGCTTCTTCAATGCTCCCTTACAGTCTGTTGAAAACCACACGGATTAATAACATCGGCGTTCAATTGTATTCATTCCGCGATGCGATGGCGAAGAATCCGGTAGGGACCCTGAAGATGATCGCTGATATCGGCTTTAAGGAAATCGAATCTGCACGAAGCAGGGATGGGCATTATTACGGACTTTCCCCCGCCGAAATGAAAAAAGCATGTCAGGACCTTGGAATGACGCTTCGCAGCGGTCATGTTCATCTGGACAAGCAGTGGGAGAAGACCATGGATGAAGCGGCTGAATCGGGCCAGGAATACCTGATCTGTTCGACCATGCCGAGCAACGGCCAGACAGTCGACAATTACAAACGGGTTGCAGAGGCTTTTAACAAAGCCGGGGAAGAATGTAAATCCCGCGGACTCAAATTTGGATATCACAATCATGAATATGAATTTGAATCGGAGGGAGGCCAGGTATTGTATGATGTCCTGATGGATCATACCGAGCCGGACCTTGTGCATATGGAACTTGATCTGGGTTGGGTAGTAGTGGCTGGTAAAGATCCCCTGGATTATTTCGACAGGTATACCGGCAGGTTTCCGTTATGGCACCTGAAAGACATGAACATGCAGAAGAAGGAAAGTACGGAGTTTGGAAAAGGAGGCCTGGATATAAAGACGATGCTTCAAAGCCAGAAAGCCTCCGGTGTTAAATATATTTTCGTTGAACAGGAAGAATATGCCGTATCGCCTGAACAGAGTATGAGGGATAATCTTGCATACCTGGATCGACTCAAATACTAGTACGTAAGCCCCCTCAGGTAGGCAATGCTTTTCGGAATCTGTTCCATGATCCGGTCACTTTCATCTTCAATGAAATAATATTCGATGCCAATTTCACGGGCCGCTTTCATTACACCTTCCACATCCACCTGGCCTGTTCCCAGTGTCACATCAAATGTCGGATCTGTAAGCCCGGTGTAGTTCTTCTCGATCCCTGTTTTCATGTCTTTCACATGAAGCATTTTCCATCGGTTCGGGTATTTCCGTAGCAAAGCCACCGGATCGCCTCCGCCGAAGTGTACCCAGAAAATGTCCATTTCAAATGACACATATTCAGGATTCGTATTTTCCATGATGTAGTCGAGAAGCGTACCGTCCCCGTACGGACTTAATTCATATCCATGGACGTGATAGGCGAGGGTGAGCCCGTTTTCTGCCAATTTCTTACCAATGGCGTTAAAATCGACCACGGCTTTCTTTGCATCATCAATGGAGAAACTTCCGACTTTATGTGGTATCCAGGCACACATCACATACTTGGATCCGTATATTTTGGCTCGTTCAATGACTGGCATGGGATCATCCCGCAGTTGCTCATATCCGGCGCCGCTTGAAGGGATCGACAATCCGCGTTCATCGCAAAGCTTTTTATATTCACGTGCGTCCATATCTCCACCGCCACCTTCAATTTGCGTGAAGCCCATGTTCTTTATGATATCCAGGGTAGGGGCTACACCGTGCGGAAAAACTTTTCTAAACGTATAGGGTGCGATACCGATTTCCCCGGTAAAGACGGGTGTTCCGGCCTGTTGCGCATGGTTCTCCTCAGGCAGCAGGGTGATTACTAAAATCGTAAGGATGATCAGTAAGTTTTTCATAGATTCTGTTTGTTTAATTCTTCAACTGCATAATTGGCGGCGCGTGCGGTAATGGCCATAAACGTAAGCGTTGGATTCTGAGTTCCGGTAGATGTCATACATGCTCCATCTGTAACGAATACATTTTTACATGTATGTAACTGGTTCCATTTATTAACAAGAGACGTGGCAGGATCGTTTCCCATACGTACACCGCCCATTTCATGGATATCGGAACCGGGAGGAGAATGGGTATCCACTGCCCTGATATTGGTGAATCCTGCAAGTCTGAACATTTCTTCTGATTGTTCGATGTAATCCTTCACCATCTTATCATCATTCTCAGTCCATTCACAGGATACTATTAATTGAGGTATACCGTACTTATCAGTTGCCTCCCTGGAAAGCCGGACGTGGTTGGATTCAATCGGCACAGTTTCGCCCATCATCCAGCTGCTGATGTGCCATATACCCGGTTTCGGATTAAGGAGATTGTCACGCAGCTGATCACCGATCACATCCGTTTCGGAAACCATTCCACGGCCACCACCAATCCCGATGGCATAACCACGCAGAAAGTCGGTTTCCTGGTTGTACAGATTTCTGAATCTTGGGATATAACTGTTTGTGGGAGATCTTCCGCTGGTGGTCTTATCCTGAAGACCTTCAAATTCGGCATTCGCTTTACCTCGGTAGTTATGCCAGGAAATATACTTGCCCAGCAGATCGTTGTCATTTCCCAATCCGTTGGGATACCGGGATGATACTGAATTTAAAAGAATTGAATTTGTATTTAAAGTCGATGCATTTACAAAGATGATCTTTGCGTAGTAATCGATCATTTCACCCGTAAGCCGGTCGATCACCCGAACGCCTCGGGCTTTATTTTTGAATCGTTTTTTATCCTTGTAGATGATGGAATGAACTATCGAATTGGGACGAAGGGTCATCTTCCCGGTTTTGGCAGCCCACGGAAGGGTGGAGGCATTGCTGCTGAAATAACCGCCATAAATACACCCACGGTTACACATATCCTGATTCATGCACCTGGTTCGGCCCTGCTGATAGTGAACAGGTTGCGGATCGGTGAGATGCGCACAACGTGCCTGGATAACATGTCTTTCATTGCCATAATGCTTGCGAATGCTATCCCTGAAATGCTGTTCGATACAACTGGTGTCGAAAGGTGGCTGTGAAATGCTGTCGGGCAATTCGGCTAGTCCGTCATTCGCCCCGGCAACGCCAATGAATCGTTCTACATGATCATACCAGGGCTCAAGATCTTTATATCGGATGGGCCAGTCAACGGCAAAACCGTCACGCACAGGTCCTTCGAAATCAAGGTCGCTCCAGCGTTGTGTCTGGCGGGCCCACAGAAGTGATTTCCCGCCTACGTGATATCCCCTGAACCAACGGAACGGTTTTTCCTGGATGAAAGGCTGCTCATCTTCGGGCAGAACCCATTGCCGGGTGGCCTCATTCAATGCCCATCCGTTGCGATGATTTCCCCGGAGTCTGAGGGGCACCGTACCCCGGAATTCAAAGTCATAGGGTGCTTTAGATGCAGTTGGATAGTCCTCGATGTGCCGTACATCCCTGCCGCGGTCCAGCACCAGGGTACGTAAGCCTTTCTCACAAAGTTCCTTGGCTGCCCATCCGCCACTGGCGCCGGAACCGATCACTATCGCATCGTACGTTCTCTTTTTCTTAGTTGTCTCCAGATTCATTGGTCTCTTTCACGTCAACGCACCCGATATAATGGCCGGGAGCTACTTTGTAGTTTAAATATTGGGTCATCACCTCCTTCGAAGTTCTAAAACCACGGATACACTCCCGCTTGAATAAATCGTATGAATCACGTACCGATTCATTTTCTGAAACTGCTATTGCTTCAATCAATTGTTGCCGCTGCTCCTGGCCGCACGTTGCAAACCCTGTACCGTGGATGGTGATTGCCGATTTATCGATGGTTGAAAGCAATCCCTCAATACCATTCTGTATGTCGGTTTCATAACATTCAGCAAATAGCTTCATCATGAACCGGTCAACTCCCACATCCAATGCGCCAATAGCATTTCCCGGGGGTATGAGTGTATCAGCGACTGCTCTAAGTGTTTCCTCATTATCCGCTGTAAGCCAGTGTGATATGGTAATTCCGTTTGCCGACCAGCCGTTGGCCCAGGATGGCAGCGCCGTCATCCCGGCAGACCCCAGCAGAACATTTCGTATGGCCTTCCTTCTGTCCATTTATACGCCCGCTTTTTCGATTGATACTAATGTTTTTTCAAGTCCGGTTTTAGCTACCGTGAGCAGGTCCTGTTTGTGATAATTCGGATTATACAGTTCCAGTGATACACAACGGTTGAATCCTGTAGCTTTCAGATCCTGTAAAATTTTGGACAACGGAAGAATTCCATCTCCCGGGTAAACCCGGTCTGCATCTGTCATATCGTTAATATTCATTCCGGAAGGTGCGTCGTTATATTGGAAAATTGCGAATAAATCCCCGTTAAGCTGACGCATATTTTCAAATCCTCCTTTGCTGATGTACATGTGATAAACATCCGGGATGATTTTCGCTTTTGGATGATCCGCATCGATGGCCACAGCAGTCGCCTGTCCGAGTGTTTTTAACGGAAACATCTTTACAAAAACAAGCGCCGGATTGATATTGTAATCCCCGAGGCCGATTTCAAGTATCCTGCGATAACAACTGGTCACGAAAGCCTGGTCATAATTGAGGCCGACCTCGTTGGGAATCGCCTGTACAAATTCACACCCTATTTCCGAAGCCATTCGCATTCGGTTTCGGGTAGCTGCCAGCGATGCCTGAAATTTTTCTTCCGAATCCGGAATACAGCCCCAAAGCCCGATCATGCTGGGTGCGAACAGTCCCAGATCCCTGATGCGTTGCCCCAGCTCTTTCAAATTGCCACCCGATGCTTCATATTCGGCCAGTTCCATATCCCACGGTTCAATGGCATCAAAACCGGCCTTGGCAGCAATTTCTATTTTTTCTTCCAGGGATGCCGGCCGTATAGTGGCAGTATCCAGGCAAATGGGCCATGGACTACGCCCTTTCTGATATCTTTTTTCCTGAGCGGGGCTTATTGCTTTAGTGGAGGGGATGGCTGCACTTACGGCCCCCATACCGATTCCGGCGACAAAGTTTCTGCGGTTCATCATTTGAAGTTATGGGTATGTTAGCTGTAAAAAAGCGATTCTATTAAAAAAGTGACAGTTCAATTATGTGAATGGTATAATGATTTATTCGTCGCCGCCATATACAAGCTCCTGAATTTCGCGATAAGTAACAAGGATGATATTCCTCTCCTGAAGGGCCTGTTGAAACGCCTGACTTTCGACGACCTTCAGATCCATGGAACGCCATGTTGCTCCAAAATCCGGATGATTAACAGTCACCGCCTGAAGTTCATCGTCATCATGGCCCAGGTGAACAATAATCTCATTTATTCCGGGCTGAATATTGTCGAGCATCCCGATGTAAAATTCCTGCCACTGGTCAAGATTGTTGCCGGCACCGGCCATTCCAACTGTCTGAATAGGAATAATATCATCTGTGATGGGAAAGTCATCGGTAAAAAGCGCTGTCGCTTGCTGGGGAACGAACACAGGCAGACGGTTTTTCTGGCCGGTTTCAACATAAACTCGGAAAAGAGTGGGGGATGTGAAGAGCGTACCCATGTGGCTGTCGAGATGTGTAGGCTGTATTCCCACTTTGCGAGCAAGATCAATCTGCGCCTGAAGTTCACGGCGGACTTCTTCCGGGTCACCCTCGTTCATGACCACTGTAGTGTTGTCGTAGAAATAACCTTCATCATTTAGCAACGATGAAATTTCAGATGACGGACTTACCCCGTCCCATTTGTACTGTTCCCATTCTGCGGTCAGGGTAAGATGAAGGCCCAGGTCCAGCCCCGGGGTTTCCCTGGACATTTCGGCCACCTCAAGCAGCCACGGGCAGGGGACCATGATACTGGCAGAACTTACGGCACCTGATTTAAGAGCTCTGAATGAGGCATCATTTACTGAATGTGCCACTCCCAGGTCATCCGCATGAAGGATCAGGAGTTTGGCATCCTTATCATAACCCAGCCGCTCACTGATGCTCGTGGCGTTCTGTGCCAAAACTGAAGAAGAAATTATAAGTAAGGAGAAGAGAATGGAGGCTTTCATGAATTTTTTTAAAGTAATTTCCTGCATTTTGAGAAGGTTTGCAAGGGGTTTGTTAATTTAAGATACCACCAGATTCCGCACCATGAAATATATCTTGTCCCTCGTGTTCATTATAGCAGGCTATTCAATTCACGCGCAGGAATATTACGGAAATGCTGAAGAGATCGATGAGATACTGGCAGCCATCCATGATTTTTCAGACGCCTACATGGAGGCCGATTATGATCGGCTCGCCGCACATTACACAACCGATGCCCGTATTTTACCTCCCGGTACAGATATTATTCAGGGAAGGGAATTGATCCAAAAACGCTGGATCCTGCCCGAAAATGTAAAAATCATGTTCCATAAGGCTACGCCCCATGAACTGAGGATCACGGGTGATTATGCCTATGATCTGGGCGTCTATGAAGGTAAGACCCGGCGTGCAGATGGATCTGTTTCATCCTGGAAAGGTAAGTACATAATAATCTGGCAGAAGGTCGATGGCAAATGGCTTATTTATGCTGATGCCTGGAACCGTACCGATGATTAAGAAGGTTAATCTACCCAGTCGGCAATAAACAAATTAGTATCCCGGGTGCCGTTATTATTGCGGTTGGAGGAAAATATAATCCTGGTTCCGTCTGGCGAGAACATCGGGAAGGAATCAAATACTTCATCCTGCGATATCTGTTCAAGTCCTGTCCCGTCGATATTGATCATATACAGGTTAAACTCAAACCCACGTGCTCCTGCATGATTCGATGAGAATATGATCTTTTCACCCGAGGGATGGAAAAAAGGAGCCCAGTTCGCTTTTCCCAGATTGGTAAGCTGGCGCAGGTCGCTACCGTCTACATTACAGATGAAGAGTTCCATTTCCGTAGGTTTTACCAGTCCCTGAGACAGTAATTCCTTGTATTCGGAAATGGCTTCCTCAGTTTTAGGACGTGATGCACGGAAGATGAGCTTGGTTCCATCCGGACTGAAAAATGCACCCCCGTCATATCCCAGTTCATTTGTTACCTGCTGAACATCGGTTCCGTCCAGGTTCATCGTAAATAGCTCCAGGTCTCCCGTTCGGTCGCTGGTGAATACAATTTTATCGCCTTTTGGAGAAACGGTTGCTTCTGCATCATAGCCAGGCTCATTGGTCAATTGGCGAACTGTTGTTCCATTAAGATCAGTAACGAAAATGTCGTAACTGTCATAGACCGGCCAAACATATCTGCCTGCATCGCGGGCCGGCTCTTCCGGACAGCTTTCACCTCCCAGGTGAGTTGATGCGTAAACTACAGTGGAGTCTCCAGGTAGAAAGTAGGCGCAAGTAGTCCGGCCCATACCGGTAGAGATCATCGGCGGCTTCTCATTTCCGAGATTTGCCGTCGCAACATTGGCATAAAATATCTGGTCACATTCTACGCCCCATTCGGTGAAATTCGACTGGAACACAATTTTATTCCCGTCGAAGCTCCAGTATGCTTCTGCATTGTCGCCCCCGAAGGTGAGTTGTCGAATATTCCTGAAGTGCTTTTCTCCTGGATACAACAGGGAGTCAGCGGTAGCAACCGAGTCGGTTAAGGTTTCTGTGTCTTCAGATACTTGCTCAGTTCGGTTACAAGCAGAAATGAAAATGAAAAGGGCCAGAATGTATGTATATTTCATTGGATGATATTTTGCAGCCGCAAAAATATAACATTCATTCCAGCCCCATAATGATTTACAGGATTTTTATCCGTCTGTAGTGATTCGACCTAGCGTTGGAAAAGATAATAGACAGCACCAATCTCAATCTGTGCTGTTTTAACAGTTCCGTTGTATTCTGAATCCAGAATATCTGACAATCCGTGTGTATAGGTTATTCGGGCCAGCAACTCCTGGGTAATGGAATAAGCCAGGCCGAATTTAAGTCCGAAATCAACTCCCTTAAAAAAGTCTTTATAATTCTCCCCATTTCCATCCTTCGCACTGAAAATGAAGGAAGGCTGGACACCGAGCATTGCCATGAACTGGGTGTTTATCCAGTAGCCGACCATGAGTGGAATCATTAAACTCGTCATTTTTATTCTGAAGTTGTCTTCATAATCCGATCCGTTAAATGCGAGTAAAAGTCCGGTGAGAAATACGACTTGATTAGTAAAGTAGTACATTCCTTCCCCTCCGAAATAGAATCCTAAGCGGAATTTTGTATCCGAGTCACTATCTCTGAATTTCGAGAGTAAAAAACCAGCAGCCACGCCGGCTTTAAAAGTTCCGGCATCATTCTTCGCGTAAATAGATCCCGGATCAAATTGCTGCTTTGCAAACTGGTATTTCTCGTGCGAGGATTTATACTTGCTGCTTGCAAACTGACTCATGGCCGGAATGGAGAGCAAACATAAACTTACAATCAGGTACATAAATTTTTTCATGGGTTTATTGGTTTAGTTGGTTAAAAAAAAATCCCATCGCCTCCATTCTGCAGATGAAGTTTAATGTACGTAAAAATAGTCTAAGATTCAATTTAATACACTGGCGATCAATTTATTGAAGAATGAATCCCAGTACTAGTTCCGTCACGGCTCCTCTAATTTTGCGGCGTTACCATGATATGCGCGCGGTGTGTTCCCGGATCCATTAGCCAGGGCGTACCGGGTCCGGAAGGCTTCAGGGGTAGTCCGGTTGATTCAGCGGTTGCAAAAGGGATGTAAATAACCCACCGCATTTTAGCGCCGGTCAATTCTCCTGTTTCTGCATTAAAGATATCATCCGTGCCATACAGAATATGCAATGTGGTGGCTTTGGCGGGCATTGACAATGTTCCTGCCTTTACTTCTTCCTCACGCATGTTGAAAATGTCCATTCTTCCTTTTCCTTCAGCCCGTAATTCACGACCCCTGGCCATAAAGGGCTCAAGGTCCTTGTGGTAGCAGGCGATGTTTATGCCCTCGGCAGAAGGGTCATCTGCAACGCATATGAGTTCATTCATGCCTTCCCTCAAAACTACCAGCTGCCCGTTGGCATCATATCCCATTACAGCGGCACTGTCACGTGCTTCTTCAGGGGCGGCCATTACGGCTGTTTTGATTTGGATTTCTACAGGTACCTGCTGGGCTTTAGAGGTACAGGAAAATAAAATGACAACGAAAGTAAGATAGAGTTTCATAATGGTCAGGGGTTAATGAGAGAGTTATCTGGTGATCCCAGTAATATATAGAGGCCAGCTGCAATTATGGCCCCGGCGATAGGTCCGAATACCGGAATCCATGCATACTGCCAATTGCTGTTTTTACCAACAAAGAGTTGATGAAATATTCTTGGTGAAAGGTCGCGCGCAGGATTGATCGCATACCCGGTTGTACCGCCCAGCGACATACCGATTGCAAAGACGAGAAATCCGACAGGGAATGCGCTCACGGAACCAAGGCCGTCACCTTCAACCAAAAAAAAGATGGCAAAGATGAGTGCGAAGGTTCCGATCAATTCCGAAAGGAAGTTGTCGAAGGTGCGGGGTATGGCGGGTCCTGTTGAGAATACGCCAAGCCTGACTCCAGGATCCTCCGTGAGCTTAAAGTGATTCCGGTAGAGGATGAAAGCAAGCCCCGAGCCGATAAATGCACCGATCATTTGGGCCGCCAGATACATGGGAACATCTGCCCATGGAAATTTGCCCGCGGTGGCTAATCCAATGGTTACAGCCGGATTAATATGTGCACCGCTAATAGGTCCCGAGACAAACACGGCAACAAATACTGCGAGTCCCCATCCGAATGCGATTGTAAGCCAGCCTGCATTATTTCCGTATGTGCCCTTAAGGGATACATTCGCATTTACGCCGGTTCCAAAAAGCATCAGCACACCTGTGCCAATCAGTTCTCCTAGAAATGTGGTCATAAACCTTTGTGTTCAGTCGTATTTCAAAATACAAGTTTCCTGCCTGACAAGATACAGGATTTTTCAATTTATCAACTTCTGAGAATAAAGTATAAAAGATGCTATATTAAGTCGGGACAAAAAAACAATCATATGAGTTCAGACACCATTTTCAGTATTGTTAATGCCTGGGTTTTGCCCGGATGGCTTTTGATCGCCCTGGCACCATCCTGGCGATATACTTCAAGGCTGGTTTTCTATCTTGCCATTATTCCGCTTACCGTTACCTATGCCTATCTTCTTATTTCCGGATTAGATAACATGTCTGCCGATGCATTCAGCACGCTCGACAGTGTCGTTGCCCTGTTTAGTTCACCTGAAGCGGTATTAACCGGATGGGTCCATTACCTGGCGTTTGACCTGTTCACCGGACTTATGATCGCCAAAGACGCGCGGAAGTTGAAAATTAATCAATGGATCGTGATCATTCCCCTGTTTTTTACTCTGATGTTCGGGCCATTCGGACTTCTGCTGTATGCCATCATACGTTTAATTCGGGTAAAACAGGCAGGTGTGCCGATGCTTAGTAATATCTGAAGCCGGCCGGGCCTGTGGTTACCAAAACCGGATGCATCAGGATTAATAAGCTGAACCAACTTTAAACGTATGAGAATGCTTAAAACAGGGTTTTTCCTGACAATCGTATTCATTTTTCTGGCGGTATTTACCAATTCAAATGAGCTGTATGCCCAGGGAAAGGGAAAAGGTAATAAACAGGAAGTAAAAGCGGGCGGACCTCCGCCATGGGCTCCGGCACATGGATACAGGGCTAAAACGCGTTATGTATACTTTAAAGATTATGATGTTTATTACGATCATGACAGGTCTGTATACATAAGCCTGGCGGGAACCAACTGGCAGGTATCGGCAAATATTCCCGTTAACCTTAGAGGTATTGATTTGAATGCGGCGGTGAAGATAGATCTTGACACCGATGTAGATGACCCTCAACGGGATTATTCACAGCATAAACAGAAATATCCTAAACGAAAATAAAATATTTAAGCCCGGCTCTGCCGGGTTTTTTTTATACATCACCAGTTGCCGTGGCAATGAATTTAATCAGGTATTTGTAAATTGCCTGAAACCATTCAAACCACACAATGTTTAAACTCCGGCATCTTATTTACTCTTTATTGATGGGTTTCACTTTTTTCATTTATTCGTGTACCACCACCACAGAAGTACGCACGTTTAACTCCCTTGATGAATATCCTGTTTATGAGAATTCTGATCTGGGAGTTACTTATACACCGGCAGCTACTTCTGTAAGAATATGGTCACCCGCAGCAGAGCAGGTGCGTTTTCATTTGTATGCAGAAGGGGTTGGAGATAACCGGCTCGAAACACATGATCTGAGACCAGACGTGGATGGAACCTGGATAGCTGAACTCGAAGGTGATCAGCAAAACAGATTTTATACGATACAGGTGATGCAGGAAGGTGCCTGGCTGGAAGAAAAGCCTGATATTCATGCGCGTGCTGTGGGAGTGAATGGAAACCGGGGGATGATTATAGATCTGGAGGAAACCAATCCCGAGGGTTGGGAAACAGATGTGCGACCGCCGCTCGGGAATTATACAGACATCATTATTTATGAGTTGCACGTCCGGGATATTTCCAATCATCCTTCATCCAATATTCAACATGCAGGAAAGTACCTGGGGCTTACTGAAACCGGTACAAAAAACCAGCAGGGGGATGCTACCGGACTTGACCACATAAGCGAACTGGGAGTAACGCACGTTCATCTCCTGCCAGCATTCGATCATCGTTCAATTGATGAGACCCGACTGGATGAGCCGCAATACAATTGGGGCTATGATCCTCAGAATTATAATGTTCCCGAAGGAAGCTTTTCTACCAATCCTTATGATGGACGGGTACGTATCCGTGAGTTTAAAGAAATGGTTCAGGCCCTGCATAAACAGGGACTTCGCGTAATTCTGGATGTGGTCTATAACCATACCGGCCAGACCCTGGAGTCTAATTTCAGTCAGCTGGTTCCCGGATATTTCTACAGGCAGAATCCTGATGGTACTTTTTCTGATGCTTCGGCATGTGGAAATGAAACAGCCTCTGACCGTGAGATGATGCGGAAATTCATGATTGAATCTGTAAAATACTGGGCCAATGAATATCATTTGGATGGGTTTCGGTTCGACCTGATGGGTATTCACGACATCGAGACCATGAATGAAATCAGCTATGAGCTGCGGAGGATAGACCCGAGTATATTTGTCTATGGAGAAGGCTGGACTGCTGGAAACAGCCCGCTGCCCGAACCGCAGCGCGCTTTAAAAAAACACACCTATCAGATGCCCC
The DNA here is from genome assembly GCF_020328055.1 of Fulvivirga sedimenti. NCBI lineage: Bacteria > Pseudomonadati > Bacteroidota > Cytophagia > Cytophagales > Fulvivirgaceae > Fulvivirga > Fulvivirga sedimenti. The sequence continues at coordinate 147,803 of NZ_JAIXNE010000007.1, forward strand.
ATGTGGCGGCGTTCAGCGATGATATTCGTGATGGGCTGAAAGGAAGTGTATTTGAGCATGAAGATACAGGCTTTGCCAGCGGAAAGCCCGGCATGAAGGAAAGTGTAAAATTCGGTATTGTGGCTTCTACCCAGCATCCGCAGGTGGATTATGAGCAGGTTAATTATTCAGATGAGCCCTGGGCTGCACAACCTTCACAGACGATCAATTATGTTTCATGTCATGATAACCATACACTTTTCGACAGGCTTACCATTTCCCGTCCCGATGCCTCGCCCGATGAGATCGCCCAAATGCATAAACTCGCCAATACGGTGGTGTTAACTTCACAGGGCGTTCCGTTTCTTCATGCGGGAGTGGATTTTATGCGGACCAAATTTGGTGTGGAGAATTCCTATAATTCTCCGGATTCCATCAATGTGATCAACTGGGACCGAAAAACGCAATACCGGGATCATTTCGAATACTATCAGGCGCTCATCGCACTCAGGAAAGCCCATCCGGCGTTTCGCATGGATGAGCAAAGTAAGATCGCAGAGAATCTTAAATTCATATCCATTGAAGATCCTCATGTCCTGTCCTATGTTTTAAATGGCCAGGCAAGTGGTGACAGCTGGAATACGATCCTGCTCGTCTTCAACGGCAGCGGTGACAACAAAACGTATCAATTACCGGAAGGATCCTGGACAATGGTTAATAATGGTAAAAAGATTGACCCTGCCGGTTTGGGCAAAAAATCAGGTTCAGTGCCACTTCCGGCCTATTCGGCGCTGATATTTTATTCAAATCAATAAGAGTTTACCGGTGATGTTAACTACCGGTTCGTATCAAAGAATTAATTTCCTATTTTTGTCTGACTAAACAGGAACATTCATGGAATTGGAATTTGAAAAGCCGATTGTTGCACTTGAAAAAAAACTGGCCGGGATGAAGGATATCGCCAAGGACAGCGATGTGGATGTAAGTGAAGCAATCAAGACACTTGAGTCCAAGATACGTACCCTTAAAAAAGAAACTTTCCATAATCTGACGCGCTGGCAGCGTGTTCAGCTTTCAAGACATCCTGAGCGGCCATACGCCCTGGATTATATCTATGAAATGTCGAATGATTTTGTTGAGCTTCACGGCGACCGCACTGTTGCCGATGACAAAGCGATGATCGGTGGGTTCGCTGATCTCGACGGTCAGACTTTCATGATCATCGGTCAGCAGAAAGGGCGTAATACCAAGGACCGGCAATATCGCAACTTCGGTATGGCGAACCCTGAAGGTTACAGAAAGGCGTTGCGCCTGATGAAACTGGCAGAAAAATTCAATAAACCTATTGTAACACTTATTGATACCCCGGGTGCATTTCCAGGGTTGGAGGCAGAGGAACGCGGACAGGGAGAAGCGATTGCGCGCAACCTGAAGGAAATGTTCATGCTCAAGGTTCCTGTCATATGCATAGTTATTGGAGAAGGTGCATCGGGAGGCGCACTGGGAATCGCGATAGGAGATAAGGTGCTGATGCTTGAGAATACGTGGTACTCTGTAATTTCCCCTGAATCCTGTTCATCAATTTTATGGAGAAGCTGGGATTTTAAGGAACAGGCTGCTGAAGCCCTGAGATTAACCGGGAAGGATATGACTGAGCTGGGTCTTGTGGACGGTATTATTAATGAGCCCCTTGGTGGAGCCCACACCGACATGAAGGGAATGGCGAAAATCCTGAAGAAAACCATTCTAAGCGAAACACAGACCCTTCTGAAAATGAAACCCGCCAAGCGTATTGAAAGCAGGATAGAAAAATTCTGTTCAATGGGTGTATTTAAAGGATAGGAAATAATCAAACTTACAAATGAACCGCAGCGCATACCGTTGCGGTTTTTTGTTTTAACCTGTAATTTGCTTCTATGAATTTACACGTGATACATACCGGAAACTTTAAGCTCGATGGAGGCGCCATGTTCGGAGTCGTTCCCAAAACCCTCTGGGAACGAACCAACCCGGCTGATGAAAAAAACCTGTGCTCATGGTCGATGCGTTGCTTGCTGGTAGAACAAGGTGAGCAGTTGGTGCTGATCGATAATGGAATAGGAAACAAGCAGAGCGAAAAATTCTTCAGCCATTATTATCTCCATGGAGAACAGTCCCTCATGGGCTCTCTTCAACATGCCGGATTTAAACCTGACGACATCACGGATATGTTTCACACCCACCTGCATTTTGATCATTGTGGCGGAGGAGTCCTGCAGACCGGTGACAATTCCTATGAACTTGCATTTCCAAAGGCACGGTACTGGTCTCACAGGGATCACTGGAAGTGGGCCACAGAGCCGAATGCACGTGAAAAGGCCAGTTTTCTTACGGAAAACATTCAGCCAATCGAAGATAGCGGTCATTTATTTTTTGTTGGGGAAGAATCGCCTTTCACAAACATTGACCTGATAACGGTGGATGGACATACTGATAAACAAATGCTTCCAAAAATTTCCTACAAGGAACATACAATCGTGTTTGTGGCAGATCTTCTTCCCTCAGTGGGTCATATTCCACTTCCCTATGTAATGGGATATGATACCCGGCCGTTACTTACCCTCCAGGAGAAGGCCGCATTTCTCAAGGAAGCGGCAGACCGGAAATATGTGTTGTTCCTGGAACATGATCCGGTTCATGAATGCTGTACGGTAAAGCACACAGATAAAGGTGTTCGATTGGATGAAACGTTTCCTTTAGCTGATATTCTATGATAACGGGCAAAGTCGGACTGGTGCTTTCCGGAGGTGGTGCAAGGGGTATTGCTCATCTCGGACTGATCAAAGCGATGGAGGAGCATAAAATCCCGATTGATATGATTTCAGGAACCAGTGCCGGAGCCATTATCGGTGCGCTTTATGCCAGCGGTCATTCTACAGAAACGATCCTGGGTATGATAAAATCGGTGAGCACCTACCAGCTTCTTTCTCCCGCTTACAGCCTGAAGGGCGTTTTGAAAATTGAGGTCCTGATGAAGTTTCTTCGCAAGTATATTGGGAAGGATTCGTTTGAGGCGTTGCAAATTCCGCTTACGGTGGCAGCAACGAATATTAACAGGGGTGTGACCGACTTTTTCTCAACAGGTGAAATGTATCAGGCTATCTGTGCCTCTGCGTGTATTCCTGTATTATTTCATCCTGTAGAATGGAAGGGCTACTCCTATATTGACGGCGGTATTCTGAACAACCTGCCTGTTGAACCCCTGATCTCAAAATGTGATGTGATCGTTGCATCCCATACAAATCCGATTATGGATGAATTTCAGCCCCGAAATGCCCGGCAGGTAATGGAGCGGGCATTAATGATGTCGATCGTATGTAATGTAGAGGTGAGAAAGGAGAAATGTGATCATTTTATTGAGCCGTCGGACCTGGGAGGCTACAATGTTCTGGACCTCAGAAGTGCCGATGACATTTTCGAAAAGGGCTATGCCGCAGCCAGCGAGTATTTTCAACGAATAGGATACTAATTTATTCAGTATCAGACTTTACGCATCTATGTAAGTTCAGATTCTGATTTGAATAAAATTCTTACAAAGTTCTGTCTACCTTCGCCTTGAACTAAAATATTTTTTATGAAGAAGTTATTATTCTCCTTCCTGCTGGTTGCAGGATTTTTTTCCGTTCAGGCTCAGGAGTTGGGTGTGAAAGGAGGTATTCAGCTTTCTAATTTGAAAGAGTCTTTCGATGGACAGTCAGAGACCTATGATATGGCCTTTGATTTTCATGTTGGTGTTTACGGAGAATTCTCTCTATCTGATCTGATTTCAATCCAGCCAGAAATCGTGTATTCCCGTGAAGGTGCCAAAGTAAGTGAAGAGGATGAAACAGTCAGACTTCAGACTGATTACATTCAGGTTCCTGTAATTGTAAAGTTTCACGTTGGAGAGCGTTTTAACCTGCAGGCCGGCCCTCAAATCGGGTTCCAGGTTGCAGCTAAAGCAAAATCAGACGGAAACTCGATCAATTTGAAGGATTTTATTGATTTTAAAAATCCCGTTATTGCCGGAGCTGCCGGACTGGGATATGAAGTGTCGGAAGCAATCGAAGTTGGCGGACGCTATAACTTTGGTCTTTCGAACTTGCTGGACGATGAAGAAGTTACCTGGAAAGCAAACGTCATCCAGTTTTACCTTACTTACAAGCTTCGTTAGAAAGTTAACGGAGGCATAGTGTGACTCCACTAGCGAAAGCCGGCCATTCGTGGCCGGCTTATTTTTTTGTCCTGATGTAAGGAATCACGAAACCTTTAGTGGTTAATTCAACAGAATTGAGCGTATTTTCGCCAGATTAATCATGTGTTGAGTGAAATATCCGGGAAGTTTAAATATCATATTCATCATCATTCTGATCAGCAGCCTGTCAATACCGGCTTGGAGCCAGTCCGTCGTTGGAATCAAAGGAGGCCTGAACATTTCAAATCAGCGATACAGAATAGAAGGTGAACGGGTCAGCAACGAATCTGGCCCCGGAATTTCAATTCATGCCGGATTATTATATGAACGCGAACTTAGCCGGAATGGGAGTGTAATGCTTGAATTACTTTACTCAGCAGAAGGGGCAAGTGAATCCGGAGACCAGGGTTCTTTGCGACTGAATTATCTTCAGCTTCCGGTAATGTATGCATACCGACGTAATTGGTTTAAAGTCTATGCCGGACCGGTCTTTTCCTATTTATTGAATGTAAGATCCAACTCGCACGGATTTGGCTCAGACCGCCGGGATGCATATGAAAACTTCACCCTCAGCGTGGCTGCCGGCGCGGAAGCTGAGCTTTCAGGAGGGTTGAGATTGGGAACACGGTATGTTTACGGTCTTTCCAATTTTCTGAATCAGGATTTTTATTCTTTTGACTTGCGAAGTCATACCGATACATTCCAGGTGTATGTGTCGTTTACTTTTATACCAATTTAACTTTAACAAATTTCAAACCTTAATTTTTAGTCGAATGAAGCGTATACTATTGACAGTTGCTGTTGTTTTAAGTCTTGCATTGGCAGGTCAGGCGCAAACACGCCTTGGCGCCGGTCTGGCATGGGGTAGTGAGGTAGATGACCTCGGCCTTGGAATCAATGGCGAATTTTTTGTGAAGAATAATATTTCCATTAGTCCGGGGTTTATCTTTTATTTCGAGGATAATGGTGGTTTCCAGGATCGTGATTGGTGGGAACTCAACATTAATGGTAATTTTTACTTTGCTACCGAAGGAGTCGTGGATTTCTATGGGATAGGAGGGATCAACCTGACCACCCGTTCCATTAAGTCACAGGGCGAACGCGACGGGGATACCGAATTGGGGATAAACCTGGGTATCGGAGCAAACTTCAATACAAATGGTGCCATTCTTCCATACACTGAATTAAAATATATTGCAGGGAATTATGACCAGGCGGTACTGTTCTTTGGAATTAAGTTTCCACTGAATTAACCGGGGGCCAGACTGGAATAGACTACAGACTTGTGGTAGGTTGCTGCCAACGACCCAAACCAAGTCCTATGACAGATGCCTGTTTGTGAAAATATAAAAAAAAAGGCTGCCTCTTTTGAGACAGCCTTTTTTTTTAGACTTCCTTTTAGAATTGTCCTGCACTTATGGAGGTATTTGGAGTTCTGTTGATGGCATAGTCAACCACATATGCTTGCTCAGTGGCCGGATCTACGATGATCTCTACCCATCCGTAATACGCATTACCATTTTTATTCACTTTGATTCCAACATACTGTGAACGACCTCCAGACCAGGTTCCGAACCAGTTTGTTCCTTCATTGGTAATGATCTGCTCTATGATCTGTCCGGCACCAGAAGTCCAGTGAATACTGGCATCCATATCTGTACCAATTACTTCATTATTTTCAAGAACTGCTGCATGTTCCGCTGCATTAAGGATTTCATGATTTTGAAGCGCATGGATCATGTATTTGTTATATACTGCACCTTCATTGTATATCGATGCGGTTGTAAAGCTGAAGTCACTTTTTCCATCCCTGTCAATATCAAGGAGATAATTGTCACCGAATGCAAAGTTTTCATTAACTGTGAAGTGCGCGATATTGTCGGTAGCGATGGTTGTCGAATTCTCCGCGTTGGGAGCTACTGTCATTGCTACGAAGAAGAGAATTGCTATTATAAGTTTCATGACTGTTGTTATTTAAGTTTTTGACCTGTTAAGTAAATTGCAAGGGCGGTGCCATATAATTAAATATCTGTAAATCAGTTAATTAGCAAAATTTTATTATGTTAAATTGTTCATTATCGTACACTTTGGTGAACGGTTTGCGTACAATCATATGTTTTATGATGATTGTCAGAACTATTGAATTTCCTTAACTTGGCCGGGTAACAACTCAAAATTCTGATTATGAAAAGAATACCTTTATTTTTTTTACTGCTTCTGGCAGTTTCATTCACATCATTTGGCCAGGCAGGATTTGGTGTGAAAGGCGGCGTTAATTTCGCGAATATCAATATTGATGAGGCGAGTAGCCGGACAGGCTATCATTTCGGCGTTTTCGGTGATATTCCACTGGGCGACCATTTCGCCATTCAGCCGGAAGTGTTATTTTCCACCCAGGGAGCCAAGATCGCTGATACCGAAGTTGATTTCGGGTATGTGAATATTCCTATATTACTGAGGCTGAAACTGGTAAAAATTCTCAACATTCATGTGGGACCCCAAGTCGGGTTTGTAACCAAAGCAGAGAGCGGCGGAGAGGATATTAAGGAAAATGTGAAGAATGCCGATTTCAGTATTGCGGCCGGGGCGGGAATAAGTTTGCCACTCGGGCTTGAAGCGGGCGCACGCTACAATATTGGTGTGAGCGATATTAACAATTCCGGGATTGAATTCGCTGATTCGCAGCACCGTGTTTTTCAGATTTATGTTGGATGGAGAATATTCGGACATAAATAAAAACATCATTTTCTTACCGAAAGCCCGTTCAAGAGCGGGCTTTTTTTTTGCTAACACAAGAAATTGGTGAGACACTCCGTTAACAATTCAGATACGTTTCGGCCCGATATTTGAAAAGGGATAATCCGAACCAAATCAAAAACAGTTATGAGAAAGCTCATTTTAAGTATTTTTTTCATTGCAGTGGCATGCGTTTCAGCAAGTGCACAGTTTCAGCTTGGTGTAAAGGGCGGGATGAATTTTGCTGAATTTAAAATTGATAATATCCGCTCAAACACGAAGACCGGATATCATTTCGGTGCGTTTACATCCTTCAAACTTGGTAAAATAGCCGTACAACCAGAGGTGGTTTTTTCACAGCAGGGAACTGAATTCAGATTTGATGGGCAGGACTTTCAGTCGAATTTCAACTATATCAATGTGCCGGTGATGTTTAAGTTCTACCTGGTAGGCGGACTGAATGTACAGGTTGGTCCCCAGTTTGGCTTTCTCACAGGCGCCACATCAACCTTTGATCCAATAGAGCAAATCGAAACCGGCGAATCCAGTATCCGGGATTATTACAGCGAATCTGACGTGAGTCTTGGCCTTGGGGTTGGATGGGATCTTCCGATCAATATGAACCTGGAGTTCCGTTATAACCGGGGGCTTACCGACATCAGCGATCAGAATATACCTGCAACGCGAAATCAGGTCTATCAGATCTCCCTGGGCTTTCGCCTGATCGATTAATCGATAATTATAAGGTAGTAGTTCTTCTTTCCTTTTTGTGCGAGAAGGTATTTGTTCTGAAGAAGCGGGTAATCCACTATCTCTTCGGGATCATTTACCTTCTTTTTGTTGATGCTCACACCTCCGCCCTGGATCATTCTTCGCGCCTCGCCCTTACTTCCAAAAATTATCGTATCCGTCAGTTCTGATAAAAAGGAGGTGACATCAGGAGATGTGGCAAGTACGTCCCGGCTCACAGTGATCTGAGGTACTCCTTCAAATACAGCCAGCAATGTGGCTTCATCGATGGAAGAAAGTTCTTCCGTGGTTGATTTGCCAAACAGGATAGCAGAGGCTTTTACGGCCATCTCATAATCCTCTTCGGAATGTACCCGAATGGTTACATCTTTTGCCAGGGCCTGTTGCAGCGTCCTCAGGTGGGGTGCTTTTCGGTGCTCCCCGATAATGGCCTCGATCTCCTCCTTATTCATGAGTGTAAAAATTCGGATGTAATTCTCCGCATCTTCATCCGAAGCATTTAGCCAATATTGGTAGAAATGGTAGGGAGATGTCTTGTCCTTGTCCAGCCATACGTTGCCGCCTTCAGTTTTTCCGAATTTCGTGCCGTCGGCCTTTTTGATCAGGGGTGTTGTAACGGCAAATGCCTCGCCCTGTTCTACGCGGCGAATAAGCTCGGTTCCGGTTACAATGTTTCCCCATTGGTCGGATCCACCCAACTGAACCTTGCATCCTTTGTTTCGGTAAAGCCACAGGTAATCATACCCCTGCACAAGCTGATAGCTGAATTCGGTGAAGGACATGCCAAATTCCATGCGTTTTTTAACAGAGTCTTTGGCAAGCATGTAATTGATGGTGATGTGCTTGCCCACATCCCGAATAAAATCGAGGAACGAAAATTCCTTAAACCAGTCGTAATTATTCACTACTTCGGCAGAATTGTCCCCGCAATCAAAATCAAGAAACCTTTCCAGTTGTTTTTTTACACCTTTCAAATTGTGCTCCAGCACGTCCGATGACAGCAGGTTGCGTTCGGCTGATTTGCCGGTAGGGTCGCCTACCATACCAGTTGCGCCACCAACCAGGGCAAGAGGCTTATGCCCGGCGCGCTGAAGATGTACAAGGGTCATGATTTGCACCAGGCTGCCAATATGTAGGGAGTCTGCGGTAGGATCAAAACCTATATAGGCTGTTGTGAGCTCCCTGTTCATTTGTTCTTTTACACCCGGGGTCATGTCATGTATCATTCCCCGCCATTCAAGTTCTTCAATAAAATCAGCCATCTCAAAGAATTGGTTTGGCTGCAAATATATGAATTTTCATTGCCGGTGAAACCGGTGGATGTGATTATCGAAAGGAGGGCAGACAGACCGCCGCCGTGTTTGCAGCTGGAAATATATTGGCATAACCGCACATTCTTTTTAACATTGTGTCATGACGTTAAAAACTATTTCCATGGAACAACCCGATGCACTGAACCAGGTGGCTGAATTTCACCGTACATTTAAACACCCCATCCTTGAATCACCACAGATTCCTGATGAAAAACGCTGTGCTCTCAGGGTTGCCCTGCTTGCTGAAGAATTACGTGAACTGGAAGAAGCCATCAGGGATAATGATATTGTTGAAATAGCAGATGCCTTGTGTGATCTCCAATACGTACTCAGTGGAGCAATTCTTGAATTCGGACTAGCTGAAAAATTTAAGGCGTTGTTCGATGAGGTACAGCGCAGTAACATGAGCAAGGCCTGTGATACAGAAGAGGAAGCTAAAGCCACCGTCAAATATTACAAAGAGGAGAGAGATACGGAATGCTACTACCGGGAAGCAGGGGGCAAATTCCTTGTTTTCAGGAAAGATGATGATAAAACAATCAAGTCTGTAAATTATTCTCCGGCCGACCTTAAGAAAATAATTAGTTAAAATATTGATATACAGGTGTATAAAAAAAATAGCTCAACTGTTAGTTGAGCTATTTGAGTTTAAAAAATTAGCTGTTAGCTACCTACATTCAAAAAATACCTTAACCTATACGTAAAATTCAAGTTGAATTACCGGGGCATCCTCCAGCGGAATGGGCCTTAGTCCCAGTATATTCGCATTATTAAATACTTCTATAAACTCTGAACGGCTTATCCGTTCGCGGCCGATTCCGGGCTTAGACCGGTAATACTGCATTCTTCCCGATTTATTTGCCACTGCACTATAGAGGTAGTGGTATTTAAAGGGAATGGGGGAGGGGACATATCTGAATTTTGCACTTAATGCCATCTCGTTATTTCACCTTATCAGAATGCACCATCCGATTATACAACTGTTTGTACTTCGCCAGTAACGCCAGGGCTTTTACCGGCACGTACTCATACGACTCTTTGTACTCTTCAATCTTTCGTACCAGCTCTCCCAGGTAAAAACGAACCTGGTCAATATTTCTGCAAGCAGGAGGCGCATCGAAGTGCCGCTGGTAAAAGCGATCAAATTGTAGATCAACCCGTATTTTATCTTTTGAATTCATGTGCAATATTGCACTTAATTATAGTTCAAATATAATCTTAATTTGAATTAATGCAAATAATAACAAAATTTATTTGTGTAAAATTGCACAATACTATTTTTCATGTTTGATCGTTGGATATAAAATCTGATGAATTTCTGCGAAGAGAGGTACTTGTGCAGGTTACCAGTGCGTAACCAATCATATTTACTTGTTGAAGTAATAGAAACTATTTAGATTTAGGAATAACTAACAACAATCGCCCAATGGAAGAATCTTCTGCAGAAAGTTTCCTAAGTACCTGGCATGTCATCATGTTTGCTGCCGCCATATTGTTCGGCATTCTGGCCATCGCCCAGTTTATTTATCATAAAGTTAAAGTCGGCTCGCTCTCAGATTACAAAGAGAAGTATGACTATATCCGGGAGAATGAAATACGCAATTATCAGCGTGCCTTCCTTTTTCTTGCCATTGGAATAGCCTGTATCATTAATACTTATGGTATGGGAACGATGAAGTTTCATCCCGTTTGGTTCTTTGTCCGGATATTCATGGGAATTGCGGGCGCAGTACTGGTCGGTTATATCGCTCAACTGATCCTGCAGTACTATTATCCAACGCCACTGCATAAAAAATTGAGAAAACTGCGTTATGCCCCGCGTATTAATCCGGAAAACGGAAAGAAAATGCGTCTGCTGGGAGAACATGAAGAGGATGTTCACCTGGAAGAAGGTATGCAGGCTGAAGAGAATATATTTTCGGTGGACTATGATGTATGGGTAGATGAGTCTACGGGCTATACCAAAATTGAGAAATACCCGGGTCACCTTGATGCACTTCAATGTGGAAATTGCGGGTTTTATACATTAAAAGTAATTCGTGAAGAAATCACGAAACCACCCACAGCCGATGAGGATGGCGAACTGATCAAGCATTATGAATGCGAGTACTGTAAGTCAATACGGGCTACGGCATTTCACATTGTTCGGGATGTGAACAGGGCATATGGCCCCCACGATCACTTTTACAAGTCTCCGGACGGCGTTTCGATGGTTCGGATAGAGGTAATCACCCACGATGGGGAACGAAGGATTTATGAGTTCCAGGGAGTAGAACAGGCTGAAAAATTTTTACAGGAAATAAGTGCCTGATAACCATTCCGGTAACATTTTAGTTAGTATTTCGTGAAACACATTTAAGAATTCTGCGAAGTCTGGCATTTTTTTCGCTAGAGTAACGTTAGAATTGAAATTAATCAGATGAAGAGTATGAAGATATTGATGGCGCCCCTGTTTCTGATAATCAGCCTGGTACATTCGCTGGCGGGAACGATGATGCTGGATAGTGCACACCTGCAGCCCAAATCCTATTATGGTGAAGAGGCTAAACTGGTTGTACAGATTCTGGACACCTACCACTTTAAACGAATGAAACTGGATGATTCACTCTCATCGATCATTCTGGATGGCTATCTGGAAACACTGGACAATAACAAGTCCTACTTTCTGAAATCCGACATTCAAAACTTTGAGAAATACCGTAAACAGATTGATAACCTTGTTAAAGCGGGGGATCTTTCCTTTGCCTACGATATCTACAACATTTTTGCTGAACGCTTCCATAACCGGATGAATTTCGTGAACCGCGAGCTGCTTGTTTCCTCATTTGATTATACAAAGGACGAATATTATGACACAGATCGTGAAGAACTTCCCTGGGCTCAATCAGAGGCCGAACTGGATGACCTTTGGCGTAAGATCGTTAAAAGTCAGGCACTCAACCTGAAGCTGAACGGACAGGAAGATGCCCAGATCAACCAAACGATCACCAAACGGTATGAGCGATTTGAAAAAGCTATCAATCAATATACCTCGGAAGATGTATTTGAACTTTTTATGAATACGGTTGCTGAAGCATATGATCCTCATACAAATTATTTCTCGCCCCGTACCTCAGACCGGTTTCAGCAAAGTATGAGCCTGAGTCTCGAAGGCATCGGAGCACGTCTGCAAACAGAGAATGATTATACCAAGGTGGTACAGATTGTGCCAGGAGGCCCTGCCGATAAAAGTGATCTCATTCATGAGGATGACCGAATTATTGGCGTGGCACAGGGAGAAGACGGAGAAATGGTGGATGTAATCGGATGGCGGATTGACGATGTGGTTGACCTGATCAAGGGACCGAAAGGTACCGTGGTTAGACTGCAGATTCTGCCCGCAGAATCAGGTGTAGAAGGACCGTCTGAAGAAATTCAGCTGGTTCGGGAAAAAATAACACTCGAAGACCAGAAAGCGCAGGCCCGTGTGATCAATCATGAACAAAACGGAAAGAAATTTAAGATCGGCGTAATCCAGCTTCCAAGCTTCTACATGGATTTTGATGCGTATCAGCGCCGCGAAAAGGATTATACAAGCACGACGCGTGACGTAAAGAATCTGATTGGTGAGCTCAAGGAGCAGGATATTGATGGCATTATCATGGATTTACGTGATAACGGAGGTGGGTCATTGTCTGAAGCAATTGACCTGACCGGGTTATTCATTAAAAACGGTCCCGTTGTACAGGTACGCTATCCTAATGAAAAAATCGACCTGGGAGAAGATGAGGACCCCAGTGTAATCTATGATGGTCCGATGGCAGTTATGATCAACCGGTTCAGTGCGTCGGCATCTGAAATATTTGCCGCTGCAATTCAGGATTATAAAAGAGGCGTGGTAATCGGTGAGCAGTCGTATGGAAAAGGGACCGTGCAAAGCGTGATCGACTTATCCCGCTACCTGAAAGTGCCGGAAGGTGAGCAGGTAGGGCAGCTCAAATTAACACTTCAGAAATTTTACCGCGTAACCGGTAGCAGTACACAGCACCTGGGTGTAACGCCGGATATTGATCTTCCAAGTGCCTTTGACGCCGAGGAATTCGGAGAAAGTTCCAATGCCAGTGCGTTGCCCTGGGATCAGATACGTGCAACACGATACATGTCTACAGATGATGTCTCTTCAGATGTCCTGAACAGACTGAATTCCGACTATCAGCAACGGCTCACATCAGATGTTGAGTTACGTAACCTGGTTGCAGAAACCACCGAACTCAAGAATAACCTGAATAAAACCCGGGTTTCGCTAAACTATGATGAACGTAAAAGGGAGATGGAAGAAGCTGAGAAACGACGTGCTGCTCGCAACTCCATGAAGAATACACGTATCGACCCGGAAAATCAGATTAGTGAAGAAATTGAAAGTATCAGTGATAAATATCTTCGGGAAGGAGTAATCATCCTGAGTGACTATATCGATACGATCGGATGATTTGTTCCGATTGAAAAGTAATACCCCGGATGAAAATCCGGGGTTTTTTTATGCCTTGTTAAATTTACTCAGGTAAATATAATATATTCAAGCAATTGAATATTAGGGTATTATAATAATCTAATTGAATAATCACTTTTTTTGGTATGACGAAAATGATCTTGCCGTTCATAACTGTTTGAATGCCATTTTCGTTATTTTTATTGTATGCGCTCCCTGTTCATTATACTGATCATATTTTCTTCCGGACCATTATTTTCCCAACAGGATGAAAGTCTCATACGCAAGAGTATTTATTTCGGGGGAGGCAGTTATTACATTGATCCGTATCAGATACTTGAGCTGCGCAAGTTCATGGAGAGTGTCGAAGATATACGCAATTACGAGGTCATTCTATTCAGCCATACAGATCCTATTGGTGGAAAGGAGTATAATGAATGGCTTTCACAGAAACGCAGCGAAGCAGTATATAATCAGTTATTGAATATGCAAATACCGGAAGAACTGATCAAAATACGTGATTTTGGCAGGGATAATCCTCTTTATACCAATAACAGCGGCAGAGGCCGGCAAATGAACCGCAGGGTGGATGTCATCCTCTGGCCGGTTGTATTTTAAAGTAAATCTATGATCTTTTCATCCATAGGGTTTACTCCGGAAGGAAAAAACCCGAGAACATTGCCGTTTTCATCGATCAGATATTTGCAAAAATTCCACGTAGGTTCCTTTCCTGTTTGTTCTGCAAGCCATGCATACAATGGATGCTGGTCGCTTCCCTTCACAGATATTTTTTCGAACATCTGGAAAGTAACTCCATAATTCTTTTCACAGAAGGCTGCTATTTCAAGATTCGATCCGGGTTCCTGCCCGCCAAAATTATTTGCCGGGAAGCCAAGGATCTCTACCTTATTGCCATATTGTTCGTGAAGTGCCTGCAGGTCCTCATACTGCGGAGTATACCCGCATTTTGACGCCACATTTACGATCAAAATCTTCTTTCCCTGATACTTTGAAAGGGAGATATCCTCACCATCAATCGTTTTCATGTCAAAATTATAAATATTCATGTCGGTCATATCAGATAAAATGAAACTCAGTGATAGAATTGCGAGCGTAATAATTTTCATAACGGATAATTTTATGAGAATAGAACCAAAATATTGATTAATGGTTTAGCTGTCAGCTGTTATTTTGGAGGCATGGAAGGCCGGACTTCTATTTTACTGGGCAGGGTTCTTGGATTCATTGCCAATAAATCAATTACCAGCTCACCGATATCCTCAATCTGGATCTTCCAGGAATCTGCATCGTTGGGTACATGGTCATTGAAATACGTAGCCACAGACCCGGGCATAATCGTGGAAACTTTCACACCGGATTGCCGTAAATCCAGCATTACTGCCTGAGTGAACCCGGTGAGCCCAAATTTGCTGGCATTGTATGCCGATCCACCTGCAAAGAAATTTGTGCCTGCCAGACTTGAAATCGTAATAAAGTAGCCTTGTGATTTTTTCAATTCATCTACAGAGGCCTTGATGCTGTAAAATACACCGGTCAGATTCGTTTCAATGGTAGCGTGCCAATCCTCTACAGAAATGTCCTCAATCGAGCCGAATTTGCCTACTCCCGCATTCGCGATAAGGACATCCAGTCCGCCAAAAGCATCTACCGTCTTCTGTACAGCAGCCTTAACTTCTTCGAAATCCCTCACATCCGCCTTCAAACCGATGATATTGCCCTTTCCAATTTTACGCAGATTGGATGCTGCTTCTTCGGCGGCCAATGCAGATCTGCTTGTAATGGCGACCGACATACCCTGTTGCAGCATCGCCGCAGCTATCCCATAGCCGATGCCCTTGCTTCCACCCGTTACCAATGCCGTTAAGCCAGAAAGATTTCTCATAATTTCTTTATTTTTTTCTTCAATGTTAACCTCAATCAGAAGCAGATTGTTTGCTGCTGAACTTCACCATCAAAAGTAACACCCATACCATACCTGTCAAAATAATAGGAGGCAGAAAGGTAAATAACGCCATGAGCATGAAGGCAAACCCCAGCACAATAATTTGGATTGTTACGAAACCATCAAGAATCACAGCACCCCGATTCTTATGCAGGAAGTACAGATTGCTGAGTCCTGCAAAAAGGTATAGTAGAGAAAAGCAGGCACTCAGGGCATTGAATAAATTCAGGTAGGTCGGGGAGAAGCCGCCTCCCATATTAGCCTGATAAGTGCTCATTAACTCAAATAACTGCGCTTCAGTAGGGTTACGCACTTCAAAACCTGCAAGATAGCTGCTGGCATGGATTAAAGCGGTTAGTATCTGCAGAAATGCCGTAATACGGAGTAGCCTGTGCGCAGTCATTTTATGCCTGGAATTGGATAGCTCATTTATTAATGCGGGTCAACTTTTCAGGGTCTTCCAACAGGTAGAATTTAGCCAAATAAATTGAATTTTCATCGGAATAAGCTCAATTGTCCGTCCGGTTTCACAGCAGGTCCGGCAGCAGTTCTGCCTCCCCATTGCCGGGATAATTCTTTTTCCCGTTGAATGAATTTATCAAATTTTGAAGGATCCGGTTGAATATCTTTCTCCAGGGATTTGGCCATCAGGTGAAGGCTTTTCAGTGCCCGGGATTTATCACTCTGCTGAATACGACTTTTATTAATGATCCTGTCCATCTGAGCAATGGTTTGGTCATAAACCTTTGTCGGCACAGGAAAAGGATGCCCATCCTTGCCGCCATGGGCCATAGAATACCTTGCCGGGTCATCGAAACGTGATGGCGTGCCATGTATGACTTCACTAACCAGAACAAGGGATTGAAGTGTCCTCGGACCGAGCCCCTGTGTAAGTAACAGGTCATCAAATTCCGGGACATGTTGCTCATATGCAACCGACAGAACAGCGCCGAGGCGTTTCAGGTTTACGTCAGACCTGCGTACGTCATGATGTCCGGGCATTAGTATTTTTCGGGCTTCATGCTGAATCAATTCCGGCCTTTCACGGATCAGTGAGAGGATTGCCTTCTTCGTAGGATCGGCTTCGATCGCGGTAAGATTCAGGATAGGCCCTTTTGGTATTCCCGCCACAGCCATATGCGGCATACGGGTGTAGGAGCTGATCTTACCGGAAAACCAGTGATAACGCCGGGCCATTCCTGTAGCGTTATCCATGCCCTGCTGAACTACTGCCCACATTCCAGTTTTGTCTATAACGAAAGAATGAAGGTACAGCTGAAAACCATCCTGTACTGCCGTATTGTCAACTTTGGCACTCAGACGGCTGGCTCTTGCCAATGAATTGCCATCCAGCCCGTTTTCGCCCGCATACTGCATGAGTTCGGCGGGTGTTCGGCGCGATGCATTACCACGGCCACCGCAAACCCGCAATCCCAGATGCCGTTGTTTCCTGTCGAATGCACGCCTTAATGCACCCATTACGGATGTTGTAATCCCGGAGGAGTGCCAGTCCATTCCTAAAACGCAACCGAAGGACTGAAACCACCGGGGATCGCTCAACCTGGTGAAAAAGCCCTCGCGACCGTATTCCTCAACAATAACTTCAGCAATGGCGCCCCCCAGTAATTCCATCCTGCTCGCCAGCCAATAGGGGACGCGCCCTCCATGTAAAGGCATATCCGCATGTCCTGTTCGATTCATGGAATAAAAATACTAAATAAATTAGTATTATTACTAATAAATTTAGTTATTATATTTTCTCACAATTTCATCGACAAGCTCATTCAATGGTCTTGTACCATCCAGCCAGTGTACGGTTGTGTCATTTCTTGCCATTCGGCGGAACCAGGTCATTTGACGCTTCGCGAACCGATGGATCTCAGTGGTCAGTTTTGCTGACATGTCTTCACGGGATAGTTTATCCTGCAGGTACAGGACTACATATTTATATTCAAGGCCATACCGGATGAGGGTTTCATCACTAACTTTTTTCCGAAGTCCCGTTACTTCTTCGATGAGTCCGCCGTTTAAACGATCCAGCAGCCTGGCAGTGATCCGGTTTCGCCGGATGTCCCGTGGAAGATCGATGATGAAAACCTCGTGCTCGTTGGCTTCAAATTCAGGAAATTTGAATGCGGGGTTTTTGTGAAGGAAATCCTGCATTTCAAGTGCCCGGATCAGTCGCTTTTTTGATTTAACATCAACAGGAAAAGGAAGCTGCGGCCCTGAATTATATTGATCCTTCAGTGTTTTGGTGGAAAGTTTATCCAGCATTTCCCTGAATCTGTGGTTTACAGGAATAGTGGTATGAACATGGTTCTGCAATACTGCCTCCAGGTAGAGTCCGCTTCCGCCGCAAAGTATGGGGATCTTGTTGCGATCGTTCAGATCTGAGATCACCCGGGTGAAGTCTTCCTGAAAAGCGGTCAGATGATAATCGGCTCCCGGTTCCACAATATCGATCATGTGGTACGGAACAGATCCATCGGGCAGGTTATACTCATTCAGGTCCTTTCCCGTGCCTATATTCATTGACTTGTATACCTGGCGGCTGTCGATACTAATGACTTCACCGCCCAGCCTGGCAGCAACCTGAACGGCCAGTTTGGTTTTACCGCTGGCGGTAGGGCCCGTGATGACAACCCATTTTTTCATATCGTAAGTGCCATTCTAATGTTTCCTGCATTACAAATTCTTATGCCTTCTGTAACTTTTTTGTGACGCACATAATTTCCATCTACATAGAAGCACAGGGGTTTGGTCCTGCTGATTTCCCGAAATCCGATTCTGGCGTACCCGGATCCTTCCGACCATTCACGGTCGACCGATGTGAAAATATCCTCAGGTTTCTGCATTCGTTTAAAGTGTTCGATCAATTTACTCAGACCACCGGAAACATGGTATCCCATCTTATGGCAAAAGCGAATCAGTTCGTGGCTTTGCACCTCGGTATCTTCCCGTGAAACAGGCACTGACCGGCCAAAGGTGGCCACGCTCACCAGCTCACCCTGATAAAACAAACCATACCTGTATTTGGCCGATGTGGACCCCATCAGGTGATTTTGATCCAGAAATTCATTACATCGATCATCTGATATGGATTTTACGCTACATTTCCTGCCGTGAATACGAAGCGTGTTTCCCTCAAATGAGAGGATTCTGCTTTCTGCTATGGCTTCCCGATGGTGCCAGATATCCTCCCATAGAATGACCCAGCGCTCGCTGCTGTGAGCATCAAGAAATTTCGCCAGGTAATCCTCATCGGGCTGCAGGCGGTCCCAGCTATCAAGTGCAATTAACAATATTCTCAGTCCGGATCCAGTCAGATTCAGAACCGGGAAATCAAGGTCCCGTGTAAGCTCACATGTTCCGTCAAAGATGTGCTTAAACCGGCTGTAAACAGTTGCTGCAAAATCCATATGTGCCTTTACCATCCATACAAACATGCAAACAAAACGCATGGTTAACAGAATTTCTTAGTAATTTTAAGGAAATGTCTGAGTCGCAAGCTATAGCCCTGTACCGACCCCTGTTGCATACAATTGCCTACAGGCTGACGGGCTGTGCAACCATTGCAGAAGATATCGTACAGGATACGTATCTGAAATGGCTTGTAAACGGACCTGAAAAGATTCGTAACACCAAGGCTTATCTCATAACCTCCGTGAAGAATAACTGCCTGAAATATTCCGAAACGCTGCAGGTTAGAAAGAGTGAATGGCTGGAGCAGCTTCCCGCGGGTTGGCTTGACCGGGTGCACTTTCAGTTGCCGGCAAATGTGGATGTAGAAGAGGAGATTCGCGAAGCCATCACGGCTATCCACCATAAACTTGAGCCGCTCGAAAAAGGTGTATTCATTTTAAGGGGCATTTTTCAGCTTGAATACGAAGAGTTGCAGGAGATTTTTGAAAAGAAGAAGGATCATATTCGTCAGCTTTTCAGCCGGGCCAGAAAAAAAATGCAACAAAGGCCTGTTAAAAGTGTTGCTAATGGTGATCCAGGTGCACTTTGGAGTAAAGTTGAAACTGCATTCCGGCAAGGATCATTGTCGGATTTGGTTTCGTACCTGAAAGGGAATGAATAAAATTTGATTTTTTTTGTCACAAATACGTTCCTTTCCGGTCTATCGTTGTAGATATTCTTAATCGTAACAGATAAATTTATATGACCGTTATATTAATATTTTTTGTAGCCCACTGGTACTTATCCTTATTTTTTCAAACATTCTTTCTCCACCGGTATGCAGCTCATCGCGCATTTACCATGAGTAAAACCACAGAAAAAGTATTTTATGTGCTTACATGGTTTTTTCAGGGAAGTAATTATCTGAGTCCGTATGGCTACGGGATCATGCATCGCATGCATCATGCTTATGCAGATACCCCCGAAGATCCGCATTCGCCCAAATACGATGAAAGTATCTGGAAAATGATGTGGAAGACTAAAACGATTTACAGCGACATTACGAAAAAGAAGATGATCGTGGATGAACGGTTCATGAAGGATATTCCGGACTGGCATTCATTCGACTTCTTTGCCCGTTCATGGGCTTCGAGACTTATGTGGGGTGCCATTTATGTGTTGATTTATGCAACGTTTGCCACTACCTGGTGGTTATGGCTGTTGTTGCCGTTCCATTTCCTGATGTCGCCAATTCACGGTGCGATCATCAACTGGTTTGCCCATAAATACGGTTACAGAAATTATGAAGTAGGGGATACATCGCGCAATTTTCTGCCGTTTGATTTTCTGATGATGGGGGAGAGTTATCACAACAATCATCATAAATATGGCAATCGCGCCAATTTTGGCGGAGTACGCTGGCATGAAATTGATCCTACATACCAGGTGATTAAACTGCTCAACTGGACCGGAGTTATTCGTGTCCAGAAGTCAGGAGATTCCCCGGTAAGCGAACAAATCAGGGAAGCAGCCTGACTTCTGCAGGTTTTTATTAATTTTGGTCAATAATATCGAGATATATGTTGAACAAGATCAATATCCTGCTAATCCTTTTACTTTTTTCCTGTAACCCACAGCCGGCTGAACAGGATGAAGAAACAACCTCAGAGAGACCTGCCAGGCCTCCGTTTATCTGGAGCAATGCAACGGTATATTTCCTTCTGACAGATCGTTTCAATAACGGTGATCCTTCTAATGACCGCACGCTTGAGCGAAATAACGAAGCCGCCAAACTACGGAATTTCATGGGAGGGGACATCAAGGGTATCATCCGGAAACTGCACGACGGATATTTTGATGAGCTGGGTGTTACGGCGATCTGGCTCACGCCTCCTGTAGAGCAGATTCATGGCAGCACCGATGAAGGCACCGGTGTGACCTATGGCTATCATGGGTATTGGGCCAGGGACTGGACCAGCATCGATCCTAACTTCGGGGATATGGATGATCTGAAAGAACTTGTTAAAGTAGCTCATGATCATGATATCCGCATTGTTCTTGATGTCGTATTAAATCATACCGGTCCGGTAACTCCCGAAGACAGCCAATGGCCTGACGAATGGGTGCGTACTGAACCTACCTGCACGTTTGAGAATGCCGAAACAACCATCGAGTGTACCCTTGTCAATAATCTTCCGGATATCCGTACGGAATCCGAACAGCAGGTGGAACTGCCGGAATTTTTAGTTGCCAAATGGAAGGAAGAAGGACGTTACGAAGAAGAAATGGCAGAGCTGGGGGCGTTTTTCGAATCGACAGGTCATCCGCGCGCACCCAAGTATTATATCATGAAATGGCTGACAGATTTTGTTGTTGAATGCGGAATTGACGGATTCCGTGTGGATACGGCCAAACACACCGAAGCAGACGTATGGGGTGATCTTTTTGCCCTGGTTTCCCGAGCTTTTGAAGACTGGAAAGCCGAACATCCCGAAGAAAAGATCGATGATGCACCATTTTATATGGTTGGAGAGGTCTATAATTATTCAATAGGACATGGCCGGAACTTTCCCATGGGCGGCGGTGATACAGTAGATTTCTTTGCCGAGGATTTCTCTGCCCTGATCAATTTTGCATTTAAATATGATGTGCGCAGAAACCTCGACAGCACCTATTACGCCTACAGCGATGCACTCAATAATGGTCCGATCAAAGGACACTCTGTGATGAATTACATTTCGTCCCATGATGACGGGGATCCAATGGACCTTCACAGATCGATGCCAAAGCTGGCAGGCACCATGTTATTGCTGGCCCCCGGTGCAGCCCAGATATACTATGGTGACGAACTGGCACGGCCTCTGTTTGCAGAAGGTGCAAGTGGTGATGCCAACCTGCGGACTTTCATGAACTGGGAATCACTGGAAGGGGAAGGAAAAGACATATTTGATCATTGGGCAAAGCTTGGCCGCTTCAGAAGGGACCATCCGGCTATTGGTGCCGGCGTTCACCGGCAATTGAATCCAGAACCCTATGTTTTTTCGAGAACCCTCGGTTTGGATGGATATGAAGACAAGGTAGTTGTAGCCATGAATGTTTCAGGCTCATTAGATGTATCTGAAGTATTTGAGAATGGTTTGGAATTGACCGATTATTATTCGGGAGATAAATATACCGTTTCCGAAGGCAGGATTAACCTCAACGAATCCGCTGAACTGGTTTTGTTGTCGGAATAACCTAGTATTTAGGCATGGATGGGTCAATTTGATCAGACCAGGCCAGTACTCCTCCCTTGAGGTTAAACAGATTTGTAAAACCAGACTTTCTTTCAAAATATTCGCACACTTGTCCGCTGCGTGCCCCACTTCGGCAGTGGATTACAACCGTTTTATCCCTGGCGATCCGGTCTTCCGCCTGTGGAATTTCACCCATGGGAATCAGTTCCCCATCCAGATTGCAAATGTCATATTCATGAGGTTCGCGTACATCGATGAGCTGAAAATCATCGCCGCGATCCATCATTTCCTTCAGTTCTTTCACTGTTATTTCCTTCATACTCTTTTAAACGGTTCTTTTCAATTTTGGTTTGATGGATCAGGCTTAACTTGCGACCGGATCGGGAAAGCGCTTTAGAACCCGTTCGCTCAGGATTTCACCGATCGACAGGGAAGATGTTGCAGCCGGAGAAGGGGCGTTACATACGTTGATTGCATACTTATTCTCCATAATGAGAAAATCGTCGATGAGTCCGCCCTTCTTGTCACAAGCCTGGGCCCTTACTCCGGCGCCACCGGGAATAAGGTCCGATGCCTGAATTTCAGGGATCAGTCCCTGCAGTGCCTTTGTAAATGCAGCTTTACTAAAGGATCTGTACATTTCACCCATACCGGTTTTCCAGTATTTGGCAGCTACTTTCTGAAAGCCCGGCCATGCGAGCGTTTCCTTCAATTCAGGCCAATCTACGTCGAGTTTTTTATAGCCTTCCCGCCTGAATGCCAGAACTGCATTGGGACCTGCCTCTACGCCCCCGTTGATCATGCGCGTGAAGTGAACACCCAGGAAGGGGAAATTAGGATCAGGAACAGGGTATATCAGGTTTTTAACCAGGTGCTGCTTATCTGGCACAAGATCAAAATATTCACCCCTGAACGGGATGATTTTTACATTCATTTTTTGCTCCGTAAATGCGGCAACCTTATCGGAATAGAGTCCTGCACAATTAACTACCAGTTTTGTTTCGATGGATTGCTCCGATGTTTCAATAATCGAATATTTCTCCTTGGGTATGATGGAATTCACCTTGTTACCCAGGTGAATCTCTCCACCTTTTTCTTGGAAGAGCTGAGCCATTTTACCCGCTACAACACTGTAATCGATTATGCCTGTTTGAGGTACATGAATTCCAGCCACTCCGTTTACGTGTGGTTCATATTCACGCAGCTCTTCGACAGTAAGTCTTTTCATACCCCGAAGTCCGTTCCGTACACCACGTTGAAACAGTGTTTCCATTAAGGGCACTTGCTCCTGCTTTGTGGCCACGACCACTTTCCCGCAGAGTTCAAAGGGGATTTCATTTTCCCTGGCGAAATTAACCAGCATTTGATAACCACGAATGCAATTAGTGGCTTTCAGGCTACCGGGCTTGTAATAGAGTCCGGAATGAATTACACCGCTGTTATGACCGGTCTGGTGGGTAGCGATTCCAGACTCTTTTTCCACAATGGAAATTCGCAAACCAGGATGCTTTTTCTTAAGGGTGTACGCGGTTGCCAAACCCACGATGCCTGCTCCGATGATTACAATATCATTCACAAAGTTTTTCGTTAGATCACGAATATAGGGTATGTTTCTCTAAATTCACGGAGCTATGACTTCAAAATATGGAAAGCATATGGCCACAGCGGTTTCAGCAGTAATGCTGCTTCTCCTTTCATCATGCATCGGTGGACGTCCGGGTAAACCAATCTTTGTGGTTGTTAGAGCATATGAAGACATCTTGCCAATTTCATCTTACGATTCGGTACCTGCCATTTTATATGATAATGAGATGGATTTTTCGGAATTACCGGTAGATGTAAAAAAACAGGGGTTTATTGATATGGTCCTTCCTTCCATTCTTGCTGTGAAGTATAATTATGAAATTGATTTCCTTCATGCCGATCGCATTATGAGAGAGCTGCATGAGAGGGGGTATGTGTCTGGTATCGACAGTTCTTTCATGGATCAGCAACAGGAGCGATTTAATGCGCGGAACTGGTGGGATGCAAGAAAACGCCTGATCACACATCCTACAAGTATTGTTATTGCCCAGGCTGCGGTGGAAAGTGGCTGGGGGAGTTCAAGGTTTTTCAGAGAGGCAAATAATCTGTTCGGGATCTGGTCTTACGATCCTGATGAACAGCGGATACGCTCCCTCACAGACCGTGCCTCAGGTGGTATCTATCTGCGTGCGTACAGCAATGTGGCGGCATCTATACAGGATTATTTTGAGGTGATTGCACGAGCTTCCGCGTACAGAAGATTCAGACGCGAACGTGCCCGTTCCTCAGACCCACATCGCCTCATTCATTTGCTAACAAATTATTCTGAATTGCGTGGCAGGTATATAAAAAAACTGGAGGATGTGATCGACCAAAATGACCTGACCCGGTATGATAAGGCACGTCTTGATCCTTCATTCATCCCGGACTCAGGTTACATACCCCTTTAATTCTTCTTATCGGTGAAGTCCAGCGCAGCTGAGTTGATACAATAACGCAATCCCGTAGGTGCGGGTCCGTCGGGGAAGACATGCCCCAGGTGGCCACCGCATCGTGCACACAACACCTCTTCACGAACCATTCCAAGACTCCGGTCTTCTGCGATCACAACATTGGCCTTGCTGACAGGCTTGAAAAAACTTGGCCAGCCACTGCCTGATTCAAATTTTGTATCGGAAGAAAATACCTCATTCTGACAGGCCGCACACACATATGTGCCGGGCTTCTTATTGTTCCATAAATCACCTGTAAATGCCCTTTCAGTTCCTTTCTTCCGTAGAATATAGTATTCTTCGTCTGTCAGTTCCTTCTTCCATTCGGCATCGGATTTAACAACTTCAAATTTCATTGGCTCTTTATTCTTGTTTTGCCCTGTAGTGCATCCAAATAGCCCTACAAGCAATATGGCAGTCAGTATGATATGTATATATTTCATAATCAGGGTATTTTATCTATAAACCAATCTGGCTCCGGAAAGTTCAAAGCGCCATTTGAATAAAATTTTCAAATAAACCTTACATGCATAAGCTAGCGGCTTCCAAACAACATTTCGGGATGCGTGAAAACTGTACTTTTAAACTATCAAATATTTTTTAATCTCTATTTAGGTGCGATTTTTTAAACTTGGATTCTTTTGGTGTGTATTACTGATTATAATTCTGGGTGTTGCCATGCAGGGCAATGCCCAGAATTATCAGTTACACGCAGTCTACATCTACAGCTTTACAAGGTATATCCAATGGCCGGAAAATGATAATTCGGAATTCATCATTGGCGTACTTGGTAAGGATAGCGAAGTCATTCCGCATCTTGAGAAAATGGCTGAAGTTAAGAAGGTCAACAATAAACAAATTCAAATTGAGGTTTTTGACAGTCCTTCGATGATCAGCAAGTGTGATATGCTGTTTCTGGATAAGGAGTGGTCAACCGACAATGAGTTCGTGGATGAATGGGTCGAGAAGGCACGGTCGAATCATTTTTTACTATTAACAAATGAGCAGCCTCTAACCGGGCTTAGTCATATCAATTTCACTGAAGACAATAACAAGTTAATTTTTGAATTAAACCGAAAGCGGATCGAGTCATCGGGTCTCCGCGTTTCAACCGAACTGCTGGCCCTGGCCAAAATTGTGGATTATCAAGAATAAATTAGAAAGAAGCGACATGAAGTTTAATATTGGTAAGAAGATATTCCTGGGATTCCTGGTGTTAATTGTACTTTTTGTAATTAACGCGTCGATCATTTTTTATAATGCCTATCGCATCGATAGCGCTGTGACGCTTTCATCAGAAGTCATACGACCTTCAAAGGAAGGGATCAGTGATCTGATACTGATGGTCACAAGATCGAAGATGCTGGTCACCAACTGGGTTTATCTTCAGAGTAATGTGGATGATAAAGAGGCACTTAAACAACTTCATTCCAGGGAGTACCCCGAATTAAAGGAAGAACTGACACTATTGAAGGATCAGTGGGCGAGTGACAGTCAGAAAGTATTCCTTGATTCTGCCTTCATCACCTTTGAAGGGTTGATTGATACAGAGCAGGAGATCATGGGTCAACTCGTCACATTTGAGGATTACGAAGATCCATTGATCAAATTACTGTCGGAAGATGCTATTGAAAGCCAGGTAATCCCAATGACCAACCAGGTAATTGGTATACTGGAAGAGGTTGCTTCAAGACAGCAGGACATTACTGAGGCTTCTGATGCCTCCATGATTACCGCTACTTCACAGCTTCGGTATATTACAGTTATCCTGGGTGCCATAATTGTACTGATCGGATTCCTGAGTGCGTTTGTCATGACAAGGTCGATCACAACACCGATCAACTATCTGAAGGAACTCGTAAGTAAACTGGGTCGCGGTCAGCTGCCGGATGCTAAAAGCAGAAAATTCAACAGGGATGAGATTGGCGAAATGGCAGAGGCCGTAAATACTCTGATCGATGGCCTGAAATCAACCACATTGTTTGCAGAAAATATCGGTAACGGGAACTATGATTCTGAATTTAATCCCTTAAGCGAGCATGACGTATTGGGGAACGCACTGATTGAGATGCGCAATAACCTGGCACGCGTTGCCGAGGAAGATAAAAAGCGAAACTGGTCGACAGAAGGTCTTGCCAGGTTTGGTGAGATTCTTCGTAAGAATAACAATAATATTAAGAAGCTCGCAGATGAGATCATTGCAAACCTGGTAAAGTACCTTTCAGCCAATCAGGGCGGGCTTTATATCATTGATAACAAGGATGGCGGCGATGCAGTGATGGATCTGTCTGCATGCTATGCCTGGGATAAAAAGAAATTTGTATCACAGGAAATTCTAAAGGGCGAAGGACTCGTCGGACAGGTTTGGCAGGAAATGGCTACGATCTATCTTACCGATGTTCCTGATAATTACATAAAGATCACCTCTGGATTAGGAGATTCAAATCCTACCAGCATTCTCATCGTTCCGCTGAAAGTAAATGATCAGATCTATGGTGTAGTAGAAATAGCATCCTTCAATGAATTTACCGCAAATGAGATTGAATTTGTGGAGAAGATTGCGGAGAGTATTGCTTCTACTATTTCTTCGGTAAAGATCAATGCGACCACCCAGCGACTGCTTGAAGAGTCTCAGGAAATGACGGAGCAGATGCGTTCGCAGGAGGAGGAAATGCGCCAGAACATGGAAGAACTTCAGGCTACACAGGAAGAAATGCAGCGAAGTCAGCAGGAAAGTGAAGGAACGATGGAGGCTGTCAATAATTCCGTGGCCTTCCTTGAAATGAATTCCGATGGGAAGATCCTAAAGATCAATCAAAACTTCCTGGATATTATGGGATACCGGAAGGATGACCTGATCGGGGAGCATCACAGGATTTTTGTGGCTAAGGAGGATAAGCAGGATGAAGCCTACAAGCAATTATTCCGTGAGCTGGCAAATGGTAAGAAAAGACACGGTGAGTTTCAGCGGATATCAAAACTTGGTGAGGCGCGGTTCCTCTACGAGAGTTATGCTCCGGTTTTGAAGAGCGACGGAAGTATTTCGAAAATACTCCTGTTCGCATACGATCTCACTCGATTCTATGAAAAAAGCGAAAAAGTAGCCCAGGAAGAGGGCGTTTCTTAAAAATAATTGGTTTGGTTGGGTAAGAGGCACAACGGTTTCATCCGTTGTGTCTTTTTTTTGCTTAACTTTCCCACTTTTGCAACTAAACTAAAGAAAGCACCCTTTGAAATTTTCAGAAACAGGTCTTCATCCCCAGGTCCTGGAAGGCATCGCCTCCATGGGTTTCGAAGAAACTACACCCGTTCAGGCCATTGCCATCCCCATGATCATGGACGGTAAGGATGTAATTGCCTCCGCACAAACGGGTACAGGAAAGACAGCCGCATTTTTACTTCCGGTAATACATAAGATCATTGAAGAAAACAGTGATGATGAAGAGGTGAGAGCAATGGTAATCGTTCCTACGCGCGAACTGGCTATTCAGATAGACCAGCAGATGGAGGGATTGTCATATTTTACCAATGTGAGCAGCATTGCTATTTACGGCGGAAGTGACGGCACTTCATTTGCCAGGGAAAAGAAAGCCCTGATGACCGGGGCAAAGGTTATAATAGGTACGCCCGGCCGACTGATCGCGCATCTCAACATGGGCTACACCAATCTGAAAGGACTCAAATATCTCATTCTCGATGAGGCAGATCGCATGCTGGATATGGGCTTCCATGAGGATATTCTGAAGATTATCAGCCATATGCCCAAAAAGAGGCAAAACCTGATGTTCTCGGCCACTATGCCTAAAAAGATAAGAGAACTTGCCAATACGATTCTCCACGAGCCCGAGGAGATCAGTATTGCCATTTCAAAACCTGCCGAACGAATTGTTCAGGCGGCCTTTTGCGTATATCCCAATCAGAAAATACCCCTGGTTTCGTACTTGCTGAGCGCGAAGAAATTACAAAGTGTAATCATCTTTTGCGGCACCAAACAGAGCACTAAGGAACTGGCACGTGAACTTAAAAAACTAAATTTTTCTGTAGAGGATATCCATTCAGACCTTGATCAAACGGAACGGGAAACGGTTCTTCGAAGATTTCGTAACCGCGATTTAAATATTCTTGTGGCAACCGATATTTTGTCACGCGGCATCGACGTGGAAGATATTGACCTGGTGATCAATTTTGATGTGCCGGGTGACGGAGAAGATTATATTCACAGGATCGGGCGGACCGCGAGGGCCTCATCCAAAGGAGTGGCCTTCACGCTCATAGACGAGGATGATATGTATAATTTTAACCGTATAGAAGATCTGCTTGAAAAGGAAGTTCAGAAGATCCCGTTGCCTGAGTCTATAGGAGAGGGGCCCGCTTATAATCCGAAGGGTAAAAAATCCAGCTTCCGAAATAAAGGCAAAGGAAGAGGCAAGGGAAAATCAGGTCCTCGAAAGCGTTAATTCCAGGGGCCTGATTTCAGGCTATGCCAGCTAATCTTCATTCACATTCAGATAACTGTATCCCATCTGATCCAGCGTGATCAGCGCGGTTTTCGCGGAAAGAGATACCTCGATCTGTGGTGCGAGTGATTCCCTGGGTATCTGAAGGATACCAATGCTTTGTGCGCAAACGTAGAATTTCACGCCATCTTCACTCATCCTGGCAATAAGTGGAATATTAGGATTTGGAACACCGTATTTGTCCTGGTAAGTTGCGTCATCCAGTATTGCCTGGCATGCTCCGCCATGTACGACCACGGCCATTTTTAGTTTTTCTGCGGGTACTCCATTAGCGACGTTGAGGTTATAGGTGCGCGCTGCTTCGCGCAGGGCATCATTGATCTGTGTTGAATCTTTGATTCTGTCATATACGTCAATAACAACCTTATATTCAATATCCTCATTGTAGGTGAGAGAAGTATTTTCCGTCTTGATCACACCCATGAACGGATGGAAGTTAAGGACAGGATATATGAGTTTGCCCTCAAGGTAGGGTGGCAGCTGACTGTAGAGATTTGAGCTCAGCAAGATCACAGCTACAAGGAATAGAAATTTTTTCATGAAATTGAGTTAAAGTTTTTTTAAGATACAAAAAATCCCAAATGAAATATCTCCAATAAAAAAAAGCCCGCAATTTGCGGGCTTTCAAAGTTAAGTCTTAACCGGTTAGTATCGTCGGTAGAAGTTATCCAGTGCCGGAACAAGCTGATTGTAAATTGGTCTGGTAAACTCCAGGAACAGATCCTGAGGCGGTGGAGGAAGAACTTCCGTTGTCTGGCAGATGCGCAGTTGTTCTTCATTCAGAGCGCGTTCATCACCATTGAAATTTCCCCACTGGGAGAACCATATGAATTCCCCGTCAAATTTCTGATGCGTAATCAGTGCGTTGCTGTTGGCATCAAATACCTGCAGGCTCAGCAATCCGCGTGAGCGGACTTCCTTACGCCATGTGGTAAGTTTAGCCTTGACAGTATTGTAAACATTTACTTTCGATCCATCTTCCATAGTCACCGAACCAACAACCACACTGTCTCTTGATAATGTCTCTGTATTTTGTAAAACATGAGTTTCACCAACCACGAAGTCATCAAACTGAATTCTCAGGTATTGATCCACATACTGGAGTTGCTCAGTTTCAGCCTCCTGCGGAGTATAAAACCTTACGAATGGATTTCCACCGTACTGATTATGAAGATATTCCTGTACCTTATCCTGAAAGAATCCTGCGCTCAGGTTATAGCGGGTAGGAACTGGAATCTGATCAACCACCACTTTTAAAGTTGCTTTAAAAAGGGATTCATCCAGCTTCTGAGCCACATCCCTGTAGCCCGGAATGAATTCCTGTGCATCCCTGAACATGTAGTATGCGTTTTTCGCGTCTTCACGGGTGTTTCGAGCTAATGCTACCAATCCTGCCTCATAACTTTCCTCAGCAGCCAGTTCCTTTAGCTCAGGAATTCGTGAAGAATAGTTCACAGGATTGCGTATCACAGACTTTGCACCGGGAGCACGCTGAATCTCCTCATTCAGGTAATTGATGCGCTGGTACCCCTGAAGTACAAACTTATACTTGAACGGCTCGTTGCTCGCAAGGCGGTTCTTGGTTTCCAGTTCAATGGTCTCAACCGCCAGCGGATAACTAACGCGAAGCGTTTCCCTCGATTTCTTGTGATCGGGGTTTTGGCGAAGCCTGTTGATGGCCTTCAGGCTTGCATCATAATAGTCGCCGGTTTCATATGCTTTCTTTCCAGAGGAACAAGAAGCAAGGAAGCTAACAACGGCAACAAAGAGGAATAAAAATAAGTAACGATTTTTCATCACTTCTATCAGTTTAAAAAAGCAAATAACACATATGATGCCAAAAGAACCATTCCAACTGATGATAAGTGCTACAGTTGTACCTTTTTGACAATTTTTTACATGGTTATGACACCATAAAACATGAAAAAATCCTTGTTAGAAAACAGGAAATGGACTATCCGTTGATTTTTATCGTAATCTGGTCCTTTTTGTTTTTGAAATCCACCACCTGAACGCCCTTTACAGTTAGCGAGTGATCAAGCGCTTTGTTGAGCGGATCGAAGCTGGGTACAGGGTCTACGAATGCGTAATCCTTGCTGCTGACCGACTGTTGCTTTCCGTCGATATAAACGCGGCTTTTGCCGAAACCATGCAAACAAAGGCGGAGGTTCTTGAATTTTGTGCCATACGAACCTTCCTGTTTCTGAATTGTCAGAGTTTTCTCTTTATTATTCCACTGGACCAGTCGCTTGCAGTATTTACCCTTCTCGAATTGATATGACTCTCCATCATCTTCATAAAATGTGAACTCAGCATCCTTACGGCCTTTATAAACGTGCCACTCGACTGTCGTGCCCAGTTCACCACTGTGGGATCCCGCATCAGGGCAGAATGGAATCAATGCTCCGCTCTTTACAAATACTGGAAGTTTATTGATGGTACACTCAATGAAATGAGCCTGGCCGCCTGCATATTTTTTATCAGTAAGCAAGTCATACCAGTCGGACCCGGCAGGTAGATAAACTTTGGCAATTTTTGTCTGGCTGTCGATTGGGGCAACCAAAATACTGTCACCGAAAAGGAACTGGTTTTCAAACTGAGGATCGTATACGTGATCATCATGGCTGTAATCAATTGCCAATGAACGCGAAACCGGCATACCATTGATCGTTGCTTCATAAAACATGCTGTACAGGTACATCAGGAGTTTATACCGAAGCGTGATATAATTTTTGGATACGGCTTCCACTTCCTCCCCAAATGCCCACGGTTCGGAATCCCGGCTGTTCACCATGGAATGTCCGCGGAAGAACGGGCTGAAAGCACCCGCCTGGATCCATCTGGCAAAAAGATGTTCGCTCGCATTACCAGCAAAACCGCCGACATCATATCCGGCATACGCGACACCGGTAAGGCCGAGGCTGTTAACCAGCCGTATGCCGAGCAGCATATGCTCATCGGTTGCCACGTTATCACCTGTCCAGACCGCTGCATAGCGCTGAATTCCGCTATAGGAAGAACGGGTCAGGTTAAAAGGACGTTTGCCCATCAGCTCTTTGGTAGCCTCGAAGGTACTGCGTGCCATTTGCAGACCGAAAATATTTCGTCCTTTTCGGGCCGTCGCCGGATTGCCGTCGAAATTAAATTCGATATTTTCAGGCAGTTTGTGGCCCCAGGTTGCAATTTCGTTCATGTCATTCCAGTATCCTTCCACACCGATGTTGACATACGCAGGAAGCTGATCTTTCCACCATGCCCTCGCACGCGGATTCGAAAAATCAGGGAAATGACACCAGCCTGGCCATACTTCACCCGTATAATAGGAGCCATCCGGATATTTAATGAAAATATCTTCGTCTTTGCCGCTTTCATAGGCATCATATCCTTTTTCCACCTTGATCCCGGGATCGCACATCAGTACAATGTGAAATCCCTGCTCCTTTAATTCCCTGATCATTCCTTCGGGATCGGGGAAGCGCTCCTTGTCCCAGGTATAAATCTTGTATTCATCCATATAGTGGATGTCAAGGACGATAGCATCTGCCGGAATTTCCTTGTCTCGGAACGTTTTGGCGACCGTGGTTACTTCATGATCGGGGTAATAGCTGTACCGGCATTGCTGATAACCCAGTCCCCAAAGTGGCGGCATGCTCATGCGGCCCGTTAGCCAGGTATATTCGCGCAGGATGTCACGAACACCATTCCCGTAAAAGAAATAATAATTCAGATCGCCTGCATCTGCGGCAATACTTGAAAAACGATTATTTGACGCCCCAAAGTTGATGAATGACTTATGAGAATTGTCAAGAAAGATGCCGTAGCTGAGCCCATGGTGAAGGCCGATATAAAATGGGAGGGAAGAATAGATTGGGTCTGTACCCGGACCATAGGCAAAGGTGTCGGTGTTCCAATGCTCATAACCATGGCCGCGGCGGTTCAGGGGTCCGGTTTTTTCTCCCAGTCCGATGAATCGTTCACCTTCCTGCATTGTTTTGTAATTGGTGAATTGTTCGCCGATCCAGGATATTCCAAGTCCCTTCTCATCTTCATTGATAACATTGCCGCGATTGTTGCGGAAACTTATGCGGCCATCCTTCTTTGTAATTTCAGCCACGACAGCTCCAGTGCTCAGTGTGAGCTTTGCCTTTTCATCCTTCAGCTTCCATGCACATTTCTCGGGATCGGAGATGACGGCATAGGAATGATCGTCAAACTCATCCCTTGTGAAATGAACTCGTATTATATATGGGTTGTAGACAGTAATTCTGAATTGGGCATTTTCGGTTTTGCCAGAGATACCAAATTCAGTCTGATTAAATTCCAGAATTTTGCCAATGGGTTTACTAAGCATATTGCTGTATGGTTCGGATTCAAATAAGAGGTGAAAATACTAATAATATCAGGGTTTGATGAATTCAAGGGCTAAAAAATATACCGAAAACGATTGCAGAGATTACTGATGGAGGTCTTTCAGTTCAGATTCGATTTCTTCCCGCCGATCTTTGAGGATTTCCAACGTGATCTTTTTGGCCAGTTCCATATTCATTTCCAATGGCAGGTCTGAATTGTTCATGAATGTCATCGCCGTTTGCAGCCGCTCCTGATTAAACCGTTCCTTAAATGCGTTTCTGAAAGTCTCAGGTTTATCCACCTTGTGCCCAAGGTATTGAACGATGATGTCAAAGGCCTGATCGGGGTCGGTCACATCCTTTTCCTGGAACTTCTGAATAACAGGTACAACTTCACTGGCCCTGGTATCTTTAACCAGCTCTATCAGATCATCATAGCTGAGCTGATGCTCGTTGAGAACCACGGGTAATTCCCGAATGTCATCGTCGATACGTTCCCTGACGTTTTCGAATGCAGGTTCAAGTTTTTTTGGAATGAATGACGGTAATTCACCTTTTTCAATGGAGTCTGCCACCATTCTAGGGATAAAATAGTTATATGATAGCCAAAAAAGAATGGAAAGAAAGAACACGAGGAATAGAACTGACCGGATAAATTTCATCGGATTTTATTAACAATACAGATTCAAGCTGGTTATTTGCATCGGAATGTTAAAGATAGCATGGACATCGGAGTATTGCCACCCATTACCGGCGAACCACCGGTTTCCGATGGAAAAATATGAATTGATTCCCGATCAGCTGCTTCATGAAGGCACGATCGCCTCAGCAAATATTTTTCATCCGGAGCCGCTGGATGAGCGTCATATTCTTACTACGCATGACGCCGGGTACTGGCAAAAGCTTCGAACACTTTCCTTAACGCGTTCAGAGGAGCGACGGACAGGGTTTCCGCTCTCAGCATCGTTGGTAAGGAGAGAACGGATAATTGCACAGGGTACGATTGATTGTGCCCTATTTGCACTTCAATACGGCGTTTCCATGAATATTGCCGGCGGAACACATCATGCATTTACCAACCGCGGTGAAGGATTTTGCCTGTTGAATGACATTGCCCTGGCTGCAAACTATCTTCTGATTAATGAGCTCGCCTCGAAAATTCTGGTGGTGGACCTGGATGTACATCAGGGAAACGGCACGGCCGAGATATTTCAGATTACAGAATCGGTATTTACATTCAGCATGCATGGCGCGAAAAACTATCCATATCAGAAACAGAAGAGTGATCTTGATATTGAACTGGCAGATCGAACAGGAGATGACGAATATCTAACTATTTTGAAATCGAATTTGCCCCGAATTCTGAATTCCTTTGAGCCGGATTTTATCTTCTTTCAATCCGGCGTGGATGTGCTTGCTACTGATAAATTGGGAAGGTTGGGTTTATCGATCAACGGCTGCAGGGAACGTGACCGCTATGTTCTTGAAATATGCAAAACCAATGAAGTTCCGGTAGTGGCTGTCATGGGTGGTGGGTATTCGCCTGAAATAAGGCAGATTATAGAAGCCCATGCCAATACCTTCAGGGAAGCGCAGGAGCTCTTTTTTTAGATTCCAGGCTCAGTTTACATCATGATTTTACGTAACTTCTGTCGTCTATGGCAGATAAGCAAACGTATGTGCAAGCGGGGAAACATTCGTTGCCCATTTCAAACCTGGAAAAAATTCTGTTTCCCGGATCCGGGATAACAAAAGCGGAAGTTATTGAATACTATTTTCAGGTCGCACCGTACTTTCTTCAGCATAGCAAAGGACGTCCCTTGTCGGTCATTCGTTTTCCCGATGGCATTGAAGGAGAACGTTTTTTTCAGAAGGATATTCCGAAATGGGCTCCGGAATGGATCCATACGGTAAAGTTCGGTAAGGAAAGTAAAAAAAATTATGTAGTCGCAGACGATGCCGCTACGCTCGTGTGGCTGGCAAACCTCGCCAGCCTGGAAATACACCAGATGCATTTTCGGGATCCTAAACTGGGCATACCCGATTATATCGCCTATGATCTCGACCCGGCGCCGGATACTGATTTTGAAGAGATCCGGCACCTTGCGGCTGAATTAGCCGACATGCTCAGGGAGTATGGCTATCATCCATTCCTGAAGACTTCCGGATCCCGCGGTCTCCATATTTTTACTCCCGTTCACCCGGTCTATACGACCGATCAATGTTTTGAAGCAGCAAAAGCCATTGCCACTGCCTTTATAAAGTCAAATCAAACGGCAACACTTAACCTACGCAGGGAAAGCCGGAAGGGGCGTACACTGGTGGATATTTACCGCAACAGGAACGGGCAAACAATCGTCGCGCCCTACAGTCTTCGTGCTTTAGAGGGCGCACCGGTTTCGATGCCGCTACATTGGGAAGGGCTCGATACGTTGTCTTCATCGCAGGAATTTGATATCAGTTCCGCAATTGATCACCTGAAAAAAGAGGGTGATGCATGGGAGGGAATCTTTTCGTATGCCGTACCACTTCACACGGATAAAACGGCTACCGCAGCATCAGTTCAATTACCGATTAACCGAAAAAATAAAACGGCGAGTCAATTGAAAGAATATGGACGGAAACGAAATTTTTCAGAAACACCGGAGCCATTGCCCGACCTCAAGCCGGGTAATGATCTTTCATTTGTGATCCACAGGCACAATGCCTCCCGACTGCATTACGACCTGCGTCTGGAAGAAGGCGGCGTATTGAAAAGCTGGGCGCTTCCAAAAGGCCTTCCTGAGCGCCCCGGCATCAAGCGCCTGGCCATTGCGACCGAGGATCATCCTATTGAGTATCTTAACTTTCAGGGAGATATTCCGAAGGAGGAATATGGTGGAGGGAGGATGTGGATTTTTAGCAGGGGTATGTATGAGATTTTTAAACGAAAAAAGAACGGTTTTTATTTCAGATTGCACGCCCCCCATCATAACGCAGAATACCGGATGCACCTGATGAAGGAAAACCAATGGCTCCTGGAGCGGGTGGATGAACCTTCCGGTGACTGGGTACTGAACCCTCCCTCGCCGATGCTGGCTGAACAACGTAAGACGGTGCCGGTAAACGGGGATTACATCTATGAACTCAAATGGGATGGAATCAGGGCACTCTTTTGCTGGGATGAAAATGGCATGAAAATCTACAGCCGATCCGGGAGGGAGATTACGGAAAATTTTCCGGAACTGAATATTCACCAGTTCCATGGCTATAACGGTGTTTTCGATGCGGAGATCGTATGCCTTGACCAGGAAGGAAAACCGGACTTCAGGAAGGTAATATCCCGGATGCATAGCAGGCGCAGGCAGAAAAACGCCTATGCCTATGTTTTTGACCTTATTTACCTGGATGGGCGGCAGATTCATAAGGAACCGCTATGGAAACGCAGGGCCTGGCTGAAGGAAACACTCCTGAAAAGCGATCCGCACTTCCGTTACAGCGAGGATGAAGAGGATGGAAAGGCCTTTTTCAAAGCCGTAAAAGAACAACAACTGGAAGGAATTATAGCGAAGGTGAGGCATAGTGAATATAGCCCGGGCAAGCGATCTGCCAACTGGCTGAAGATCAAGGTGAGGGACACCTCTGAGGTGTTTGTTATTGGCTACACGAAAGTGGATGACAAAGCCATTTTCGGGGCACTGCATATTGCCGAATGGGTAGACGGATCGTACATATACCGGGGAAAAGTGGGAACGGGATTCACCCATAAGATAATGAAGGAAGTCCGCTCACAGTTGCATGAAGTAAATGAACCTGAGGCTGACAATATTGAAAACCTCCCGAAAAGCAGGCCGGACGATGTATGGGTGAAGCCTGAAATAATGGTAGAGATCCGCTATGCATCAATCACCGGGAAAGGTATTTTCAGAGAGCCTGTATACGTAGGAAAAAATAAATAACAACTTGAAATATAGTTATTTACCGAATTTTTATAATTTGTCACTTTAAGTTTAAACGCGGTACCATTTTTTTGCGTAAATTATAATTATTATGCGGGCAATCTGGAAAGGACACATTCGGTTTTCATTGGTTACGATCCCCATTCGGATATACAGTGCCATTGATACTGAAAAGACAATCAGCTTCAATCAGCTTTCTAAGGAGCATCATAACCCGGTGAAATATGATAAGCAGGACAAGGTGACGGGAGAATCCTTGTCGACAAATGACATTGTTAAGGGCTATCAATATGAACCAGGGCACTACGTGATCATAGAGCAGGAGGATCTGGATAACATCAAGATTAAAAGCTCCAAGGTGATTGAAATTGAGGGGTTTGTTGAGGAAAGTGAGATCCATCCCATGCTTTATGATCAGCCTTATTTTATTGGACCAGATGGTGATGTTGCGGCAAAAACTTACGGACTCCTCATGAAGACCCTTGAGAAATCAAAAAAGATCGGTGTGGGCCGGGTTGTTCTGCGTGATCGGGAGAGCCTTGTTCTTTTACGTCCGTACCAGGAAGGAATGGTTCTGTATAAGCTGCGAAATCCACGGGAGATTCGGGACATTTCTGATGTTCCTAAAATCGATGAGGTAGATTCATCCGACAAGGATCAGTTGAAAATGGCAATGACGCTGGTAGATTCAATGACCAAAAAATTTGCCGATATTAACACGACCGATCATTATTACGAAGCATTGCGATCCATGATCGACGCTAAGATTGAAGGAAAGGAGATTGTCACCTACAATGAAGAGGAGCCTGAAGTTGTGGATATCATGACTGCATTAAAAGAGAGCATTGCCAGGGCGAAGTCGGAAAAGAAACCTATGAGAAAGGCAGGTTCGAAGACAGCCGCAGAAAAAACAAAAAGAAAGACAGGAAGTTAATACATGCCAGCCAGAATCATACAGTTTCCGGGACAGTCCCCCAATAAGCACGGCTTCAGGAAAGCCCGGCGGAAAAAGCGGGTGAACCTGGAGGATTTTGGTCAGCTGAACATGTTTAATACTGCTCGCGAGGCAAGAATCATTGCGTTCGATGACGAGGTTAAACCCTTCGAAAAAGCAATGATGCTCGAAGAGGCTGGAGACATTAAGGAGGCGTTGCGGTATTATGAGAAGGCATTGAAGATCGCTCAGCACACGGCCGATGCCTATTGTAATATGGGTATACTTTCTACAGAATTGGAAAAAACGCGGGAAGCATTGAATTATTTCACCCTTGCGCTTGCAGATCAGCCTCGTCACCTGGAGGCGCATTATAATATTGCCAACCTCTATGCCGATCTGGGTAATCTTGATTTGGCAAGGCTGCATTATGAGATGGCCATTCAGATTGAACCGTCGTTTGCCAGCACGTATTATAACTTGGCGCTACTGTTCATGGATATGGGAGATATGAACGCTGCCGAACAGCGATTAATGGAATTCAGGTCCATCGCCGATACCGAAGATAAAGTGAGAGCAGGTGAATTGCTTGAAGAAATTCGAAAACTTAATATTGGAAATTATGAGTAATGATGAGAAAAACTGGTCAGATGCTTTACTGCAAGCACATTTTAAGTCATTGAATCAGGCGTGGAGCGACCGGAATTCCGTCATGCTTTTGCTGTCTGAAATTCGCGACTATCTCAATAGCGGGCCACTCAAGAATGACACGAATGCGCAGGAGCTGGTCCTCAGGATTGAAACTTTTACCAAGAGCGCAGCCACTCGTGTTGATCGCCAGCCTATGAAAACTGCCGGTAAAAAGCCAGGTACCGATCAGCAGCGTAATGCGGTCTGATTAGTTATTAAGGCGGAATGAAGTTGGTTTCAACGTGCTGCTAACAGGATGCAGGGGTCGCTGGATTTATTTAATCATCGGCTGCATCTATTTGTGGTTGCTGGATTCTCCATACCGCTCTATCTTCTGATTCCCGCTTCCCGCTTCGGTTTTGACCACCTTACTTTCTGTTTCCCTAACCTTCCAGGTTTTTCGACGACTTGCCCAAACCACGGGAAATTCTGATTTCCGATTAATTTAATCCTGATTATAAGTAAATTAAAAGGAACTAAAATCGCCAAAAATTGGTCCTTTTGATATGATGAAGACGCTAAAAAAGTTTGCCTGGACGTTGGGGCTGGGAATTTTCATTGTGTTTATCCTGCTGGCTGTTAACCAGCTGATCGCACTGTATGCAAACCTAAGTTCGATAAATCCGGTATTAGCCGGAGTTGTAACAGGACTCATTTCCGTTATTTTACTGGCGGCATTCATCACGCCGGTAATTATTCTTATCCGGCTTCCTGCCGCGGTGGATTTTCCGGATAATCCGGGTGAGGTTGAGGCTTATCGTAATGAGCTAAGAAAACGACTTTCCAAAAATAAGCACGTGAAGGAGGCAGGTTTTGATGTCAGAAAGGACGAAGATTATGCGAAGGCGCTGGTGATGCTGGATGGTAAAGCGCGTGATGTCATTAAAAATACGGCAGGAAGTGTTTTTCTAACCACTGCCATTTCTCAAAACGGAAAACTGGATGCGCTTACCGTTATGGTAACTCAGACACGGATGGTGTGGCAGGTGGCTCATATTTACTGGCAGCGGCCGTCATTGCGGGATATGGCCACATTGTACGGTAATGTAGGAGCCACAGCACTGCTGGCATCCGAAATTGAGGATATGGATATTTCTCGTCAGATCGAGCCCATTGTGAGTTCCCTTGTGAATAGTCCGGGCCGCTCCATTCCCATCGTGGGTCATGCTGCCCATATCATCACAGATTCCTTGCTGGAGGGGTCAACGAATGCTTTCTTAACACTGCGTGTGGGAATTGTCGCCATGAAATATTGCGGCAAGGCCGAGGTAATGGATCGGAAATTTTTACGCCGCAACTCCTTCGTTGAGGCGTCGATCATGCTGCGGTCCCTGGTGGTATCCTCCAGTGGAAAGGTAATCGCGGGCGTTATGAAGGCAATGAAGGATGCAGGAAAACGAAGTGTTCTTTCCGGTATAGGAGCCATAGGAAAGGCTACTGATAAGTTAACCTCTGGTGTGGCAGATGCTGTAAAGTCTGTAACAGGAAAGAGAAAGGCACAAAAGCCTCCTGCAATCGAATAGTTAGTGCTCGTAGAAAGACGGACATTCCACGTTACCATGGAATTTTCGAATTCTAAACCTGTAATTCAGCATGAATTCATGACTTCCTTTTGAGAATTGATTCAGATCAGATTGAGTCCAGTCATATGAATATCCGAAGTGGAACTGATCACTCAGTTTCAGGCTCATGTAGGTGATGATGGCATCAATGTTTCGATAGGAGGCACCGATACTGAATACTTCATTCAGAATAAAATCCAGATTCATGTCCATACTCAGGGGCTGGCCTTCCTGTGCCCGTACAAGTACAGAGGGATGTATAATGGCAGTGCCCTGTGGGTTAAGATTTATAAAAGCACCTCCGTGCAGGTAATAGTATCTTGCCTCGCGGAGTTCAGTAATGAAACTTTCCAGGTTGCTGGAAATGCTTGTATTAAGAATGAATGGAACCGAGAATCCGGCATAAAACTTTTTGCTGTCATAATACATACCCGCGCCAAAATTCGGACGGATCTTATTACTGAAGCTGATGAATGATGCATCGTTCAGGTCATTCAGGTTCAGATCACTGTAATCTGCAGATACCAGGTTAAATCCGGCCTGTAGGCCCATTGAAAGCGTACCTGTAGGCATCCTCAGCCGGTAGGCATAATGACCATACATACTTGTATTGCTGTAACTTCCGATCTTGTCATTGGTAATAATCGCCCCAATGCCCACCGAAGGTATTCCAAGCGTGCTATGCATCGTCAGTGAAGTCGTTCTGGGTGCGCCGTCGAGGTTAACCCATTGATTCCGGTACATAACAGTGGCACTGAATTGCACATGACTGCCTGCATACGCCGGGTTAATCACCAGCGGATTGAACAGGTACTGGGAGTATACCGGGTACTGCTGTGCTTCTGTTCTGAACGAAGTAAAAAATAAGAACAGACCAATCAAAAAAATGAGTATACGTTTCATGTTAATTCTTCATCACTGTACAATTTCCAGATAGCCGGCAATAGGCTTGCTACCGTCACGCTTATCAATCACATAATAATATGTACCGTCGGGCAGGCTCAGACCCATCAGGCTTATTCCCCTGTTCGAGGTGCCATCGAAATACTTGGTCGCATTATCATAGCCTTCCATTTCATAAACCAGCGTTCCCGCGCGGTTAAAGATTTTCACAAGGTTCTGCGGATAATCTGTAATACATCCGATCCTGAAGAAATCGTTGCGGTTATCTCCGTTTCTGGAAACACCGTTGAATGCTTCAATTTCGGGAACCAGCTCAATGGTAGTCGTCGTTGAACATCCAAGATGTGATGTTACTGTGACTTCATAGATTCCGGCAGGTACCTCACTCAGGTTTGGACCATAGTATACGGTTCCATTTTCCGCAGTCCAGGTAATTTCGCGGATCTCCACATCATTGAGCATGATGAGTTTGGCAAAACCATTGTCGTTATCGCACGTTGGCGATGTAATTTCAAAATCAATTTCAGGATATGACAGAAGTTCCAGCACTTCTACAGTTGCGGGTCCGACAATACAACCGGTATTCCGGTTGATGGCACGAACCGTGTAGAAACCTGCATCCACGCCGGCCCAGATTTCTCCGGTGAAATCAGGAGTAGGTTTGATATCCTGTCCCATATACCACTCGAAGATATAATCCTGCGTGTTCCCTTCAACAGATGCCACCACGATTCCATTGGGTTCCTCACAACTGGTGGCATGCGCCAGAACGACAGGAGTAGGATCCGGAAGGTTGGCAATGTTTTCTTCGATTTGAAGGGTTCCTTCCGTGGTACAACCTGTTATATTATCAATAACGCGTACTGTATATAACAAGGCCTTCATGCCGAAGAACTCACTACCTGTATAAACTGGTGCGGCAGTCAGGTCTGTGCCTTCATACCATTCAAAAGTATAGCCTACAAATTCACCGTTTACGGTGGCACGTCCAACGCCATCAGCTAGAGAATCCACGCAGGCCGTATTCGGGGCAAGTGCTTCCAGCATCAGTTCAGGATAAATAAGCTCTTCCATTACAGATACCAGTGTATCTGCAGAACAAAACGCATCCAGATTGTCTACCGCAGTTACGGTATAGTCTCCCATGGGTACTCCGGCAACGTCTCTTCCCGTGCCGGTGAAACCATTCGGACCAGTCCAGTTATAGGTGTAATTGTTAAAACCTCCGCTGGTGATGGTTGCGAAAAGTGTTCCGTCAGGATTTGCTGGATCACATATGGTAACAGGCGTAGCAGTGGCGGTGATGTTCACAGGTACCACTTCACGCTCCATGGCATAGATTACATTATCCCGACACTGGTTATCCCTGTTGATCACCTCCACGAAGTAGGATTTAGTGTCCGTAATGAAGTTCGCATTAACCGATAAGTCATTCAGACGTGTCTGATTTGCACCTGCGGCGATTATAGCGCCAGTGGCACCATCTTCACGCCAGGTGATATCGTACCCGGAAGCACTGTTTCCATCGATTGT
This sequence comes from Fulvivirga sedimenti, assembly GCF_020328055.1. Classification (NCBI taxonomy): domain Bacteria; kingdom Pseudomonadati; phylum Bacteroidota; class Cytophagia; order Cytophagales; family Fulvivirgaceae; genus Fulvivirga; species Fulvivirga sedimenti. Next base: position 190,805 of record NZ_JAIXNE010000007.1, read on the forward strand.
GATTTCAAGGAAACCTGTGAGGTTGGCCGTTTGAAGACACCTCGTAGGGTTTTCAAAATCAGCAATCTGGATTGTAGGATTGTTGATCGTAAGATCTTCTATTATGAACTCAGCAGTTGTTCCGCAATTCGTCGCGGCGTCAGCTGCGGTAACATAATAGGTGCCGGGAGCAAGGTTGTTCACGGAAGGGCCGGATCCCACGACGGACCCATTGATGTCGGTCCAGGTTAACGTGTATCCGCCAACAGGAACTCCTTCGTCCATAACCTGTGCTGTAGCACTGCCGTCTGTCAGGTTGCCCATCATATCACATGAAGTGATATTCACTGGTGTAACATCGATCGAAAGGATCGGCGCGTCATCTATGATGTTCACGGCGATCAGTGTGGTACATCCCTGTGCATTCGTAACTTCAGCTGTATAAACACCGCCTTTAAGCTGGTTTGCACGTTCGCCGTTGTTTGCCACAACTCCTACATTGGTGCCCAGCACCGGAGCCGTAGTAATGTTTTGTCCCTCATACCAGGTAATCGTATAATTGGCCGGATTTGCGCCTCCATCTATATCGATTTCAGCAAAACCGTTAAACGTACCACCGGTACATGCGGTGTTGTTACCTTGCGCATTGATAGCCAGGACGGGTCCTGTGGCAACATTCATGATTTCCACGGTAACCGGAATTGAACGACAGTCGTTGAAACCGGGCAGTGAATTGATTGCTACTACGGTATATTCTCCACCAGCAAGTGTGTTAACACTCGAGTAATTGGTTTGTCCGCTTACACCATTAATCGTTGCGATAGGGGTGCCTGTTGAATTGGAACCCTCATATATTTCAAGGAAGAAGCCGGCCTCATCAAGGCCTTTAGTATCAAGTACAATGTCAAGACTTCCGTTTTCCGGTGTACAATTAGTATTGTCATTCGGTGTTACCGCTACAGTGTGCAGGTCGACAAATTCAAGAATAAAACTTTCTACGGATGAACATCCTGACGCCGGATCTGTCGCTACAACGGAATAAACACCGGCTCCGATTCCGTCTAATACATCAGAAAATGCATTATTTACAGTTTTGATCGGAGGATTGGCAAAAGGAGCCCTTCCAACATACCATTCAAGGGTGAATCCCTGGGTATTTCCGGGTTGATTTACCTGTACTTCAAGACTTCCTGTACTGTTACAATCTGAAGGAGGCACTTCGTTCACCTTTACCTGAGATATGGAAATTGCAGGTGTATTGTTGTTAATGGTGACAGTCTGTGCAGCAGCCACTTCACAACCAGTGATCTGGTTGATGGCAAAGACCGTATATACACCAGGTCCGACACCTGTAAGGATATTTCCCTGCTCGGCGTAGTCGGGGCTGGCTTTTACCTGGTTCCCATCATACCAGAAAAAGATGAAGTCGGAAATATTTCCAGCACTTACAGAAGCGGTCACGGAGCCGTTATCCGGCACACATGTCGTCGCGTCGGTCGCAGCCGCAGCAAGCGTGGGAATAACCACGTTGTTCACCACGGTCGTTTGAGCCGTGGCAAAACAGCCTGTAGCAATGTCAGTTAATTTTACAGTATAAACTCCCTGGGCCAGACCGCTCAGTGTTTGACCTTCGCCCGCTTTGTTAGCGGCAAGGGTATTCTGACCGCTAAACCATTCAACGAGGTAATCAGCCGGGTCACCAGCAAAGGTCACTGTAACTGAACCATTATTATTGTTCGGATCGCATGATGTCTGAGCTGTCGCCGCAACCCCGTCAATTACCGGAGGAACGGTCTGTTCGATAACAAAAGTTGAATCGAATGTACATTTCTTGCTTTTATCTGTAACACGAACCGTGTAGGTGCCTGCTGCCAGATTATTCACCGTGCTGCCGGTAAAATCAGCGCTGGGTTTCACCCCGGGGCCAATATACCAATCAAAGAAATAGTTATTAGTATTGCCCATGACGTCGGCAGAAACACTGCCTGAATTCGCATCAGAACAAACGATATCCGTGATGGCAAGATTAGGTTCAGGGCGGACAGAAAGATCCGGAACTTCTTCTGAGACAACGAAGGTACAGCCGGTTTGCTTATCTGTTACCAGTACGGTGTAAACGATAGGCTCAAGATCTGCTGCCACATGGGATTTACTGATGATTATACCGCCCCCCACAGTATTACCCACATACCATTCATAGGTGAATTTACCGACGGGCTCTCCTCCGTTAACAACAACGCGTAATTTACCATTTGGCTTTTTACAGTCGTCGTATGGCTTTTCAATTACGATTTCAGCATTTAAATCTGCGATTTGCTGACCTACTGTAACTTCAGCAGGGTCAGACGAACAGTTGGCAGTCTTGTGCGTGGCAATCACCGTATAGGTTCCTGCTTCCAGACCGGAATATACCGCACCCGTGAAGTTGGCCGGTCCGCTTGTATCCGTTCCGTTCCACCATTCGAAAATATAATCCGTGGTTTCTTCCTGGTTTCCTACAAGTCTGTATGCCCGGGCCGAACCGTTCGCCGGCACGGCATTCCCCACACAGGTAAAGTTATCCGTAGATTCTACTTCAACCTGGAAAGGACCCGGAGTAATCGTGGCATTCACCACATTATTTGCATAGTCACATTCCGAAAAATTCGTGTTTGGAAGCGCAATTGGAGTAGGGATGGATGAACCATCGTCATTTAAAACAATAAACAATTCAAAATTCGAACCAGGTCCTGTTACCATCAGATCCGTAACATCAAAAACATCTCCCGGATCGAAGTTATTGAGTGTAAAATATTGTGTACCAAGCCATATGGCATTTGCCGCCAGGGGGTCACCGTTATAGAATGAAACAGGCAGGTTTCCGGAAAGACTGGCATCACCGATATTTTGAATCTGGAATGAAACGTTGAAATCACGTTCCGGGCAGATCGGATTAGATACAGCCAGTGATCCGTCTACGAATGCCAGGTCAGGAGCTACGTAAGTAGGACATCCTTCTGAATTGAGGAAAGGTGACTGATTCAGGAAAGTATTTAACGGACGATTCGGACCTTGCGTACAGCTACCCACTGACCATACCAGGTGATGCTTCTGCATTTCCTGCGGAATAGTGAGGTCGTCATTAACGTTGACGTTAAAGTAACCGTGCTGGTTCCAAACCCGGCGAGCAGGTACCCATGGCTGTGAATTGGATTTAAAAATCCTGATGTGAGAGTATTGTGAATAATTAAGACTACAGAAATTATTCCATGCATCTGCATCATCAAACCCGCAAGGAACGCATATTTCCGTTGATCCGTCTGCATCCACATCGGCTACGATAGGATATTCACGGTTTGTTCGTGAAATACAACGTTGCTGGTTATAGATCGATCCATTTTCACCGTTGATGATGTAGATGTATTGCTCATCCCGGTAAACCACTTCCGATTTTCCATCACCATTAAAGTCAAAAAGCGTACAGCCGGTGTAGCCCGACGTTTCTTCGTTGATAATAACCCGCCAGAATAAATTGAAATTCTCATCCAGTGCGTACAGATAACGCCCGGATACAAAGGACGCGTTGAGGTTGCCATCGCCATCAAGGTCGGCAATGTTTACCCGTCCGGTTCCGTTTACCCATCCATTCGTATAATAATTTTGCGGACCGCCACCCTGACAGGAAAGGCTTAGATTCAGGTTGGGAATCGGGTCAATAAAGGTACGCACCTGGTTATTTTGTACATCCCAGAAAAATACGGTGGTATTCTGGTTTCTGCCATTTTCAGATCCTACCGCAATTACATCCAGGAATCCGTCCTGGTTATAATCGGCAATACTGGTAGCGTCATTGTTGCTTCTGCGGAAGTAGTTGGGTATCCGGTCTATTTCTGTGAGTGTGCCGCCGGCAAGATTCACATCATAGAGAATTCCTCCCAGAACCAGTTCGAGGTCGCCATCGCCGGTTAAATCGGCTGCTACAGGTCCGGCATTTACATCACCCCAGTTATTGCCGGCAATCAGAACAGCGCCGGTTGCAGCATCACGTATTTCATTTCGCAGGTATAGTTCAACCTGACCATCCCGGTTAAAATCAGCCAGTCCGTAGTTTCCGGGATCACCCTGTACCTCGACTCTCCAGAGCTCATTCAGCTGACAGTCATAGGAGATGATCCAGTTTCGGTTATTTTTATAGCCCCAGAAGAAAATTTCAGCACAATTGTCATCATTTATGTTGGCAATTGCAGCTTCCCAGCGAGGATCGTAATCTACATTTCTTTGGAATTTGACCGTACCGTCATTTCCATTTAATATATAGATTCGGTCATTATATCGGTTATTACTGATTATTTCAGGTATTCCATCACGATCAAGATCTCCAATCGCAATACGCCCCAAATGGTTTGTTGTCTCATTTGGGGTTGAAAAATCCAGCGTCATAGTAAAGTCTGGAAACTCAGTAGGAGGGGCCTCGCAATTCGCATCGTTACCCACATAGCTGCCGTCACACAAGGAATTTAGTGCACAATCCGGATCAAAACAATCAATAAATCCGTCACCGTCATCATCAATTCCATTGTCACAAATTTCCTGCGCCTGTGCGAACAAAGACACAGAAAAAAACAGCACAAAGAGGAAATATTTCAGCTTAAACATAGAATACGAATTTATGGTCTGGTCTTGTTCTTAATACAGGTAATAATATTGATGTAACATTAGATGTAAGATATGAATGGTGATTTGGTCAATTACGAAGCATTGTGACGGTCCCTGACTTTACAATGTTGTTTCCATTGCACCGGATGATGTAATAATAGGCGCCGTCCGGTAATATTTTTCCACCTGAAGTTCCATCCCAATTATTTTGGTACGGCATGGCTTCGAAAACCCGGTTTCCAGTCTGGTCATATATTTCAACAGCACATTCGGGATAGTCCAGAATTCCCTCTATTTCCCATGTCGGATTAATCATATCTCCATCATTTGGTGAGAAAAAGTTTTTAGGCCGCAAACTTTCGCCGATCAAATCTCCATTTACACGTACCAGGATTTCGGCGGAGGCCTGGCAACCGGTGTCAGTCTGTCCTGTAACCTGGAAGAGGGTAGAGGTCTCTACAATTGCGACAGGATTTGCGATAGTGGCGTCATCCAGAAACTCAGCAGGTGTCCAGCTGTACGTTGTCAAACCCGTAACAGAGAGATTAACCGGTTCTCCGGGAGGTACTGCAGGCGGATCTGCAGAGATCACCACATTCGGTAGACCGTTTACTGTCACCGTCGTGCTGGCCGTTCCCTGGCACCCGGAATTATCCCTGACGGTTACAGAATAGGTTCCGGTTGTGGTTACTTCACGCGTTGGATTGGTTGATCCGTCATCCCAGAGATAAAAATTGAAAGTGCCAATGGGCTGCAGCACTACACTTTCACCCTCGCAGATGACTACATCTGTCTGATTCATTAAAACATCGAGACCGTCGGCAACGGTAACCTGTTTGCTGATGATGTCCTGGCAGGTTGCAGTTCCATAATTAACTGTCAGCGTTACGGTATAGGTATTCTGAGACGAATATGCGTGCTGAGGAGATGCCAGGGTTGAGGTGTTTCCATCCCCAAAGTCCCATAAATATGAAGCAGTTCCGGTGATGGTGGAATTGTCGGTGAAGGTAATCTGACTTCCAACGCAAACAGTGGAAGGGGCGAGGAAGTCTGCTACCGGAGGCGCCACAAAATTAAGTCGGATTGTTTCAGTTGAAATGGTCGGACAGCCACTTACAATATCATTGATTTCTGCATAATAATTTCCGCTTGCTGTAGCATTCAGCGTTGACGAGGTGGCGCCTGCAATCGGACCATTGTCATCAAACCACTGGTAGTTAAAGCCAGCGGCTGCGGGTGAGATTTCGATCACAGCCGTTTCTCCCTGGCAGAAGCTCGTATTTCCCGACTGCGTCGATGCAAAGAAGGCGGGGGCGGGCGTTACTTCTACAACTACACTGGTGGACTGCAAAAGACAATCACCTGAATAGATATCAAGGTTATATTTACCGGCATTGATATTTCTGAAATCCGGAATGTTCACATTAATGCCACTTGCCGTGAATCCGTTGGGTCCCGACCAAACATATTCTGTGGCTCCAATATCATTGGAAGACAGGTTCAGGGTCTGGCCTGCACAGATTGGTGAATTTGCCGTAATAATGGCAGTTGGCAGGGCAGCGCCGTTTTTTACGGTTACAGGTACGGCTGCCGAAGTACTTGTACATCCGTCGGCTTCCGTTACTGCAACGGTGTAATCTCCTGTTGCATCTGCATCTATGACATTGCTGTTGGCTCCCGCGATGGGTGATCCGTCAAGAAGCCATTGGTAGGTTGCGCCCGGAATACACTGAACTTGCAGGGCCTGTGTATTTCCTGTACACAACGTGAACGGTCCGACCGGATCAATTACCGGCTGGTAGCAGCGCCTGTTAAGCATGATGGATATGCGCGAAGCTGGAATAGCGTTTGCCTGATCGTCTACACTTGAAAAAATCAGGTCTGGCTTACCATCCCCGTTGATATCCCCGATTTGAATGTTACGGTTAATAAAGGTTGCATTTATGGGACGATGGTTAAATGATCCATTACCCTGCCCCTGCATGACGGAGACGGCTAACGAACTGCCTGTTGAAGCAATGGCAAAATCAACATCACCGTTTCCGTCTAGATCACCGCCGGCAATTCCCCATGGTCGGAGCGAGGTGGAGACCAGGCCCCCATTAGCAAAGGACGGGGTGGCGCCAACGGTTGTGTTGGCAAATCGAGACATGGAGTTTTCGGTAAACTGGGTGCCGGCAAAGTCTGTTTTGCCATCTTTATTAATATCAGCGGAAACCACGTTAAACAAAGCACCAGCGGCTGTATAGGAATTGAAAAATGAAAAGTTAAAATTATTTGGAGAACTGGTATTGGTGGCTACAAAATAACCGCCATTTCCGTTGAGAAACTGGGTTACCAGGATATCCGGCCGGCGATCGTCATTGAAATCATCCAGAATTAAGCCTGATGTACTGGTCGCACCGGATACATTAAGTGTTCTGAATGCAGGATCAAGTGAAACGGCTCCGTTGCTTGTATTACGAACAATGTAGACGCTTGGCTTACTCTGGTCGGTCACTACAATATCAGGGCGGCCGTCAAAATCCATGTCCCTTATTCCAACGCGTTTGGTTGCACTGCCTGTGATGGTATAATTAAGAGGTGTGAAGCTAAGCGAACCGAGGGTACTGTTATTCTGAAGGATAAACAAGCGCGAGCCATCATCACCTTCGGAAAAGACGATCTCAGGTTTCGCGTCACCATTAAGGTCGCCGCACGCAATGTTCAATGTGCGGGCATTTAAATTCACGGTGATGCGTGTGAAACTTAAAGCGCCAACGGTACTATTATTTTTCAGGATATCAACGGTATTGGCCCCGGAGCTTGATCCGATAATTTCTGAGCGCCCGTCACCATCAAGGTCACACAGGCATACATCAAACAGCCCCGAACTTACCTGCAGGTCGGTCTGAGGTGAAAAATCAGCGGCTGAAATCCCCGTATTACCTCCAAAGCTTGGCAGGAATTTTTTCGGTGAATAGCCAATTTTTCGACCTGTGGGGTTGATTACTGAAATATGATCGAAGGTTGCGCCTGTCGGGACTTCCACTTCAATAAGCTGATCACTGGCACTGATGACACTGCCTTGTACGGCTCCGAAAAATACTTTGGCGCCGGATTCGAAGTTATAACCTGTGATACTGATAGTCTGACAGGCATATCCCTGCAAGGGATCAACATTGCTGATAAAAGGAACCAGCTGTGCGTTGAGGTTTGCAGACAGGGAAACCATCCAGACTATGCCGATAAATGCCAACTTGTTAATATATGTCATACATGTTTTCATTTCGCTATTCCAGGTCAATGGTAAGTATCATTACACTTCGGTACTTTGTGAGCTTATAAACAGCCTGTTCCTGTTCTTTTGCTTCTTTCTGTTTCAGGGTTTCATATGTATATACATAGTAGTTCTTGTCGGCCTTATTATAGAAGATGTTCGTATAGAGCTCCTTTTCTGCCAGGCGCCGCACGAAATTGTCAGCTGAGTTGAAATCCTTGAATGACTTCACCACTACATAGTATTTCTTTTTACTGGCCACTTTTCCTTCCATGCTGTCTTTACCCTCATCAATATCTTCTGAAGAGAAGCGGGCCGAACGTTCCTGAGGCTTGCTAACCGTCTTGATGACCGGTTCGGCAATCACATGTTCCTTGCGTTCACCAAAACGAATCCTGAGGTTGACTTCATGGGTGCCGTTGGTAAATCCGGATACCTGCTGCGAAGCAGGTTCATAAGCGTAACCAAGTGAAAGATTGCCGAAATTAAATCCCACCATCCCCGTGAGTCCGTAATTGAGCCTGTAGGAGCCACCCACCCACATGTGCTCACCCAGGTCAAGCTTGAGCATGGCCTCAATGCGTTCGTCAATGAGCTGGGAATAGCGGTAAATCAGGTAAAACTGTAAAGGAGCATAGGTGCCTTCAATGTTCACGCGTTTCTGTGCGCCCTTCACCTTTTTTGTCACAATCTTTTTACCATATTGCTTACGGTAATAGGCAGTAACAAAAATTTCCTCGAAGGGGGAGAACTGTGTATTCTTGAAATTCTGATCAAATGTAAATTCCTGGTTGAACAGCCGCGGAAGACTTACACCCAGGTTAAACCCGCTGCCTGAGTTCAGCACAAAGCCTGCATTCGCGGCAGGCTGCATGTTATTGTTCAGAAAGTCTACAAGTACGGGATCATCAGGATCGTCAATGGCATTCATATCCACCCCATTGGTGGTGACCCCTGCCGATATCCCGAAGCTGAAGGTTGTCGTTTTGGTAAGGTACAAGCGGTAGGCAAAAGTAGCCATGATGTCCTGGGTTGTGATCAGGCCCCGATCGTAACTTCTGAGATAGATTCCGAGGTTTCCTGAACGACTGTTGAATGGCAGCTCAAATGTGAGGGTCGAAACCACAGGAGCACCGTCAATTCCACGCCACTGCTGCCGGTGGTTCAGATGCAGCGTTGTATAGCCTTCACTGCCTGCCTCAGCCGGATTGTAGAGGTATGGATTGATGAAATAATGGTTATAAACCGGTACCTGCTGACACAGGGCAACCGGTCCGATAGCCATCATTAGCACAAGGGTTACTATTCGTGTTAAAAAATTATCCATGGTGGATATTGCCATTCAGTGGCAAAAAATTATTATACTGCAACCGTAACGAGGTTTCAATATACAAACCGCTTATATAATAAGGCCGACGATGTAATAGAATCGTTCTTCTTTCATTTTATAAGCCTATTTTTTCAAAATTTGAAATTTTTTACATATGTGCTGTTCACGTATATTTTTTGGTATAATTTTCACGCTTCTGATGGGTATCGGTTGTCGTTTAGCTGAAGCCCAAATCCTGGTAGGACCCAAGGTTGGAGTGCAATACGGCTGGATAGGTTTGGATAATGACGTAGATAAGTCTTTTCTGAATACGTCTCCGGCCATCGGCATGCACGCAGGTGGTGTGGCTATTTTCCGTGTAAGGGAAAGGTTCTATTTACACACAGAATTGCTTTATGAATTCAGACAGCAGGTAATTACCGGTGAATTAGATGAATTACTGCGGAGTAATACAACAGCGCATTATATACAATTACCTATAAGCTTTAAAATAAATTTCAAAAGTTCAATCAGTAATCTGAAGTATCAGTGGTTCGCAGGAGCCGGACCGAATCTTAACTACTGGATAGGTGGTAGTACGAAGCTGGAGTCGAGTGAGCTGGATGAAATTGACCAGTCTCCATCGCGTTACAAAATAGCCTTTAAGGCCATTCCCGACGAGAATACGGATCCGGAAAAGCTTTATATTGAAGACGCCAACAGAATGCAGCTGGGTGTAAATGCCGTTGGCGGTCTCATGTTTGAACCGCAGACTGGAACTGCTTTTATTGTTGATATTCGGTTTGACTATGGCCATTCCTTTTTTGCGCGAAAGGATTACGGCTATTTTCCCGGGTTGCTGGACTATTCTGAACCGACACGTGCCCGCTATATGGCCATTAAATTAGGTCTTACCTATGTATTTGACACCAAGGTTTCGGAAAGCCGCAAAGGCAAGAGTACAGTCAAAGATCGAAAAAGAAAATAATCAATCTTCTTCCAGCAATTCGAGGATATCAGCGAGTTCATCATAATCCTTGTAACCTGCTCTTATTTCATCCCCGCCTTTAAGCGCAATTCCGGCCAGAGGCAGCTCCTCAAAGAGACTTTCAACATTTGATGCTGAAATACCCGCACCGAGCAGTATAGGGTAATCCGCGCTTAGCGACTTAATTTTTTCTTTTTGGGCTGTGCTCAGATTATCTGACTGGTCGTCCTCAAGAAGCAAATAGGAAACCCCTGTATGCTGAGGAACCGTTTGAATTTTATTCAATTGCCATTTCAGAATTATAGGAATGTCGATATGTGACAGTTCCTTTAGAAATTGAGCATTTGTAATCTGGATATAATCCGGTTTACAGAGGGATATAATCTCCAGAATGCGGTTTGTTTCCGGATGTTCAAATTCAGCCACAAATTCCGGCCCGGAAACCCAGGAAGTAATTTCAGCATATTTTTCTGTAGAAAGCGGGCTGTCGCTGTCGAGATGAAATCCCATAAGTGCAACACCCATACCTGCTCCGTAGCGGGCATCCGACAGGTTGTTTACATTACTTAATTTAACCGTATGTTTCAGTGCCATGATTTCCTTTAATTATGGCAAAGATGGCCCTTTTTAGGAAAAATTATGAGTGAATCAATCGAAATGTACTGATAATTGATACTGTGAATTTGCTATATTTAATCCCGAAAGAGAACCTGAACGGTTCTTTTAGATTTTTTGCCATGAAGAAATATGCTTTTTATTTCGCTCTTATAGTAATCCTGGGGTCCTGTTCCTCATCTATTGATCCGGACCCCCAATTTACCGGGCAGGATTTCTTTCCTCTTGAAATTGGACGTTTTGTGGAGTATAATGTAACACACACCATATATCCGGTGAACGGGGCGCCCGTTACAGATCAATTCGTGCTCCGACAGGAAATAGTTGATACGATCAATAATCAGGCGGGCGGTTTAACCTATGTTCTTTATCGATGGAGAAGAGATCAGGAAAGCGATCCCTGGCAGTTTGTGGCCACGTGGTCGGCGCGCCTCGAGAATAACAGAATTGTGATTAATGAAGGCAACACGCCCTTCATTAAAATTTCCCTTCCAGCCCGTAATGAGCTGATGTGGAACGGAAATGCGCTGAACTCAATGCAGGAAGATAATTATGTGCTTACCGGTCTGGATTTACCGTATTCATTACCTGACCAGTCGGCAATACCCTCGATGACTGTAATTCAGGAGGAGTTTGATGATCTTGTAATTGGAGAACGAGATATCCGCCGGGAAATTTATGGCAGGAATGTTGGGTTACTGAAAAGGGAAATTATAAGCCTTGCTCTTTGTCCCATTGGTGAATGCCCGAATGAAGAAGTAATCGAAGGAGGATTTGAGTACACAGAAACCATACGATCATATGGATTGTCGCAATAACATACTGGTTCTAATTTTACTGATGATGGTTACCGGTGTATCGGCACAGGACCGTTATGTGGTATACTTTACGGATAAAGCTAATAATACATATTCACTGGAATCCCCGGAAGAATTTCTGTCGGATCGTTCATTGTCAAGGCGTTCACGTCAGGGAATCAATTTGGTTGAAGCCGATCTGCCTGTTACTGAAAGTTATTTGAATACCCTCAGGGGGCTGGGTATCAGGCCGTATTATGCGAGTAAATGGCTCAATGCCGCATTAATCCAGGTTTTCCCGGAAGAATTAACGGCCGTGGAATCGTTGCCGTTTGTATCCGGTATTGAATTGGTTGCGAATGATCCCCAATTACCAACCGGAGGGAGGGTTGCTACACCTGATGATGTCACGGGAACTACTGACCGGGGTAATATTGCGCATGAATGGCACGGAATAAACCGGATCCATGAGAACAGGAATTTTGGGGCTGCCATGCGGATTGCGGTAATGGATGCAAATTTCTTCAATGTAAATATATTGCCTGAGTTTGCCCATTTGTTCAACAACCAGCAACTGATCATGGCAGAAAATATTGTGAATGGTAACAACGACGTTTATCAGGGCCCTTACAATCATGGAACCCGCGTATTGTCCATTCTGGCAGGCATGAAAGGTGAGGAGTTCATTGGTATTGCACCGGAAAGTGAGTACATGCTGTTTCAAACTGAAGATGGGCCCACGGAAAATCGTGTGGAAGAATTTAACTGGACGGTGGCTGCAGAAAAGGCAGACAGCGCTGGTGCAGATGTCATAACCTCTTCTCTGGGATATAGTTACGGTTATTCAGACCCTTCCATGAATTATACCTATGAGGATATGGATGGTCAGACCACCATGATCAGCAGGGCGGCTAAGCGAGCTGTTGAGACCGGGATGGTCGTAGTTTCAAGCGCCGGGAATGAAGGGAACTCTGGCTGGAGATTTATCACAGCTCCGGCAGATGTCGAAAATGTACTCGCGGTGGGGGCAGTGGCAAGCGATTCGATGAGGGCCTCGTTTAGCTCCTTCGGTCCGACGTTTGATGGACGGACAAAACCTGATATTGTTTCTTTGGGTGTTCAGACACCTCAGATCAATCACCTGGGTCAGGTTATCGGGGGAAACGGCACATCCTTTTCAGCCCCTGTTATTGCGGGGTTTGCGGCATTACTTTGGCAGGAATATCCTGACCTTACCAATTTAGAACTCCTGGACCTGATCAGAAATTCAGGACATTTGTCGGGCTCCCCATCCAATGAATACGGATATGGAATTCCTAATATTCAGATAGTGCTTGGCAATGAAGAGTTGCATGACAATCAGCCGGTGATTTATCCAAATCCAGCAACGGATATTATTTTCTGGCGCGGTGAGATCCGGTATGATGAGATTAGTATACATAATCTTCAGGGCCAGCGTTTGGAAACCAGGATAAACATTTCCGACAATTCAATTCAGGTTGATCATCTCCCGGACGGTGTTTATATACTTACGTTGGTGTCTGGAAGTTCAGTAGAACAGATTCGTTTTGTTAAAAAATAGGTGCTTATATTTGATCGTATGAAGATTCCAATGATTGCCCCATCCGTTTTGGCTTCAGATTTTGCCAATATCCAGAAAGAAGTGGAAATGCTCAATCAAAGTGAGGCCGACTGGATTCATGTGGATGTAATGGACGGGAGATTTGTTCCGAATATTTCATTTGGTATACCTGTAACCGAAGCGATCAGACGACATGCCCATAAACCTTTGGACGTTCACCTGATGATTGAGGAGCCTGAGCGGTACGTTGAGGATTTTTTTGAGGCCGGGGCAGCGGTAATTACCGTTCATTATGAGGCTTGCCGACATCTTCATCGAAATATTCAGCAGATCAAGGCACTGGATTGCAAAGCGGGAGTCGCTCTTAATCCGCATACACCGGTCGCTTTGCTGGAAGATATAATCGGTGATCTTGATCTGGTATTGATCATGTCGGTTAATCCGGGGTTTGGCGGACAGACGTTCATTCCAAATACCTTAAAAAAGATTGAGCAAATGCGCGAGATCATTGTAGATGCCAATGCAACGGCACTGATCGAAGTGGATGGCGGTGTTAATCTTGAAAATGCCCGGGATCTGATTGAGGCTGGTGCGGATGTTTTGGTTGCCGGCAGCTTTGTGTTCAAATCTGAAAATCCCATGGAAACCATCTGGTCACTTAAAAGCGTTTAACTACGACTCATGCGTTCTTTCTTTGTGACCCTGGGTTTTATCTTATTTTTAGCTTTAGATAGTCAGTCACAAGTATCTGTAATACAAGGTATTGTAACGGATAGTTCTGGAATAGAACTTTCGGATGTAACGATCAGGATCTTAAATACAGACCGGGGTACAATTTCAGATGACGCAGGCAGGTACAGGCTCACAGTTCCCGCTGATTCCCTTATAGATCTTGAGTTCCGCTATGTTGGGTATTCTGTAGTAGTTGAAAAGATTCGGCTTGCAGATCGCCAGGTTATGGAATTGAATATTACGCTGTTTAAATCAACGGCGGTTTTATCGGATGTGGTAATCAAGGATGATGAACTTCGCAATGAGACAAGCCTGACAGTTATTGATCCGAAAACAATACAGGCATTACCCAGTGCATTTGGGGATTTCAACCGGATTCTTGTAACACTGCCGGGTGTAGTAAGCAATAATGAGCTCTCATCTTCCTATTCGGTACGGGGCGGTAGTTTTGATGAGAATCTTGTTTATGTGAACGACATTCCAATCTACAGGCCTTTTCTTATCAGCAACGGTCAGCAGGAAGGTCTGAGTTTTATAAATCCAGACCTTGTGAGTGCTGTACGTTTTTCTTCGGGAGGGTGGCAGCCTAAATACGGGGACAAGCTCTCCTCGGTGCTCAATGTTCAATATAAGCAGCCTGAATCATTCGGAGCTTCCGCGAGTTTGAGTTTACTCGGAGGATCGGCCCACGTAGAGGGTGCGACTGGTCGGGTGACCTATGTTGCCGGAGCCCGGCACAAATCTTCCCGATATTTGTTGAATACGCTTGAGACGGCAGCCGGTTACCGACCCAGATTTACAGATTTGCAGGCATATGTAACCATCAGGATGGACAAGAAACCGCGTATTAAATCTCCTGTTCTCGGGATTCTTGCTTCCTACGGCCGAAACAGGTACCAGGTGAGGCCTGAGACGCGTACTTCAGAATTTGGCACCTTCAATCAGCCATTACGGTTTACAGTGGCATTTGTGGGACGGGAGTTACTGGAATATGATACGTACCAGGCTGGGTTGAAATATTCCTCCTGGATCCGCGACAATTGGAAGTCTGATGTCATTGTGTCTGGGGTGAAGGCCTTCGAGCGGGAATACACAAATATTGAAGGCGGTTATCGTTTGTGTGATGTTGACAACCAGATTGGCAGCCCTTCCTTTAACGAATGTGTAACAACACGTGGTATAGGAACCCAGTTTGATTATGGCCGCAACACATTGACGGCCAATCTTTTTTCACTGGAAACCCGACAATCAATTTTACTTGACAACCGGGATGAACTTAATTTTGGTGCGGGTGGCGCCTATCAGTATTTTGACGATTATCTGAATGAATATGAATTCACCGATTCGTCCGGATATGTGGTGGGAGTTGAGCAGCGGTTTTCAGATAATATCCTTGAAAACGGTCAATTATTTGGGTTTGTCCAATATGCCTGGAATCCAGATCCAAATTTCTCAATGACCGGCGGGATTCGGCTCACGTATACTACCCTGAATAAACAGTTTCTGGTAAGTCCGAGAATCCAATTTTCCTATGCACCTGACTGGGAACGTGATGTGGTTTTTAAACTTGCAACGGGCATGTATCAGCAACCGCCTTTTTATCGCGAATTTCGTGCCCTGGATGGATCTATCAATTCGCAGGTGGAGGCACAGTCTTCATTGCATCTGATTGGTGGAATGGACTACAGTTTTCAATGGTGGGGCAGGCCCTTTTCCTTTATTGCCGAAGCCTATTACAAGCACCTGTGGAATGTGAATCCATATGATGTCGATAATGTAAAGACGCGCTATTATGCTACCAATGATGCCAGGGCATTTGCGACGGGAGTTGATTTGCGCGTCAGTGGTGAATTCATTCCCGGAACCCAATCCTGGTTCAGTTTGGGGATATTGAAAACGATGGAAGATGTGGCCGGCGACGGTCGCGGGTATATTCGAAGACCAACGGATCAGCGAATCAATGTGGCCATACAGTTTGAAGATCACATACCCAATGATCCGAGGACACGCGTTAACCTGAATTTGTTTTTTGGATCTGGTTTACCATTCGGCCCGCCAGGAAATATTGAGTACAGAAATGTTTTTGATGGTGAGAGTTACCGTCGTATTGATATTGGTTTTACACGTCTGATTTATCTAAAAAAAGGCAGGGAGGACGAACAACTGCAGATTTCAGTTGAGGTGCTGAATTTGCTGGGAAGTGATAACCCGATTAGCTATCTATTTATTTCTGATTACGATGGAAATCAGTTTGCCGTACCTAATTCCCTGTCAGCCAGGTTCCTGAATTTGAGGTTAAGTTTGCGCCTGTTTTAACCTTTTTTACGTTTTTCTTGTTAAAAATGAGGTGTCTGCCTTAAATTTAAGGTTTGAACAAATTTAATCAGTAACTCTAATCCTAAATCAGCAAGAAATGAAGAAAGTAAGTTTAATGGTAGCAGTGATGTCGGTGCTGCTCGCAGGCGTGGTAAATGCTCAGGAAATCAGTAACGAGAACCTCCGAAGATATGCGATCATGATGGAAACTGTGGATGCGATGAAGCAGGAAATAAGTGATCTCACCAATGAGATGATCAAAAACCAGGAAGGCATGGATGGAAAGCGCTATCTGGAACTTGCCAAGGCCGGAGGAGACGAAGCAAAGCTTGAAGCTGCTGGTGCCAAGGATTATGAAAAGAAATTTATGGAATTGGTTACCAACATGCAGGATGAGCGGAAACAGGCTATCTCAGATGTAGTGTCGATCATGGCAACTAAGATGCTTCCTGATGGTGGTAAGGTATACAAAGAGATCAAATCTGCTGTTGACTCTGATCCAGAGGTGAAGGCCCGATATGAGGCTATTCAGAAGGCGATCAATTCTGCAGCGGATGCAGGAGCATAATTCCTGATTGCTTAAAGAAATACGTAAGAAAGGCGCCCAATGATGGCGCCTTTTTTTTATGGTGTTCTCTGTGGTTGAATTTATTTCAACAGGGTAAATTGAAGTTTTAATTTCCCAGTGTATATTGTCAAAAAAAAATTATGTTTTCTGAATACGAAGTAGGTACACTCATAGAAATTCCGGAGATCTCGGTTGCTCTTACGCCTTTGAAAGAAGAGTTTATCAGGCATGAAGCTTCGATGCTTGAGATCTCGGATCACGATTTTTTGGCGTTGGTACTTATGACTCCTTCTGTAGGGGTTGCCCTGGCAAATGGCAGCATCAGCTTATTTGAAGAGCTTGCATTGAATAAGATGTGCCGGCGCATGTCGCAGGGCGGCTTCTTTCTGAAAACAGATCCGGTTGTTCACGCAATGAAATATCTGATCAAGGCATTTGACCGCTGGGAAGACCCGTTTTTTGATATGATCCGGTTAACCATGGATGTTTCCTTTGATCGGAATGTGCTTCAGAATGAAAGCCGCCGTGATTTTGCGGATCCTTTAAAAATCTTCATCCAGGACCTGATGAACGTTCCGCATATCTTTGTGAATTTTCTGAGCTCCTTTGTACTGACAGATGAATCACTCACCGTAGGTGAACGCAGTATATCCGGGGTTGAGTTTGAGAAGCTGAAAGATATTGGAAATAGGCTTGAATTAACGCAGTACCCGGTATTTCAGTCTTTTTTAGGTACATTTACTGTGAAATAGGTACATTGTAGCAAATTCTGGACATAATAATTTTTACTTTTGGCTGTTGTAACATCAGCTATGCATACTAGACGGGGTACCATACCAATTTTTTTCCGTACCATGCTGATGGTGGTTTTTGTATTTTCAGCCACCCATCTTTCGGCACAGGACGACCGGGATGTTTCCATTCCGCTGGATCACTTTTATGCCAAACCGGTAAATGGCGGACTGCGTAATTTTCTCAGCAAATTTCACTTCAGCCTCTCGACTGGTTATGGGCAGACATTCTATAAACAGGATCTGTCTGATTTTGCAGTATTGCAACAGCCTGATTCCATGCCGGTCATTTTTGAGGGGGGAGGCCAGTCTGTTCCCGCATCCATAAACGGATACCGATACTGGTTCAACAGGGCAGATCCCTCAGGAAGCAGGAACTATAATGCAGCCAATGACTTTATTGTACAGGGTGACAGTGCCGGTCTCGCATTTCAGGGTCGTGGCTGGAGCATTCCTCTAAATGTTTCAGTGCATTTTGAGTTTAACCGCTATAAAGTTGGCGGAGGTTTCATCATGGAATATCATCGGCCAGGTGAAATGGCTCCAAATCGTTTTGGTGATCGTATCAATTCCTACAGTCCGGATTTTAATTCTACCTTCTATAAAAAGTATTATTTTCTATTTGGTGCCAAGCTGTATCGTTATCAGTATTTCGTTCTCAGCGCAGATGCCCATATTGGTGGATTCAGCCTCTCCAGGAAGTTTGATAAAACACAAGTGACCAAGGGGGTGTATATGAATGTCGGGCTTACTGTGGAACGGGAATTATCAGAGTACGTTCGTTTATTTGCAAGGCCCAGTTATGACCTGAAGTCATTTACACTGAATATGCCGGAAAGCGGTCTCTCCCTGAAGACCAATATGAATGCATGGTTTCTCAATGTGGGGATCACCTACAGAATCCCCGAATTAAAGCGGTGCTTTATCAAGGAATGCCGCACGCAGGTCAACCACCAGCATGGTAACATGGAATACAGAAGTCGGGTGCATCCCTGGTATAAAAAACAAAATCCACACCATGGGGAGAACTATCCAAGCCTGATCAAATACAAGCGCAAGAACAAGAAAAAAATGAATCCATATTGATGGATGACAGGCCGGACAATTAGCCCGGCTAAATATGATTTTTGCTCCTCATAAATAATGGATGCTTGCCAAAATTTGCGTAAGTTTGCGGTTGATTTAATCATACAAGTTGTAACTCAAATTTATGGCGGACGAAACGCAAGATGACAGCCTGGAAAACCAGGATGAAAGGCCCAAAGGAAGACAAGGAATCATACCCATAAATATCGAAGATGAGATGCGCGGAGCGTACATAGATTATTCTATGTCGGTCATCATCTCACGAGCTCTCCCGG
Source organism: Fulvivirga sedimenti (assembly GCF_020328055.1). Classification (NCBI taxonomy): domain Bacteria; kingdom Pseudomonadati; phylum Bacteroidota; class Cytophagia; order Cytophagales; family Fulvivirgaceae; genus Fulvivirga; species Fulvivirga sedimenti. Next base: position 209,737 of record NZ_JAIXNE010000007.1, read on the forward strand.
ATGTCAGAGACGGACTAAAACCTGTTCACAGGCGAATCCTGTACGGAATGCTTGAGCTGGGTGTTAATTACAACAAGTCCTATAAAAAATCTGCCCGTATTGTTGGGGAAGTACTTGGTAAGTATCACCCGCATGGTGATGGCGCTGTTTACGATTCAATGGTGCGAATGGCCCAGGATTGGTCACTTCGCTATACACTAGTAGACGGCCAGGGTAACTTTGGTAGTATTGACGGGGATTCCCCGGCAGCGATGCGTTACACAGAGGCCCGATTGAAAAGGATAGCCGAAGAATTGCTTTCGGATATCAATAAGGAAACGGTTGACTATCAGCCTAACTTTGATGATTCACTAAAGGAACCAACAGTACTTCCCGGAAAAATCCCCAACTTGTTGCTCAACGGTGCTTCAGGGATCGCTGTAGGTATGGCCACCAATATGCCGCCTCACAACCTGCGTGAAGTTTGTGCAGGTATTCAGGCCTACATTGATAACAATGACATTACAATTGCCGAATTGATGCAGTTCGTAACCGCTCCAGATTTTCCTACTGGCGGAACGATCTACGGATACAAAGGTGTAAAGGATGCGTTTGAAACCGGACGTGGTCGCATTGTGATGCGCGCTAAATCGGAGATTGTAACGACAAAAACAGGGAAGGAGCAGATCATCATCAACGAGATTCCATACATGGTTAATAAAGCCAGTATGATCGAAAAAACCGCTGCGTTGGTGAATGATAAGCGTATAGAAGGGATTTCTGCCATCAGGGATGAATCTGACAGGTCGGGCCTGAGGATCGTTTATGATCTTAAAAAGGATGCTATTCCGAATATTGTTTTAAATCACCTTTATAAATATACTCAGCTGCAGTCTTCTTTCGGAGTGAACAATATTGCTCTTGTGAAGGGACGTCCGCAGACACTGAATCTCAAAGACCTGATCCGTCATTTTGTGGATCATCGCCACGAGGTTGTAATTCGACGTACACAATATGACCTGAATGAAGCGGAACGTCGTGCGCACATTCTTCAGGGGTACCTCATTGCGCTGGATAATCTGGATGCAGTTATAAAACTCATCCGTGAATCAAGGGATCCCGAGATTGCGAAGGCAGGCCTGATGGAGAATTTTGACCTGAGTGATATACAGGCCAAGGCAATCCTTGAAATGCGTCTTCAGCGATTAACGGGTCTGGAACGTGAAAAGATTCAGAAAGAGTACGAAGAGGTAATGGAACTTATCGATCGGCTGAAGTTCATTCTGGAAAATGAAAGCGAACGGATGAAGATCATTAAGGATGAATTAACGGAGCTTTCTGATCGTTATGGTGATGATCGCAGAACAGATATTGTACATAGCGCTGATGACCTGACCGTTGAGGATATGATCCCGAACGATGATATGGTGATCACCATTTCCCACGAGGGCTATATTAAACGTACACCACTCATCGAATACAGAACGCAGTCGAGGGGCGGAGTGGGTTCGCGCGGTGTAACAACAAAGCAGGATGATTTTACTGAACACCTGTTTGTGGCCCAGGCACATAATTATTTGCTCATCTTCACTGAATTCGGTAAAGTTTTCTGGAAGAAAGTATACGGAATTCCTGAAGGAGGGAAGACTTCAAAAGGTCGTGCTATTCAGAACCTGATCAATATTGAACCGGGTGATAAGGTGCGTACTGTTATAAATGTACAGGACCTCAATGATGAGGAGTATATCAATAACAATTATCTTGTTATGTGTACCGAAAATGGTACCATCAAGAAGACGACACTGGAAGCATATTCAAGGCCGAGATCAAATGGAATCAATGCGATCACTGTTCGCGAAGGGGATAAGCTCCTTGAGGTAAAACTGACAAATGGTGATAATCATATCATCATTGCGAAGAGCGGAGGCAAGGCCATCCATTTCCATGAATCCGATGCACGTCCGATGGGACGTACTGCAGCGGGTGTCCGTGGTGTTACTCTCGAAGGAGACGAAAAGGTAATCGGCATGGTTTGTGTTTCCAGAGAGGATGCAAACTTGCTGGTTGTTTCTGAAAAAGGATATGGCAAACGTTCACTTATCGATGACTACAGGATCACCCGTCGTGGTGGTAAGGGAGTCAAAACCCTGAACGTTACTGAAAAAACTGGCAAACTTGTTGCTATTAAGGAAGTAGTCGATTCTGATGATCTGATGATTATAAATAAATCGGGCATCACGATTCGACTCGAAGTTGCTTCATTACGTGTGATGGGACGTGCTACGCAAGGCGTACGACTTATCAAGCTTAATAATGATGATGAGATTTCTTCTGTCGAAAAAATCGAGAATATCGAGGGTGACGAGGATATTGAAGATCAGGAAAATGGTGAATCACCGGATAATAATGGGGATTCAACGGAAGGAAGTGACACAAATGTTCAAAATGAAGAATAAAAAATTAAATTAGTAATTAGAATTAAGTACGTTATGAAAAGACTCCTTATAATGTTGGCAGTGATCGTCGTAGCTGGCGTATCCTACGGACAGAAAAAGCCAAAGGTTAATCAGGCAATTAAGGCGATGCAGGATGGTAACCTGGGAGAAGCCAAAGAAATCATTGATGCAGCCGCAGAATATGAAAAACTGAAAGATGACGGCAAAACCTGGTATTATCGTGCACTTATCTATGCATCGTTGGATACCACTTCAAATGCTGAATACCAGAACCTGGTGAATGATCCGTTGGCCGTTGCAATGGCTTCGTTTAATAAAGCCGATGAATTGAATACAGGTAACAGCGATTACTTCCTTTCTGACCCCTTAACGGGTTTTCCTACACCCAGATCACAACAAGTTGAGATGTTATGGGCTTATTACCTGAATAAAGGTGTGGAAGCTTATCAGAATGATGATATCGAAGGCGCTGTATATAACTTTGAGCGAACAACCCTTGTTCAGCCTGAAGATACAACCGGATATATATATGCTGCCAGTGCTGCTCAGGCGATGCAGGATTATGATCGCGCATTACAGCACTATTACACCCTGATAAATGATCTGAACTACAAAACTGCAGACATCTATAATGCCTTACTTTACATTGAAATCCAGGTAAACAAGGACAATGAAAAAGCGTTGGAACTGGCTCGTGAAGCCAAGGAAGAATTTCCTGAAGACAGCCGTTTCGCCAAGACAGAGATCAATCTGTTGATCCAGATGGGTAAGGCTGACGAGGCACGTGCAGGACTTGAATCAGCAATTGCTGCAGAACCGGACAATCCGGACCTTTATTTCTCATTGGGTGTGATGAATGAAGAACTCGGTGATAAGGATGCTGCGTTAAATGCTTACCAGAAATCTGTTGAGGTAGATCCGAACTACTTTAACGGAAATTACAATATGGCAGTATTGAAATATAACCAGGCGGTTGAACTGGTCAAAGCCCGTAATAATCTTGGCATCTCTTCTGCAGATCAGAAAAAGGCCCGGGAAATGGATTCAGAGATCAACACCCGACTTAAAGAGGCTTTGCCTGTTTGGGAAAAAGTGAATGAATTGGAACCAAACAACAGAAAAACACTGGAAACGCTTCAGTACCTTTATGTTCAGCTGAAAATGAACGACAAAGCTGTCGCCATTGCTGAACAGCTGGATGCCCTTCCTGAATAAAATAATACATTTGAATCGTATGAGAAAACCGCCCGCAAGGCGGTTTTTTTTATGTCATAGTATTCAAATCAGCGCAATCCATTTACTTAAAGTAATATTTCATAATACGATACATAAACCACAATAAATGAGGACCTTCTATTAATTTTTTAATTATCTTATCCCCCAATCGTGTCATTTCACCGAATTCTCAGGAATAAAGTAGAAAATGTGAAAAGATTCAGGAGTACTATACCCAGGTAAAAGTATATATCTAATGGACAATATTCTGTAACGATGGGGCGAAGTGGGCTGGCAATTATTTTAATCTTACTGAGCATCGCCGGATGTTCTGTTTACTCGGTGAATACCGGGGAAGCGGAAGAGTCTGTTTATAAGATAAATGAATGGGTGTTTGTTAAGGGCTCCTGGCAGATCGGGGAAGAAGCAGGAATTCTGGTTGATGTACCTCATAAGTGGCCAAATAAGACCATGAGTACATTTGGTCATGGAATGTATCAAACAACAGTTAACGTTCCGGACAACATCCGGGAACTTGCCGTTTTATTGCCAAACATCTTATCAGCCTACACAATACTGATTAATGATAATGTACTCATTTCAGGCGGGAAGCCCTCCATAAGTGCTGAAGAAGAGAAAGTAAGAATTCCGCGGGGAGTGATCCATATTCCGGATCAATACTATCGTAAAGGAGAAGCGACGGAAATTAAAATTCTGGTGAGTAATCACAGCTATCATGTTGGTGGATTTATAGGCCCATTCATTTATGGCGAGCACAGTTTTCTAATTCAGAAAAGTGTAAGAAAAACACTCTTTGCGGGGATCCAGTGTGGTGCTCTTGCCCTGATGAGTATATTTCTATTTGTTTATTACATATTTCGGAAAAAGGATTCGTACATCCTGTTCTTTTCAGTATTGAGTTTCGGCTTAATGCTTCGGATTCTGTTTTCAGGAGAACAGCTGATTGCCGGTTATCTCCCGTCTGTGGACGGAGTGAATTTACTGAAGATCACCCTCATTACTTTTTACCTGGGTATCACCCTCAACTACGCAGTTTTAGCAGGCCTTTTCCCGCGCTTAATTCCACGGTGGTCGCAGCGTATCGTTTGGATGATAGGACTGTTGAGTGTTGCGCTCGTAGTTCTTTTGCCGCTTCGAATCAGTAGTTTTTCAGTTCCGTTCTTCCAATTATTCTCGGTAGTAGCAGGTGTCTTTCTGATTTATTTCACTTTTAAGGCAGCTATGCAGCACCGGGAGGGCGCTAAAACGGTTTTGGTGGGGGGTATGGTTGCTTTCCTGTTTCTAATTAATGATATCCTGTTTAATGCGAGGATCATCGACACAGGGGACTGGAGTGGATGGGGTGTGGTAATATACTTGTTTCTGATTGTTGTAGTGATTTCCAGACGCTTTTCAAGTGCTATGGAAAATGAGGAAGGTCTGTTGCAACGACTGAATTACCTTAATAAAAGCCTGGAACAGCGCGTTAAGGAGCGGACCAGGAAGATTGAAGAATATCAGCGTCAAATTGAAGAAGAAGCCCGAACGTTCCGGATGTCGAATGATGAGCTAAAGAAGTCACATGAGGAAGAGCAATCCATGATCAGGGTGATGATACACGACCTGCAGTCTCCGTTTAATAAGATAAAGGGTCTGGCCCAGATCATGCGAATGAACACACAATTTAAGGGGCAGGAGGAAAGTGAGTTAAATGACATGATTCTTAAGATTGCTGAAGAGGGAAAGCATCTTATCGATGACCTCAATGTACTTACCATGTATGAGTCCCACCTGAACGATGTTGAAAGCTTTGTACAGACAAGTATAAATGACTTGCTGGAAGATTGTGTCAAGGCTCATGCCGCCTATGCAAGTAGTAAGAATATATCTGTCCGTTATCATGGTCATCACCAGGTCTATTCATGGATTAACCCCAATATGCTGAGCCGGATCATTGATAATCTCCTTTCCAATGCGATCAAATTTTCACCTCAGGAATCAAAAGTGGATGTGGAACTTATTCGGAGAGCACAGGAATATGAGATTGTTGTGAAGGATGAGGGGCCCGGATTTACCGAAGCTGATAGGAAGAAAATCTTTGGTAAATTTCAAAAGCTGTCAGCCCGTCCTACACAGGGCGAGTCCAGTACCGGTCTGGGCTTGAGTATTGTTAAAAACCTCACTGAGCTTATGGGAGGCAGGATCAGCGTGAAGTCTGCCCGGGGTGAAGGTGCAACCTTTACACTTATATTTCCTGTCAGGCATGCTGAAGAAAGAATTGATGTGTCAGGCAATTGATCCTTTGCGCTTGTAGACACATTCCATCAGGCAAATTGAAGTTTTATGGATTAAAGTTGTAGGAACACTGGCTTATATCTTCACCGGCTTTTACGGTTAGATTGAAACTGCTATATTCCGGAATGAAATTGAATATAATTGTAATCCTGTTTAGCATTTGCCTGATAACTGCATGTTCCGGAAATCAGTCTACTCAGGAAGAGGCCCCACCTGAAGTGGAAGAAATGACATCAAACCAACCAGCCGGTTTTTATATCGGGACTTATACCAATGGGATAAGTGAAGGAATCTATTATGCGACCTTTGATCCGGGCGACGGAAGCATGCGAGATTTAAAACTGGCAGTGGAAGCTGGAAATCCATCCTTTTTAACCCTGAGTTCCAACGGATCATACCTTTATTCAGTAAATGAGAGCTTATCTGAATCTGGTGAATCAGCACTTATGGCCTATGAAGTCCAAAGCCCTGGTAAACTGCTCCCCATCGACACAACATCGAGCAAGGGTACATATGCCTGTTATATTGCAACAGATAATGCTGGTCAGTTTGTGCTCTCGGCAAATTACGGATCCGGAAATGTTATTTCAGCCGCGATATCGTCCGGGGGAGGCTTCCTCGAAAAGTCATGGGTGAAACAACATGAGGGCTCTGGTCCGAACGCTTCCCGGCAGGAAGGCCCGCATGCGCACAGCATCATATTAGATCCGGCCGAAAGGTATGCCCTGGCAGCCGATCTGGGGACCGATAAAATCATGATATATGCTGTTGGATCAGATGGCGCCCTGGTGGAGAATTCACCTGCGTTTGCTGAAGCGGCGCCGGGTGCAGGGCCAAGGCATATCGCTTTCCATCCGAATGGAAATGTGGTGTACGTGATCAATGAACTGAATGCGACCATTACGGCGTATGACTACGATGCAGAAAGCGGTCTCATGAGTGAGCGTCAAACGGTTAATACATTGCCTGAAGGATTCTCCGGGGATAATAAATGTGCCGACATTCATGTACATCCGAATGGCCGGCTTCTTTTCGGATCAAACCGTGGTCACGACAGTATCGTAAGCTTCGTGATTGAAGATGATGGCAGCCTGAGTCTGGCCGATTTCTTCACCGATGGAGTAAAATGGCCCAGAAATTTTGCAATTAGTCCGGACGGCGGATACCTTCTGATCGCTAATGAACAAGGAAACTCCATTGTTAGCGCAAAGGTTGATCAGGAAACCGGTATGATGGAAGCAACAGGTAAACGAATCGAGGTGGGCGCACCGGTTTGTATCGAATTCGAATAAAATTTGAATGTAAGGAGTGAATTGTGGGATATTTAATTCACTGACGGTATTTTTGCACCAGAAATAAACCCAAATGCCGAAATCAAACTATACAATTGCTGTTATTCAGCTAAACCTGAATAATACGCCGGAAAATAATCTGAAAAAGTGCCTTCAGTGGGTCAGGGATGCTGCCACACAAGGAGCAGAGGTTATTCTGATCCCCGAACTTTATAGCAGCCATTATTTCTGTCAGAGTGAAAATGTCGAAAACTTTAAATACGCAGAAACGCTCGACGGACCATCCTTTGAGGCCTTTAGCAAATTGGCCAAAGATCTTGGGGTAGTAATTATTGTGCCGTTCTTTGAAAAGCGCATGGCGGGAATATATCACAACAGTGCATATATCATTGATACTGATGGAAGTCGGGCGGGGCTTTATCGTAAAATGCATATTCCGGACGACCCGCATTTCTATGAAAAATTTTACTTTACACCCGGCGATTTGGGTTTTCAGGCTATTGAAACCCGGAAAGGAAAAGTGGGGACGTTGATCTGCTGGGATCAGTGGTATCCGGAAGCCGCCCGAATCACCACCCTGAAAGGCGCTGAGGTCTTATTCTATCCAACAGCGATCGGCTGGCACCCTTCTGAAAAGGAGGAATTTGGGGTTAATCAGCATGGTGCCTGGATGAATGTAATGAAAGGTCATGCTGTAGCCAACGGGGTATATGTGGCCGCTGCCAACAGGATCGGATTGGAGAAATATGTGCCCGGAACCGATGGTATCGAATTCTGGGGGAGTTCGTTCATTGCGGGGCCTCAGGGTGAAATCCTGGCGCAGGCTTCCCATGATATGGAAGAAATATTACTGGCAGAAGTTGATCTCTCATTACAGGAGAATGTTCGCCAGAACTGGCCCTTTTTCCGGGACCGCCGCATCGATGCGTTTGGAGATTTAACAAAGCGGGCCATCGACTGATATGAGTGACTATCGTTTTCCGGCGGAATGGGAGCACCAGGAAGGAGTATTATTATGCTTTCCGCACAATGGTAATGACTGGCCCGGTAAATACGAAGCCGTTAAATGGGATTTTGTAGAATTTATCAAGAAGGTAGCCCGTGTCGAGATTGTCTTTCTGGTTGTTATAGATGCAGCTTTCGAAGCCCGTGTAAATGAGTGGCTCTCAATAGCTGATGTAAACCTGAAAAATATTCGGTATATCCATCAAAAGACCAACCGGAGCTGGATGCGCGACAGCGGACCGATCATTGTAAAAAAAGGCAAGCAGCGCGTTGCTCTGAATTTTAATTTCAACGGTTGGGCGAAATATTCTAATTACCGGCTGGATAAGCATGTTCCTTCGGGAATTGCCGACATACTTGGTTTGCCCCTTGAAACAGTTCATTACAGGAATAAGCCTTTTGTGCTGGAAGGCGGTGCCATAGACTCCAACGGCAAGGGAACGCTGCTCACTTCCGAAGAATGTCTGCTGCATCCCAAAATACAGGTTCGTAACTCCGGGTTTAACAGGGAAATGTATGAAGAAGTTTTTGAACATTATCTGGGTATCAGGCAGGTTATTTGGCTTGGCGATGGAATAGAAGGCGATGATACGCACGGTCATATTGATGACCTATGCCGTTTTGTAAATGAAAATACTATCGTAACCGTTGTGGAAAAATCCACCAAAGACCGCAATCATGCTCCTTTGAAGGATAACCTTGCAAGGCTTCGGAAAGCCCGTCTCGCCGATGGGAAACAACCGGATATTGCTGAATTGCCCATGCCAAACAAGTTGATATTCGACGGGCTTAGACTACCTGCCAGTTATGCCAATTTCTTGATCATTAATTCAACAGTGCTGGTACCCGTATTCAACGACCCCAACGATCGCCTGGCCCTTGATACCCTTTCAGTATGTTTTCCCAAACGGGAAATTATTCCCATCAGCGCTATCAATCTGATCTGGGGATTTGGGACATTGCACTGTCTGAGTCAGCAGATACCCGCTAAATAACCTGGGGTAAGGAATTTTTTGACACTTCATCACTTTGACTTTCAGTCAATTAAGTTTGAAGGTGAATTGATTGGGTTGACCTGAGTTAATAATTGTAATATATTCTCTTCCCAATCAACCAACCAGCGAATGAATTATTTTGCCTCAAACCGCAGGATCATGCTGTTTTGCGCGCTTTTAATTTCAGCATGCTCCAATCCACCAGAACAAGAAAATGCAACTTTTAGTGAAGCCAGCCTTCGCCCCCTAATCGATCCTGATGTCCATGTATTTGAGAAATATGCGGTCGTTAAATTGAACCTGGTCGGAGATGTGACAATCTGGAATCCTGTACAGATTGTTCGGGGGCCTGAAAATGTAATGTATGTATCGAACAATACCGGTGAAATTTATTCGATCAGGGATACAGATAATGACGGATTGGAAGATCAGGCGTTTTTATTTTGCGATGTCAGCGAAGATGGCCTTCGTGCCCCGGCGAGCATGACGTTCAGGGACAATGCGCTTTATGTGGGTGCTTCAGATCAGATTCGCGTTTACCTGGATCAGGATAAAGATGGCCGGGCCGATTCCAGCTATGTATATTTTAGTGATATTCCCTACAGTGAACATCCGTATGAATGGACTTCAGGATTGACATTTGAGGAGAATGGTGATCTATATTTTGTTCTTACCACAGATTCATGGAATGCCAGTCCGGCGAAAGATCCTGATGGCCTGAGGGGGTCATTGTTACGATTCGACGGAAGTGAACTGGAGCAATATGCGACCGGATTGCGATCAGTGCCCAGCATGTCATTCGACGCCAGTGGGAAGCTCTTTTTTATTGATAATGAGGGGGGAGGGAACCCAACTGAAGAGTTAAATATTGCAGTTCAGAATGCGTATTACGGTCACAATCCTGAAAAGTATAAGAACCATCCTGACAAAGTTGACCCTGTGATTGATTTAACCTATGATGTGGCGCCATCAGGGATTGAATTTGCCACTCCGGATGAAACAGGACAGGATTTATTTATATCCTACTACGGACCAGGAGAACGTTGGAAGCGTGGATCCATCGGTAAAGTAAGGGTTACACGAGACGCAGACGGTAATTATACATTTGAGGAAAGGCCACTTGTAACAGATCTCCCTAAATTGTCTGACCTTGCATTGGGTGAAGATGGTAGTATTTACGTCACACAGGTTGGCCAGACAGATTACTGGTATCAGGCGCTGGATCAGCCGGATGGAGCAATTTACAGATTAATACCGGCAGAGTGGGTTGAAACGGAAGTATATGACCCTCAAAGAATTGCCCAGGAGGATGCAGATGAGTCGGTACTTGCTCTTGGCGAAAAACTATTCACTGACCGAGTATGCTTCGCCTGTCACGCGACAGACGGTAAGACTGAATTACTTGGACCCAACCTCAAGGATATTGCCAGGGTATACAATCGGGAAGAACTGTTGGAAGAGATTCTTTATCCCAATAAACGTATTAAACCCAGTATGGCCCCAACCCGCCTTGTATTGAGCAATGGTGATGTACTCGTCGGCAGAGTTGTAAATGCCGATGAAAATCAGCTTAAAATTATGGTTGTCGGAAACAAAATTTTGGATGTTTCAAGGGAAGACATTGCGGAAGAAAAGGTTGTCATGCAATCCCTTATGTACGAGGGATTACTTAACGACGCAACTGAAGAAGAAAGAAATGCGCTTCTGGATTATCTTCTCAGCTTATCGAATTCAAACAACTGATTCATTCTTAACCCATTGTTAATCAATTCAATTGGAATATGATTGCCTGATAGGGTTGGAGATTTAATTTGTTGCCTTCTGCGTTAATTTCATGGTAATTATTGATCATTATTTCTCCGGTTTCCAAACCGTTGGGAATATTGATTAACTGCCCCGTTGATGAGAAGTTAAGAATGACCAGCATAGCCTCCCCGTCCAGTTCCCTTGTGTAGGCATAGACATCCGGATGCTTGGGAGCCACCACGGTGTAATCTCCGTAAACTAGTAACGGATTGTCCTTGCGTAACTGTACCATTTTTCTGAAGTAATTCAGGCAGCTGTTAGGGTCTGAAGATTCGTTAGCGACATTGATCTCGGTAAAGTTGTCATTCACCGGAAGCCATGGTATACCGGTTGTAAAGCCGGCATGAGGGGAATCATCCCACTGCATGGGCGTTCTGCCGTTATCGCGTGAAAGAAAGTTGAGTCGTTCCATGAACGCATCCATATCAGCTCCTTCAGATAACGCTTTCTGGTAGCCGTTGATAGCTGCAATATCCCTGTACTGGGAAATGCTGTCGAAATCGATATTGGTCATTCCCAGTTCATCTCCATAATAGCAATAGGGGGTACCGCGCATTGAAAGTATGAATGTATTCAGCATCTTGGAAGAAGGCGCCCGGAATTCGGGGGAATCATTTCCATATCGGCTCACCAGGCGGGCATTATCATGATTGGCAAGGAATATGGAAATCCAGCCTTCATTTGCAAATGCGCTGTCCCATTTGGAAAATGAGTTTCGCAGTTCATCAAGGGTATAGCCATCAAGATCATTCACCAGGTCGACGCCTTCGAAGTGGTAGGCCATCTGCAGTTCATTCCTGTCGGCATCCACAAGGTCATGGGCATCCTCAAATGTACTACCGGCACCCTCCGCTACAGCGAATACATCATATTTACTGAAAACCTCATCGTACATTTCCCTCAGGTAGTCGTGCAGATAAGGGCCCATTCCATAATATTTGATTACCTCTTTTTCATAGCCTTTCGGGAACTCCGGAAAGGTTGTATCCTTTGAGGCAAACTGAAATGCATCCAGGCGAAATCCATCCACACCCTTTTCAGCCCAGAATTTCATGATGTCATATACTTCCTGGCGGACTTTCGGGTTTTCCCAGTTCAGGTCTGGTTGTTTTCTGGAGAAGTAATGGAGGTAGTAGGCATCGGTAAGTGAATCATATCGCCATGCATTTCCTTCGGGGTCAAAGAAGCTCCATCGGTAGGGGGGTGTTCCTTTTTCCGCTGGCCACCAGTGATAATAATCCCGGTAAGGATTATCGCGCGAACTCCTGGATTGGACGAACCATTCATGCTCATCGCTGCTGTGGTTCACAACTACATCCATCACGAATTTGATCCCGCGATCATGCATGCCCTGCAGCATTTCATCAAAATCTTCCATGGTGCCGAATTCAGCCATGATATCGCGGTAATCAGAAATATCATATCCGTTATCGTCGTTGGGTGAGCTGTAGATGGGATTTACCCAGACCATGGTAATGCCCAGGCTTTGGAGATAATCAAGTTTCTCAATAATGCCGCGAAGATCACCTACGCCATCACCATCTGAATCCTTGAAACTTCTTGGGTAAAGCTGGTAAATAACGGCTTCTTTCCACCAGGTTTGATCAGAAGTTTGCTTTTCAGTATTTGGTTTGTCACCGGATGAACAACCCACAAAAAGGTATACAGCCAGGACGAAAACAGAGATGGATTTCATGACGAGTCTTTTTTCTAAAGATAAAGGAATTCTGAAGGATGATCGATAGACGTATCAGCATACCGGCTTCATCGAATGATTGTTCCATTATTCAGGTACGAAATATATATACCACGCTTGTGAGAGCCAATAGTATCCACAAGTTCAAAATATTGCATTTTTTCCCTAACTTCCTGTTCAACGTAAAGCGTAATGAATGGCAAACTTCAATATTGATGCAAAGCAGCAGGTGACCTATGACGCTATTGTTATAGGATCAGGTATCAGCGGTGGATGGGCGGCAAAGGAATTGTGTGAAAACGGGTTGAAAACCCTTGTTTTGGAAAGGGGTAGAATGGTCGAGCATATCAAGGATTATACCACGATGAATGATGATCCCTGGGATTATGAATTACGTGGTGCGCTCACACCCGAGGAGCGTCAAAAGCATAATGTGGGCATCCGAACAGGGTTTATCGGAAAGGATACGGAGCATTTTTATGCCAACGATGAAGAAAATCCCTATACAGAGGTTAAGCCATTCCTGTGGGTGCGGGGTCATCAGACCGGAGGGCGCTCATTGCTGTGGGGTAAACAGACTTACAGGTGGAGCGATCTGGATTTCGAAGCCAATGCCCGCGACGGATATGGTGTGGACTGGCCAATTCGCTACAAGGATATCGAGTCGTGGTACACATATGTGGAAAAGTTTGCGGGTATCAGCGGGGAAGCCCTGGGATTGCCGCAATTGCCTGATAGCCATTTTCTCCCTCCAATGGAGTTAAATTGTGTTGAAAAACATGTAAAAGGCAGAATTGAAAAGGAATTTCCAGGGCGCAATATGATCATTGGCAGGGTGGCACATCTCACTGAGCCATTGAATGGACGCGGAAAATGCCAGTACCGGAACAGGTGCGGCAGGGGCTGTCCGTATGGCGCCTATTTCAGCAGCAATGCGGTGACATTACCGGCTGCCAATGCGACCGGGAATCTTACAATACGGCCTTATTCCATCGTGCAATCCATAATTTATGATGAGGAAAAAGGCAAGGCCACGGGGGTGAGGATCATTGATGCCGAGACCAATGAAGTGATTGAATATTCTGCACGGATCATATTTTGCAATGCTTCTACGCTCAGTACCACTCAAATTTTGTTGAATTCGGTCTCGAACCGCTTCGAGAACGGTCTTGGTAATGACAGCGGAGAACTTGGCCATAATTTAATGGATCATACCTACCGGGTTGGCGCCATGGGAATTGTCGACGGATTTGAGGACAAGTATTATAAAGGAAGAAGGCCCAATGGTATTTATATTCCCCGTTACTGGAATATCGATGAAAACACAAAATCGGATAAATTCCTCAGGGGATTTGGCTACCAGGGAGGTGGATATCGAAAGGGCTGGAGTGCCGGTGCCAATGAGACAGATTTTGGCGCCGATTATAAGGATCGTATGATGAAGCCTGGCCCATGGGAATTTTTTATCACCGGATTCGCCGAGTGCCTTCCGTATCATGAAAATCAGGTTTCTCTTGATAAAACGAATTTAGACAAATGGGGGCAGCCTACACTTGCTATCGATTGTGAATTCAAAGCGAATGAAAAGGCCCTGAACCGACAGATTCAGGAAGATGCCGTTGAGATGCTTGAGACGGCCGGACTGAAGAATGTGATCGGATTTGATAATGAGCATGAACCCGGTTTTGGAATTCATGAAATGGGTACCGCGCGGATGGGACGGGATCCCAAAACATCTGTTCTGAACGCGAACAATCAAATCCATGCCTGCAAAAATGTCTTTGTCACAGATGGAGCATGTATGACTTCCTCATCTTGCGTGAACCCTTCACTTACCTATATGGCATTAACTGCCCGTGCAGCCAATCATGCGGTTGCTGAATTGAGAAAAAATAACCTGTAAGCCATGAAACGTAGAGAAGCACTGCAAAAAACATTATTGATGACGGGTACGGCCGCTTCTGCGTCCACACTGTTTTCATTGCTGCAGTCCTGCCAACAGCAGCCCCGCATCAATTGGAAGCCCTTGTTCCTGAATGAAGACCAGGCAGTATTTATTAGCACGATCGTCGATACATGGCTGCCAAAGACGGATACACCGGGAGCGCTGGATGTGAAAGTTGATATGTTCCTGGATATGGTATTCTCAAGACTTTATGATGAAAATGGCAAATCTCAGGTGATTCAGTTCATCGATCAGACCAACGAGGAAAGTCGGCAGAAGTTCGGAAAGAGTTTTGCCGATCTTGCCTCTAAGGATCGGGCAGAGATTCTAAGCCGTAAGGAATCTGAGGCAGGAACTTTCAACCCAGGTGTTTGGGGGACAGCGGTTGGTAAGCAACAACCCGTAGGTTTTTACAGATCTCTGAAATCGACAGCCATGTGGGGATATTTTTCTTCTGAAGAAATTGGAAAAAACGTGCTTAACTATGATCCCATTCCGGGTGGCTACAATGGCTGTATACCACTTTCTGATGTCGGGAACAGCTGGAGTTTGTAAGAGTTTGGTATGGCCGGTAAAATAATATTAAAAAAGCTTCTTTACACAATTCTGATTGTCATCGTAGTCCTTGCTGCAGGAGGATATGCCTATTATCGGCTCGTGTTATATACCCCTCCGCTAATTAGTGAGGAAGATCGGGCGGCAATTGATCTTATGCCTCTTCCTTCGAAGCTGGAATTAGCAGGGGATGAGATCAATGCCGATAAGCTTTCCATTACGGGTGCAAATACGGAAATGATTTCGGCTGCTGCTAAGCGCTATTTTGCGTTCACCGGGACTTCGGAAAGCAAAGATGCTTTACCCATGATCATTGAATATGACAGTGCAGTTGATTTGCCTTTCATGGGCATGAACGAGTCCTACGATTTAATCATTTCCAAAAGTGATATCCGGTTATCGGCACCTACCAGCATCGGAATTGTCAGAGGATTTGAAACGCTCAAGCAACTCATCATCAAAAGAGAAGGAGAAGCTTTCCTTCCCACTGTTGAAATAAGTGATCATCCTCGTTTTCCATGGCGGGGGTTAATGATTGATGTTTGCCGCCACTGGATTCCCAAAGAGGTTATTCTTCGAAATCTTGATGCGATGTCTGCCATGAAGATGAATGTTCTGCATCTACATCTATCAGAAGATCAGGGCTTTCGTGTCGAAAGTAAGCGCTATCCAAAACTTCATGAAGTGGGTTCCAATGGGCATTATTACACGCAGGATGATATTAGGGAAATTATCGCCTATGCTTCAGAACGTGGTATTCGGATTGTTCCTGAATTTGATATGCCTGGTCATTCCAAAAGCTGGCAGATTGCGTACCCCTCGCTTTCCAGTTCGGATGATTCCCTGCAGTTTGGATCCGGGAAGGGGGCGCTGTTCGGACCACCCCTGGACCCGACCCGCGACGAAGTTTATGAGTTTCTTACGGGACTGATTGCTGAAATGTCGGCGCTTTTTCCGGATATGTATTTTCATATCGGAGGCGATGAAGTAAATCCCGATTATTGGGAGAATAACGAACGCATCATGGCTTTCATGGCTGAAAATTCTATTTCAGATGCGCATGAATTACAGACGTATTTTAACAGGAGGATACACAAAATTGTATCGGATCAGGGAAAGATCATGGTAGGCTGGGATGAGATCAGTTCGCCGGAATTATCAACGGACATCGTCGTGCAATCGTGGACCAGTCATAAATCTCTATTCATGGCGGTCCAAAATGGAGGATCCGGAATTCTTTCGGCCGGATTGTACATGGATCATGTTTTGCCTGCCGGGAAGCATTATGAAGTTGACCCGTTGATTCTGCCCGGTGCGGTGGATATCGAACCGGATACCGCCTTTTGGAAAATGTATGATCAGCAGATGGAAATCGGTGGGAATATCATTGAGAGCCAGCTGGTGATTTTTGATCGTGATCCGGATAATGTATTTGGCTTCTTTGCCATGATGTCTGATCGTATGGCATTTAAAGGGGCTACCATAAAAGATAATGTACTTTCCTGTTCAATGATGGGGCCGGTGGGTGAATTGGATTATGAAGCGGCCCTGACAGGGGATAGTTTGAGGGGCAACATTTCGTTTGGGCTTTTAAGTTTTGAGAGCAGTGGTATCCGAAGCGGCGGATCTGATATGGCAGGTACTGAGCTTCCGGAGATTGAAGTTATTAGACCTCTCACAGCGGAAGAGCAGCAAAGAATTCTTGGGGGTGAAGCCTGTCAGTGGTCGGAGTTTGCAGATGCAGAAAATATCGAATCAAGGATCTGGCCGCGAACCGCTGCCATTGCGGAGAAGCTGTGGAGCCCCGTATCGCTTACGGCAGATATCGATGACATGTACCGCAGGCTGGAAACAGTAAACGAAGACCTCGTTACACTGGGAGTTCACCATGACCAAAATTACTATCAGCGTCTTAAAAAACTTGTTTCAACGGAATCCTATCCGTCATTGCTGATGCTGATGGATGCCATGGAAGAAGTTAAGTACCATGGTCGTATGCCCTCGTTGCTCGAAGCGGATTTCATCTATCTGCCTGATTTTGAATTGAATCACCTGGTGGATATCGTACGCCCGGAAAGTCCGCAAGCACGGAAATTCAATAATCAGGTAAATTCCTATATCACAGAACCTTCAGACTCAAATAAAATGCATATAACCCGTCAGTTGGATAATTGGGTGAAAGCAGCTGAGAACATAATGCCATTGATGCCGGAATCTGAGGTACTTTCTGAAGGAGCCGGTTTATTTACAAATCTATCTGAGGTTTCCACGGAGATCAGGAATCGTCTTGTGAGCGGTTCTGTAGCGTTGCCGGATAGCATGCTCTCTGAGAAGATCACATGGCTGGAAGCTGGCGAAAATGGCTTAATAGTGGCGGTGGCACCCGGACTTCGACAATTATCTGATCATTTGAAAAATTGAATTAAAGCTTGAATGCGTTTACGAAAGCAGCAAAAACGTAAAATAGTCAGGGATTATGCCGTTGGGTGGACGTTGGCGTTCTATTTTCTGTGTATCGTGAGGGGTGTTGGTACAATTGAAGAAGGATCGGTGCAATTCAATTTTTGGTTAAGCATCCTGTTCTCATCCATCATCGGACCGATCTTCGGATCAATATCCGCCCTGGCTGAAATACTCACCGAAGAGCGCCTGTACAAAAGAGTTTCGTTGGCAAGGCTGCTGATCGTACGACTGACATATGCCTTCCTTTTCCTGACAGCATTGATTATTCTTTCCTATGGTTTATGTATTTGGCTGCTGGATATTAAAATCACGCTGGTTGAATTTGCTCTTGAACCCGGAAGTTTTGCGATTTATTTCTTCATATTATTTGTCGACCTGAGCATGACGGCCATGCGCCAGGTAAACCTTTTACTCGGGGAAGGGAAAATTGCGGATCTGTTATTGGGCAGATTCTATACACCCAGGGAAGAAGAACGGATATTTATGTTTCTGGACCTGCAGTCATCTACTCAAATTGCTGAAAAGTTAGGACATGTAAAATACAGCCGGTTCATACAGGATTGTTTCAGCGATTTGGCAGTTGTTGCAGAAAATGAGGCAGAAATTTACCAGTATGTGGGGGACGAGGCTGTGCTAACCTGGAAATTAACAACCGGTATCACACGAAATAACTGCCTGGATGCATACTACAGGTACAAGTCTGAATTGACCAGCCGTCATTCTCATTATGAAAAAGAATATGGGGTGGTTCCTTTCTTTAAAGCAGGGGTGAATGCGGGATTAGTGACGGTAACAGAAGTGGGAAGGTTTAAAAAGGAAATTGCCTATCACGGTGATGCGATTAACACAGCCGCACGCATCCAGGGACAATGTAATCCGTTAGGTAAGGAATTGCTGATTTCGAAGTACCTGAAGGATCTTTTAAAAGCTGAACGCTATTGTTTTGAAGAACAGGGAAGTATTGAACTAAAGGGTAAGGGGCAGGAGGTAGGCATATTTGCCGTTCATAAGTCAGAAAGAGTTGATAAAAAGAAATATGCTGATTAATACGAATACTACGTTACCAGAAGTTTTAGAGTGCATCCATGCCGAATTGGATAAGGCCGCGAACAATGCCGCCCACCCGTTCAGGTTCGTTGTACTTTCCACCATTGATCAAAATATACCCGTTTCAAGGTATGTGGTGCTTCGTAAAGTTTTAAGCGGATCTACAATTCAGATATTCACAGATTCAAGGTCTGATAAGATCAGTCAGCTGGAGAAGAATAATCATGTAAATCTGTTATTTTTCAATAGTGAGCAGGGATTACAAGTGAGCCTGTCAGGAACAGTTGCGATCGAAGGAGACCAATCAGAGCAATATTGGGCGGATGTTAAAAACAGGAGGTCATACAATTCCATATTAGCACCAGGTACCCGGATCGATAATCCGGCAGAAGCGCATCAATGGTCAGATCCGCTGATATCAGAATTCTTTGCTGTTGTGACGGTGAAACCAGTCCAAATCGATGTCCTGCAATTAAATGGTGACCATCACCTGCGGACTCGTTTTTTAAGAGGTGCGGATAATTGGACAGGAAGTTGGCTCGCTCCTTAAGCAATAATTCAATTGTGATCATGTATATTGTGTCATGATGTTCTCTCAGGCTACAGCATTCCGGATATTGGCAGTTGTACGTATATGTACAGGAGGATTGCTGGTGTATCACGGGTTGGAAATTTTCAGTACGGAGACCATGGAGATGTACATGGATTGGGAACAATTTCGCGGACGGGGACGGTATATTCTGGTGTATGCAGGAAAAGCATCAGAACTTATATCCGGAATTTTATTACTTGTGGGATTGTATACCCGAATTGCCTCAATTCTGATGATAGGAACATTTTTCTATATTACCTTTTTTGTCGGGGGCGGACGATTCTGGTATGAAGATCAACATCCTTTCTTATTTGTTTTGCTCGGTTTCATTTTCTTCTTTACCGGATCGGAAACCTGGAGTATCGATGCTAAACGCAGTCGTAAATAATGGAAATCAGTTTTCCTACCAAAGATTAACGTCTTGATTTATATCTTAGTGTCTGAGATGGAATCTATGGGTTTTTCCAAGAGCTTTAGTTTATTCTGCTTTATCGCATTGATCCTTGTTGCGGGGTGCGGCCGGGAACCGGACCGGAAAGTACAGCACCCGGGCGAGACCCTTGCTTCAACCTATTGTGCTGCATGTCATTCGGTGCCACCTCCTGATGCATTGTCAAAAGACCTGTGGCGACAAATCCTGCCCCGGATGGGCGCGCGAATGGGGATGAATTTCACGCAGGATGAAAACAGGCATTATCAGGAATTAAAGCTGGTAAATCTTGCTCCAACATCTGCGATATTATCCAAAGAAGCGTGGGATCAGATTCAGACATATTATCTGGTGGAAAGTCCGGATACCCTGCCAGCCTTCATAACCAGCATTTCAGCCGAACCAAACCGGTTATTCAAGGCAAGACCTTTGCGAATTTCGAATGATCCACCTGCCGCTTCGCTTGTTAAGTTTGGTAATAAGGGTGATGAAATCTGGTATGGTGATGCTGAACGTAATGTTGTTTATCAATTTAATCTGTTGACCGGTAGAACCAATGCTTTTCCTGTTAGCGGAGCACCTTCTGCGTTGCTGGAACATGAGGAAAATATCGAGATTCTCACCATGGGTGATATATTCCCAAATGATCTTTTTGAAGGTGAAGTTATTCGTTTTGCCGGAGAGAGCCCGACATCCATATTAACGGGATTGCCCCGTCCTGTAGATCTCAGGGAGGCAGATCTGAATAATGATGGCAGCATGGATTATGTAGTTGCGGGATTTGGCTTTCTGAAGGGTTCCTTATCTTGGTTTGAGAAGACAAATGATGGTTACCGCGAACAGGTTTTAAGGGATGAGCCCGGGGCACTCCGCACAGAAATACTTGACCTGAACGATGACGGATATTTGGATATTCTTGCGCTAATGGCACAGGGGCAGGAAGGGTTCTATGTATTTCTTGGGGACGGACAGGGTAATTTTACTGAAAAACAGGTTTCTTCCTTTCCGTCCTATTACGGTTCCTCGTATTTTGAACTGGCAGATATGAATGGTGATGGAAAGCCGGATATTGTATATGCGAATGGTGATACAGGCGATTATAATTACCCGGCACTTAAGCCATATCATGCAGTGAGAATTCTTATTCAGGAAGCGCCATTAACTTTTACAGAAAAGTATGTATTTCCAATTCACGGTCCGTTCAGCACTATGGCTGATGACTATGACGGGGATGGTGATATGGATCTTGCCGTGATATCCTATTTTCCGGATTATACCAATACACCCGACGAAAGTTTTTTAATTCTTGAGAACAAGGGTAATCTGTCTTTTGTAGCCTCATCGATATCGGTTTCAACTCAAGGCAAGTGGCTTACGGCAGACCGGGGTGATTTTGATCATGACGGTGATATCGATATTTTATTGGGTAATGGCCCCTTTATGCAATCGACCGTTCCGTCGGGTCTTGCACGAAGCTGGCAACAGGATCCGGCTGATGTAATGCTGCTGGAAAATCTTTTAATTGACTAGTGCCGGGCTGTCTGGTTTTCCAGCACCATGATATAGTTTTTGCTCTTTCGCCACTCCGTTAGCACTTCTTTATCGATGCCTTCATTTGTAAGTGTGAATGATCCGATCACTACATCGGTATCGCCATCCTGGTCAAAATCGCCAGAATCCATAACCATCCAACGTCCTTTATCGGCACCGGCTATCCGATAGGGCTCGAAGTTAAAATCTCCCGTATTATCCAGGTAGATTATACTCCGTTTCAACCCTTCACCATTCTCAGGGAAAAATGAAGCTGCGATCAAATCCATGTCACCATCCTGGTCAAAGTCGCTCGCCCGAACCTTGGAAGCGCCATACATGGGAAAGAAATAGGTTTCACTGAAGTTGAATGCGCCGTCATTGAGATAAATATGAATGCCATGATAGGGCTTCAGTGTGATGCTGTGATCACCGTTATCGCCATTACTAAGTACGATATCCAGATCGTTGTCGCCGTCCATGTCAAGGATCTCTATATCATTACTTCCAAAAAGCGGATGGAAACGGAGAATCCGCTTTTCCTCAAAAACACCGCCCTCGTTATAAAAAAGGCTAATCCCTTCATCACCTTGTGCAAAAAGTGCAATTATATCCAGATCCTGATCATTGTCAAGGTCCAACAGAAATGATCTTGTAGCACCCGGTGCATTTTTAATTAGCTGAGCTTCATAGCCTGTTCCCGCATTTTTATACCAGGACAGGTCACCTACATAATTCCCAAAGTTACAGATCAACAGATCCTCAAGTCCGTCGTTATCGATATCACCCACGTCGAAATGAACCGGTCTGGGCAGATCGGAGAACAGTAATTCAGGTGTACTGAGGGTAGATGGGTTTGTCCTGGCCACAGCCCCAATAGTTCTGTCATTCGGATAGAGATCGCCAATGCTCAGTGCCAGCAACGTCTCGTCTGAAATGGTATTTATATCTACCACCGGTCGCGGGAAGTTTGTGAATTGGTTTATTTCAAGAGATGAATTCAGTTGTATCAGATGACCTGACCAGTCGGCAAGGTACAGGATGCCGTTCTTATCGAATTTAGTCATAGAAATAAATGGCGAACCGCCGATGCTGATTTCCGGAAAGGTGGTTTTGAAAATCCTGGTGCTTTCGGGATAATTACGTTCAGGCAGATCAAATGAGTCCGGCGCATTTGATATAAAGAAATTCTCAATCTTAGCCCACAATGAATCAGTAATCACCGGTTCTTCCGGAAAAACACCCTCATATGTGATCCTGTGAATTTCGTCGAGCTTCATTTGCGCAAAGGGATCAATATCTGCTGCTTCTATCCCGAGCCTGAGACCCATATGAGGTAAGACGTTGGACCATTCCTTTTTCGGCAATAGTTCAGGGCCGGGATAAACATGGCATGTGCTACATTGTGCCTTTGCAAGCTGTTCTGCTGAAACAGCACGGCGTTCCGGTGGATTTCCACAGGAGATCATAAGACCAAGTCCAAGCAATAAAAGAGTTTCCCTCATCCTCATTTGAGATCGATCGTCCTCCGGTTCCCGGTAAAATCGACCAATTCAACGCTGCTTACGTTCTCGCTAACAGATAGTTTTCGGGTAGACTGCGAAAGGAATCCCTGGCCATACGTCAATTCCACCAATTGCTTGTGACCATCGGCATAGGTTAAGATAGCTTTGAAGTCAGCCGGCCCAACGTTTATATGTTTTATACGCTGGTTAGTCACAGAATATGCCTCTACAGGGCCTCTGTTCTGTGAAGCAAGGTAGACATCATATCCTTCAGCACCTGCCAGCCGAACTAGGGCCTTGGCGTCTCCGCGGACCATAAATCCGGAATTGAGAACAGACTGAGGGGCAAAGCCACCCTGACCATCGCCAAGCAGAACCAGTCCGATCATCGCATCATACTGCCCCATATTCACTTCGTTGCCATAGTCATTGCCGACCATCATGACATCCAGTTTGTCATCATTATTAAAATCGCCCACGCTTATGCCATTCACCGGGGCTACCTGTGCTTCAAGCGGCAATTGCTTCACCGAGAACCGACCATTGCCCAAGTTCTCTATGTAGCTGGTATGCAGATAATCCACAGACAATACAACAGCTCCATCCATTTCTTCGGGGGTGAGCAGTTGATCGATACGTGTTCTTCCATATTCCTGATAGGAGGAGAATCTTGATCGGAAGATCGGGCTTTGGCCACTCAGTTGCTGCCATGATTGAATAGGGAATGGCTGCATGGTGCCGTCCTCTGCCTTAAAGTAGCAGGACATGATGGCGTCAAGATCACCATTGGAATCGAAGTCTTTAGCAATAACTTTAAGGGGAGTTTCGGGCGTTGCGCAATAGAAATTGTTGATTCCAACATTTCCTGCGATGTAATCCGTATCTCCGTCACCGTCAAAGTCACCAGCAGCAATACTATTCCAAAGGCCGGTTTTATTGAGGTCAGGCGTAGCAACAAGGTTAAAAGTCCCGTTATTATTTTCAAAAATAGTT
The DNA here is from genome assembly GCF_020328055.1 of Fulvivirga sedimenti. Taxonomy (NCBI): domain Bacteria; kingdom Pseudomonadati; phylum Bacteroidota; class Cytophagia; order Cytophagales; family Fulvivirgaceae; genus Fulvivirga; species Fulvivirga sedimenti. The sequence goes on from NZ_JAIXNE010000007.1 coordinate 233,536, forward strand.
ATAGGCATATATTCTCCGACTGCGATGAGATCAACGTCATCATCCCCGTCAAAGTCGCTCCAGATTGCGTCGGTAATCATTCCGGCTTCAGAAATTTCTTTGCCTATGCTGGCGGTGACATCTTTGAATGTGCCATTTCCCTGATTCTGGAGTATCGTACTATTAGGAGAAAGTGGAAATGATCCAACAATTACACGTCCGCCGACAAAAAGATCGATATCGCCATCGGCATCATAATCTGCGCCCCTTACACAGCTCGAGCTTATTCTGAGGTCTGGCAATGCTTCCGGCTTGTAGGCAAGGTTTCCCTTGCCATCATTAATATAGAGGCGATCACGCATTTGTACACTTCCCTCAGGAAATTCGAATCCGCCGCTCACTACATAGATGTCATTATCTCCATCACCATCGGCATCAAAAATGAGCGCACCCATATCTTCCTGATCCTTCTGTTCATTCAGTCCACCGGCAATCTGTTTGAATGTTCCGTCTTTTTGCTGAACGAAAATACTTCCGTCATAACCGGTTGAACCGCCGGTGAAATAGTCATCAAGGCCGTCTCCATTCAAATCTCCCACTGCCAGGGCAGGACCGAACTGACTGAATTTATGAGGTATACTGGGCTGTACGTTATAATCAATATAGTCAGACTCCTCATGAACATAGTCAATATTGAGGGAGCTGTTCACTCGGCTCAACAGTGTTTCTTTGTCGGTTCCAGGGGCTCCCTGCATGTTTTGCCCGGCATCTTCAATATTCAATTGAAGAACCTGATCAGCCGGTACATTGGTTAATGTGGTAATTCTTTGATTTGGCCAAATTACCGTAAGTGTTTCAATGACTGCGGTAGTACCAAGGCCAAAATGCAGTATATCTTCAACAGTTGAAATATAACCGCGATAGACATTCTGCTCGCTGTATTGCTGCTTGTTTCCATCATACGTTATGGTCACTTTAGCGCCGAATGCGGAAGGATTTTCCTTGCTTCCGTTGAGTTTAACCCTTAGGTAGTGATTATCAGAAGGCTCTCCATGGTATAGGGTATTCTCGTAAATGAAGGCCGGATCGTTAATGTTATTCACGATATAATCCAGGTCGCCATCATTATCAAGATCTGCGTACGCGGCTCCATTGGAGAATGACGGCTGGGTGAAGCCCCATTTTGCCGAAACATCTGAGAAGGTGAGGTCACCGTTATTCTGAAAAGCGTAATTCGGTATTTTTACCGAGGGTATTTCTTTCAGCAGGTCTTCGGTGCTGGTAAATCCACTCGTTTCCATTCTGAAGTTAATGAAATCCAGGTCAGTTATATCGCGTGGATATCCGTTGGTAACGACCAGATCTTTGAAGCCGTCGTTATCAAAATCGGCAAACAATGGAGACCAGCTCCATTCAGTCTGGTGCACACCGGCAATCTGGCCGATTTCGCTGAAAGTCATGTTGCCGTTATTAACCTGAAGCATATTTCGGACGTACTGATGGGTATATCCGTATTTGAAGTCGTTGATATAAACGATATATCCATTGGGGATGATTACTGTCTTTTTTCTGAGGTTTGATTCAGGAAGCATGTCCAGGGTGATGATATCGACATGTCCGTCGTTGTTAATGTCCGCCGCATCGTTACCCATTGAAAACCTGGACTGGTGATGAATGGCTGAGTCAATCATTTCGGTGAACTTGCCGTTTTTATTGACATACAGAAGGTCGTTCGTAATAAAATCGTTACCAACATATACATCCACGGTACCGTCTTTGTTGAAATCGACGGTTGAGATTCCCAGAGCGAATCCTTCACTTGTGATCCCGGCTTCTGTTGATACTTCGGTAAAAGTCCCATCACCGTTATTCCGGAAAAGCTGATCGTTGATAGGAGAGGACCCATCATTCACTTTTGTTTTATAGACTGAGGGAATACCCTCAATTTTGGAGTTAGATATAACCAGGACATCAAGGTCTCCATCCTGGTCATAATCAAAGAAAGATGCGTGTGTACTGTGATTGTCAACATCCAGTCCGAATGACCCGGCCTCATCCTTGAAAACGGGAATGCCGTCTTCATTTACGCCCTGGTTGATGAAGAACATATTCGTGCGTTCCTTCGGGTCTGCGGAAATCGATGAGCTCACATAAATGTCGAGGAGTCCGTCTCCATTAATATCCACTACGGATGACCCATAGCTCCATTTACCAGGGGCGCCAATTCCCGCTACTTCGGTAACATCCCGGAATTTCATATTGCCCTGATTCAGGTATAATCTGTTCTCAACCATATTTCCTGTAAAAAACAGGTCGGTGAATCCATTATTATCAAAATCACCTACGGATACCCCGCCACCATTATACAGGTAGTAAATATCGAGGATATTATAGTTGCGATCCTCTTTAATGAAATTGTTGAAGGTTACACCGGTGTCCTCTGGTTTCAGAAGTTCAAAAAGGTGTTCTTCCTTTTTCTGGCAGCTTAGAATCAGCTGTGCTGCCATCACTAAAATCAATACTCTTTTCATCCCACAAAATGCGCTTGTTAATACAATGATCGTAACCGGAACAAGTTACAAACTCATGCTGTAAAAATAGAAGAGACTGCCATAAAATGACAGTCTCTTCATTGTTAACATTTAAGATTTAATTAGTAACCAGGATTCTGGCTGATATTCTCTACGCCATTTACAGTGCTTTGCGCAATTACTGATTGTGGAATAGGATTATAGAGGTTACGAGCTTCAAACGTAGATCCGGCGATATGCGGACGTTTGGCACCTTCAGTTTGATAATAATTGTTCATATAAGATATGATATCAAAAGGAAGTGCACTATTGCTTGAATTCTCGTGCCATCTAACCAGGTCAAAGAAACGATGACCTTCCTGTGCAAGTTCTATTTTACGCTCAAATCGGATTGCTTTTAACGCGTCCGCCTGTGATGCGAATGAAGGATAGAGACCTACGCTGTAGTTCGCTGCAGGAGAATTTCCATTCATAACAAACCCATCAGGGTTAGCTGCTCTGGCGCGAACCTCGTTAACAAGGTCAAGTGCTTCGGAGAGCTTACCGAGTTCTGCTTTTACTTCAGCTGCCAATAGCAGTACGTCTGCATAACGCACGATTTGTACGTTCTTAGCAGTAGAGGTAAAGCCCCAGTCAATTACACCTGCCAGCTGTGCATCAAATTCCGCAAGGGTAGGTACGGTTTTAACCGGGTTGTAAGGTCCACCGTTGGTAAGCTGTCGAACGTATCCATTTGATCCACTTCCAGGGTTGATACCCCAGTCAAGGAAAGGAATTCCACGACGACCAATTGTCCAGTCGATACGTGCATCAAGCGGACCCTGCTCAGGAGTGAACGGATCAGTTGAAGCAACTCCTTCGTCGGTAACGATATCAGAGTCATTGTAAGTATCGAGAAGTGGTAAGCCACTGCCATCAACCTTGAAGCTGTTAGCAAGGTTTTGCGAAGGCTGGTAGAAACCACAGCAGTTGGTAGGAGCACTGGAGCCGTGAGGCTGGTTCAGTGTGTTCTCATAGTTACCGTTACTGATCGAACCATCTCCGAAAGCTGCTTCATATCCAAACATTGATTCGGTATTTCCGTTCTCCATATCGGCACGGAAGTTATCGTAGAAGCGAGGCATCAATGCAAGACGTTCACCAGTGGAAGTAGTTCCCGCACCGACAATATCGTCGAGAATAGGCTCAGCCTGTGACCACTTACCCTGAAACATATAAGCCTTGGCTAACAATGCACCAGCAGCATACTTATTAATACGACCGGGGTTCGGCATTGGACCATCCAGGTTGTTGTAAGCAAACAAAAGATCTGCTTCGATCTCAGCCCAGATAAATGGTTCGCCCGGTGCAGGGTTTTTAACTTCTGCATAAGCGACATCAATACCAACAGTCTCATCAACGTAAGGAACGCGACCGAAAACCTTCACACCTTCAAAATGGTAGAATCCACGAAGTGCGCGGGCTTCTGCCTCTACGCGAACCTTCTGTGCGTCGGTCATGTCACTTGCAAGACTGATGTTTCGAATTGCTGCATTTGCTTTACCAACACCATCATAAATAGCGCCCCATTTGTTATTCAAAACAGGGTTACTTGGTAAAACTTCAGAGCGTTCGATCGCATTAAGGTCAACACCATCATTTGGTTCCGTTCCTTTGTACGAATCTTCAGAACGGATACCGCCCCATACCCAGTTGGAAGCACCACCGTTTTGGTTAAAACGGTTATTGCCCCAACTTTCAAACCAGGAGCCATCCAGTGCGGAGTAGGCTGCAATCAGCATACCTTCAACACCTTTGGCATTCTGCAGCGAAGGCTCTGAATACGAACCAGGAGGTTCGGGCTCAAGGAATTCCTCGCTACACGAAATAATAATCAACATTAGCAATGATACCATGCTAACTATCAGAATTCTATATTCCTTCATAATATTCATATTTTATACTTTACAATGATATGTTTACCCCGATAAGATACTGAGCCAGTGACGGGAATCCACCTCGGTCAACACCCATCAGCAGGTCATCACCACCCTGGATATTGATATCCGGATCAGCTCCTGAGTAATCGGTGATTGTGAAGAAGTTCTGTGCCTGGAAGTAAATTCTGGCATTAGAAATTCCTGCTCTCGACAGTAACGAGTTACTGAAGTTATATCCCAACTGAACAGTTCGTCCGCGTAGGAATGAACCATCCTCAACGTAGAAGGAGTTAGATGTACTGGTTGTAAGCGGTGTGTAACCGTTTTCTGCACCAGGAGCGAGACGAGGGTGAGTTGCACCACTGTTGTCCTGACCTGGTCTCCAGTCATTATTGATTACTCGATCAGAAACTCCGCCTACGAATACGCGCATGTCAGTAAAGTACTTAACGTTGTTAAACAACTCGTTACCTTTGTTCCAGATGATAAAGATGTTGAAATCAAAGTTTCTCCATCTCATATCAAGGTTCAAACTAGTTACGAAATCAGGGTGAGGGCTACCTAACCAAGTCTGGTCGTTGCCATCAATGACTCCGTTGCCATCCTGATCAACATATTTCCAGCTACCGATAACGGCACCATCCTGATCAAGTTCGTCAAGTTCACTCTGATCATCGAAGAATCTGTCATCAGGATCGATCTCATATCCCCAGAAAGAAGATACAGGTTGGCCTGATTTTGTACGAACGATATCAGAAAGACGGTCACCATTTCTCGAGAGGAATGTCTCAGGGTTACCATCGATATCAGTTACCTCGTTCTTATAGTGCGAGAAAATCAACGTCGCATCGTAAGAGAAGTCACCATATCGGTTCCTGTTAGTTAACGCGATATCGATACCTTTGTTTACCATTTGACCAAGGTTGATCGCAGGCTGGAATACCTGAGGCTCGATTCCGGTAGGAACTCGGCTTACAAGCAGGTCATTTGTATTGTTCTTATACCAGTCGATTGACAGCTCAAGTTTACCTGTCAGGAATGTCGCATCCAAACCAATGTTGGTAGTTTCAGAGAATTCCCAAACAGTTTCAAGGCTACCTGAACGATAAGGAGTGTAACCTACCACACCAGAATTGTTGGTACGGTTGATATCATAGAACGATGTACCGATGTTCGATCCGAAGAGGGTGAACTGGTTTCCTGCGTTTACGTTATCGATGCTACCCATCTGACCCCAACCTCCACGAAGTTTCAGGTCATCAATCCAGTCGATACCGCTCATGAAGCTTTCTTCAGAGATTCTCCAACCAACACCGAATGCAGGGAATGTACCGAAACGGTTCTCCTTGGCAATTTTCGATGTACCATCACGACGGATAGTAGCATTGAAAAGGTATTTGTCGTTGTAGGTATAATCCACACGTCCGAATACTGAGTAAAGCGATTCTCTGATAGGCTCATAGCTGTATGCATTCGGCGTAGGGAACTGAGCAGTGTTCAGGTTAATAAATACCGGATCATCAAAGTCGAATGTGTTAGTTGCAACACCCAGACCGTAACCTGAGAACTGGATTGCTTCCATACCGACAAGTGCCTTAAAGCTGTGCTTTTCAGCAAATGTCTTCGCATATGTAGCAGTGTTGGTCCAGGTCCATGATACGTTATTATTATTGTTCACTCCATAAGAAGTAATACTTCTGTTTTCAGAGTTTTCGTATGATCTGTAGTTATAATCTTCGTTGAAGAAGTTTGCGTAGTCAACACCAAAAGATGTTCGAATTGCAAGTCCTGCAATCGGTTCAACTTCAGCAAATGCGTTACCGAAGATTCTCCAGTTCTTACGAATGTCATCCGCATCCCTTGCGAGTACCGCTACAGGGTTTGAGGCGTTACCTGACTGACCAACCGAGTTTCCACCGAATCCTCCTCCAATATCACGGGCAGGAATATAAGGTACGAAACGGTAAGCCCATCCCCAGGGACCACCTTCACCGCGTGATCTGTTACCAGTGCTTTCCTCATTGATCACCTGAAGGTTCTCTCCAACTCTTAACCATTTTGTTGGTTTGAATGAAGTATTCAGACGTGCTGAATAACGCTTGTAGCCGGTGTTTTCAAAAGCACCGTCCTGGCTGAAATAGTTAAAGCTCAGTGAGTAAGTAGCATTCTCAGTTCCGCCAGTTGTTGTGATCTGGTGATTCTGAATAGGACCATTGCGAAGCATTTCGTCAAACCAGTCAGTACCACGGCTGGTTTCCATGATCTGATACGCTGCACCAAAATCAGAAATATCATAAAGAGCAGGATCAGCACGCGGATCGGAGGCAGAAACACCACCTTTAAAACCAGGGCTGGAAACAATTCTGTCAGGAATTGTAGCACTGCTCATTTGTCCGAATACCGGGTGAATATAATCAGGAGTATTAGTACGCTGGAGATAATCAAGGTATTGCTCAGTATTGATTACATCCAGGTAGCTACGCTCAGGAACCTTTGTAGTTCCATAGTAACCATCATATGAAATTTGCATTTTACCTGATTTGCCGCTTTTGGTTGTAATAATAATTACACCCTGAGCAGCACGGGCACCGTAGATTGATGCGGCAGTCGCATCTTTCAGTACCTGCATTGATTCAATATCCGAAGGGTTAACTGTGCCAGGATCTTTTGTAGGTACACCGTCAATAATGTATAACGGGTTACTGTTACCAAAAGATGTAAATCCACGAATACGCACTTTCGCGCCTTCACCTGGAGCACCGTCACCACTAACTGTCACACCGGCAGCACGACCTTGAAGCTGCTGTGAGAGGTTAGCTGAAGGCGTAGTTAACGCGGCCTTCGTATCGATCACGCCAACCGATCCAATAATATCGGCCTTCCGTTCAGAAGTATATCCCGTTACTACAACCTCCTGTAGCTGCTGGACATCTGTCGCGAGCGAAACGTTAATTGTTGTCTGATTCCCTACTGGAATCTCTTGAGTCACATATCCAACGAATGAGAACACCAACACGTCATTTGAACTCGCGTTGATGGAGTAGTTTCCGAAGGCATCAGTAACCGTTCCAGCGGTCGTACCCTGGATAATTACGTTCACCCCCGGAATGGGGTCGTTGTTTTCATCTGTGATTTGTCCACTTACTGTCTGCTGCCCGTAGGCCATCGATACAGTAAGCAACAGTCCCGCCAACAGGGCAAACCAATTTTTGGGACTCGGTAATTTAGATAGAGCTTTCTTCATATTGATTGTGTTAGATTTGGTTTAGGCACTAATTACTTGTACATAATCATTTACCGAATTAAAAAGCAAAATATTAGAATAATACGACTTTCAAAAGCAATAAATTTAATTTTTGCCAATTTAGAATAATTTAAAACGTTTGCGCTAACGATATTTCAGATAATCCCCGAATAGATCAACTTAATTGGTTTACCCCGGTTAAGCAATAAAATTCTGTGAATCAGCCATTTCGGTTGTTTTAACGCACTTTTATGAAAATTGACTTTTTAGTAGCAAGTTGATAAATCACAGAGGATATAGCCTTAACTATATGATATTCAGCGTGTTGTGATTTTTGCATAGAAATGGATGATAATTTTTCATTTTTTGCCGATATCTGGCTTAAAATAATTTTAATCTCAAAAAAATAAATTTCATCAAATTGGGATATACCAGCAATTTTTTTCCAAATCCACACCTCCGTCAAGCTCCTCCTGCACAACCCGGTCCACTATGAACACACCCATTTGCGCCATATTTTCAAAAGTGTCAATGCCATTTTTGAAATTTCCACGCGTTCTGTGAATGTTGAATTGGTTAGAAAAGTTTTGTTCGAAGACCGACTCCAAACCCTTTTTGCCATAGATAAAACCCAGCAGGCCTCCCCAGGTAGCCGTCGGATTATCTGAATCCCACCCAGCTAAAGTCCCAATTTTTATTGTTTCCTTAATATCCCCTTCACCGTAAAAGAGACTTATGAGACTTGCCCCGAAATTTATTCCTGCGCCGAAGCAGCCATGGCATACAGGTTCCCTGGCCGGAAGGGTATATCCGTCTGCATTTTTAACCTGGTATCTCTCGTATAAAGAATCTCTGGCCGCTTCCCAGGGAATGCCAGCATCGTAAAGCTCCTTCACATAAGAATACATCTTACTGGCATAGCTGTCGGGCGGCAGCTGCTCACTTGCCCGGTCTGCCATACTGAAGAGCTGGTTTTTCAGTGGTTTGGTTGAATCAATTACCGGAGCAAGTGAATACATCACTACATAGAATTCTGCGATCCATGCCGCATCCTTTCGAGCGGTGGTCCGGATAGGCAGATGAGCAAGTTCCACTGCGGCGGCAGGATTGCCTGGCGCTAAGAATCCGAATATTTCCGTGGTCAGCTGCGCATCGATCATTTCGAAGTTCGGGTTGTTCTGTGGATCACTCGTGGCAGGAGGGAGCATTCCCTGTTTCATCAGATCGAAAGCAGTTTGATTTGATACCCAAAGGTAATTTTCAGACCCACCGGTTTCGTTGACAAACGGAGAGTTTTCATCAGAATATATATGTGTAAGCCAGCCATTCCTGATTTGTTCTGGTGAAAGTTTGGTCACCTTGTTATAATAGGTGATATATTGATACATATATTCAATATCAGTGTCGTCATCCGCACCCCACACATCTCCGGGCCCTTCAAAATAAAAATCGATGGTTGGTGACAGGGAATCCAAATTGCTCTGCGGCCAGATGTTCGGCTCGTCCTTTCCCCCCCAGTTACTTCGCGTATAGAAGCCAGCTCCCAGTCCGTCTATTCCATCACCACCAATTTTGTCCATTTCGGTGATAAGCCCGGTCCAGTTGGCAATACATGCTCCCAGCCAGAACCCCTGGAGTTTGTCAAGGTAGACAGTCCTGTCAATAATAAGATCCGTAGGACCGGGATTGTAGTCCTTATATAAAAGGAGTGAATCGGCTGCAGCCAGTTTCCCGGACTCCTCTTTGTTTTCCGAGCAGGATAGCAGGATTATGGCACCGAGAAGTAATGATAAGAGATAAGAAAGCCTTGGTTTCATGGTTGAATGTTTTCAAGACCCAAGGAAATAAGAGTTGACCAGAATTCAAAATAGCTTGAACAGGCCAACTCTTTAAGGGGTATTGGCGATTGCGTCTATGATTCGGCAATCACAACGGTATTTTGATGGGATGAGCCCAGCTTCTTATTTTTTAGTCCGAAAAGAGGGCGCAGAAATCTTACGCGCCTAATCACGAACTCATACAAAAGGAAACACCCGGTTAATACGAATAAATTCAGTAGAATGAATTTAACCGAGGCCGGAATTCCCAGTGTAAACAATATTGATGAGCCCAGGTAAAGAAAGAACATGTGAATAATATAGACCGGGTAGGCAGCCTCACTCAGGTATTGCAGTGCCTTTCCTGGTTTATTCAGGTGCCGGTGACCAAAGCCGAATACCGTGAATATCCACAGGTTTGATTCAACAGACATCATAAAATCGGGGCTGCGCAGTTCAAAGACGATCACTCTAACAAGGTAAAATGTTAGTGCAAGGCCGAGCAACACCCATCGCCATGTTGTAACCGTATTCCAGAACGCCAGGCCGCTGTACACCACGCAATACCCGGTGAAGAATGCTATTGCCCCCAGAACCCACCCATGAAGTGTGAGTGCATAGAGTTCGAAGCTTTCCGGCCTTATCAGTTCCGCCTCCAGGATAAACGGTACCATGATCACCAGCAATCCAAGGGGATTTTTCAGGAGTTTGTTAAGACCTCGTTCAAATGCCCCGTTACGGTGATTTTTGAGGTAAAAGAATACGGGGCTCAGCACCATGACATAGACAAATATGTTTCCGAGGAACCACAGATGTGACGGATGAAAGATATATTTCAGATCCTGGTGATAATAGTCCTGCCAGATAAGTATGTGCAGGGGTACAATGGCCGCCATTCCAAACAGAAACGGCACCAAAATACGACGGGATCGCTCCATAATAAGTTCTTTCCAACCCCTTCTCCGGATTGCAAACGATACGCCCATTCCTGACACGAAAAACAGCAGGGGTATCCGCCAGACGTTGAGCATCGACATCGGAATCCAGAGGGACTCCAGCGGCTGATCATTCTGAATGAAGCCGATGAAAATCCCCCAGGGCTGAAAACCAATGGTAATATGGTATATCAGCAGGAGCCCGATCGCAATTACCCGCAGCCAGTCGATATCAAATCTTCTTTGCGAAGTCATCTTACCTGGAATTTTTAATCATCTCAGCGATCTCAGGTCTTGTTTTTTCCAGGTAGGAATAGTCGAGTTTCAGTCCCATGGGGCCCAGGTCACGGCTCATCTGATCATAGATGGGTTTTACGCTTTCAAATGGAGCCATGACACTCTCGAGGGCGGTAGAGCCATAATTATTCTTTGCAGTTATATCGGCACCATTTTTCAGCAGCATTTCCACAATCTCTTTTCTGCAGAAAAAAGAAGCCGTATGAAGAGGAGTCGATCCGTCCGCACTTTTAATATTCACGTCTGCACCTGCATTGATCAGCAACCCGGCAACCTCCGGCTTGTTGAATAGCGAGGCGATCGTAAGTGGTGATGATCCGTAAGCATCTTTGGCGTTAAGATCTGATTTAACATTAATGTGCGCCTGAATGGCTTCTGTGTTACCCATGAATGCGGCTTCGTGGATGCTCATGGTCGGTGCCTTGTCATCAGCCGAAGGCGATTTTTGCTGACTTTTTGTATCGCATGAAAGAAGCGATACGAACATGGTGAGGGCAATTGCCAGTACACCAAAATTGATTGATTGTGTTTTTAACCTTTTCATAATTGTGTTTTTAATTTTGTTATGTTACAAAGGTAGGTGAACGGTGTGCCGCAGCGTTAACAGCCATGATACAAGGTTTGTGAACCATGATTCAATCCTTGAAACTATGCTTCGGGACTATAAACTATGACGCAAACCCACTCGAAAACCTTTGCTGATGCGATAAAATTGACGATCATTACATTTACTTCAGAACAAAGCAGAATCAGGTAATATGACCAGCTTCCTTCATCCAGAAAGCGAATTTCTTCGCAAGATCATCGGGATCATTGAGGAGAATATTTCCAATGAGGAGTTTGGTGTTTCTGAATTGGCGGAAAAGACCAATATGAGCCGTTCAAATCTGCTGCGAAAGGTAAAGAAGCTTTCCGGTTTGTCGGTGAGTGTATTTATCCGCCAGGTGCGATTGTACAATGCACGGGAGATGCTGAAGGATGATTCGGTCACTGTCTCAGAAATTGCCTATCGCGTTGGTTTCAACAGCACTTCCTACTTTACCAAGTGCTTCAGGGAGGAATTCGGGTATACACCCGGAGAGGGAAAGAAAGTTGTTGAAGAGAAATTTGATAAGCCCGCTAAACGTGAAAATTCAGTACGAAAGATGGGGATTGTCGCCGCCTTCATTTTAGTTGCTGTAATAGCCGTAATCTACATTTATAAGTTTACAGACCGAGGAGAACCTAAGGTTTCATATCCTGAAAAGACCATTGCTGTACTACCTTTTAAAAACGACAGCAGTGATAGTACGAACATATATTTTGTGAATGGACTGATGGAAGCCATTCTTGACAATCTCCAGAAAATTGAGGATATGGAGGTGACCAGTCGTACAAGCGTTGAAAAATATCGCGGACAGACCAGGACGATTCCTGAATTGTCAAAAGAGCTTGATGTGAACTATTTTGTGGAAGGGAGCGGCCAGAAAATTGGGAACCGGATTCTGCTTACCATCCAGCTTATCGACGCGCGAAAAGACAAACATATCTGGTCGAAGCGGTATGAGCGTGAATTGGAGGATATTTTTAGCCTCCAGGCTGAGGTGGCCAGAAATATTGCATTTGAAATAGAAGCTGTCATCACTCCGGTTGAGGAGCAGCGTCTTGAAAAAATACCAACCGATAATATGGTTGCTTACGATTATTATTTAAAAGGGCTTGAATATACCAAAGCAGAGACCAGCGAAGGCCTGGAAAAAGCCCTTAAAAATTTCAGATTGGCCATCGAGGGAGATGGAAGATTCGCCCAGGCGTATGCATACGTGGCCATCTGTTATTACTACATGGATATCTTTCAGGCTGATAAACAATATGGTCTTGAGATCAATGAAAATGCCGACAAGGCCTTGCTTTATGATTCCGAGGCCCCGGAAAGTCTGATTGCGAAAGCCCTGTTCTATATGCAGGATGAGCAATTTGAACTGGCTGTTGAGTATTTTGAAAAAGTATTGGAGATTAGTCCGAATTCAGGCTGGGTACATAATTTCTTGTCGGACATTTACGCCTCTTATATACCAAATACCGAAGAATATATGTCGCATGCGATTCAGGGAATCCGGGCCGCGATTGGGGAACAGGATTCGGCAACGGCAAGCATCACATATCTGCATCTCAGCAATGCGCTGGCACAGACCGGCTTTCTGAAAGAGGCTAAAACATACGTAAAAAAGTCACTTGATTATAATCCGGATAACAGCTATGCGGTTTATCTGTCCATCTACATAGACCTTGGTGAGACACTGGATTATGAAGCGGGCAAAAAGGCATTATTGGCGTTGCTCGATGAATATCCTGACCGAGTGGATATCCTGCAGGAAGCAGGGAAGTTATATTACTTTACAAAAGATTATGAAGAATCCTGGAAGTACTATGCGAGGTTTATAGCCCTTAGAGAACGTTACAATCTTGACATATATCAGCCCGAGGACTTAAAAATAGGTTTTGTCCTGGAGAATCTTGGAAGAAAGGATGAAGCCCAAAAGTATTATGACAGCTTCCTGGAATTTGCCAGGAATGACGACTCGATCTACAGGAATTTGAGCATGGGTGCCTACTATGCTGTGACGGGCGACGTGGAGCAGGGAATGGCTAACATGAAAAAGATGACCGACGAGGAGAATTATATCTACTGGCTGGTATTGTTCCTTGATGATGATCCCATTTTATCCATGCTTTCAGGTCATCCGGATTATCAAAGTACCGTTGAGTCCATCAAATCCAATTTCTGGCAGGAACATGATAAAATGCGGAAAAAATTGGAAGCTGAAGGTGTAATTTAATTCAGTCGCCCAACCAATGAAGCGTTGATTGAGAAGATCTGCATTGAGTAGTCCATTCCCTCAATAAGATTTGAAATCCCCCTGGTATAAGCTGCTCTTGCCAGCATGGCGATATTCCTTGAAATCCCATATTCCAGGCCGAGTCCGACAGAACCACTCAGCACATATGCATTGGCAGGAGAGCTGTCTTCGATCGTTGTGAGCTCCTGTTGGAGGGCAAACTGGTTAATTAGGCCGGCTTCGGCAAACGGTTTTAAACGAGATGCAAGGAGGTAAAATCTCAGGCCAACAGGAATTTCAAGGAATGAGAGGGAAATTGGCTCCGGCTGGGGAGGTACAATGAAGTCACACACCTCACAATAAAAAGTGCCCGTGAAATCTCGGTTTGAATAAGTAAGACCCGTAAATGCGTAAATCTTATTTTTTAGCGAATAATCCATGGTTATCCCGATAGAAAAATTTGTTTTGTTGAAATCGGGATTATACCCGGTATAACTTCCGGTCGGAATGCGCTTACTCCCTCCAACATTCTGATCCCAGCCAAAAACAGTACCAATGCGTACAGATTTACCGGTTTCCTGTCCGAATGAATATGTGAAAATCAGGATTGTAACAAGGAGAGTTAGGATTGAATATTTCATACTCCCATGACAGGCAAAGTATTCAAATGGTTGGAAACGGGTAAGAGTTCTCTAAATGTTTTGAACGGTTTTTATCCCTCAGTTCTGGTCGTTAAATTCACGATTCGCTGAGCTCAAAAACATCTGTAATGAAAATATTCTATACGCTTATCCTTTGTTTAGTACCACTACTTGGATTTACTCAAAGTAACCGATCCTCGCTGACCATTGACCAGATCATGCAGGGCGAAGATTTTGTTGGATATCTGCCGGAACGGATACGCTGGTCGGACGACAGCAAATTTATACTATTCAGCTGGAATCCCGATAACGACACACTCCGGTCGACCTACAAGGCTGATATAGCATCCGGAAACATCACAAAATTAACATTTGACGAGGTTCGGTATGAGCCGGGAAATGGGGATTATACCCGTGATTTTCAATGGAAAGTTTATCAGAATTCCGGTGATCTTTTCATTTCCGGCATTACAGATAAAAAGACCATCCGAATTACAAATACTAATACTGCCGAATATTCCCCTGAATTTTCGGGGGATGAGCGGTCAGTTCTTTTCAGACAAGGGGATAATTTCTTTAAGTGGTCGCGAAACGAAGGCACGGTTACTCAGTTGACTGATTTCCGTTCTGGCACAAAGCGTGAAGAAAAGAAATCGGAGCAGGATACCTGGCTTGAAGAAGACCAGTTGCAACTGTTTGATGTACTTGAGAAGCGCAAGAATCAGTCCGACGCCCGCACTTTTCGCAATGAACAATCCCGGTTTGATCGTCCAGAGACGATCTATACAGGTCGTAAACAGCTTCGGGGGATGGCTATGTCTCCAGACCTGCGTTATGTTATGTACAGGCTGTCGGTTCCGGCAGAAGGGAAGAGAACGGTGGTTCCCGATTTCGTAACACAGTCGGGGTACACGAATGACCTGAATGCACGGGAAAAAGTTGGTGGTGATCAGGATACGTATGAATCATGGATACTGGATCTTCAGACCGATTCGACCTATCAAATCAGTACGGATAGCCTCCGGGGAATCTATGACAAGCCGTCGTATCTGAAAGAATATGCATCATCTGATAGTTCATATAGTGATAAATATAATACTGCTCGCCAGGTAGTTATTGGACTTCCTGTTTTTTCTGATGATGGAAAAGCGGTTGTAAACATCACTTCTGAGGATAACAAGGATCGGTGGATCGCACTTGTTGATATGCCTACCGGTAATTTGACAATAATTGACCACCAGCATGATGAGGCATGGATTGGGGGTCCGCAAATTGGCTGGTTTGCCAACGGCACAATAGAATGGATTGATAATGAAACGATTTGGTTCAAGTCTGAAAAGACAGGATACGCACATGTTTATTCTGCAAATGTGAATACCGGGGAGATCATTGCTTTAACCAGCGGTAAATTTGAGGTATTGGAAGCGCAGCTGTCAAGGGATAAGAAGACTTTCTACATGATAACGAATGAGGTGAGTCCGCATGAACATCATTTTTACCATATGTCATCCAAAGGGGGCAAAAGAAAGCAGATTACCTCGCTTAAAGGTGGTCATGAGGTTACGGTTTCGCCGGACGAAAAGTATCTGGCGGTTCGTTATTCGTATTCCAACAAGCCCTGGGAACTTTATGTGATGCCGAATAAAGCCGGGGGTAAAATGACACAGCTCACCAGGTCGACGACCGACAGCTTTGCAGGGTATGACTGGCAGGATCCGGAAATCATTCGTTTTACGGCAAGGGACGGTGTTGATGTGCCTGCAACGCTGTATAAACCGGCAGCGGACAAGAAAAATGGAGCTGCCGTTATTTTTGTTCACGGCGCTGGTTATTTACAGAATGTTCACTATTGGTGGCCTTCTTATTATCGCGAATATATGTTTCATAATTATCTCACCGATAACGGTTACACTGTATTGGCCATTGACTTCAGGGCAAGTGCGGGCTATGGAAGGGATTGGCGTACGGCCATTTACCGGCACATGGGAGGGAAGGACCTTGAAGATCAGGTTGATGGCGCAAAATACCTGGTGGAAGAATTAGGAATTGATCCTGGGCGTATTGGGCTGTACGGCGGCTCGTATGGTGGATTTATTACGTTGATGGCGATGTTCAAGAATCCGGAAACCTTTAAAGCGGGCGCAGCACTGCGATCGGTGACCGACTGGGCCCATTATAATCACGGATACACCTCGAATATTCTCAATACACCTGTACAGGACAGCATCGCCTATGCCCGGAGCTCACCCATTTATTTTGCTGATGGGTTGGAAGGCAACCTGTTAATGTTGCATGGCATGGTGGATACCAATGTGCATTTCCAGGATATTATTCGTCTCTCGCAACGATTGATCGAATTGAAAAAGGAGAACTGGGAACTCGCTGTTTTCCCCATGGAAGGCCATGGGTTCGTGGAGCCTTCCAGCTGGTCTGATGAATACAGGAGGATTTATAAGTTGTTTGAGGAAACGATAGGAGCAGATAATAGGTAATAGGCTGTAGGGAATAGGGAATAGGGAATAGGGAATAGGGAATAGGGAGTAGGGAATAGGGAATAGGGAATAGGTTCTATCGGCGTTGTAGACAGAGAAATTCCGGAATAGCGGAAACATCATGGACTATTTGCTTGTTTTCTATACAAAGACAAAATTCAATTATGACCCAGGAAGAAGTTGATAAAGCGATAAGTGAAATTCCGGTTGGTTCGAAGCTGCAACTGATCAAGAGCAACGGTGATATCATAGAAGTGGTGCTCGCCAGTCATGATACAAGTGCATCTGAAAAACAGGAGTATGGAAGTGTGGTAGTCCCGGCATTGCCCTCGGCATTAATCGTACAAGGGGGAAGGTGGGGTACATACCGACTTGAAATACAGGACATTATAAAGATCGCAAGAATTGGATAACGGCCTCCGATTACTTTGAGCCAAGGGCATTTTTCCGATCCTTACCCAGCGATATCCGGTATTCATCCGGAGTTCCTTCAATTTTAATGTTGACAAACCGGGTTCGTTTATTTTCATCCCGGTATTCAATCTCATCCACCTGACCGCTGTTATCCTGGTCTTTTTTTCCAAACAGCTTTTGGAAGCCTGCCTGTGTAACGACCTTTATCGGAATCCGCAGATAATATTCCATAGTAAGGTCGGTATTCTGTTGTCCTGAAATTTCAAAATATCCCAGTGTCGAATTGATATTCATCGACGGTATCGATAGCTGCCCATCCTTCAGATCAATGGTGTTACGCAGTGTGTCGAAGCGCACATGGTCGAGATTTTTATCGACAAAGTAATCTGAGAGCCCATCGAAGGCAGAATAATTATTCAGGCTTCCGTTGTGGACAGCAAGGTCCATATGAATTTCAGAATCATCAATAATGGGAACCATATCGGCATGCATATGCACCTTTCCTGATATTTTTCCAGAAAGCTTTCCGTGCAGGTTTTCCGATACAAGGTGGTCCTGACCAAAATTTTCGAATTTAAACAGCAACTGATCCAGGTCGATATTGCTGGCAGAAACTTCCGGGCTAAAATAGATGGAGGAAGGGTCTGATCCGTTAAAATAGCCCTTCAGGCCAATTTCTCCACCGGCGGTTTTCATGGCAAGTGTATCAATGAACACAAAATGGTTTTTTTGCATCTTTCCATCCAGGTTGAAATCCGTAAAACGCAGACGGTGGTAATTCATCTGATCGATATTAAATTCAAATGATAGATTGGAAAATGGCAATTCAAAAATATTGAAGCCCGCCTCGTGATCTTCCGGTTTCATTTCCTTACCGGCTGGCGGTGGGTTCCATGCAAAAAGCTGGTCAAAATCCAGCCGTTTGCTGCTCAGTGAAAACTCATGGGGAATCGAATCTGACAGGAAATTATAGGTGAGGTTTGCCGTGAAATCAGAATTTCCAAGACGGCCCCTGACATTGGTTGCTTCAAGACGGGTGCTGTCAATGACAAACCTGCCTGCAAATTGCTCAAAACGCATATTGTGCACTTTCATGCCTGCGTCCAGACGGTCGATTGTAATATCTGAACGCAGCAGTTTTTCCTTGAATTCAAGTGCGGCAGTACCATGCAGTTTCAGGTCACGAAACTCCTCATGGCGATAATCTTCCGGCACATAATTCTCACCGCGATAGGAGAAGAGATCATCCAGTTGCAGCAGATCCGAATCAAGGGTGAAGTCAAGCACGGTCTCGCCTTCGGGCTTATCCATAAACCAGAGATCATAGTGTTGCAGGGTTCCGTTAAAATGAAAGTCACTTTCATCGATCATACCGGTAAAATCAATAACCTTAAAATCTTTCGGATTGATGAGCACGTCGGCGTGAAAATCATGAAGTTTATGCGGGTAATGAGTGAACCGGGCATTCAGTTGTTCAATGAAAAATTCTCCGACCGGGAGAAATTCTGATTCGGTTATAGCACGCGCGCTGCTGTTCAGTTTCAAACGTAGTGAAAGGTCCTTAATCTGCTCTTCCATTCCCGTTGAGTCGGTTGCCTGGGTAATCTTTTCAAGATCTAGGAGAGTTGACTTAATATCCAATACTGCTTCGACAGGAATATCCGTATGGTGCAAAATGGCCGGGAGATCGGAAACTACTGCTTTTACGGATAGATCTGAATTGCCTACTTTCAAATCAAACTGGTCGATCTCGGCCCGATGACCATCCATGATGGCATGGATATTCACATCCCGAACAGGAAGTGAATAGGCCGTACTGTTGAAGTTTAAATTTCTGACTTTCAGTTCGGTAAAATAGGACTCATTAAGTTTTTCTATGCTTTTTTCAGGCTGACTGATATCGATAATATCATGAAAATTCATTTGCAGGGAAATACTGCCCGTAACATCCTGCAGGTTATTGATATCCAGGAAGTCGGCAAGGAAGTCAAGGTCGAAATTACATGTGACCTGCATATCGATCTCCGGTGAATCAAAATTCGTAACAACTACATTTCCTTTGAATTCACCAGTCTCAGGCCTTGCTGAAAAGTCCTGGATTGAAAGCTTCATTGTTGATGGGTCACGCTTTTCACCGTTGGTAAAGTGACCCCTGAAGAACAGGTCATTAACTTCTTTGCCGGCATTGGTATTCTGAACAAAAGCCTCCTCGCACCCGAAGTCGACATTGATAAAGGGTGAGTGACCATTGATGGAAGGTCCCTTCACACTTGCGTTGAAATAAATCCTCCCGCCGTTATCATACCTGTTGAATAATGGAACCAACTCGGGTGGCGTAAAGGCCAGGAACAGATCAAAATTTGGTTTGTTTCCATCGAAACGAAGATCCAGAAACATATCATTATCGACATCTACAGAACCTTCCATTAAGAACAGCGCTTTTTCAATGAGTACACTGGACTTGCTGATCTTCAGTAAGCTGCTTTCATAGTGATAGGAAAGCCTGGTCTGAAGTTCCACATGTTTATCATGTAGAATGGAGGTGTCATTAGCAAGGATCAGATTGAAGAGAAACTTGCTGCTTAAGGAGATGTCAAGAGAATCACCTGTTGTTCGGAAACCGGACTTGGCACTTTCAATAAAAGCCTCCACAAGGATTCCATTTTCCTCATTGAATTTGAGCAGATCGATATTCTTCAGTTCTACAGTATTGAGGGACAAATGAACATCTTCACTATCATCGGTTGATCCGTCGGGTTCGGGTGAGAGGGCATTTACAATATTGAATGAACCATCGATATGCTGAACAAGACTGATAAATCCCTGGTCAAAGGTTAATTTCCGAATTTCCGTCTCACGGCTAAGGATGTCGGAAATGCTGAATCCAACGTATACGTCGGCGACTTCGAGCAAAATTTCACTGCCCGCTTCCTTGGTCTCAAAAATCCGGACATCTTCCAGGTCGACTGAGATATAGGGAAACTGCCGGAATGGTGAGATATGACTTCCGGAAATTTCGATTCGTCCGTGGAAGTCGTGGTTTAGTTGTTCCACCAGCTGGGAAACAAACTTATCCTGCTGGAAATAGAGCACACCGGTCACACCGGAAAGGATGACTGAAAATACAGTCAGCAGGATTCCCAGTGTACGAAGCAGTCGCTTAGCAGGTATAGGTAACATAGCGTTCATAAATACGCATTTTTACCCGTATGAAACCGGCCATGTAAGTGATTGAGTGAAATTGATTGGGTTTGATGCGGTTTTCTGAATTACCTGTTTCCAACTTCCCGGTTTTTGGGGCTATCCGGAAGTTTCGTCAATTGCTGGCAAGGTACAATTGAACCAGTAAAATTGTATCTAAATACGCATGTGCGAGAACAAGGATCCAAAGCCTTTTCTTGAGCCAGATGTAGCATATGCCCATGGCCAGGCCCATGAATCCGGTCTGCACCATTCCCATGGGGCCCCATTGGTAATGTATGAGTCCGAATATAACAGCACTCAGTATTACAGCTATGATCGTGGCTGATTTTGATTTTTTGCCGATTTCGGAAATCCTGTTAATCAGGAATGCCCTGTAAATTACCTCTTCTCCGAATGAAGAGGATAGGTAAACTCCTGCCAGCGTTACAAGGAGCATCGGGAAATTGTCTTTCAGGTAATTATATCCGGTAAAATTGGCTGCTTCCGGGATGCCGGTGATATTGGCCATAATAACGCTGCCCAACAGAAAGCCGGCGGCGCCTAAAAGGGCTACAAGCAGGGATAGCATGATTATCTTTAGTCCCTGTTTCCATGATACCGGTTTAAACGTAAGGCCAAAATCCTTCCAGCTTTCCCCGCGAAGTTTAAGACCTGCCCAGATGTAGAGTATCATCAACACATTGGCCATTCCCACTACCAATGCTACCGACAGGGGATCGTCTCCGGCGAGTGGCCCCATTGTATTCAATATAGCGAAAGCGATTGCGAACAGAAGTAATATTTCTGTTAATTGAACGAATGGATTTGTTCGTAAAAGTTTGCCCAATTCACTCCGGGGAACCTGGTTATCTGGTGTATTCATGACAATAACTTTAAGTTATTTGGGGCCATCCTTGCACTCATGAATAAGGTACTATGGTCTTATTTACCCTCCATAGTAAGTTACGTATTTAATCACATAGTTGTTTAACTTAAAAGCCCAGTGGGGAATGGGTGTATCAGACCATTCGTATTATAACATCTCATGGATTGATTGAAACACATTTTTCCTTAATGAACTGATCGATCAGCACATATGTCTTTATATAGTTGATGGAAAAACGTTCCGCTGTGGTCATTTCACAATTAAAGGTCATTTCATTTCCTTCTGAAATGGAGTGAAAGTCTGCCGCCGGAACTACAGAAGGGTCGCAGGAGCTCGGTTTGGAATAATCCTTCAGTGGATCCTGCACAATCAGTGTAATCTCCTGCCGTAATTTTTCCAAGAGTTTCAGATCATCAATTTCATCTGCCAGTTCAATCTGTGGTACAAATTCCAGGTCACGGCCAATGTCCTGTCCACTCCGGTATATCCTGGTTGAATCGATGGTAAAGTCATTGGTATAGAATGAATGAATCGTAGCGATTTTCACAAAGTTTTCATCTTCAGCAAAATTCATTTGCTGATATGTATCCAGTGGATCTCCGTTCTCATGAATAAAAACGCCGATTGAACGCTCGAGTTTATCATACCAAATCTCATGAAGTTGATATTCATACGCCTCCAGATTCTTTCCTTCCGGGTTATTTCTCGGATTACAACGGGCGTACATGATGGCTGATTTGGCTAAATAATGAAATCCGCTCCTCTCTCTGAGGAAGGGAAGCTTGTATTCACTTTCAAGTT
This sequence comes from Fulvivirga sedimenti, assembly GCF_020328055.1. NCBI lineage: Bacteria > Pseudomonadati > Bacteroidota > Cytophagia > Cytophagales > Fulvivirgaceae > Fulvivirga > Fulvivirga sedimenti. The sequence continues at coordinate 255,494 of NZ_JAIXNE010000007.1, forward strand.
CCCATTTTCCCTGATACCGGTAACAGGCATAGTCGCAATCGTCCGGCAACTCCCTTAAACCTTTATATGGATTGATGTAATTCGATTCGAAGCTCCATGTAAGCATATCGAATTTTGAATTAACAGCCGATTGGCTGGTTTCATTCTTTTTAATCCCGGAAAACAGGTACTGAAACGCAAACGCAAGCAGGGTGCTTATCGCAATAATTGAAATTATTATCAGTCCCCATCTTGGTTTTGTACGTGATTGTTTAAAATCTTCAACCTTCTTTTCAAGATCGATTATGGATAGGATTCTATCAGCATTTTGATTCGCCCGTTGATACTCCCCTTCAGTGGCTTTGTCATTGATTAACCTGGAAAATTGGGCGTCACTATATCCCAGCTCCCGGCTGATGACAGAATTCGGTGCTTTGTCAAATTTTTTATGGTCTTTGTCAAAGTGCCCGTACAGTTTTTCCAACTTGCTGATTAACTCCTGATTAAGCTCCTTCATATTATCATTCCAGCAAAAAATGGTGTTTTGAAAACGTTAAAATTCGATAAAATTCAATAAAACACGATATAATTCAATAAAACTAAATTTCCAAAAATTTAAAATTATATACTTGGTTGGTTGAAATAAGTATGATTTCTCTCATGCTCCGTACTTATTCGATGTATCTCTCTCTAACCATGTTACTTATGAAAAGAATAAAACTCCTCTTTTTTCTTCTACTGTTCCTGAACAGCATTGTGGTCTTCGGCCAGCAGTCAATTAGCGGGAAAGTTGTTGACAACAACAATGCGGCATTACCAGGTGTCACTGTTCTGGAAGTGGGTACAACAAACGGTACAGTTACTGATGTGAATGGTAACTATACTCTTACTCTCACAAAATCGAATGCTTCGGTTTCCTTTAATTATTTAGGCTTTGTCGGAGTAACCATGGAGGTGGGTAACAAAACTGAAATTAACGTCACGATGGAAGAGGACATTACCCAGCTAAGTGAGGTAGTGGTTACAGCCCTCGGCTTTGAGGCCAACAATGATCGTCTGGCCTATGCCAATTCGGTGGTTTCAGAGGACGCCATAGTTAAGTCAGGGGAATCCACGATCATAAACTCACTTCAGGGTAAAGCCTCAGGTGTGAGGATATCCAGGAACTCCGGTGATCCGGGTGCAGGAGCCTACATTCAGATCAGGGGAATTTCTACCATTGACAGGGATGCTCAGCCATTGATCGTCGTGGATGGTATTCCTTTGAGTAACGATTCACGCGGAGCACAGGAAACCTATGCCGCCCAATCACGATTAAATGACATAAATCCGAATGACATTGAAAGTGTGAACGTGCTGAAGGGAGCTTCAGCCGCCGCGTTATGGGGTACACGCGCGCTGGGTGGAGTGATATATATTAAAACCAAGAGTGGAAATTATAACCAGAAATTACAGGTAAAGTATCGCGCTTCCTATTCCATTGATCAGATCAACAGAAGGTATCCTATGCAAAGTTCATTCGGACAGGGTGACAACGGTGTGTATAATGCACGCGCCAGAGATTCATGGGGAGATAAGATTGCCGACAGGTCAGGAGGACCGGATGAGTTTGATACCTCCGGCCAATTTTACATTGATCAGGATGGGAACACCTATTATCCCATCATTTCAAAGAATTCACGTGAAACGTATAATGATCAGAATTTTGACAAGATTTTCCAGAACGGACACTTTCTTGAGAATAACATCAGCGTTAATGGCGGTAACGCGCAAAGTACGTTTTTTGCCAGCTTCAGTGATTTCAACCAGGAAGGGATTGTCAGAAATAATTCCGACTACCGCAGGACCACTGCGCGGGTAAATGTCACGCACAATTTGACCGACAAAATACAGATTAAGTCCAACACCACATACGGAAAGACAGTTTCAAACAGGATTCGACGTGGAGCTTCCTCTTCCGGACTTATGCTGGGATTACTCAGGAATGCACCTGATTTCGATATAACAGGATACCGGGGTGACTATTATGCTTCGGGGACGTCTGCTCCCGTTCCGAACAGACAACGCTCTTACAGGGAGCCTCTCGGAGCTGATGGTACACCAACATACAACAACCCTTTGTGGGCCATCAATGAACAGGAGAATATAGTGGATGTCAACCGTTTTGTGACATCCCTGGAACTAACCATTTCTCCCACATCATGGCTTGACCTGATAGGACGCGTGGGAGTTGATACGTATACTGAATCAACACAAAATTTTGTAACGCCCGGTTCTGCTTCAACAGATTTGATTACCGGATTATTCGAGCGAAATCTTGCGAGAAACACCATTTTTAACATGGACTACATTGCCAAGGCATCTACCAAGTTCAATGATAATTTTAGCGGTTCTTTTTTGCTTGGATTTAATTATAACAATCGTGAATTACTGACTGAAGGCGCAGAAATTACGAATTTTCTCGTTTTCACAGATGTGGCGAGCGGTTTGAGAGACATCGATAACGCGCTGCCTGAAAACAGGGATGTTACAAGTACCTTTGGAGAGGAACGCACAGTTGGTATTTACTCTTCGGCTGACTTTTCTGCTTATGACATGTTTTATTTAAACGGAACGCTGCGTGCAGAATATGCGTCTACCTTTGGAGATAATTCAGACAAGCCCTTCTTCTTTCCATCCGTTTCGCTGGCATGGCAGTTCTCACAGCTTGAGGCATTGAAAAACAATCGGGTATTTTCGTTTGGTAAATTTCGCGTGTCCTATGGAGAAGTGGGAGTTCAGCCACGGAGGTACAATACTACAAATACATTTATTTCACCAACATTCAGTGATAACCTTGGAGGCCAGTTAGACGGAGGCTTGTTTGGAAACGGCGCTTTCATCCCATCTTCCAGACGCGGAAGTGCCTCATTAAAGCCAGAACGAAAGAAGGAGTTTGAGGCAGGTGTGGATTTAAGATTTCTGGAAAATAAACTATCTCTGAGTGCAACGGCATTCTGGAACCGGACTGAGGATATTTTGCTTGATTTTCCAATTGCCAATTCGAGAGGTGTGACCGCCCTGTATACGAATGGTGCTGAAATGGAAAATAAAGGATTGGAAATTGATCTTAATTACAAAGTCCTGAATACCAAAGACTGGAAATGGGACATTGGGGTGATCTATTCTGATGTAAAGAATAAGGTAACGAAACTTGATTCAACACTCAACATTGACCTCGGTGGATTGGCATCAGCCAGTGCCAGGGCCCTGGAAGGATATCCGTTAGGAGTATTGGTAGGCGGAAGAATATTACGCGATGATCAGGGCAATATTGTCTATGATCAAAATGGTTTTCCGGAACAGGATTTAACAAACGGCGTAATTGCAGACCCTAACCCTGATTGGCAGGGGTCGGTTTACAGTACCATATCCTACAAAAACTTCTCATTGTCGGTGCTGTTCGAAACTCTCCAGGGTGCTGATATCTATGCAGGAACCAAGGCAGTTATGCTTGATTTGGGCACATGGGGCCCATCGGCGAGGGAAACAACAGCCTCACAAAATCTCCTGGATTTTAACGGAAACCTAATTCCTGCCGGAACGACATTCAGGGGATCTGTAGAGAACTTCGGTGCGGGTCCCGTAGCAGCGACTGAAGCCTGGTACAATGCTGATGGTGGATTCTTTGGAGGCGGTAACGATGAGCTATTCGTTGAGGACGGTTCGTGGACCCGCCTGAGGGAGATATCACTTTCATACACCGCCCGACCGGATTGGCTGACAAAAATTGGAATCACCAATGCTCAATTATCCTTTACGGGCCGAAACCTCATCTTGTGGACGGAATTTGAAGGCAATGATCCTGATACGAACCTCCAGGGTGTGAGTGTTGCACGCGGAATTGATTATTTCAATAATCCCGGTACCAAATCCTATGTTTTCACACTTGAGCTTACCTTTTAATTAGTAAAATGAAATTGACCATGAAAAAGATACTATTCATTTTCGGACTTTTGTGCATTCTGACTTCATGTGCCGATCTGGTAGATGACCTGAATCAGGATCCAAATAACCCTACCACAGCTCCATACTCACTCATTCTTACGGGTGCTGAGCTTGGGAATGTCGTTTTACAAACAGGGGAAGCGACGCGTAAAGCGGGAATATTTGCCGGACAGTATACAGGCTTAGACCGGAATCATTTGCTTTATACCACGTATAATGTTTCAGCGAGTAACTTCAATGCAGAATGGAATAATGTATATGTGGATGCGGTTATAAATACACGCGTTGCGGAACAGACTGCCATCGAAGCAGGAATTGAGGGCGTAACGATAGGTATATTACAGACAGTAAGAGCGATGGCATTTGGTACAGCAACCTCTTTTTGGGGTGACATTCCTTTTGATGAAGCAGGCATACCCGAAATTGAAAGTCCGGCATTTGAAAGCCAGGAAACGGTGTACAATAAAATTCAGTCGCTACTGGATGAGGCTATTGTGAATCTTGCATCGGGAACCGGTGTTCCGGCACTTGGATCTGACATCCACTTTGACGGAGACCCTGCCGCGTGGACAGAAGTAGCCTATTCACTTAAGGCACGATATTACCTGCAGGCAAAAGATTATGCCGCCGCATATGCCGCAGCGCAGAATGGAATTTCACGGCCGGCAAACAGCTTACTTTCTCCTCATGGAACTTCTGCCTCCGATGCGAATCTCACATATCAGTTCTTTGAAATCGCTGTGAGAGGTGCAGACCTTGTGACTTCCGACTTTATGGCCAGTCTGGTTGATTCCGACGGGGTAAGGAGTCCGGACTTTACGAATTACCGGGGTAATGCGAAAACGGATGAAACAGCCCGGTATGATTATCTCTTTCGGGTAAACGGAACAGGCATTCAGCCAAATACGGTAAATGGTCTTGGTGCGGCGGATGAGCCGGGAGCAATGATTACCTACCAGGAGAATTTATTGATCCTTGCTGAAGCAGGTTTCAGAACCGCTGGTTTTAGTACCGGCCTGAACCATCTGAATGAATTCCGGGCATATATGGCGTCCGGAGGTTATATGAGGAATCCAAACACAGCGGACCTCAGATACGATGCTTATGAATCAAATGATTTTGAGAGTGGCAATATTGAAAATCCTGATGGAATCTCACCTGAGGATGCGCTTCTGAGAGAAATCCTGGAAGAGCGGTACGTAACACTTTTCGGGACGCTGGAAAGCTTCAGCGATACCAGAAGGACATACACAGAATCAACTGTGAGAGTGCCGGTGCAGCCTAATTCAGGTTCGGAATTACCACAGCGTCTTCTGTATCCACAATCAGAAATCGATCGGAACCCCAGAACGCCCAGTCCGATCCCGGGATTCTTTGAGCCTACCCCAGTGAATCAGTAATAATGATGTACATGAACAAACGTCGTATTTACCTTTTGGGCATTACATTTGTCTGCCTGTTGTTGTCTGCAAATTTCGCTTTTTCACAGGCGGAGGAAGGGCATCCGATCCGGGTACTTTTTGTAGGCAACAGCTTTACCTACTATTATAACCTGCCCCAGGTGGTTTCTGCAATGGCCAAAACACAGGGTTTGGAGATTATTACCAGGCAATCCACAGTAGGAGGATCTAATCTTGAAGAGCACTGGAAAGAGCAGAAAGGCACGCGGACAAGAAGATTGCTGGACAGCCTGGAATGGGACTATGTTGTTCTCAATAATCACAGCAGGAGTACAATCGATACGCCGGATGAATTTTCGGAATACGGAAAGAAATTCGTTGATCTGATCCGCTCTAAAGGAGCCGAACCTGTATTTATGCAGACGTGGGGTTATAAATCAAATCCACTGATGATCCGGACCATTATCCCAAAATATGCCGAGTTGTCAGCGCAGACAGGAAGCTATCTTGTTCCCGGAGGCGAACTTTTCATGGAGGCACGCAAGTGGCGCCCTGATTTGGAAATGTTTCAGGATGATAAGCATCCTTCACCAAATGGAACCTACATGCTTGGCCTGGCTTTCTACAAGTTCTTTACGGGAAGGTCCACCGAAGCAATTCCGCCAAGGCTGACCACATTGGATCAGGATGGTGAGAAAACCTATTTAATGTTCATGACACCGGAGGATGCCGATTTCCTTCAACAGTTGGTGGATGATTTTGAATTTAACACACTGAAATCAGGTGAGTAAGCTAAGGAAACCATTTTATATCCTGCTGGGGCCGCTGGTCTTTATGCTCCTTGAATTTATCGGACCGCCCGAAAGCATGTCCGTTGGGGCATTCCACGTGCTCGCCACTACCGCATGGATGGCCATTTGGTGGATCACCGAAGCGATTCCTATTGCAGTGACAGCATTGTTGCCAATTATCCTGTTTCCAATCACCGGTGCGCTGGATATCAGTACTACAACTGCCAGTTTTGGGCATAAATATGTCTTTCTGTACCTGGGAGGGTTTATACTGGCCATCACCATTGAAAAATGGAATCTGCATAAGCGAATAGCCCTACACATCATTAACCTGATTGGTTCGAATGTCAAGACCATTATACTGGGGTTCATGCTGGCCACGGCTTTCATGTCTATGTGGATTTCCAATACGGCTACAAGTGTAATGATGCTGCCCATCGGGATGGCAGTGATCTCACAGTTCAAAGCGAAAGCCGGGGATCATAAAAATGATGTGAAGTCATTCAGCAAGGGATTGATGCTGGCTATCGCCTATAGCGCATCAATAGGCGGGTTTGCAACGCTTATTGGTACACCACCCAATTTGGTGTTGGCGGGAATCCTGGAGGAAACCTATGGTGTGAAAATAACCTTTCTGGAATGGTTCAAATTTGGACTGCCACTGGCGACTATTCTATTGTTTGTAAGCTGGAAATACTTGACATCGAAGGCATTTAAATTTGAACTGAAACAATTTCCTGGCGGACGGGATCATATTCGGGAATTACTGAAAGATCTCGGGAAAATAAGCTTTGAGGAAAAATCAGTTTTGTGGGTGTTTATACTCACTGCCATTGCCTGGATATGCCGCTCCTTGCTTGAAAAAATCATTCCGGGCATTGATGATACGGTAATTGCGATTATTGCAGGCATCCTATTATTCGTTTTGCCCGCAAGTGATAAATCAAAGCGACTGATTTACTGGAAGGAATGTAAATCATTGCCATGGGATATTATTTTACTGTTTGGCGGGGGCCTGGCTTTGGCAAAAGGATTTTCCGAAACAGGACTTGCTGAATGGATTGCGTTGCAATTGACCACTATGCAAGGTCTTTCGATTATCCTGATGATACTTGTACTGGTGGCTTCCGTAAACTTTTTAACGGAAATCACCTCGAACCTTGCTACGACAGCCATGCTGCTGCCGGTGCTGGCCCCGATGGCCCTGGCATTCGACATTCATCCATTCATGATCATGGTACCTGTAACCATATCGGCTTCTTGTGCCTTTATGCTTCCGGTGGCCACACCGCCGAATGCAGTCGTATTTGGCTCAGGTTATCTTCATATTCCGGATATGGTGCGCACGGGAATATGGATGAATTTTATTTCGATCCTTCTGATCACCGCATTTACATATTTCTTATTCCCTATCATTTGGAATATCGACCCGAATGGATTTCCGGAATTATTTAATAAAGTTACCCAGTAATGACCCACAAAGAATCTCACATATTAAATCGAAGAACAATGAAAAATTCTATGATTTCGCTCCAAAGAACCGTGTTCGGAATAGTGTGGATATTTTTAATCCTCATCGCTTCCTGTAATAAGGATGACGAGGGTTTCGCTATTACCAACGACCTGAGAGTTTTAAAAGTTGACATCAACGGCAACAGGGCAGAATCCGGGGTTACAGATCTCTCGGTATTGTCAACCCTGGATCTTACCTTTTCCCATGGATTGAATAAATCTTCTTTCGAAGGTGGGCTACAGGTTTCCCCCAATGTGGCATATAATATATCCTACGATGGAACTGGCTCCATTGTCACTTTGACACCGGATGTGCGATTTGATTATGACACAGAATACACAATTACACTACCAGCCGGTAATTACGGGGCGAATGGAGAAAAATCGGTAGAAGATATCTCATTTGTGTTTAAAACGTCTCCTTTTCAGGCACCAAGAATTACCCTTACGCCAGACAGAGACAGCTTCTTTGAGGGTGAAACAGTGACTGTTACTGCCAACATAGCAGATATCATTTTCGATGATGTCACATTCGACCTGGTTTTCGGTGGAAGCGCAGAAGAAGGATCCGATTTTACCGTCAGTGAGAGTTCCATCACTATTCCGGCAGGAGAGACTTCCGCCACATTTACCGTAACAGCAAACGGTGCTGATGGGATTGAAGGGCAGGAGGATATTGAGATAACCCTTACTAATGTAGTTAATGCGACCAACAACCCGGAAGTTAAGGTAACATTGATCCTTGGTGATACCCCTCCAAAACTCGAATTGAAGGGGGTGATGGAACTGGATAACTATATCGACGGAGCCGGCGGCCGCGTGAGGGCAATTCACCTCCGGGTTCTGGAAGATATACCTGATTTAAGTATTTTTCACATACAGATTGCATCAAACGGCGCAGCTCCGGATCCAACTGATATCGATTTCGCATTTCCGGCGAACTCAGCCGTCGCGGGCGAAAACCTCTTCGTAGTACGTGATGAGGATGCAGCACTGGCAGCCGCCTATTTCGGAAGCTGTTACAGTGACTTCACGGAATTCCAGACTCCGGGCATGACACATAATGGCGATGATGCGATCCTCCTGTACGAGAATGGAGTCGCCATCGAATCATATGGAGAGCCGGGCGTTGACGGAACAGGGGAATATTGGGAGTATACTGATTCATGGTCGTACAAGATTGGCGGGAAATGGGAATATGCCGGTGTGGCATGCGTGGAGAATGCTGTCGGAGAAGCTACCAATGAGACCTCATTGTGTCAATATCCCTTCTGTTCACCAATTCAATTGCAGGGTGTTTCTTCCCTGCTTTGGGATGGATCAGGCACCAACGGTGGAAAGTTTGTACACGTTCGGGTAAACAGGGATATTCCGGATCTAAGCAGATATGGCCTGGGAGTAGCCAATAATGGCGGTGGAACGGATGGCATTGAGTTTACGTTTCCGTCGGTTTCGGCAAGTGAAGGAGACCACATTTTGGTGGCGCGTGAGCCAGAAACGATTGCCGGATACTTTGGCGGTTGTTATAATGGATTTGCCAATGTATTCCAGTCAGATGCAATGAGCCAGAATGGTGATGATGCCATAGAACTGTTCGATGGAATGGACGTGATTGAGACCTACGGTGATGCCAATGTGGATGGTACTGGTCAACCCTGGGATTATGCCAATACATGGGCTTATAAGGTTGGAAAATGGATAAATGCGCCTTTAGATTGCGGTGCTGGTTCCACATCAACTCAGGGCTCTTCGTGTACTTATTTATTCTGTACCGAATAGGGTACAGAATATTAGGTTAGATTTGGGAAAATTCATCTGAAGATGTCGCATTCAAAAATATCCAATTGGGGAAGCCATTTACTTCTGCTTGCAGGAGTGGTGGCTTTCTTTTTAACAGGATGCGGTTCTTCAGACCCAGACCCCCAAAGGAATATTTCATTGCTGTCTGCGTCGATTAACGGAGGAAATCTCGTTTCCGGGATGATTAATATTCCGATTGAAATGGAGGTTGATCTTGTGTTTTCAAATGGGCTGAATCAGAATGCCTTTGAATCACAATTGTCCCTAAGCGGGGGTGGTCAGCCTTCATACGACGTAGTTTTGAGCAACGGGGGCACTAAAGCGACCATCACTGCTGATCTGAACTATGATTCCGAATATACGCTTACCATCGGTACCGGTGTGATAGGCACAGGAGGGGAGCGTCTGGCGAATTCCCTGAACTACCAGTTTACGACTGCCGCTGATGATGTTATAAGGTCAATGGCGCCATGTATATCGGATTGTTTGCAGTCGGTTGAGTTAAACGGCAGTGAGGGACCCGGTACATTTGAGTTTTATGGCAACTATCCTCTCTATGAGCAAAACGCTGTCTGGGAGAATCTCACGCAAGCAGTTATCGTTGTTCATGGGGCAAGTCATAATGCAGATGACTACTATTCCTATCTGTCCAATTCTCTGCGCTCGGAGTCGCTTGATGAATCAACGGTATTGATTTCGCCTTATTTCAGAAATACATCAACAGGATCGGATGAGGATTTTTATTGGTCCGGGGTAAATTACCGGGATGGAGATGAATCGTCCAATTCCAATAAGATCAGTTCATTTAAGGTGCTTGATGAACTGATCAGTCAGCTGGCAGATAAAGATCATTTTCCTGTACTTCAAAAGATTATCATAACAGGACAATCTTCGGGGGGACGGTTCATTCATTTATACGCACCGTCCAATGTTTCTGAAAATAACCATCCTGATATCTCCTTTGAGTATATCGTAAGCGAAAGTCAGTATTTCTACTACCCGGACGGGCGGCGGATTGACGAAATATCAAATCAGTTATACATGCCCTCATCCTGTGTGGGATATGATATCTGGCCGTTTGGTTACAACGTTGTTCCTCCATACCTGGCGGCTACAGATCAGGCCACCTTTAATGACCAATTTACAAACCGATCCATCCATTATTTACTTGGATCGGGTACAGGATCTGACCCTTCGTTTAACACGGCCGATTGCGGCGCCACCTTATTAGGCTCTTCGCGTTATCAAAGGGGGGAGAATATGTTCCGTTATATGGAACTTGCCTATCCGGAGACGCATAATCATAAAAAAACAGTGGTGCCGGGAGTGGCTCATAACGGATCACAAATTTATCAATCCACGGAGTTTAAGAATCTCCTGAGACAACTCCTTTAGAACGTTACTATGAAATATAAACTGGCTGTAATTCCCGGTGACGGTATAGGGAACGAAGTTATTCCGGCTTCATTAGAGGTGTTAAATTCATTAAGTGCCAAGTGCGGCTTTGAACTGGAATATCAGCATTTCGACTATTCATGCGAGTACTACAGAAAGACAGGTAAAATGATGCCTGAGGATGGTATCGATCGTCTGGGCCAATCTGATGCCATTTTCCTGGGTGCCGTGGGATATCCGGGTGTTCCAGATCATATTTCTCTCTGGGGTCTGCTTATTCCCATAAGAAGAGCGTTTCATCAATATGTGAATATTCGCCCCGTGCGCCTGCTCAAAGGGATCGAATCTCCATTGCGAAGTCCGGGTGAGATTGATTTTATAATTGTCAGGGAAAATAATGAAGGGGAATACTCAAACGTCGGAGGAAGAATTCATGAAGGAACACCCTTTGAAACGGTTGTTCAGGAAAGCATCTTTACCAGGATGGGGGTGGATCGCGTCATGAACTATGCGTTTACGCTTGCTGAGAAAAGGCGAAAAAAAATAGCCAGTGCAACCAAATCAAATGGCATCATACATACCATGACATATTGGGATGAAAGGTTCGAGGCCCTGAGCATGAATTTTCCTGAAATCGAAAAATCCAAGTTTCACATCGACATTCTTTGCGCTCAGTTCGTACAGCACCCGGATTGGTTTGATGTAGTTGTGGCCAGCAATCTTTTTGGTGATATTCTGTCCGACCTAGGTCCTGCGGTAGTCGGTGGCCTTGGTATTGCACCAGGTGCCAATATTAATCCGGAGAAAGAGTTCCCGAGCATGTTTGAACCAGTTCATGGGAGCGCTCCGGACATTGCCGGAAAAAATACAGCCAATCCAATCGCCGCATTTTGGACTGCCCAAATGATGCTGGAGCATTTGGGTGAAAAAGAGGCAGCCGATATGCTGATGGGAACTATTGAATCCCTGACAGCCGAAGGGAAAGTATTGACCCGCGATCTCGGAGGGACTGCATCTACATCAGATGTTACAAAGGAAATCCTACGACTGATTTCAAAACAGTAAACCCCCGCATTGAAGGAACATTTCATCTGATGGAAGAAATTCCTATGGAATGTAGCGGGTAAATTCTATCTTATCAGGGAACTAACCGGTGTTTAGCCCATTTGCCAAAATGAAGACCCCTGTATTTGACGTTTTAATTATCGGCGCCGGAATTTCCGGCATCGGAACCGCCTACTGGCTTCAGAAGAAATGTCCTGGTCGAACGTATGCAATACTCGAATCCAGACCGGTACTGGGAGGTACCTGGTCATTATTCAATTACCCGGGCATCCGGTCCGATTCCGATATGTTCACCTTCGGGTATCGGTTTAAGCCCTGGAGTGATCCTGAATCTATCTCAAGTGGTGATAAAATTCTGAACTACCTGCAGAATACGGTAACGGAAAATAATATCAACGAGCATATCCTGTTTAATCACAGGATGGTCAGTGCGGACTGGTCTGATGAATCCCGGACATGGGTGCTGACGGTAGAAACCCCCGAAGGAACCGAAGAGATGGAATGTAATTTTTTAAGCATCTGTACGGGTTATTACGATTATAAGGAAGCACACCGGCCACATTTTAAAGGGGAAGAAACGTTTCAGGGCAATATTGTTATTCCGCAATTCTGGCCGAAAGACCTGGATTATACCGGGAAAAGAGTCGCTGTCATCGGTAGCGGTGCGACGGCCGTAACCCTCATGCCATCCCTGGTGGAAGGAGGGGCGGCACATGTCACCATGATCCAACGGTCACCCACCTACATCATGAATCTTCCGAACAGGAATGGCATCTTTGTATTGTCGAGAAAGGTATTACCTGATTCATGGGCATATCGCATTACACGTGGGATCAATATCACGATGCAAATGATCTCATTCGGACTTTCGAAAGCCTTTCCCGGCTGGATGAAATCACAAATCATGAAGGGAGCTGCCAAACAGCTTCCCCCATCATATCCGGTTGAGAAACATTTTAATCCAACTTATAACCCATGGGATCAGCGCCTCTGTGTCGTGCCGGATGGCGACTTATTCGAGGTGATCAACGAGGGTAAGGCCGATGTGGTCACAAACACAATATCTCACTTCAATGAATCAGGCGTTGTGATGGATTCAGGAGAAATGATAGACGCCGATGTGATCGTTCTTGCAACTGGCTTGAAAATTCAGTTACTCGGTGGTGCAAACCTTAGCATTAACCAAAAGCCAGTAAGCGTCAGTGAATCAATGATGTATAAAGGTATGATGGTAAGTGATATCCCGAATCTAATCTATACATTCGGGTATACCAATGCGTCGTGGACATTGAAGGCAGACCTTACGGCCAATTACCTGTGCAAGCTTCTGAATTATATGGATCGGAAGGGGTTTACGGTGGTGATACCTGAACGGCAGGATGCTGCTTCGGGTGAAAATTTTCTAAACCTGTCATCGGGCTATATTCAGCGCGGTAAAAACGAATTGCCGAAACAGGGGAAGAAACGACCCTGGCGTGTTTATCAGAATTACCTGGTCGATATGCTTAGCACTCGATTCGGACGCGTTGCGGATCGCGTCCTGAAGTTTGACGGCACCCACAGCCTATAATTTATTCCCTATTTGAATTGAATGTAGTCGATTTCTGCCTGGAACGGACCTTCCTTTTTATCATTGGTCATGATCCCGAATCGAATGATGCGTTTGAGCACCTGCTGTGATATGATGTTTCCGGTAGGTCGGCCTACCCTGTATTCTTTGAAGGAATCAAGCCGGAAGGTTTCAGTTTTCCATTCCATCTCTGTGGCCGGAAGCACCATTTTGTAGTTGGGTAAATACCACTGCTGATGGTGATCCATGGAGAAATTAAGCGACTGTCCCTCACATCGATAGCGGATTGTGACCTCGGTGAATCCGGTCAGATCCATTTCAGCATACTGACTTCTTACCGATGCAAACCCACCATTGTTTTCAAACGAAACGGATCCCCGAAAAACAAGTACGTCCTCGCTGTAACTCGCAGTACCGGATGATCTTCCGCCCATTACTGTATCGTTTACCGAATACCAGGAAGTATCTTTTGACTTACCAAAATCAATCAGCATAGGCTGTAAAAGTAATAAAAGGGTAATAACTATCGGGTACATAGTAATTTAACAACAAACAATGGTTTTAGTTGCCTGGGTGGGCGCATCAACCGACTGAGTAAAAAACCACGTTGGTTAAAATCGCCAGGATCAACCTGGCTGTTTCAAGATTCATGATCCATATATGATTGAGTTATGAGAATAGTCATATGAATATGAGTGTCAAGCGCTGGTTTTTCGCAGACACGTTGTTTAATTTGGCGTGATTCAAAATCAGCTCTGAAAATGGCCAATTCAATCTATATAACAACAGCAGAACCCCACTGCGGCAAGTCGTTGATTTGTCTGGGTATCATGGATAACGTGCTCAGAAGAACCAAGCGGGTTTCCTTCTTTCGCCCAATCATCACCAGCAATGATCCCGATAAAAAAGACAAAAATATTGAGCTCATATTAAGTCACTTTCAATTGGATCAATCCTATGATGATGCCTATGCATTTCATCAGAAGGAGGCCCAGGAACTGATTTCTGCCGGACAGACGAATGAGCTGCTGGATAGAATTATTCAGAAGTACAAACACCTTGAGACGAAAAGTGATTTCATCCTGTGTGAAGGGACCGACTTCATCAAGGAAAGCAGCGCATTTGAATTTGGCATTAACATTCAGGTTGCTAAAAACCTGGGGAGCCCGGTGCTGGTAATCGGAAGGGGCGACCTGGGCAGATCCCCGGAAGAAGCTTTAACGCCGGTAAGGCTCGCCATCGAAAGTTTTCATGAGCAGGATTATGATGTGATGGGTGCGATCATAAACCGGACGGATCCTGAAAAAACTGACCAGCTGCTGGAGGCCATGAACCGTCAGTGGCCATCGGATAAATTACTGCGGGCGGTTATCCCGTCGGTCGATCTGCTCAAAAGCCCGACGGTCAGTGAAGTAGTCAATCATCTCAATGCCAAGGTATTGTATGGAAAGGACCAACTGAATAACCAGGTGTACCGGTATTCAATTGCCGCGATGCAATTACAGAATTACCTGACTAAGCTTACTGAAAACTGCCTCATCATTACTCCTGGCGACAGGGGGGAGATTATCCTGGGTACATTGCAGGCTCATCAATCGAAGAACTATCCCCAGATTGCTGCCATTGTGCTTTCAACGGGATTGGATCCGGATCCTGCAATTTCAAAATTGCTGGATGGTATTCCTGATATCATCCCTATTCTTTCTGTGGAATCAAATACGTATGATACCGCCACTGCTCTGAATCAGATTCATGCGTACATCACACCTAACAACATGGCTAAAATTCATGCAAGCCTGCGGCTGTTTGACGAGTATGTGGATATGGAGCAGCTTGAAAGCCGGACCAGCCGGATCGTTTCCAGGGGAATGACCCCCAGGATGTTTCAATATATCCTCACACAAAAAGCGAGGTCGGCAAAGAAACACATCGTACTACCTGAAGGGGAAGATGAACGGATCTTAAAAGCCGCTGAAATCCTGGTTGAACAGGGCATCGTTAATTTGACATTATTAGGTCTCCGGGAAGAAATCGAAAAGAAAATCCTGATGCTGGGGCTGAATCTTACCAGTGAGAATATCAACATCATTGAGCCTGAACAACACAGGAAATTTGATGATTATGTGGATACCTTCTACAACCTCAGAAAGGAAAAGGGCATTACAAGGGATATGGCAAAGGATGCGATGATGGATGTGTCATACTTTGGCACCATGATGGTTTACCAGGGAGATGCTGATGGCATGGTGTCCGGGGCGGTTCATACCACACAGCATACAATCCGGCCCGCCTTGCAGTTTGTGAAAACCAAACCCGGATATGCCATTGTATCTTCGCTCTTTTTTATGTGTCTTGAAGATCGTGTGTTGGCGTATGCCGACTGCGCCATCAACCCGAACCCAAATGCTGCAGAGTTAGCTGAAATTGCGATTGCTACTGCACATACCGCCCGCGCTTTTGGAATTGAACCACGTGTTGCGATGTTATCTTATTCATCCGGAAAATCAGGGCAGGGAGCGGATGTTGAAAAAGTACGGGAGGCTACAGAAATTGTACAGTCGAAAAATCCTGATTTCAAGATTGAAGGACCGCTTCAGTACGATGCGGCGGTTGATTTGGAAGTGGGCGAGAAGAAGGTACCCGGCTCCGAAGTGGCAGGTAAAGCCACTGTGCTCATATTCCCGGATCTGAACACAGGAAATAACACCTACAAAGCGGTTCAGCGCGAAACCGGGGCTGTAGCAATTGGTCCTGTATTGCAAGGCTTGAACAAGCCTGTGAATGATCTTAGCAGGGGTTGTACAGTAACAGACATCGTGAATACAGTGATCATAACAGCCATCCAGGCGCAAAGCAATTAATTCTACGTTACGAATGAAAATTTTGGTACTTAATGCGGGCAGCTCATCCATCAAATACCAGCTCTTTGAAATGCCTGGGCAATCGGTTTTGTTATCAGGTGCTGTTGAGAAAATCGGAGAAGAGAAGAGCCTGATCCAGCATAAAATATTCCGCAAAGACGGAAGTGTTGAAACTCAGCAAATTCAAGATGTTATCCCGGATCATTTGGCGAGCCTCAGGAGAATTGTGAACCTGCTTCTCGACCCTGAATGGGGTTCAATAAAGAGTGCCGATGACATTACCGCTGTGGGTCACCGGGTTGTGCATGGCGGAGAAAAGTTTTCCAGACCGGTCATCGTTACCGATGCGGTGATGGATGAATTGCGCAAACTATCCTTTTTGGCGCCACTTCATAATCCCGCGAATATCAAGGGTATAGAAGTAGCTTCTGAAATTTTCACCCATTCAATCCAAGTAGCTGTCTTTGATACTGCATTTCACCAAACGATGCCGGATTATGCCTACCGCTTTGCTATTCCGGAGCGTTTTTACAGGGACAACGGCTTGCGAGCCTATGGATTTCATGGGACTTCCCATCAATTTGTCACGAAAGAAGCTGCCCGATACCTGTCGGCAGATCTGGACCAGTTCAATGCCATTTCCATACATTTGGGTAACGGATGCAGTATTACTGCCATCAAAGACGGCGTTAGCGTAGATACCTCAATGGGCTTAACTCCACTTGGCGGACTGATCATGGGGACAAGGAGCGGGGACATAGATCCTTCGCTGATCATTTTTATGGCCAAACACCTGGATATGAGTATTGATCAAATCGATCAGCTGTTGAATAAGGAAAGCGGACTAAAGGGACTTACAGGTGATAACGACCTCAGAAACATTATTCAGCGCTACGATGAAGGGGAATCGGGTGCCCGGCTTGCCATTTCGATGTATGTCTACCGTATCCGTCAGTACATTGGGGCATATATGGCCACCATTGGCCGGGTAGATGCCCTGATTTTTACGGCAGGTGTGGGTGAAAACAGTGCGTTCATCCGTGAAAAGGTATGTGAGGGGCTGGAGAGCCTTGGAATTATACAGACCAAGGAATTAAATGAGGGCAATCACAGCGGGATACGAAATATTGAGTCCCCGGAAAGTAACGTTAAGATTTTGGTAGTGCCTACCAATGAAGAATTGGAAATCGCCATTCAGACTTTGCCATTTATTGAGGCATAACAATCAGAATAATAGGTTATTACAGGTTAAACCAGTAGGAAAGCTTGATGACCAGTGCTCGTGATTTGGGCCGGGTAAAATCGACGAATCTTCCATCTACGGCAGCGAAATAGTTGTCGGTATAAACAATGAAAAGGTCTGAAACGGGCTTGAATCGCCATTGCAGACGGGAGTTGATGTTTACATTATTTATCTGCTCATTGTATTGAATGAATGTTGTCCAGAATAGACTTTTTGTAAAGGTGA
Source organism: Fulvivirga sedimenti (assembly GCF_020328055.1). Classification (NCBI taxonomy): domain Bacteria; kingdom Pseudomonadati; phylum Bacteroidota; class Cytophagia; order Cytophagales; family Fulvivirgaceae; genus Fulvivirga; species Fulvivirga sedimenti. The sequence goes on from NZ_JAIXNE010000007.1 coordinate 273,322, forward strand.
TATCAAAACGAGGTCCCACGAGTAGCAGGTTTGCATCATTGTACGGATCGGGGAGCCGGATCCGGTTATAGGTTACATTCATCGATACGTTACCTTGCTTTCCAAAACGGTAGGTAAGGGTTCCGTTCACGTTGAATCGGCTGCCGTTAAAATATGCGCCCGAACGGGTTGATATGTCGAAGAAGAAGTTTTTACGCTGATCTGATGAATACGATGCAATGACCATGTTGTAGGAATAATCAGTATCCGCAGGCAGTTCTTCTCCACCTGTTCCGGAAGGATCGAAAGATGAGAAAAGGTAGACAAATTCCCTGCGGAGGCGCACTCTCAGGTTGGATGTATTTCTGAAGTTGATCCGGTATAAGACGTTTACATCCCAGTCGGTAGTTCCGTATTGCTGATTCCAGGTGATATCATAATCCAGTCCCGGCGCATGTGATTGGATAGGTCCGGAGGAAGGATAGAAATTATGGTAAACGGTAGCACGGCTTCGCATGAAATCGGTTCGGCGCACAAAACCGACCTCCGGATTAAAATTGGCGCCTACGGCAAAGAAATCTGTATTTGCCTCCCATCGGAATGTTGTATAGTTCGCGCCCAGTCCGTATGAATAAGCGCTGTCCGGACTATCCGGCTCGAAAGAACGATGATAGTACGCTTTACCGCTCCAGGTATTATCGGGCGTGGCCAGGTTCAGATCCAGTCCGGCGGTACGGTTCCACTGATCAGGGCCTAAATTAAATTCGGCTCCAAGGGAGTCCCTGAATGCCTGTTTGTTAACAAATATTCCGGAGATATTAGATCGTTGTCCGATTCTGTGCTGAACGGAGGCTACAGAATAATTGACAGATGGCAGGCCGATGGATTCATCCTTTGCGGCCTGAATGCTCATGAGTCCAACCCGCCATTTATTGTTGATGTTTCCACTCATGCGGGCCCCTCCGTACAGCCTGTTCTGAACGTTGGAACCGGTAGATGTATCACGGGTTACCCCGATTCGTCTTGAAAAGAACGGACGCGTACCCCCCGTACCAAAATCAGAAAACAAATCGTCATTTTCCTGGAAGAACTGCCGGCGCTCCGGAAAGAATATTTCAAAGCGGTCCAGGTTTGTCACCTGCTGATCAGCCTCTACCTGGGAGAAGTCGGGATTTACGGTAAGATCCAGGTTTAATGAAGAGCTGATCGCCACTTTGGCATCACCTCCGAAATCAAATTCCTGTCGTGGAGATGTTTCATTTTCAAAATCACGGACAGTCCGGAAAGATGTGAAGGGGATGAGTGATATATTTTTACCCGGACTTTCTAGTGGCCGATCCCAGCGCAGTTCCCGGTTATACGCCAGGTTTAGAATACTGAAGTTCCGTGGAATCGGTGACCATGTGGAACGTTCGGCATATTCACTGTCGATCCGGTAAAAGTTCATCAGCCATGATTCCATGCCTTCCTTGAAACGAAGTGTTTTAAATGGGATAGCAATTTCAGCCATCCAGTAATCGTCATAGATTTTTGCGGCAGCATACCATTTGTTATCCCAGGTAAGTGAAAGGCTTTCCTCGCCGTTACCTCCATTTGATATCAGTCCTTCCCGCTGTACTCCCTCCGGGTTTACGCCAAACAGGAAGGCATTGGTTTTGTCTTTATACGTATCCAGCAGGATGCTGAAACTGTCGAATGCCGAACCCCTGAAATCGCGTCGAAGCGAAGGTACTATATATTCCCTTGGGCCGAGATTGTGCATTATTGCGAGAACATACAGGTTCTGATCGTCGTACGTCACCCGAACCTCAGTTTGCGCATTTGCCAGGGAAGAGTCGTAGGGAAAATTTTGCATGAAATCAGTTGCAACGTCTGCATACACCCAAACTTCCTCATTCATGATACCGTCAATTACCATCGGCTCGGATGTAGGTCTTATATTTAATCCCTGGGCGTACGGCGTCACCGAGAACAGACTCAGCAAAATTGTCTTACAGATTAAATAATATTTCATTGTCGGTTAACGGGAACACCTATCAGTTGATTCGTACCGCAAAGTTTGCCAATTGTTTCTTCGTTTAACGTAAACGGTGTTACAACATGTTCCGTTTTTTTACCAAAGGGTTTCTGGTGGGGCAAACGGTAGTGAGAATGGGAAGGAGAATGAGAATGAGAATGAGAATGAAAATGGGAATGAGAATGAGAATGAGTGTAACTACCCTTCCAGCCACTTTCTGAATTCAGCAGTTCTTGAAGCACTGGTGACAAGGGGCTTCGGCTGACCGGTGACAAAAATTGCCAGGCGATCATTGAAATACGGTTCTATCTTGTCGATGTAATTGATATTTACCACATTACTGCGATTGATCAACTGGAATTTGTCGGGGTTCATCTGATCAACAATATCCTGCAAACTGCCGGTAAGAATAAGTGATTTTCCATTGGCCTTAAATGCATGTAACACCCCGTTCTGCATGATCAGACACGCAATATCATCTGTTTTCAGCAGGTAAATCCCTTGTCCGACCCGTACCGAAAAGCGTTGTTTATAGGGCTCCTGGACGGTTAGTTTCAGCTTGTCGAGTAGAACTCTCAGATCGGCTGACTGGGATGCATTGGTAAGGTTACGATACTTACTGATGGCTTGTTGCAGCGCTTCGGATTCAATAGGTTTCAGCAGGTAGGCGATTCCACTGGCTTCAAAGGCCTTCATGGTAAACTGGTGGTAGGCCGTAGTGAAAATGACGGGGGTCGTTAAATTCAACTGAAACAATGCATTGAAGACATTTCCATCCAGAAGCTCAATATCAGAAAAGATCAGGTCGGGTTGGTTTTCGCTTGATTCAAACCAGCTGAGAATAGCTGAATTACTGTCAAGCACATCAAGTATTTGAGCCTTCGGATCAAGTGATAAAATCAGGTTCTTCAGCTGTTTGGCTGCCGGTATTTCGTCCTCAATGATCAATATCCTCATCCCGAAGTTGTTTAATAAGCGGTAATTTAACCTTAAATGTAGCATTGTCATTCTCAATCACAATGCTGCGGCCTGTAATCAGTTGATATTGCTGATTCAGGTTCTTCAGTCCAATTCCTTCCCTTGACCTGTCAGTGTCCAGCTTTGGTACTATTGCGTTACGGATGACCAGGTAATCAGAATCAGCATTCAGTGAAATAACCAGTGGCTTCTTTTTATTGCCGGCGTTGTGCTTTATTACATTTTCGGTAATGACTTGAAGGGACATGGGTACAACCAGGTAATCATTGGGGTTCAGATCCGATAAGTCAATTTCCAGTACATAGGAATTTCCAAACCGAAAGGAGAGTAATTCCACGTAGTCCCTTAGAAACCCAAGTTCTTCCGAAAGATTACTTAGTTCTTTATCGGCATAATCGGTCGCATGCCTGAAGATGGCAGATAATTTACGTGTAAACCGGATCGCTTTTTCCTGATCCGATGGGATGAGGGACGTGAGGGTATTCAGGTTGTTAAACAGAAAATGTGGGTCCATCTGCTGTTGCAGGATCTTCAGATCCTTTTCCGTCCGAACCTTTTCGAGCATCAGAATATTCTCCGTAAGCCGCTTCGAGTTCCTGAAATAAGATACGGCGATGGCCGCGTTTCCGACAATCAGATGAAGAAAAAGGAAGATCATGGATTGATTAATCAGGAAGTTTACAGATTGTTGATAAGCATCGTTTGACGCCATGACCTGTATACCCATAACTATCAAAATGAAGATCAAAAAGCTCAGGAAAATATTGATAAGGTACTGATTATTAATCTTTTGAAAATTGAATCTGGCCAAAATCCTCTCACTTATCCTGACGCATCCTATGGATAGCAGGCTTATGATAAAAAGAAAGAATAGGGCCTCACCATGTATGACAACCCTAAGATCATCTGACTTCTGTTCCACCAGGTGCTGTATGAAGTAATAGTAGAAGAAGTCAAATATGACTAAGGGAAGTACCCACCAAAAGTTTGACAATCCGTATTTTTCAGGCTTTTTCATTTACAGATATCGCATAATGATAAATTTATTCAAATTAATCACTATTGAGCCTGATAAGCTGAAATGATCGATAACACATCGGGCACTGCATGAGCGGCCATGACCACCAGGAGATTCCTTCCGGATAGCACATAAAATACGCCGAGGATAATACCGATCACCCCGGCAGAAACCATGCCCTGCACGCCGGAATGCAGGATCGCGAAGCATAGCGCCTGGAGGATGATTGCCATGATTGTGCCAATGGGTTTGCTTCCGGCCAGTGCGTTGATATTATTCAGTAAAAATCCCCTAAATAACAATTCCTCCCCGATAGCGGCGGTTCCAATGCCGATTACTATGAGCCGGAAGAGCATTTCCGGAAGGGAAAGAGGCGAGCCATCCCCAATTTGATTAGCCCCATGGGGGAAGAGCGGCTGGATAACGAAGTTGAAAATTACGCCGATCGTAACCACACACGCGATGAAGTATCCGATGGCCTTCCACCAGTTGGCGGGTCTTTTGAGCCCCACATCTTTCCAGCCAATACCTCTTCTGCTGAAGAACCAGGTGATCAGCACAAGGCAAATCACCTCTGCCACCTGGCTTGAGTACTTAATGGAGGCAAAGAACAATTCGTTGACTGTAAAAACTAATGCAATAATCAGAATTTCAAATAGATAAGTTTGTCTACTTGTAGTGATGGTTTCAGTTACAGGCATCATTTTATACGGCTGTTTGAGTTGAAACCGATTGATTTCTTCGATTTAAATAGGACCTGATTGCCATGTAAACGATGATCAGAACATAGCAGCTGATGGCGGTGATTTGAATTGCTGTGGTGTTGGTGACTTCTGATATTTGGATCAGGCTGGCATCGGTAGGACTGAACAGCTTATTGATATAAACGAACAGGCAATGGAAGCCCACACCCATCCAGACAGATCCGGAGAAAATTCGTAGGAAGATGGTAAAGCAGCCAAAGATGAACATAGTGATCATATAGCCGGCCTGAATCGAGTCGGCGCCGCCGACGTTGATCGTCATTCCTAGTAGATAATGCTGAATGTTTACAACCACCACGGGCCACAGCACAAAAACAATTACAGTTAGCAGTGCGGAAGTCCATTTTCCCAGACGGGTGCGGAGCACTCCATAAAGCAGTCCGCGTACCAACAGTTCCTCCGGGATGGCTTCATGGAGCAGTACGGCAAAGAACCCGATCAATAATGGTTGAATGAAATTGACATCAGCGTGGAAGATTATTTCTGCCCAGCCCATCCATTGAACAATAGTAAGAATAACGATGATAGGGATCACCAGCAAGCCTGCACCTTTCAGGAACTGCCGAATTGAAGTAGAACCATTGGATAGTCCAAGGTCAAATGACAATCCGCCATATTTGCGAATGAAGAGTACACCAGGGATGACAAGCCCGGTAAAGATCAGGCCCTGGATTAGAAACTGCATCTGGCCTTCGACCAAACCAGCATCGGCCAGCGACTGTCCGGCCCATCCGGGAATAATTCCAAGCAGGTAGATCATTCCGATCACGCTGATCAGGGTTTTTGTAAAGGTTTTGTTGTTTGTTTTCATGGCATTTTGAGTTAAATGAGTCAATGACAATGCTCAAATATGCCGGTTAGAAGGGTAGGAGGACAGGGGAATCACCTGAACCCGGGGAAATTCTGATTGAACAAGGGGGAAAACGGGTTGAGAATCAGAATGAGAATGAGAATGAGAAAGGGAATGAGAAGGAGAATGGGAATGAGAATGAGAAAGGGAATGAGAATAGGAAAGAGAAAATTGATTATCAGGTGATTAACATAAATTTATTTTCAGATCCACTTGAAGAAATAAGGTCGGGTATGTAAATTATCCTGCTCAAATTTAAACCGCACTACTATGAAAATAATCAGACTTTTTATGCTTCCGGCCTTGATAATAGCCTTTTCCATGACGAATGTATATTCACAGACCGGGGGGTTGGAGAAAACCGAAATTCTCAAAGCAATGAACAGCTTTGAAGGGCTCGATATCGGGGCAGACAAGCAGGAGAAGATCAAGGAAACGAATAAGGGTATCGTGGACAACATTTTTGATATTGCAAATGGGAATGACAGTGCGGATGAGAAGATGATCAAATTCAAGGATCTGCAGAAAAAAAATTCCAGCGTGTTCGAGGATATCCTGGGTGTGGATACCTTTAAGCAGTATAAAAAGAATGTGAAAAAGAAGCTGAAGCCCTATAAGCGCAAGGCTAAGCTGGTGGGATTTTTGATATAATTTAATAGATCAATCTCAGGGCACTCGGGTACTTTCAGTTTCTGGAATATCAAACATTCGATTTTTCAACTACAATCATTCGATAGTTTGTCTCGGAAGTATGCCGGCCATTTTTATACACATAACAGAACTTCTGGTCGACGAGGGTCTTCTGCCGCTCAATGGAGTTAATTGCTTCAATGAGAATTTTAACTTTGTTCCCCGTGTCCTGAATACAGAAAACAATCAGGCAGCCGGACCTGGCTTTTGAAATGATATTTTGGACCAGTCCGACTTCCCGTGCCCGGTCTGATTTGGTGAAATGGAACATGCTGTCAAGAAGAATAAAGTCAAATGGCTCAAGGTCGTTAAACTCATAAATATTACCTACCAGGCCTGTTAAACTAAGGTTTTCTTCCACAGCAATCCTGTTCATCTGGTCAACACCGACTGTAGAATGGTCAATTCCCGTAACTGTAAAGCCTATTCTCGCAAGCGCAATCGCATCACGTCCTTGTCCGCAACCAAGATCCAACACTCGGCCCCTCCGGGTCAACTGATCAAAGAACTTAATCAACTCAGGATACGGATGGCCGAAAAGGTTTTCTGTCTTGTAATGTTTGTCGTAGGATATTGTCATTTCTGATATTGGCGTACACCAATCGTGTACTCATATTATCAACGCACATAATAGGATTACGAAAATAATGTCTGTGCCTATCATTCTTATCACCTCATGATCGCTCAAAGATGAAATGAACAGAGCATGATTCGAAATTTCCGTCGTTGTTGAAGTCATATTCCCCGGTATCGCTTCCACCGTTCAGTGTAAGAGTATTTCCATCGTATGTATGGCCGTAGGTATCCCAATCACCCGGATAGTCATCCCATATAATTGCAAAGTAATAGGTTCCCTGCCACTTCTCCCAGATCATTTCTCCGCTAACCGTATAGGCATCACGATCCACCGGATCCAGCGTGAGGATAAAGCGTCCGCTTGATTGTACGGTCATTTCTGCAGATCCACCATCCTGTACAATATCAACAGAGGTGGCGTTAACGCTGAACTGGGCTTTCGTGGCATCCCAGGAACCGGCAAGCTCGCTGATTGCGAACGGACCGTTCTTAGTTAATTCGTCTTCGTCCTCATCCGAATTACAAGCGAAAGTGAACGAAATCAATGAGATTAAAATGAAGAAATTTAATAACCGTTTCATGACACTAAAATTTAAAGGGACGTGACAATTATTTTTTTTAATCGTCTTATAGAATATAATAAAATGGCGCATCATTTGCCATGACGTTGGTCAGGATGAGAGGCAGTTGCAGTTCAAAATTATCTCCAGATTCCAGTATTGGCAGAGGGTAAGTAAGGCGCAGCCAATCTTGCGAGAAGCACAATTCAACCTGATCTTATGCGCGGCCTGAAGCTGTTTTTTCTTAACTTAACTGTCCGGATGTTTGACCGAAGATTATTTTTTATCAACCCTATTTCAATTCAGCAGTTATGGTTAGATCGTTAATTTGTCTTGTTCTCATTGTATTCACATTGCCAGGTGTGGTTTCAGCATGGGTTTACCCGGAGCACAGGCAAATCACGGCAATGGCTATACAGCAACTAAGTCCGGATCAGAAAAGGATTCTTGAGTCGATCTGGGCACAGGTGCGGATAGGGCATGAGAACCGGCTTTCGGTTTTCCTTGTAAATCCCGAGTATGGGCTAGACACGGAGGTTCTTGACCTGGCTTCCTGGCCTGCGATTGCCGGGGATCATAGTTGTTCTCCGGTGCAAATGATGGATATTATCCTTCTGAGTGACTGGATTTTGAAAGTGGACCATATTGCAGAAAGACTACGCATTGATCTGGCAAAGGCCAAACGACCGGATCAGACTGTCAATGCAATCCGTAATTCTGACATCAGGCTGCAACGGGCAGATCTGGATTACGCTACCAGGGCAGGTACAAATAATGTTCACTTTCTTCTTGAAAGAAATTCCGTTAATGAAGGTCTTGATCAATACTTTATGCGCAGCCTGCAGGAGGGAGCCCCGCTGAATGCCATCGGAGCATACGCATATTACCATACGAAGGCGTTGGAAACTCTGGCGCTTTCAAAAAGGACGGATCTTTCGCAGGAGCAAAAATCGGCTTTTCTTTTGGCGGCTTTGGCTAACGAAGCATTCGCAATTCACTTTATAGAGGATGTCTATGCGGCAGGACATGTGGTCGGCTCCTGGGGATCCCTGGCCGAACGTAAAGGAACGCATGATCATTACAACGAAGCCGGCCTGGAGGCTGAAACCTGGAGTAACCGGGGCCTTGTACTCACGGGAGATGCGTATATGCGTCCGGAGGATGCCGCGGTAGTTGCAAAGGCGGTTCAGACAAGCCTGGAACAATTTTGCTCTGCCATGGTGAGCGAAACAGGTGATACACTTCAGCCATCAAATGTTTCGGAAATTTCGCCTGATACCTTCGATGTTTGTGCAAATGACAATATGCCGAAAACCGAATTTGACATGGAGTTACTCAATGCAGTACTCATGGGTACTCCAAAGCCCGGGCTTTCTGAAGGCCTGGGTCAATTGGAACGGTTTCGTGCCGAGCTAGGTCCGTTTATTGGCGCTTCATCATCAGTGGAGACCAGTTCATTGAACGGAGGATTTGGCGTTGATCAGAATGAAAAGGCTTTAATCGGAAGTATTGAAGCAAACCTGGTATTCGGACTGGGACTTGATGGGGTTATGAACAAGGCAGGGGACGGCCTGGCGTTCATCCAGTTTGGATGGCGGCAGGATTCACCGACCACCAGCCAGTTTACAGATCCCAACAGATCGGTGACAAGAAGTTCTGTTACATCGACCATTCCGGGAAGGTCTGCCTACAACGTGCGGGTGCGTTTGCCCTTCTGGCTTATACCCGGTGATCTGATCCTGGTTGCACCGATTCTTTCGTGGGCTTCACCCAAAACACTTCAACGCATGGCGGTCACCGCCGGCAATGGCGGATTGATTCCATGGCAATCAGGCATTTCAACACCCATTGGACGCTTTCAATTTGTCCTGGGCAGGGAGGTTGGTGTCTCTTTTTATGGAATCGGCCGCATAGATGAGTCACTGGTTATTCCCAACAGTAACTTCAGCAGCACATCCTTCGTGACCTACAGATCCACAAAATGGGATTTTCCATTTTTAGAGTACCAGCCAACAAGAACCTTCTCCAATACCCAAAGCGCTATATTGAAATTCCAGTTTTCAATTGGCGTGGATATTCCCTCAAAGGTCAAAACGATAACTTCAGAATCTGCTGAAGATATTGTTTTGAAAAACGTCTGGTATCTGGCTATCCGTTTGGGATTTCAATGGAGGCGTTATTTCTGATACTCAATTTTATTAATTCGCCATTTGAATTCACCTGCGGTGGTTTTTACAACCACTTCATCCCCAACTTCTTTTTTTAACAGGGCCTGCGCCATGGGGGAGTCCATGGAAATATAGTCTTTCATACCTATGAGTTCTTCATAGCCCACGATACGAAGGTGTTTTTTAAGGCCCTTATCATTTTCAATTTCCACCCAGGCGCCAAACATTACCTTGCCTTCCTGGTGCGGATGGTATTCCACGACCTTAAAATCATCGATACATTTACGCAGATACAGAATGCGCCTGTCAATTTCGCGGAGGCGTTTTTTGTTGTAGTGGTAATCCGCATTTTCAGATCGGTCACCCAGGCTGGCAGCCCAGGAAACCTTTTTCGTGGTTTCAACGCGCTCTACTTTCCAGAGATGGTTTAGTTCATCCTTCAGCTTTTGCATCCCTTCCGGGGTGATCATGGGTGTTCTCATGGTGTGAAATTCAATGCATATGGACAATAATGCAAGGGAAATGAAAATTGATGAGTTATACAAGTGTTTGGGAAAGGCAAAGGTATCATTCGACAACCATTGTAAAAATCTGTTGTTGAGAATTTTATATGCTGAAAGTTGCGAATGACTATAAGGTGATTAATAGAAAGGCAATAGGATTTATAAAACTTTTACTAATTTCAATGTTACTTAAGTCACAATGCTTCAAACTCGATTAAATAGACCCAGACTCTCTTCCGATCTCCTTCAGCGACCGCATCTTGTTGAACGACTAAAAAGGAGTAGTCATTTACCGCTAATATTAGTCTCGGCACCTGCTGGCTATGGTAAGAGTGTATTAATTAGTCAATGGCTGGAGCAGGAGAATGATTACGCATGGCTCTCACTCGATGAAAGCATGAATGATCCATCTACTTTCCTATCTTATTTTACTTATACGCTAAGTGAAGTAGGTGGCGCCGAATTAAATGGCTTTAAGAATTGGGAGCGGGAGAACTATTTACTTTCATGGGAAGCTGTTATTGACAGAATAGTGAATGAGCTTAATGGGTTAACAAAACCCATTCGGCTGATTATGGATGACTATCACCTGATCAGAAATCAGGAAATCCAGACGTTGATGGATGCGATCATCAATGAAGACATCAAGATGTTTCGTTTAGTAATCATTACGCGCAGGGATCCGCCTTTTCGATTGCGTGGTTTACGGCTCTATCATAAAATGCTTGATCTCAGAGCCCAAGACCTTAAGTTTGACCAAAATAATATTCGAGATTTTTTAAGAAAGGAGCGAATCGAATCCTTCTCTGATGACCAACTTAATGAACTGATTTTACGAACGGAAGGATGGATTTTGGCTATTCGGATCATACTAGTGGCCGGATCTTTTCCGAGTCCACAGGCACACGAGGAAAAATCCTTTACGCTGTCCACCAATTTGGATAGCCTGATGGGTCACATTAGTGATAAATTAGATCCTGTGTTTTTTAAGCAATTGCAACTCTCTTCGCTTTGCGATCAATACAGTGAGGAGCTCCTCGAATCTATATTTTCACATGTCTTTAAAGAATCAGGGAGCGCATCTGTTTTCCTGACTAAATTGAAGGAATTAAATTTTTTTATAGTTCCGACAAGCGATGACGGAACCTGGTATCGATTCCACCACCTAATTGGTGACATATTAAAGAAGCAACTGGAAAGAAATGAACCGACTATAATCAACCCACTATATATTAAAATAAGTGAATGGTTTTTAAATAAGAATCTTGTTGAAGAAGCCATCCATTATGCGATCAAAGCAAAAAACTATGAATTTGCCTGCGAGCAGATCACAAAACATAGGGCTAGCATATTGGATCAGGGCCATTGGTGGATTGTACAACGCTGGCTTGATAAGATTCCCCGGCATATTCGCAAATCTAATGTTGATATGTTACTGACGGAATTACTGGTTTGTGAAGAGACCTGGGGCCTAGAGGATTTTTCGTCGATCCTGGAAACACTAAAGTCTGTTGGCATTGAGAATTCAACTGACGAGAACGTTGCGCAATATCTGTACCATTTAGGGTATTTTTTAACGTATGTTAAACCTGACCCAAAAAAAGCGGTAGAATCGCTGGAGCGATCTAAAGCGTTGTACCATGATGAAAGTTATATGTTTGGCGGACGAAGGGAATTGATATTGGCCAGTAGCACGCAGATGATTGGCTTAACCACGCTGGCATTACAGTCTCTTGAAGAGATTGAAGAGAAATTTAATCCATCATCAAAAATGCATTTACGCGCCATACATGGCAAAGTGCTTGTTCACTTACTTTCTGGAAATTTTGAGTCGGCATATAATGACTCAAGGAAGATGCTGTTTTTTCTCCAGGATTCTGATTTAAGAATGGCAAAAGGATGGGTTTTGTATTTTCAGGGGAATGTTGCATTTCAATTTTACGATGATTATGAAGCTATACAAGCCTTAAAAGAAGCCCTGGCATTTGAGGGGTTGTTTAATTACCGGGCTTATTTTGATGCACTGGCAGGGTTAGTTCTCATTAACTCATTAAAAAATGACGAAAAGGCAACTGCTTCATTTCTTGAACAAATGAGCGAATTGGCTGCAAAACTGAAAGACATAAAATTCCAAAATTACTACCACTCAGTACAAGCAAGAGTCAACTGGCATAACGGACTGGGGGAAAAAGAATTGAGCTGGGCTAAAACCGATCGGGTGAAGCAGTATCCATCTTCCTATTTGTTTTTGATCGATGTACCTGAACTGACGAAGCTACGAATCCTGATAAGTCATGGTTCATATACTCGGGTTGAGGAAGCGATTTCTGTTCTCAAGGAAGTGGAAACCATGCTGGAAAGTGTTCATAACCAGTATCAGCGAATAGACGTTGTTTTACTTAAAGCGATGGCATTTTGGCGTCTTGGAAAGAAAAAGCGTGCCGCCAAATGTTTAGAGGAAGCGTTGATGCTGGCGGATAAAAAAGGTTTGATCAGGCCGGTCATGGAAGCATACAGAGTGATGCCTGAATTATTCAATGAAATTTCACGTAATGATGAGTATAACCGTATTTTATCCAGATTTGGTATAGACTCTCCACCGCAAAAGTCAGCGTATGTTCCTGCCATGAATGATACTATGTTAACAGCGCGTGAACAAGAAGTGGTTGAACTCATTGCTAAAGGCCTGCATAATAAAGAGGTTGCTGATCAACTTAATATTTCTACTGTAACCGTCAAGAGTCACCTGACCAATATTTATAAGAAACTTGGCGTTTCCAATCGCACCTCGATGATAAGAATTTTGCAGGAACATTAAGGCTATTTTAAAACCGCACAACTTAACAAAGAGGAAATTACTTATCGCGAGCTAAAATATAAAATGCTTCTTGATTTCGGGCGAATGATACAGTAGAAGTGGTCCACCGTAGTCTTGATAATTTTGATTACTTCTGTCTGCGCAATACCCGAAGTACCTGCTTAACAATTCATTTCGGAAAACTGTATCCATAGAGAAACTTTTATTGGAACGCCCGGGGCACGCTTGCAAATCCGGCGCGAGTATCTTTCCACTACGATTTTTAAAAAAACGCTACCCTGGCGATAATCAGAAAACACTGGGGAGTTCTATTCCTGGGAGAATCCGCCATATAATTCAATGGCTTATAATTCATATAGGTATTTAAGGATTTTTTAGAATCCAATTGGTAATCAGGTCATGAATCGATCCAGATTCATGCCGTAAAAATCCGACTTTTTTGCGACTTAAGTATGAGATGAAATACCATTGTTTGTCCTTACCTTGTTTGTAGTTATAAAGATTAATGTTCTGACGATCAGTAAGTTTAATGAATGCTAAAAATGCTGTATACCAGATCCGATTGGCGGGTAAGATTACCCCGATACTAATAAATTACATTGATGATATGCAGATTCGCCAGGAAATTGGGCAGGATACCATATCGTTGGTCGGGTGGTTGCCGGATCAGTCTGCTTTACTCGGATTGCTGAACGCATTAAATGATATCCACTATGAGATTCTCTCGGTTAATGCGGTAAACACGAATATCGATACCCACCTGCAAGAATAACTTTGTTGTCGGAAAAGCACCATTGAAAAAAGAATAAATCAATTGAAAGAAGCCAAAGCCTATAACATGAAAAAAATAGTTTTAACCCTCTTTATTTCTGCCCTTATTTTCAGCAGCTGTAATCAGACAAACACTGAAAAAGCGGCTGACCCCAATCAGGAATTTGACGTAGTCATCCTTAATGGACGTGTCATGGATCCAGAAACCAATTTTGACGGCATCAGAAATGTGGGTGTCAAAGATGGTAAAATAGCCATCATTACCGAAAGTGACATTAAAGGTAAAGAAACCATTGATGCTACCGGACATGTAGTGGCACCTGGTTTTATTGAAGGTCATCAACATGCTACAGATCAGTTTAGTCGCAAGGTTAATTTACGTGATGGCTTGACCACCCAGATGGATTTTGAATCTGGAGCGGGAGATATTCCAAAATGGTACGCTGATGCGGAGGGTAAAACCCAAAGCAATTACGGCATGGTAGTGCTTGCAACGCTTGCACGTGTATCTGTATTAGACGGTCCTGAAATTGCCGCACTTGGTAATGATATGGGTGGCTTATTCTCTCACACTGTGAAAGCAGCTGCGGTAAAAGCACAACAAGAAGGCCGCAAACCGGGTTGGTCATCAACTCTTCCTAACAAAGAAGAAATGACGCAGATTATGGCTTATGTTGATGAAGGACTTCGCCAAGGAGCATTGGGCGTAGGCGTTCCGGTCGGTTATATGACAGCAGGAGTTACGCAATACGAATTGTATAAATACCAGGAGTTGGCAGCAAAATACGGCCGTGTTACCAATGGACATGTTCGCTTTGCGGGTGTAAGGCCGCCAACAGAAGGGCAGTTGGGTGTTCAGGAAATGCTGGCCAATGCTTTGGTTTTGGACGCACCTTTCATGGCTTCACACCTAAACAGCAACATGGATTGGGAATACACTATTCCAATGATTAATGATGCAAGAGAAAACAGAGGTGCCAAGGTATGGGGTGAGGTGTATCCGTATGCTGCAGGTTCTACTATTGCTTCTGCAGATCTTCTAACTGAAGCTGGTATGGCGCAGATGGGGATTACCTATTCGAGTGTTTCCAATCTTGATGGCACCCGTTGGGATAAAGCGATGTACGAGGACGTGCGAAAGAATGATCCGGGCAGAGCGATTGTGATATACAACAACCCTCCTGAAGACATCGCTAAATGGTTGGCGCAGCCAGGAGTAGTCGTCGTCTCTGACGGTATGGCTATTCAAGATGAGAATCTGGAATATTATGATTGGGAGGAGCCTTATGAAGGCAAGTCAGTACATCCGCGCAGTGCAGGTACCCGGGCCAAGGTTCTGCGCATGGTTCGTGAAGATAAAATTATGCCCTTGATGGAAGCTATTTCTAAAATGAGCTATTTACATGCGAAATATTTTGACGAATTGGCGGGTATCCCACAGTTTAAGACCAAAGGGCGTATGCAGGAAGGTATGGATGCCGATATTGTCATTTTTGATCCGGAAAACGTTACAGATAACTCCACCTATGCGCCAGGAATGGGAGCCATCCCTTCTACCGGAATTCCCTATGTATTGGTCAATGGGGTTATAGTAGTGAAAGATTCTGAGGTACTTAAAGTGTTCCCTGGTAAACCCATTCGTTTTCCAGTTCAGGAAAAAGGAAAACTAGATGAAATAGAGATTGAACCAAGAGTGTTTGATCCAAATCAATCTTAAATTAATTAATACCCAAACTTTATAAATTGAAAAAACACTTTTAACCCTCTTTATTTCAGCAGGAAAACCTCATGAAATATATAGCCAGGCACTCAAATCAGATAAAATTAATTAACAGTATTTAAAACAAAAAATCATGAAAGAAGCACAAGCAGTATTCGCTGACAAAAGCATTTCTGAAAAAATTGAAAGAATTTCACAAGGACTAGTTGGCCGCATTGGTGTGGCTGCTCAGGAACTGGACTCAGGGCTTAGGGTCACCTTAAATGGCGATGAAACGTTTGTAATGGCAAGTACCTATAAAGTGGCCATTGCAGTCACCGTCCTTCGCCAGGTTGATGAAGGTAAGCTTAAACTAACGGATTTAATCGATTGCCCCGCAGAAAAGATGGTCGCAGGACCCAATCCGCTCGTTACTTATATATTTCATCCCGGGGTCAAGTTATCTGTAGCCAATTTGATTGAACCGATGATAACGGATAGCGACAATTCAGCAACAGACTTTTTACTTGAATTAGTTGGAGGCCCGGAAGTGGTAACAAAGATGTTGCGAAGTATTGGTATCACAGATTTTCGTGTTGACCGGTATGTATCCGAAATCCTAAGAGACTTTTATGGTTTAGAGGAGAGGCTCTACCAACCTTTTGCTGAAGTAGCATATGCCAAACACCCAGAAGTCTTGTTAAAGCTCGCAGATGTAAACCTTGATTATGAAAAGGACCCTCGTGACCACACCACACCAAATGCCATGCTGCAATTGCTTCTCGCTATCGACAGCGGTAAGGCCTTGAGTGAGAAAAGCCGCGAATTCCTTTTAAGTGTTATGTCCCGCACCACTACAGGTGTGAAAAGACTACATGGCCTTTTACCTAAAGGAACCCCGGTTGCTGACAAAACAGGAACCATTGGCGGTGTGGCTAATGACGTTGGCTTTATTACACTACCTGATGGCAGACGCTTTGCCATTGCGGTATTCACCAATAGCAGTACATCATCTGAGGCTGATCGAGAAAGAGCGATTGCGGAAGTTGCCCGGTCCTTATACGACTTTTATTATTTACAGTCTTAAGGCAAATGCAATTATTTATAGTTAAAAGTGAAAAATCGTGAATAAAAATCAACAAATCAAAATGACAAAGGAAGAGGGCCAGGCGACCTTCGATAGGGTTGTCGCTGAAGCTAATAAAATCATGGAAGAAATGCACGTTCCGGGAATGGCTCTTGGCGTCATTCATGGAACCAACTCTTTTAGTACAGGTATTGGGATTACCAAGGTAGGCACAAACGAGGCCGTTACCCCTGATACGCATTTCCAGATGTGTTCGGTATCAAAAACCTTCCTTTCTACAGTGGCTATGCAGCTGTCAGAACAAGGTCTACTGGATTTAAATGCCCGCGTCGTAGACCTTTTGCCGTGGTGGAGGGTCGCAGATGCAGATGCAACGTCAAAAGCACGTGTCGTTGACCTTTTTCACCATCGCGCTGGCTGGGATGGTGACCATGGGTTCCTTCCTGTTCCTCCGGGTGGGTCAATCAGCGAGAAGGTGACGCTCCAAGGGGCTTACCTCAAGCAGATCTATCCCTTCGGTCAAACCTGGATGTACAATAACTCCGCCATCACTTTCGCTGGCCATGTGGTGTCGCATGTCGGCGGAAAACCGATTGAGAACTTAGTAGAAGAGCATCTGCTGAAACCGCTGGGAATGGATGCATCATCTTACAACTATGACACCACACCTCTTGCCGAAAATTACGCATGGGGTCATCCACCAATCTACGGTGAAGGTAAGACCGATGATCTTAAGCCGATCTTTATGCCGTTCCCGATTACATCCGGAGCATCGGGCGGTATCCGATCTACGGTTACTGACATGTTGAAGTACGCCCGTTTTCAGCTGGACGGCAAGGACGCCTCCGGGAACCAACTATTGTCCAAAAAGGCACTGGACTATGCCCACGCTCCTGCAGTCGAAGCTATGGCCGGCGAATTTACCGGACTGACATGGTTCGTCCACGACTATGACGGGGTCATCAGTCCTAACCACGGTGGGACCTGGGTCGGCACGCGTTCTTATCTACAGCTGATTCCCGATCACGACTTTGCCCTAGTGATTTTGGTCAACAGCGATCGCGGAGCCGAGGCCTACAATAAAGTTGCGGACGCAATGGTTAAAGCCTTCACGAAACTCGAGGCCAAGCATCCGGTCGCATCAGGCGTTGATCCGTCTGTGCTCGACCCCTTTGTTGGCGTATTCAAGGGTAATTCCCAGAATATCGAGATACGGAAAGCGGGCGACAAATATGTGTTTGTTCAGTTCTCCGCATTGACCAAGGGAGCGGATCCCGTGCCTGCTAATGTGGCTAACACGGCCGAGGGTTGGTTCATCATCACCGAAGGCCCAAACGAGGGAGCCCTTGGCGAATTACTCGAAGATCCGTCTGGCGCACTCAACTACGTGCGATTCAACCACCGGATCTTTATTCGGGGCGAAGGAGCGGTCGACGAATTCTCACTTGCCGGATCGGTATTCGACAAATAACGGGGTCGGCAAAGGATAGATCAATTCACGCCTGAAAGAAGTGCATGCTCTTGAAGCGGTCCCTTGTTTGTATATCTCGCGCATAGTAAATACAGCTAACGTGGTCAAGCCAAAGTAATTGACTTAAATGGCCTACTAAATTAAAATTCCAGATGATGAAAAATCAATCAAGACAGTATATTATGAATATAAAAGGATCAATGGTATTCGCCATAATTTACATGTTTAGCCTTGGGCTTTTTGCTCAGGAACAACCCAGGCAAATCACCTTGTTTACCAACGTGCAAGTCTTTGACGGAAGATCAGATAAGCTAGTCAAAGCGGATGTTTTGGTAGAAGGAAACCTGATCAAACAAATATCCAAAGAACCGTTAATGGTCATGCAGACCGACAATGTGACCATCATTGACGGGGGTGGAAAAACGCTAATGCCGGGACTTACTGATACGCATGCACATCTTGCTTACACCACTATAGATCAAATGAGCATGATAACAGGGCATGCCAGTTATGGTTATGTGCGAGCAACAGTAGACGCTAAAGAGATGTTAATGCGAGGGGTCACTAGCGTTAGGGATATGGGTGGTAACGTTTTTGGCTTAAAGAGAGCTATTGATGAAGGTCTCATTCCGGGTCCTAGAATCTATCCATCTGGAGCATTGATTTGTCAAACTGCCGGTCACTTTGACTTCAGATTTGGCAACGAAAATCCGATGCTGTATGGCGGTGGACTTCCAGATTGGCAATATCAGGGTCATGCTTATCTGGCAGATGGGGTAGATCAAGTGCTCACAGCGGTTCGTGAAAACCTAAAAAGGGGTGCTTCTCAAATCAAATTAGCCGCAGGTGGTGGTTATGCCTCTCCAGCAGACCCATTATTGGGTAATCAATATACATATAATGAAATCAAGGCCGCAGTTGAAACTGCTGGCGATTGGGGAACCTATGTAACCGTTCATTCCTATCACCCTTCTGCCATAAATCGTGCTATAGACGCGGGTATCAAAGATGTTGGGCATGGACAACTTCTTGATAAGGCAACCTTGGAGCGTATGGCTAAAGAAGGCATTTTTCTAAGTACGCAGCCTTTCACAGTATGTAATGAACCACAATTAGATGACTTTTCAAATGCCAAACTGGCTATGGTTTGCGAAGGAACAGAGCGTGTTTATAAAATGATTAAAGACATACCTACTCTTAAAGTTACTTATGGAACAGATATGTTCTTTCTTCCCCGAGAGGAAGCAGCCAAGCAAATACAACAGATGGAACGTTTATCTGGTTGGTTTAAACCTGTAGAAATCCTTCGTATGGCAACGAGCACTGCCGGAGAATTATTGGCATTAAGCGGAGAAATGAGAAACCCTTATCAAGAGGGCACACTGGGTACGGTTTCAGAGGGTGGATACGCTGATCTTCTTTTGGTCGAGGGGAATCCACTTGAAGACCTTGGTGCTGTAACCAATACTGATAACATCAAAATGATCATGAAAGACGGTAAGATCTACAAGAACACGCTTCAATAACGAATTCAAGAACTGGTATTCAGATAATACCCATTAAATGAGACTTCTGTCTGAGTGACATCGGTAACCTAAAAATTAGAATTAAGAATTAAAAAAGAAATCAAATGGAAGAATCAAATGCAAGGAAAACAAAAGCTACAGATGTGGTTTATGATGTTGTCTTAACCAATGGTCGGGTAATCGATGCCGAAACCTATACCGACGGTATATTTAATGTTGGAATAATCGGTGAAAAAATTGCCGCAATTTCGGCTGATCCATTGAAGGGCAAGGAGGTTGTAGATGCGACAGGAAAAATAGTATGTCCCGGTTTTATTGATCTTCATGCACATTCTCAAAATATTGGCAGCAATCGTATTCAAGCCTTTGATGGTTTGACTACTGCATTAGACCTGGAATCTGGTGTATTACCAGTAAGCGAATTTTACGATAAATGCGCTAAAGAAGGGCGACCCATAAACTATGGAGCTTCTTCGGCTTGGGGTGGAGCACGAATTGTAACGTTCAGCCCACAAAAAGCTGTCAACGGAAAGCCTGTTCCTTCAGTCGAATGGTTTTTAGAATCTTTTGATGCCACCGAATGGGTTATGGCAGTTGCTGAAGGTGAAACCCTACAAAAGATCCTTGACATGACGGAAGAAGGCCTGAAAGAAGGAGGTATTGGCGTTGGAGTGCCATGGGGCTATGCGCCAGGTGCAGGAATGAAAGAATTATTAGGAATTTGGAAACTTGCCAGGAAATATAATGTGCCTACCTATACGCATATCCAAAACCTTTCAATGGTTGACCCTAATAGTGGGACCAAAAATATTGTGGAAATGATAGGCCTTGCGGCAAGCACCGGTGCAAAAACACATATTTGCCACCTAAACAGTGTGAGTTTACGAGATATTCCTTCCATTAGTCAATTGATAAAAACAGCACAATCTGCTGGAATACCAATCACTACTGAGGCCTATTCTTATGGAGCTGGAAACGGTCCAATAGGAGCTCACGAATTTGATCCGGAAGATGTTCAAGAACGTCTTGAAATTGATTGGAGTGACCTTACTGCTGTTAAAACCATGAAAGACTTCCAAACAAAAGAAGAAGTGGTTAAAGCAAGAAAAGAAGACCCTAACTTATCTACGATTATTCACTACTTGAGAGAAGATGACAATGCACATGACGCTTCATTACTTGATATGTCCGTTCTATTTCCAGGCGGTGCAGTGGTTACAGATGGTCTGCCGTACACTACTTCAGAAGGAAAATTCTTCCATTCTGATGAATGGCCGTTACCAGAAGGTTTAAGCAACCACCCAAGGGCTGCAGGAAACTATTGCCGCTTTTTAAGGAAATGGGTGCGTGAACGTGGTGTAATCAGCTGGATGGATGCCATGCGATATACGTCTTTGAACGCTGCCAATATTCTTGAAGACTCTATTCCGGAAATGAAAAATAAGGCAAGAATACAAGTTGGTGCCGATGCTGATATTCTAGTTTTTGATCCGGAAACTGTATCTGAACAGGCTGATTTCCGTAATCCTGCAAGGTTATCTAAAGGGATGCATCATGTGATTATAAATGGCACATTTTTAATTAGAGATGAAGAGTTAGATACCAATGCTCTACCTGGTAAGCCTATACGTGCTAAAATAACAGCTTAATTTATCTCTTTAATGATAGACTCCAAAAACAGGAATACAAACACCCCAATCCCGGTCACCATTTTAGCCGGGTTTTTGGGTGCGGGTAAAACCACACTTTTAAACCATATTCTTACCGCAGACCATGGCAGAAGAATTGCAGTGATAGTGAATGATTTTGGTGCTATCAACATTGATGCGGACTTGGTTACCGATGTCAGCGATGGGGTTATTAGTTTGGCCAATGGTTGCGTATGCTGTGCAATACGTGCTGATCTGATCACTGCGGTGTTAAAATTATCGGATTTGGCAGAAAGGCCTGATCAGATTGTTATTGAATCGAGTGGGGTGGCGGACCCTGAGGGTATATACAGATCCTTTCTTCAGCGTGAGATAAGAAATGATGTATTGGTTGATGGGGTTTTAACGGTGGTAGATGCCGAACAAGTACTGAATATTCCTGAGCAAGAAATGAAACTCGCTAAACAACAGGTTGGCGGAGCAGATTTAATAATTCTTAATAAAATTGATTTAGTCGATAAGGAAACGCTATCCGAGGTAGAAAACTGGATTGGTACCCTTAATAAACGCGCACAAATTCTTCGTTCCGAAAAATGTAAGTTACCAATAGAGGTGTTGTTAGGTGTTGAAGCAGGAAAAGCTTTACACAGAAATAACCAAACGGAAAAGTTATCGCATGATCATCATCATGAGGTTACATTTGAATCCTGGAGTTACGAAAGTACAAGTCCCTTTAAACTTTCACTTCTTAATCAATTATTGAATCATCTTCCCCCTGAACTTTTCAGAGCTAAAGGCTTCATCTACGCGAAGGAGAATCCTACAAAGCGATTGTTGCTTCAAATGGTAGGAAGGCGTACCGTTCTCTCTGAAGAAAGAAACTGGGGGGAAATAACCCCTGCCACTCAACTCGTTTTTATTGCACGAAAAGGAACTTGTAATATCGAAGGAATTAGAAATGCACTTGATAAGTGTTTGGATATAAGTGAAAAATAAAATCAAAATGAGCAAAGACAGAATTAACGACATGCTGAACATGGAAACGCGCATGTCTAAATGGAAACAACCACAACCACTCGACTTTGTATACGGTGCAACGAGTCGTTACAGCTTTGTGAACTGGCAAACAGGCAACGACGATTCGATATATTATAACTTAAATCTTCCGGCATTTTTCAAAACCCACGTCGTTATGCCTCCGGCAGGAACCAGCATACTGGAAAGGGACTATCATCCTGAACTATTGGACATCACTTTTGACAATCTGGATGGGAGTAAAAACCCAACCCTGGAGGAGTATCTTCATGGGCCAAAACAGGTGCAGGCCATGATTATGGCGCACAAGGGAAAAGTAGTGTTCGAAACCTACCCCGGGATGAAGGAAGGCAACACCCATGTATGGATGTCTGCCTCCAAAACAACGGTAAGTTTAACGGCCACGATGTTATGGGAAGATGGCAAACTAGATGTTGAAAAGCCCATCACCCACTATGTTCCGGATCTAAAAGGAACAGCCTGGGATACGGTCTCTGTGAAGAACGCCATGAACATGTCTTCGGGCTTAGACATTGAGGAAACTTTTGAAAGTTTGACCAATCCCAAATCATTTATTGCCGGTTTTATGACACGGTCTTTTGAAAGTGGTCATAGCAGTTGGCGAGAATGGGCAAAATCGGCTCAACCCATACCGGGTGAAAAACCGGGGGATAGATTCCGGTATTCTACGTGCATCACCTTGATTTTAGTGGTAATGGTGGAGAATATCGCGCAAATGCCCTGGCACGAATACTGGGGTCAGCGTGTATGGTCAAAAATAGGAGCAAGAAATCCATTCAGTGTTGCCCTTGCCCCGGATGGTACACCTGGTGCAGCCGGGTTGAATATATCAACCATAGAAGACATGCTTCGTTATGCCCTGCTCTATACACCTAGCTGGAACAAAGTGGCTAAAGAACAAGTGATTTCCGACAAGATGTTGAAATTCATTCAGGACTTTGGAAACCCTAAGGCGTATGTAGGCTGCGGAGAGGAAACTATGGGCAAAGGATGGTTTGGGGAAACACCTTATACCAATACCGCCCAGTGGGATCACGCCTTTAAAGATGGCGCTATGTTCAAACATGGGAATATGGGACAAGGTATTTATGTAGACCCAGCACGTGATTTTTGTGGTTGTTATTTTGGTTTAGCTACCAATGACGAATCCATTTCCGGTGTGGATCATTCACCAGGATATTTAAGAACTGCAGCAAAATTGTTATCAGGTTATTAAAATTCAATTAAAAATGGAAAATAAAAAACTAACAGACGATGAAAAATGGGCAAAAGCCCAAGCGGATATGGCTGTATTAAGTAAACAGCCCGGTTCTTTTGTTTCAGAAGCCTCAACACCTATTTCAAAATTAAAACAACCACTTTCAAAGGACGACTATTACAAAGTAAGTCAGCGTTTTGGTTTTTGGCCCATGCAACTAGCAGGTGATGATGCAGCTTATTATTACCTGCACATGCCACAATTCATGAATCAGCAAGTTATTATGCCTGCTGACGATGTTGCTAAACTGGAGCGAAATATCGATCCCAGGATTGAAAACCTTACGTTTAAAACAGCTGAAGGTACCCAGACGGAGAAACTAAAAGACTTTTTGTTTGGTAAGTCCAGAAAACAAGCCATGATGATGATGCATAAGGGGAAAGTGGTTTTTGAATCTTTCCCCGGAATGAATCCTAGTGATTTACACATTTGGATGTCTGCTGGTAAAACACCACTGTCTTTAGTCTTTACGCAGCTTGTAGCTGAAGGAAAAGTAGATATGAAAGACATGTGTAGTAAGTACATACCAGAACTTCAGGGTACCGTTTGGGATGATATTCCGGTATGGACAGCTGCCACTATGTGTGTGGGATTGGATATTGAAGAAACATTCAAGTCCATATTAATGCCAGGATCGTGGATTAATAATTTTCATAGTACATTCTTAGGCCTGTACGATGTTCCATACATGAAACAATTGCAAACGGCAAAAAAATTGCCAAATGGTGAAAAACCAGGTGGACCAAGTACCATGCGTTATTCATCTGCAGATACTTTAGTGCTTCAATACATCTGCGAGCAAATAGAAAACAAACCATTTGGAACCATATTGCAAGAACGTGTTTGGTCAAAAGTTGGTTTCCGTATGCCAGCCTTCTTATGTCTTGCTCCAGATGGCACGGGGGTAGGTTATGGTATGTTTAGCTCTACGGCAGAAGACATGCTGAAGTTTGCCATGTTATACACGCCAAGTTGGAACAAAGTAGCTGAAGAGCAAATTATTACCGATGACATGTGGAAGATTTTCCACGAAACCGGAAAGAATGAAGTTTATAGAGATACGGAAGAACAACATATGGCAACCCAATGGTATGGAGAAGCGCCACCAAAAAATGGAATTCAGTGGGATAATGTATTTGATGATGGTGCCATGTTTAAACATGGAAACAATGGTCAAGGGATTTATGTAGATCCAAAACGTGATTTCTGCGCCATAGGTTTTGGTGTTGCTGCCAATACATCGGGGACAGATTATGCACCTGGTTTTATGAGAACAGCAGCAAAATTGTTGGCTGGCAAATGATACTTAAATATTTAATTCAATAATTGGAAAATGAAAAACCCAAAAGTAATTGAAGATGCTCTAAAAGTAGATGGAGCAAGAGTAACACTACCCGTTAGTGCTGCAATAACAAAAGAAGTTTTTACACCGGAATACGTAGACAAAGCGCGTAAAAGCTGGAATAATTTTCACTTCCAAATGGGTGGAGATCATGCTTTATACTACGCCATGCACTTGCAGGAATTCATGTTTTCATCTGAATCGGCACCAAGTATGGAGTATAGACCCCTTGTGCGAAATATCAGACCGGAAATCCGCAATGTTAGACAACAAACGAGCAAGGGTAATATTACTTTGGAAGAGTACATGAATGATCCCTTATATCGTGCACAGGGTATGATGATGATCCACAAAGGCAAGGTGGTCTATGAAAGCTATCCGGGTATGCGCCCAACA
This sequence comes from Fulvivirga sedimenti, assembly GCF_020328055.1. Lineage (NCBI taxonomy): Bacteria > Pseudomonadati > Bacteroidota > Cytophagia > Cytophagales > Fulvivirgaceae > Fulvivirga > Fulvivirga sedimenti. The sequence goes on from NZ_JAIXNE010000007.1 coordinate 298,498, forward strand.
GACCGCCACTTAACTTCCTCTACGGGGAAAATTACCTGTGGACTTGTTATAGCGCAAATGATCAAAGAAGGTAAGATCGATGTCAATAAAAATATTGCTGATTACATACCTGAGTTAAAAGGCACCGCCTGGGATGGTGTGACAGTTTACAGTGTTGCAAACATGTGTACAGCTCTGGACAACGAAGAAACCATAGAGCATATTCTACAGCCTGACTCAGCAGTCACGCGTTTTCTTGCTGCCTGTGCAGGTACCCCAAGGGCTACCACCGGAAAATTGGAAACCTGGCTTGAGGTTGCCCAGGATCAACAAAAATTACCGGGTAATGAAAAGCAAGGCGAAGTCATGCGTTATGCATCTATCAATACGGCTATACTAACCAAGTTGGCTGAAAACGTTGAAAATAAGACTTGGGGATTGATTTTCGAAGAGCGTGTTTGGTCTAAAGTACATGCAAGAAGATCTGTATTGTTTCCATTGAGTCCAACCGGATTCGCGCTGCCACTTGGCTTTGTCGCTGTTACCCTGGAAGATTACACGCGATTTGCCACCATGTTTACACCAAGTTGGAACGCCGTTTCTTCTGAACGCATAGTTGATGAGGATCTATTGAAGGTTTTCTATGATAATATTGATAAAGATCGCTACGCCAAAGGTGCTAAAATTGAAACATCAAGAATAGACTTCAACGAAGCAGCAATGGGTAATACCTTGCAATGGGATTATGTTTGGGAAGATGGTGCAATGGCCAAAAGCGGCAACCTATGTCAGATGATTTATGCAGATCCAAAGCGTGATTTTGCAAGTGTATTCTTCTCAATGACTCCATTTGTAGATGGCTACGGTGAGTTCAAGGCTGGTGCATTTCAACGTGCTGCTGCAAAAATGCTGAACGGAGAATAAAAGGAAATAAAATTCAAGAAAGAAAAAGAGGCCATATATGACAAAGACAAAATCCTCGGAGGGCCCAAAGGTTTCCATTGACGATGCATGGCGTTTCATCTTAAAAGTGGGTGAAGCAGCTCACAGATATGGCTCTACTTCAGGCAGATTAGAAGTTTTCTTAACCAGCCTGGCCAAGGGCTTTGGCTATCAGGGTGAATTTAAATCTACACCGGTAGAAATTAGGTTTGGCTTGCGGGAAACGCCGGACTCACAACAGCGTGTGGAAGTAATGGCTACCCCGCCGCCGGATTTTGATTTAGACAAGCTCGCCAGGCTCGGTGATGTGTTGAAAGAAATTAAAGCCGGGACGTTGTCTGTTAATGATGCTGACCATCGCATTGACGCCATTGACCAGATACCGCCTCCCTGGGGCAAGTTTGCCAGTATGCTCGGGTATGTTTTTACCGGAGTTGGTTTAGCGCCACTTTTGGGCGCTGGATGGACAGATACGTTGTTCGTAGCGGTATTTAGCATCATTGTTTATGGTATAGTTTTACTCTCGGCACGTTTAGGTGATACCGCGATGAAATGGATGCCGCTTACAACTGCACTGGTCACGGGCTTTCTTGCAACTATGGTTAAACATTGGGTGCCTGATTTGAACCTGGTTTTAGTCATTCTTTCGGCCATTGCCGTTATTCTTCCGGGGTACTCCATCAGTTTGGGCGCTGGCGAATTGGTCACGAAACACGTAGCATCAGGTTTATACAACCTGAAGGCAGGGTTGATCACACTCATTAAACAAATTACAGGCGCCATAATTGGGGGCACTCTTGCAACTGCTTTGGTAACCTTAACAACGGCAGAACCACAAGCACCGGTAGATCAAAAGTGGATGATTCTGTATTTTCCGTTGCTGTTGGTAGGATTGGCCCTGGCATTTCAGGTTTCGCGCAGGGATTTACCCTGGTCGGTACTAATTTCTGGGATTGCGTTTTTGGCGGTTATGGCAGGAAGTTCGATCATGAATGCTAACCTGGGTAATTTACTAGGGACAATCGCTGCTGTAATTATTGCCAACTTCTGGGGTCGTAAAACGGGACGACCGGTCTCCATTGTGCTCATTCCTGCCATTGTTATGCTGGTGAGTGGCACCATTGGGTTTCGCGGTTTAGCCAGCATGGCCAGTGGAGATATGGTAATGGGAGTGAATCAATTTATTCAAATGTTCATTGTAGCACTAACCGTTTTGGCGGGGGTCTTTATCGGCTTCTTCATTGTGCGACCTGAACCTAGTTTGTAACAACAAAAAGTTATCAAAAACCCAAAAGGTGGGTTTTATTATCAGGTTTTAACTATCTAAAAAAAATGAAAAAACTTTTGCTCTTAACTACAGTGCTATGCGTCTGTGCACTTTCAACCGCTTTTGCCCAACAGTGGAACCCGGGAGATACGCTTAATACAGCTAAATCCGATTCGATCCGAATTAGCGACTTCAGAGATAATATGATTGATTATACCGGGCAGGATTTGGTAGATGCCGCTTTCCCGAACTCATGGCCATTATTTGGCGGAAAAGCCCGGATGGCTATAGGTGGCTATGTGAAATTGGATTACATCCAGGATTTTGATGGCGGATACGACCGGTTTCAATATGAAATACAAAATGCACCTGTAGCAGGAGATGGCCGCCCCGCGCAAAGCGGCTACATGAATATGCATGCCCGCGAATCGAGGTTCAATTTTGATATTCGAAGCATAAATGAGGCCGGACGTCCCTATCAGATATTTATTGAATTAGACTTTTACAACCTCGATCGCGGGGCCTTTAACCAAGCACCAAGACTCCGCCATGCATACGGTGTAATGGGCCGATTACTTGTTGGTAGAACCTGGGGTACGCAATCAGATTTGTTTGCCGTACCAGCTACTATTGATTTTGCTGCAGGTGATGCATTAACCGGAACGCGAAGAGCTCAAGTACGTTGGGAAGACAAACTTGGAAGCAAGTTTATGTATGCGCTGGCCTTAGAAATGCTTGAGTATCCGGGTATTGACGCCAGGGATACTATTGGCCAAGCTAGCCAGCAACTCCCTCTTTTGACTGGCCGAATTACAAAAAAAACAGCTGCAGGTGGACGGTTGTTTTTAGGAGCATCGGTTTTTCAACTCCGATGGGATGGTTTGGGTGCAATGCCCAATTCCAGAGCACTAGGTTGGGGCTTTAGCTTTAGCGGGCGTGAATACTTTGGTGCAAAAAAGCATTGGTTCCGTTGGATGGC
>NZ_JAIXNE010000008.1:0-119926 GCF_020328055.1 Fulvivirga sedimenti
AATGGCAGAAGCAGATTGGTTTTATCGAAAGAGTATTGGGTTGCCCGGAAGGGGTAACCGCATTGCGTTGCACCTGGCTTAAGGATCCTATGTGAGGGATGCTTGACCTTTGGTGGATAACGGCGCAAAAAAGTTCATTGACATGTTGTGAAAGAATTACGAGCCAGTAATACGAGAGTATTACTGAAATAGGTAGTAACGAAAAAGAAATCTAGGGTTGCGTTGAATTATGCAGACGCAACCGTAAGAAACTAGAGAAAGTAGAGAAGGGCGTATGGGGAATGCCTAGGCTCTCAGAGGCGATGAAGGACGTGATAAGCTGCGATAAGCTGCGGGGATTGGCACATACGAGTTGATCCGCAGATTTCCGAATGGGACAACCCACTTAGTTGAAGACTAAGTATCCGAGCAATCGGAGGCAAACCCGGAGAACTGAAACATCTAAGTACCCGGAGGAAGAGAAAACAAGAGTGATTCCGTCAGTAGTGGCGAGCGAACGCGGAACAGCCCAAACCCATTATGTTACGGCATGATGGGGGTTGTAGGACTGAAAAGAGTATACGTAATAGAACCTGAACCGGTTGGGAAACCGGACCAGAGAAGGTGAGAGTCCTGTAAGGGTAACCTTACGTATGCGATCAGTATCCTGAGTAGGGCGGGACAGGTGAAATCCCGTCTGAACCAGCCGGCACCATCCGGTAAGGCTAAATACTCCTGAGAGACCGATAGTGAACCAGTACCGTGAGGGAAAGGTGAAAAGTACCGTGAATAACGGGGTGAAATAGAACCTGAAACCATACGCTTACAAGCGGTCGGAGCCAGCAAGACTGGTGACGGCGTGCCTTTTGCATAATGAGCCTACGAGTTACTCCTCATTGGCGAGGTTAAGTCTTTTTAAGGACGCAGCCGGAGCGAAAGCGAGTCTGAATAGGGCGCATAGTCAGTGGGGGTAGACGCGAAACTTGGTGATCTACCCATGGCCAGGGTGAAGGTGCGGTAACACGCACTGGAGGCCCGAACCAGTACACGTTGAAAAGTGTTTGGATGAGCTGTGGGTAGGGGTGAAAGGCCAATCAAACTGAGAAATAGCTCGTACTCCCCGAAATGCTTTTAGGAGCAGCGTGGAGAGTGTTTACTAGAGGTAGAGCTACCAATAGGACTAGGGGGAGTCACATCCTACCAAATCCTGATGAACTCCGAATGCTAGTAAATGAATCTCTGCAGTGAGGGCAAGGGTGCTAAGGTCCTTGTCCGAAAGGGAAAGAACCCGGACCAACAGCTAAGGTCCCCAAATCTATACTAAGTTGAACTAAGGCGGTCCAGTTGCCGAGACAGCCAGGATGTTGGCTTGGAAGCAGCCATTCATTTAAAGAGTGCGTAACAGCTCACTGGTCGAGCGACAGGGCATCGATGATAATCGGGCATTAAGTATAGTACCGAAGCTATGGCAGTAGTAATACTGGGTAGGGGAGCATTCTATTTGCGGCGAAGCTGTGGCGTGAGCCATGGTGGAGCGGATAGAAAAGCAAATGTAGGCATAAGTAACGATAAGGCAGGCGAGAAACCTGCCCACCGATAGACTAAGGTTTCCTGATCAACGCTAATCGGATCAGGGTTAGTCGGGACCTAAGGCGAACCCGAAGGGGGTAGTCGATGGACCATTGGTTAATATTCCAATACTACCGTTAACAGCGATGGAGTGACGGAGAAGTGAAAGGCTCGCGTACTGACGGAATAGTACGTTAAAGGGTGTAGGTATTGGACTGGTAGGCAAATCCGCCGGTCTAGCTGAACCTGATAGTACCGCAATCCTTCGGGAGCGCGGATAGTGGCCCTAATCAGGCTTCCAAGAAAAACTTCTAAGTAATGTTAATGGTACCCGTACCGCAAACCGACACAGGTAGTCAAGGAGAGAATCCTAAGGTGCTCGAGTGATTCATGGCTAAGGAACTAGGCAAAATAGCCCTGTAACTTCGGGAGAAGGGGCGCTTCCTCTGTGCTTGCACAGAGAAGCCGCAGTGAAAAGGCCCAGGCGACTGTTTAGCAAAAACACATGGCTTTGCGAAATCGAAAGATGATGTATAAGGCCTGACACCTGCCCGGTGCTGGAAGGTTAAGGGGGGATGTTATTCTAATTTATTAGGAGAAGCATTGAACTGAAGCCCCAGTAAACGGCGGCCGTAACTATAACGGTCCTAAGGTAGCGAAATTCCTTGTCGGGTAAGTTCCGACCTGCACGAATGGTGCAACGATCTGGGCACTGTCTCAGCCATGAGCTCGGTGAAATTGTAGTCGCGGTGAAGATGCCGCGTACCCGCAACGGGACGGAAAGACCCCATGAACCTTTACTATAGCTTCACATTGACATTGTGTAAATGATGTGTAGGATAGGCGGGAGACTATGAACCGGCGTCGCCAGGCGTTGGGGAGTCGTTGTTGAAATACCGCCCTTTATTTATGTGATGCCTAATCCGGCAATGTCGGAGACAGTGTGTGGTGGGTAGTTTGACTGGGGTGGTCGCCTCCAAAAGAGTAACGGAGGCTTCCAAAGGTTCCCTCAGTACGGTTGGTAATCGTACGCAGAGCGCAATAGCATAAGGGAGCTTGACTGTGAGGCCAACAAGCCGAGCAGGGACGAAAGTCGGGTATAGTGATCCGGTGGTTCCGCATGGAAGGGCCATCGCTCAAAGGATAAAAGGTACTCTGGGGATAACAGGCTGATCTCCCCCAAGAGCTCACATCGACGGGGAGGTTTGGCACCTCGATGTCGGCTCGTCACATCCTGGGGCTGGAGAAGGTCCCAAGGGTTGGGCTGTTCGCCCATTAAAGTGGCACGCGAGCTGGGTTCAGAACGTCGTGAGACAGTTCGGTCCCTATCTGTTGTGGGCGTAAGAAGTTTGAGAGGATCTGACCTTAGTACGAGAGGACCGGGTTGGACTAACCTCTGGTGTACCGGTTGTGGTGCCAGCTGCACCGCCGGGTAGCTACGTTAGGAAGAGATAAGCGCTGAAAGCATCTAAGCACGAAACTCACCTCAAGATGAGACTTCTTTAAAGGGACGTTATAGACGATGACGTTGATAGGCTGCAGGTGTAAAGACAGAAATGTCAAAGCCGAGCAGTACTAATTACCCGTACACTTTCTCTGGGGCTACTGCCCTTCTTAATTCTTTCACAACACTGTCATGATTAAAAAATTGTCCCGGGTCTGACCCGGGCACCCTGTAGGTCCTGAAACAAGTTCAGGACGTTGCCAGGGCAACGCTTTATGGTGATTATAGCGTAGGGGTCCACCTCTTCCCATTCCGAACAGAGAAGTTAAGCCCTACAGCGCCAATGGTACTGCAGTAACATGTGGGAGAGTAGGTCGTTGCCAGATTTTATCAAAACCCTGTGAGGTGTTCCTTGCAGGGTTTTTTTATGACTGATATGAAACAGTAAGAACATCAGCGAACATTATTACTTACCAGGAAAGCCAACAACGATTGTTGGTCTGCTACAATAGGGGTTAACGAGACAATATTCAGCCTTTCATCGCAAGATGATTTAATTAATATGTGTATTTTAAGGAATGATTCGTCGCAATATACTCCTCCTCCCCCTGTTAATTCTGCTGTGGACCAGCTCATTTGGCCAGTTCATCCGCAAGACCGTTCAACATGACGGTGAAACACGTACCTATCTGATTCACCTTCCATCCGGATACAACGGTGAAACCAATCTGCCGCTGGTAATCAATCTGCATGGCTTTGGCTCCAATGCAACTGAACAATCAGTGTATTCCCGGTTCAACTTTCTTTCCGATGTAAATGACTTTATAGTAGTCTATCCGGAAGGACTTGTTGCAACTTTACCGCTTGGGACCGGCCAGCATTGGGATGCGTATTTTGGAACAGGGGTTGACGATCTCGGCTTCATTGATTTAATGATTGACCTCCTATGGAACGAATATTCCATTGATCTTTCCAGGGTATATGCAACAGGAATGTCGAATGGCGGCTATATGTCTTTCATGCTGGCTTGTGAATTAAGTGACCGAATCGCGGCAATCGGATCAGTTACCGGCTCGATGGTCAGGGACTCATTCACACAATGTGATCCTCAGAGACCTGTTCCGGTTATCCAATTTCATGGAACTGATGACGGTGTTGTGGCATATGACGGTTCTGATTTTGGATACAGTATACCTGATGTTATGAACTATTGGGTAGAACAGAATACCTGCGCGGGTGATCCGGTCATTACAGAATTGGAAGATACAGATCCGGATGATAATTCAACCGTCACACGAACAGTCTATTCGAATTGTGAAGGTGAAGTGGCGGTCGACTTCTATCGTATCAATGGCGGTGGCCATACCTGGCCGGGAGCCATTATTGATCAACCACAACTCGGTGTTACCAATAAGGATATCAGCGCCCATACACTCATATGGGAATTCTTTACAAATTATACGCACCCTAACCCCAGGGAACCGCGTATTATCACAAGCCTGGACGAAGCGATCGCAAAGGGGACAGCCATATATCCTACACTGGCCTCTGATAGGCTCCGCATTCATATCGAACAACCGGCAGTGCTCTCCATTATAAACCTGAAAGGATCCACCGTTACACAGGATCAGTTATCACCCGGTGATCATTCACTCAATATCATCTCCTGGCCTCAGGGAGCTTATATAGTCCGCCTTATTCAGGCCGACGGATCCGTTTTCTCTGAACGAATTATCAAAATTTAAATTCATCCTGAAAAAAATCGGTATTCATCCGCAACCTTTTATTGGAACGAACGTTCCAATTAGAAACTAAACATTAATATCCATGAGTAATTTCAAAAACAAGATCGTAGTGATCACCGGCGGGAACAGCGGTATTGGATTATCAGCAGCGGTTCAGTTTAAAAATCAGGGAGCCATTGTAGTCACGAATGCCCGGAATGAAGAACGCAAAACCGAAACCCTCAGGGAGTTTCCCGACCTGTTTGATCAGGTGATTACCGCTGATCTCTCAGATCTTGAACAAACACGCCATTTTATTACGGCGGCAGGTGACCATTACAAGCAGATTGATGTCCTCTACCTGAATGCGGGCATCGCCAGGTTCAGCCCGCTTGATCAGATCGATGAGTCACATTATGACGAGCAGTTCAATCTTAATGTAAAATCGTTATTGTTCTCAGTCAAATATGCATTACCCTACCTGCGACACGGCTCTTCCGTATTGCTTACAAGCTCAATTGTGAACCAGATAGGAATGCTCAATTCAAGTGTATACGCTGCTTCTAAAGCGGCCGTCAAATCCATTGCACAGACATTGGCCGCCGAACTCGTTGAACGCGGAATTCGCGTCAATGCAATTAGTCCCGGACCTATAGAAACTCCCATTTTCAGCAAGATGGATCTTTCTGAAGAACAGTTAAAAGCTACTGCAGAAGGAATACTTTCCCAGATTCCTTTGAAGAGATTCGGAACATCCGCTGAAGTGGCCTCACTCGTTCTTCAGGTTGCCGGAAATGGATTTATCAACGGACAGGAATTGGTGATTGACGGCGGTATGGCCGCAAAATAATTTTTATTATATTTGGAATAATCATTCCGAATATGACTCGCACCAAAGCCTTCAATGAAACAGATGCATTGGAACGTGCCATGGACCTCTTCTGGATGAAAGGGTATCATGGCACTTCGATGCAGGACCTTGTCGACGCCATGGGTATCAGCCGGTCCAGTATGTACAGCACCTTTGGTGACAAACATGCCATTTTCCTTGCTGCATTCCAGCATTATAAGCGGGGTCAGCAGCACGCGTTCGACTTTCTTCAAGAATCATCGGGGTTTACCGCAGCACTCGCCTCCTTTTTCAATATGCTGCTCCGTGACATAGTTACAGACGAAGAAAAAAAGGGTTGTTTTATTGTGAATTCATCCACCGAAATGGCGTGGCAAGACAACGCCGTCAAGGCAATCATCCAGGAAAACTACGATGAGTTTGAGTCGCATTTTCTCCCGTTCTTTGAAAAGGCCATAAGCCGTGGTGAAGTAAGGGATACCAATGACCCCCGGGCAATGACCAGATTTTTATACGTGAATATGGTAGGTCTGCGTGCCGTCAGCCGTGCGACTGATGATATTACTTTTCTGAGGGATGCTGCAAAAACTGCATTAAATGCCCTGATCTCCTGATATTATTCGAACAGTTTGCTTACGTCAGCCAGGGTAATAGCAGAGAAATCATCAATTATCATTGATACATTTTCAAATTCTTCATGGCTATGGGTCGTAGCCACTGCGATAACCTTACAACCTGCTCGTTGAGCTGCTTCCACCCCTGATAACGAATCTTCGAAGACAACGCACCCGCCTGGTTCAAAGCCAAGCAATTCACTCGCTTTCAGATAAATCTCAGGATCGGGCTTACCTCGTTTCACATGGGAATCATCCAGAACCAGCCCAAAATAGTTGCCTATCTCGGTATGTCGAAAAACAAAATCAACATTCATGCGGGGAGCGGATGTGGCAATGGCGCGGGGTACATTTTCTGATTGCAGTTCTTTGAGAAATGTAATCAAGCCGTGGAGTGATTTTACATCCTTTTCAAAAATCTTCTGAAAATGAAGCTCTTTTTCCCGTGCAAAACGATCAATCTCCTCGAAAGTCATCTCGCGGTCAAAAAGATTGGGAATCCATTCCTTATTCTGCCGGCCATAGATCTTTTCCCGTAATTCCTGCTCATTCAGATTGTAGCCGTGACTTTTCGCAAAAGCCTTAAGTGATTTCTTATGATAAGGATTGCTGTCGATAAGTACGCCATCCATATCGAAAATTGCCCCAAATGTGTTCGCTTTATGCATCATTCAACTGGTGGATTCAAATTTTTTATGAAGGCCCAATTTCGTAGCTTTGATGTCTGATCCTAAACACAAAATTTATGTCAGTTACCATAACAAAAAGCCAGGAAGCCATCGCTCTCGAAGATAAGCATGGAGCACATAATTACCATCCTCTTCCGGTAGTTTTGTCGCGGGGCGAGGGTGTATTCGTCTGGGATGTTGAAGGGAAAAGGTATTTTGACTTTCTGAGTGCGTACAGCGCGGTAAATCAGGGGCATTGTCATCCAAAAATTATTGGCGCGCTGAAGGATCAGGCTGATCAGCTTACACTTACTTCCCGTGCGTTTTATAACGACGTTCTGGGGCCGTTTGAGGCCTATGTTACTGACTATTTTGGTTTCGACAGAGTTCTGCCTATGAATACAGGTGCTGAAGGAGTGGAGACCGCCATAAAGATTTGCCGTAAATGGGGTTATGAACGAAAAAATATTCCTGAAAACCAGGCGAAGATTATCGTATGTGAAAATAACTTTCACGGGCGCACGACAACCATTATTTCGTTTTCAAGCGATGATAATGCCCGGGATAATTTCGGGCCATACGCACCCGGATTCATACGAATACCCTACAACGATGTCCAGGCACTGGAAAATGCTCTGGAAGATGATAACGTGGTTGGATTTCTGGTAGAACCGATTCAGGGCGAAGCAGGGGTTTACGTACCAAACGATAATTATATTCAGGCGTGCGCCGAATTGTGCCGTTCAAGGAATGTGCTTTTTATCGCAGATGAAATACAAACAGGTATTGCACGAACCGGCAGCCTGCTCAGGATTTGCGGCGACTGCACATGTGAAAATAAATGTGAACGTCAGGCGACATATACTCGCCCTGATATTTTGATACTGGGGAAAGCCATTTCCGGCGGGGCCTATCCTGTTTCTGCCGTTCTTGCCGATGATCATATCATGAATGTGATCAGACCTGGTCAGCATGGAAGTACCTTTGGTGGAAATCCGTTGGGATGTAAAGTAGCCCTGGCAGCACTGGAGGTCGTTTACGACGAAAAGTTAATGCAAAATGCACGCAAATTGGGCGTCATCTTCAGAGAGCGAATGAATACACTCTCAGCAAATTCAGATCTTGTAAAACTGGTTCGTGGTAAAGGTCTCCTGAACGCGGTGGTTATCAACGACAGCGAAGAAAGCAGCACCGCATGGGAAATCTGCATGAAGCTAAAGGAGAACGGACTTCTCGCAAAACCAACTCACGGCAATATCATACGCTTCGCTCCACCCCTTGTTATGACCGAGGATCAGCTGCATGAATGCTGTGATATTATTGAGAAAACAATTCTCAACTTCACCAAATCGACTGATTGAAATGTTTATCAGACCCAGAAGAAACCGGAAATCGGCTGTCATTCGTGACCTTGTTCAGGAAACTCATGTCACCACCAATGATCTGATCTATCCCCTGTTTCTCCTTGAGAGGCCGAACGCTACGCTTGAGGTTGAATCTATGCCCGGCATTTTCCGTCTGGGGATTGATCAAATGCTCATGGAAATTGAATCGTGCATGAAACTGGGGGTTCGTGCATTCGACATATTTCCGGTAGTCGATGAAAAGCATAAGGATAAAATGGCTACCAAAAGCCAGGATCCTGGTTTCTTTTATTTGAAGGCCCTCAGGCGGATCAAACAGGAGTTTCCCGAAGCATGCATCATGTCTGATGTTGCCATGGATCCCTACAGTTCTGATGGACATGACGGGATTGTCGATGAAAATGGCGTGATATTGAATGATGAGACCCTGGAAGTACTTGCTGCAATGTCGGTAGCACAGGCGGAAAGTGGAGTGGATATCATCGGTCCTTCAGACATGATGGACGGACGTGTGGGTTATATTCGACAAGCTCTGGACAGGGAGGGATTTACAGATGTATCCATTATGAGCTATACTGCCAAATACGCAAGTGGTTACTATGGCCCTTTCCGCGATGCGCTCGATTCAGCTCCTAAAAGCGGTGATAAAAAAACATACCAGATGAATCCTGCCAATCAGCGCGAAGCCCTATATGAAGCCTATCTCGACGCAGAGGAAGGGGCAGATTTTCTGATGATAAAGCCTGCATTGCCCTACCTGGATATTATAAAACTTTTGAAGGAAAATGTGCAGCTGCCCATCGCAGCGTATCATGTGAGCGGAGAATATGCTATGGTTTCGGCGGCTGCCGAAAAAGGATGGCTTGACAGGAAGACCGTAATGAATGAACAGCTGCTTTCAATCAAAAGGTCTGGAGCAGATATCATTCTTACTTACTTTGCGAAGGAATTTGCCGGGCAGCAGGACTAACGCAATTCGTCAAAATCAAAATCATTCCCTTTTCCCCATCGGATCAGGTCGTCGAGCTCATATGATTCAAGGGTATATAAATCCTTCAGTCGGTAGTTCTGGTCATGAAGGCGCGACATAACCTCAAAATCGAAAGTCTCGCCAAAGTTTGTCAACCGGTATTTCTTTCCCACCCGGATCGTATCAAATGATCTTGCGGCCATTAAAGATCCTCTTCCCTTTCGAGCATTAAAATGGATGATTGGGGTACGATGAAATACTTTTCACCTTCATATATCACCTCAATGGCCCCTTTTTGTATAAAAATAGCAAGATCGCCCTCCCTGGCCTGTAATGGAAGGTATTTTACCTGTTCTTCCGAACCCTTCCAGAATTCATCCTCATCAGATGGCAACGGCAGAGGATACCCGGGCCCTGTCTTAATTACGTAACCGGTTTGAATTTTTTCCTTTTCCTGAACCCCGGGAGGAAGGAATAATCCGCTTTCAGTTTTTTCCGTTTGTTCCTTGGGCTTGATCAATACCCTGTCTCCAACCACTATGAGCTTCTTGAACCTGTTTTCGGGCGTAAGTTGTGTTGTCATTCTTCCAAATCATCGTTTTCTTCATCACCGGCCCGGTCAATCAGCCGGTTATCCATATTTTTGCTCGTCTTTGCGCCAAGCTCGCGCAGTTTTTCCGCCTTGCGGACCAGGTTACCACGACCTTCACTCAGCTTCTTCATCGCCTCCCTGTAATTTCCCTGCGTCTGCTCAAGATTCTTTCCAACCTTCACAAGGTCATCGGTGAATGCCGTGAATTTATCATACAGCGAACCCGCCTGGCGTGCAATTTCCAGCGCATTCTTGTTCTGCAGATCCTGTTTCCATATGTAGGAAATGGTGCGCAGTGTGGCCATCAGTGTGGAAGTTGAAACCAGCACAATATTATTTTCCAGCGCCCGCTCATAGAGATTCGGGTCCTCCCTGAGGGCAATGGTAAGGGCTGGTTCATTCGCAATGAACATCATTACATAATCCGGCTGGTTGATATCGTAGAGATTCTGATAATTCTTGGAGCTGAGTAGTTTTATATGGCCGTTAATGCTTACCATATGTTTTTGTAAACACTCCTTACGAATATTTTCATCATCTGTATCGAAATACTGTGAATATGCCGTTAGCGATACTTTTGAGTCGAGTACCAGATATTTATCGTCCGGCATGCGGATAATAAAATCAAGTCGCTGGTTTCGGCCTTCCTCGTTTTTGAAGTTCTGTTCGGTAAAGTAATGAATATCCTTCTCCAGTCCGGTCTTAGACAGAATGGCCTCCAGTTGCATTTCACCCCAGTTACCCTGGGTCTTGGAATCACCCCTGAGGGCCTTTGTGAGATTAACTGCTTCCTTTGTAACCTGTTGATTGAGGTCTTTCAGGTGGTTTAGTTGTTCTTTAAGCGCGGTATTCCATTGAATGGATTCCTTGCTTGATCGCTCCACCTTTTCCTCAAATTTTTCAATCCGTTCCTTAAGTGGATTCAGCAGGTCACCGATGTTGCTGCGGTTTTGCTCTGTGAATTTTTTACTCTTTTCTTCGAAGATCTGATTAGCAAGATTCTTGAACTCCAGGGAAAATTTCTCCCGAATGTTTTCAAGTTCCTCCTTCTGTTGCTTCAGCCGTTCTTCGAGGTTCCGATAGTTGGCCTCTGATGTTGACAAATCCCTGTTAAGATCGAGTACTTTCTCCCGTTCTCCGGCTACCTCCTTTTTCATTCCCTCAAGGTCATTCAAAGCGTCTTCATAACGAACACGGTAATTTTCAGCAGCACTTCGTTCCTTGTCGACTTCTTCAGAAAGCCTGTTTTTTGTCCATAGCCATGCCACAATGCCGCCAATCAGCAAACCAACTATTCCAATGGCTATAAGCGTTACATCCATAATTTCTCTTCTATTCTGTCCAACTCATCGGATATTTCTCATCCACGAAAGGCATCGCCTCCTCTGTGAGATAAAGGGGCCTGAAGGTATCTACCATTACGGCAATTTCATGCGTTTCTTTGGCTCCAATGCTTTTTTCGACAGTTCCGGGATGCGGACCATGCGGCAGACCACCCGGGTGAAGGGTGAATGACCCCCGGTCGATTCCCTTTCTGCTCATAAAATTTCCTTCGGCATAGAAAAGTACCTCATCAGAATCTATATTCGAGTGATTATAGGGAGCCGGAATTGCCTGTGGGTGATAATCGAAAAGCCTTGGCACAAATGAACAAATCACAAAATTGTGTGCCTGGAATGTCTGATGTACCGGAGGTGGCTGGTGAATGCGTCCCGTGATGGGTTCAAAATCATGAATTGAAAAAGCATAGGGCCACAGGAATCCGTCCCAGCCGACGATGTCGAACGGACTGTGTTCGTAATAATACGTATGGTGATGATCATCTTTTTTGATGATCACCTTAAATTCACCTTTTTCCGTTTCCGTAATCAAATCATGTGGTGGCCTGATATCCCTTTCGCAAAACGGAGAATGTTCTTCAAGCTGTCCGAGTTCATTTCTGTAACGTCTCGGGGTTTCCACAGGGCTTGCGGATTCCACAATCAAGAGACGAACAGGACCGGATGACCATTCCAGCCGGTAGATCACCGTCCGCGGTATTACCACATAATCTCCCTTGCGAATCTTCAATGCGCCCATCTGGGAATGAAGGATTCCCTCACCATCATGGATAAAGATAACCTCATCGGCTTCGGCATTCTTGTAGTAATAATCCATTGAGAGTTCATCCGGATAGCACAATCCAATCGCGACATCCGAGTTTTTCATCAGGATTTTCCGGCCGGAAAGAAAATCACCCCCTGTACTCTTCAGACCGGATGTATTCAGATGTGTCTGCTTCAGTCCATAATCCTTCATGAGTTTCACAGCCACCGATTTGCTATCACCAACGCGCTTGATCCGTGTTGGCGGATGTATGTGATACAGGTTGGAATAAACACCTGAAAAGCCTTTGGAGCTAACTAATTCCTCAGCATACAGAGAACCATCGGGTTGTCTGAATTGTGTATGCCTTTTGGGCGGTATATTTCCTAATTTGTGATAATACATATTACATCTTTGTTCGGTCCAGTTTGGTGCTCTCGTCAAACAATTTGATGGCTTGTTGCAGCACTTCATTTGTTTGATTGTATATGGGATAAAATCCCTGGTTATCCCAGATCTGCCGTGCGATCTGTGCCTTTATCTGCAATTTGAACAGGTCCCGGTTTTCGTTCAGATCGGAAAGATCAGGCTTCGCACCGTTGGTCTGCCCGATCGAAACCAGTTGATCCAGCATGGAGTTGGACACGGTGAAATTCTTGTAAAAATTCTCGTAGCCCATTGCTTCCAGTTTTTCCTTATTTTCAGCTACATATTTAAAGGTAAATTCCTGTGCCGAATTGTTTGCAAATAACCGGTTCAGATATGCACTTGCGTTCATCGTATCCAGTGGCACAAAATAATCCGGCATAATACCTCCGCCCCCGTACACGGTGCGCCCTGTGCGGGTAGCGTATTTCAGTGAATCATTGAAATGTATGCTGTCGGCACTGAAAAATTCACCCTGTTCATAACGAACCATCATATCCTTCGCATAGTCTTCCCGGTCATCATAGGGTTTCTGAATCGACCTGCCCGAAGGGGTATAGTATCTTGATATTGTAAGCCGTAACTCTGAACCATCTGTTAGGTCGATGGGTGCCTGAACCAGTCCTTTTCCGAAGGTGCGCCGGCCGACAACCAATGCCCGGTCGTTATCCTGGAGAGCACCGGTAACAATTTCTGATGCTGACGCACTGCCTTCATTCACCAGTACGATCAGGTCGCCTTTTTCAAACAATCCCTCCCTTTCGGCATAAAGTTCATCATCATACCTTTTTTGCTTGCCTTTGGTGTAAACGATCTTTTGCTTGTCCGGCAGAAACTCGTCGGTAATCTCAACAGCCCGGTTCATATAGCCACCGGGATTCGACTGGAGGTCGAGCACCAGCTTGGTCATCCCTTTTTCCTTCAGGTCGACAAGTGCAGTTTTGAACTCATCATAGGTTGTCGCCGAAAAACGGCTGATTTTGATATATCCAATGGCATCATCGATCATGTAATGGGCATCGACGCTGAATTGGGGAATCTTGTCCCTTTCAATCTCATAGTCGAGCAGATCCCTTGTTCCAGGACGTTTTACTGTAACCATTACCAGTGAATTCTTCGGGCCCTTGAGGTTCTTACGAACATCCTCATTGGTGAATCCCACACCAGCAACATTTTCACCATCGATCTTTACAATGCGATCTCCCGATTTCAGCCCAACCTTTTCACTTGGGCCGCCGCTCAGTGGTGTTACTACCACGATGGTATCCTTAAATATGTTGAACTCGATTCCGATTCCCTCAAAATTTCCCTGCAGCTCCTCATTAGCAACAATCCTGTCTTTTGCTGAGATATACGCACTGTGCGGGTCCAATTCGGTTAACATGTGTTCAATAGCATTTTCAACCAGCCCGTCCATGTCCACCTCATCCACATAACTGCGGTCGATCAGTGTTAATACCTCCCGGAATTTCTGGACATTGTCACCCAGGTCATTTTGAACTTTCGGACTGTCGGAAAATGTGGCGCCGATAAGAATTCCGCCTGCCAGGCCAATGGCCAGAATAATCGGAAGACTTATTTGATATCGGCTGTTCTTTTTATTTTCTGAATCCATATTACAATCTTCTTCAATAATCAAAAATACGCAAATATTACCTCTATAACGAAGGGTGCAATTTTTTGTTGGTAGTACCGGGTGATCGGTAGAAATATGCTATTAATCAGTCAAATATTTCTTACAATTTACCGCAGACTTCTGTAAATTTGAAAATGGCTTCGGATGTAAAGAAAAAGATAGGCGAGATCGTTGGAGAAAACTATGTTTTCGGAGCCGTTCTCTATTATTTCGGTATTGAATTTTATAACTACAGTAACAAGACCCTTTCACAGGCTTGTGCTGAGCGCGGTCTCGATACCGCCAAAGTAATGGCCCGGCTCGAGTCGGTAGGAAATGTTTCGTGTGAAGAAAAGGTCAGCCTGCAGAATTATCCCATTGAGCTTATTATCGAATATCTGAAGCACACGCATCATATGTTTGTGAAAGAGCGTTTGCCTTATCTGGCCTCACTCATACATAACCTTCCGTCCAGGGAGGAAATAAGTCATGACCTGAAGCTGGTTTTTCCACTTTTTGTGGAAGATTTCATCCATCATATTTATGAGGAAGAAGATACTCTTTTTTCCTATGTGCACGCATTGCAGCAGTTTTTACATGGAAAAGGCAATCCTTCCAGAATTTATTATTTGATGGAAAAACATTCCCTTCAGAAATATGCCATGGAGCATTATGAGCATGACGATGAAATGAAGGGTATTCGTAAACTCACTTCCGATTATCACCTGGCCCCGGACGCATCCCTCCATCTGAAGGTGATTTATTCTGAACTTGGGCTTTTGGAGGATCAGCTTATCACACATGCCCGGGTGGAAAATGAAATTTTATTTCCAAAGGCGCTCATGATGGAGCATAAGGCCCGGAAATTATTCTCAGAGAAAATAAACCTCAACTAGTTTGGGCAGGATTCTGGCCGTCGATTATGGCAAAAAACGATGTGGCCTCGCCGTTACCGATCCCCTTCGAATTATTGCAAATCCATTGGAAACGGTCCCTTCGGATCAATTAATGGAATACATAAAAAAATACCTTTCAACAGAATCTGTTGATATTATAGTATTTGGTATGCCGGCAGATCTGCAAAATCGTGATACACATATTACCCAGGAAGTGCGTGATGTAATTATGACCTATCGAAAAACGTTTCCCGGAGTGCGCGTGGAGTCAATCGATGAACGTTTTACCAGTAAAATTGCGTTTGATAGTATGTTGGCAGGAGGGCTGAACAAAAAGAAAAGGGCAGAGAAAGAAAGACTTGACCGGATCAGTGCGACATTGATCTTACAGTCTTATCTGGAGCAAAATTCCTGATAAATCTTTAATTTTGTACGCTTAGATTAAAAGGTATGATTTATCCCATAGTTGTTTACGGTGATCCGGTGTTGAAGAAACGTGCGCGCGATATAGAACCCGGAGAATTGGATTTGGAAGAGTTAATTACAGATATGTTCGAAACGATGGCGGCGGCACAGGGAATCGGGCTGGCAGCGCCACAAATCGGCAAAAGTATCCGTGTATTTATTGTTGATGGCTCTCCTCTGGAAGAGGAAGGGATGGAGGATTTCAGAAAGGTATTCATCAATCCGGAAATTCTGGAAGAGACGGGCGATAAGTGGCCGTTTGAAGAAGGCTGCCTAAGTATTCCTAATATCCGTGAAGAGGTTCAGAGAAATGCACAACTCACAATTCGATACCTTGATGAGAACTGGGAAGAACATACCGAATCCTATGATGGCATGAAGGCCCGCATCATTCAGCATGAGTATGATCATCTCGAGGGAGTTCTGTTTACCGACTACCTTTCTTCATTGAAAAAGCGCATGCTTAAGGGAAAACTGCAGAATATTACTAAAGGTAAAATGAAAGTGGAATACCGCGTAGCACTACCTGTGAAACGTTGATCCATGGATGACCTGCGGATCACGCTTGTTCAAATTCCCCTTTACTGGAAAACACCCCAGGCCAACCATTCCATGCTGGAAGAAAAAATCACCGATGTAAAAACGGATCTGATAGTACTTCCTGAAATGTTCACAACCGGATTTACCATGGATGCTGAAGAAGTGGCTGAGCCGGAAAATTTCACCACATATCGCTGGATGAAACAGATGGCTGCCCGCACTAACGCCGTAATAACCGGCAGTTGTGTGATCCGGCAGGGTAAGCAATTTTATAACCGGCTATTATGGGTAGAGCCTTCGGGCCACATCCTCCATTATGACAAACGACATTTGTTTCGCATGGCAGGTGAGCATAGTCATTATACCGCAGGAACACAAAAACTGATCTGTGAACTGAAAGGCTGGAAAATAGCACCGTTCATATGTTATGATCTTCGTTTCCCGGTCTGGATCCGCAATACATATACGAACGGATTCGAATATGATCTCGCATTATTTGTGGCAAACTGGCCGGCTCCACGTGCCAATGCCTGGGATTTGCTGCTAAAAGCACGTGCGGTCGAAAATTCGTCCTATGTCGCAGGGGTTAACCGGATCGGCGAAGATGGAAATGGTGTGCACTACCTGGGAGAATCCCAGGTGGTTGATCCAAGAGGAAAGGAAATACTTCAGATGAAGGGGGAGGAAGACGTTGCAACAATCTGGCTAAGCAAGTCTGGACTGTATGATTATCGTAAAAAGTTTCCTGTTCAGGAAGATGCAGATTCCTTCAAAATAGAATAAAAAAAAACGGGCCGAGCGGCCCGTTCATTTTTTAAAGTACAATCACTGAATTTTCTTCCAGTGAAATACCGTTGCTAACGTATTTGTCAGCATCCCAGTCATTTTCCCAGACCTTGTTATCGATCAGGTAGCGGAATTGATACTCAGTTTCAGGCTCGAGGTCGAGCGTAACTTTGTAATTTCCATTTTTCAGTTTAGTCATCGGTACACCTTTTTTCCAATCGGTGAAGTCTCCAACAACCTCTACCTTCTTCGCATTCTCGGCGGCCTGCTTGGGCAGCGTCAATGTAACTTTTACATTGGGCTTGCTCTTAAGGTACTGTTTCTTAATAGCCATTTTCTCTCTGTTTGTTTAACGAAAAATTTCGTACTGCAAAGCAATCAAAGAATATTGAATTATGGTAGCTTTTTTGTAAAGAATTCCGCAAACGTATGCGGTAAACCTTTCTTTTTGAGCGATTTAGGAAGATTTCCCTTTTTCTCAGGAGAGAGCATCCTTTTTTTCCTTTCCGCCACCCGTTAAAGCACGCCGAATAAAGGCACCCGCTGCTGCCAGCGCAAGCAGTATAAATTTCCAGCCCTTGGCAAAAAAGGCCATGGCAATTTTAAAAAAGCCTGTTTTCGCAGCCATTTTTCCTGCTACCAGGGCACCTATCCCATAGGTTGCAGCACGGTCGAATGAAGGGTCGTAATCGCTGTATTTGTTGCCCTCTGCGAAGGAAGTAAAATTCTGTATATCTGTCATGTGTTCACGAACTTCCGTAAACTGCTCCATCCCGGCAACAGCGTTCAATACCAGAACTCCCTCACGACCCAGAATACGCACATTGTAATTGAGCGTTGAAACGGCTTCGTCTTCATGGCCGAATTGTAATTCGAGTGCCCAGTATAATTTATGTGTTGCAGGGTCATAGTGCGGCTGCTCGGCCCATCCTCCCAGCTGATAGGGTTCATAACCTTCCCGAACGCGAATTTCATTTTCGTCCTGAACATCCTCCTGCATGGTCTCGAGTAAATCCTCAAAGTCAATATCAGAAGCATCCTCATCCTCGATATGGCCATCTTCCTCATAGGTGATAACAACGCCCCAGCCTTCAAAACTGTATGGATTTACGCCCGCAGGCACAATCATACCCAGCGTGGTTGTGGGCGGGTTTCCCCAGCTGTCGACAAGAATTTTATTTGTTTCCTGTGGATTGAGATATCGATAGCCCTCAGGCAGAGCAGCTGTTGCAAGGTATTCTCCCAGCAAAACCATTCCGGAATCATATGTGAGCTGTTCTTCCAGCGAATCCACATAGGCATAGTATTCTTCGTATTCCTGAAGAAATACCGAGTCAATCCCGTCCTGAGCCCATGAATTAAAAGTTACTACAGACAATAGTAAAATAAGAATTGATTTCACGTAGACATGAATTAGTGGTCGATTGGCAATTTAGGGACTTCAGTTTTCCGCGAACCTACATTGTAAGGATTCTTCGCTTTCCTGATGAAATGTAAACTATTGAAAGAACTCTGAAAGGTAGGGACCAATACAGGCTGAAAGCCGAACATCGTGATCCTCAGCGGTTTTGATCTCGTCGAGCGGCGGACTTAACGTGAGGCCTACCTGATGAGTGCTGGAAACCTCATTCAAAAACCGGTCGTAATATCCCATGCCATATCCGATACGATGACCGGATCTGTCTGAAATGACCAGAGGGACCAGGATAATATCTACATGACCAGGTGTGATCGGTTCGTAACCGTCCGGCTCCGGAATGCCCCACGGACTTACCCGCAACCGGGTGTCTTCCTCCAGCAGGTAATGATGCAGAATTCCATTCTTCAGACTTTTTGATACATAGATCTGAATATCCGGATTTCGTTTGCGCACTTCATGAATAATCAACCAGGTGTTGACTTCTTTTTTTTCTGTAATCGGAAGGAAGACATGCAGCGATTCGAACGATTCAGGAGGGTAGGTGCGTAGAAAATTTTCGCGGACAAGTCTGGATCGTAGTTCGTATTCCTCATCAGAAAGGAAGATTCTTTTCTCGAGATATACCTTACGCAGTACCGACTTACTTACCATAGGTGATAATATTGAAACGAAGATCAAAAGGATCAAATGTTTGCATCAGCATTTCAATGAAAGAAGGATCATTCTGATAAAAATTCAGGAAATTTTCATACCGCTCCTGTAATGTGCCCCCCGGAAAGAGTGACTCACGAAGCGCCGTGATCTGATTTCTAAGATCAGAATGATGACGTTTTTCAGCACGAATAAACTTCTTTTCAATATTTTCAACTGTACGCTGAAGTCGGGCCTGCTGCGCCTCAACATGCGGTACCAGTGTCGGATCTATGCTGCTGGCCTTTTCACGAATCTGATCAAAAATCTTTTTTAACTCATCCTGGTCCATTTCAAGACTCAATTCCCGGCTGCTGGTTTTTCGAACCTGGTCAGCAATCAGTGATTCGGTATCCTGAAACAGGTCGAGGATATCCAAACCGGTTTTTTCCCTCTTTCTTTCCACATGTTCTGGTAAAATAAGCGCAAAATTTCTGGGAAGAAGTATGGGAAAAGGAACATCATATACCTTGAATAAGCCGCCCAGCTGGAGCCAGTACACCAGTTCAGAGGGTCCTCCAACATATGCCAGGTTCGGAAGTATGAGCTCTTCGTAAAGCGGGCGAAGAACGACGTTCGGACTAAATCTTTCGGGGAATTCAGCAATTTCCTTTTCTATTTCTGCCCGCGTGAAAGATCGGTCACCATCGACAAGAGTGAAGGTTCCCCCTTCTTCAGTAATTCTGAACCGACCATTTTCTGAAATGTAGAAGAAGTTAATGGGGCGCGGATGTATCTGCGTACTGTAACCAAGTGATTCGAGTTGGTCGGTCGTTGCATCTACTACTGGTTTGATCCGCTGATGGAGTATGTCGTCTTCCATTACCTTCTGCAGCAGCGACTTCTGCGCTCGATTGTCCGCATCCAGTATCAGTAAACCATATTCACCGAAGAGGTGGTTCAGGTAGCTCCTGACTGCCTGAGCGAGGGTTGTTTTCCTGCCCTGATATGCCTGGTGGAAAAATGGGGGGACAGCTGATAATTTTTCGAGCAACGGCTTCATATCAGAGGTAAGGAACCGGCCTACGGCTCCCATCTGATCTGTGTCCCAGCGATACGTTTCGCCATTGAAATGAAAATGGTTGATCTCAGCAAAATCATGATCCTCACTGGCCATCCAGTATACCGGGACGAAATTATGTTCAGGATATTGCGCTTTCAAATCCTGACACGCTCGAATAATCGTGACAAGTTTATAGATCACGTAAAGTGGGCCGGTGAAAATATTGAGCTGGTGACCTGTAGTTATTGTATAGGTATTACCATTTCCAAGTAATCCCAGATTCGCCCTAACTTCTTCTTCCAGTTCCATTCCTTCGTATTGAAGGGTGAGTGTATCAACAAGGATTTTTCTGCGGGCCTGTGGAAAGGAAGACCGTTCTATTTGTTTGCCGAAATTTTTGATATCCGGCGTTTCGGTATAAAATGATCTCAACTGGTCTTTGCCGGCCAGGTAGTCCAGAAAAAACCCGGAAAAACTCCCTGTATCCTTTAGATCAACCAGTGTATGTTTCATTTTAATTTAGTTTAAATCGGGACAGCCAAACAGATCGAATTCAGTGGCATCCTGAATTTTTACCTGAACAAAGTCGCCAATTCGAAGTGGTAAATCCTCGGAAGTGATGATCACTTCATTATCGACTTCCGGAGAGTCCATTTCAGTCCGTCCAATATATTTTCCGCCTTCCATGCGGTCGATCAGCACTTTGAAGGTTTTTCCGACTTTTGAATCATTAATTTCCCCGGATATTCCTGCCTGCACATCCATGATCTGGTTTGCCCGGTCCTGCTTCACTTCCTCAGGTACATCATCGTCGAAATTATATGCATGCGTTTGTTCCTCATGACTGTAGGTGAAAATCCCAAGACGCTCAAATCTTGATCTCTCCACAAATCCCAGCATTTCCTCGAAATCTTCCTCTGTTTCGCCCGGATACCCCGCAATCAGAGTGGTACGCAACGCAATTCCAGGAACTTTTTCACGTATGGTCTCTATGAGAGCTTCCTGTTTCTCACGTGTCGTTCCCCGGCGCATATGCTGCAAAATCCTTGTGGAACCGTGCTGTAAAGGCATGTCCAGATAGTTGCAAATATTATCCCGCTCGCGCATTACATCGAGCACATCCAGCGGAAATCCGGTTGGAAATGCATAATGAAGCCGTATCCATTCAATACCATCCACATCCGCCAGCCGGTTCATCAACTCTGCAAGCGTTCGTTTTTTATATAGATCCAGTCCGTAATAGGTGGAATCCTGTGCAATCAACAGGAGTTCTTTCGTGCCTCTTGCCGCCAGGTGCCGTGCTTCATCCACCAGCTCCTCCATGGGTTTTGAAACATGCTTTCCGCGCATGAGCGGAATAGCACAAAATGAACAGGGACGATCACAGCCTTCGGCGATTTTCATGTATGCGTAGTGCTGTGCAGTGGTGAGAATGCGTTCTCCCACCAGCTCATGTTTATAATTTGCCTTGAACCGTTTCAGAAGCAGCGGAAGTTCCATGGTGCCGAAAAAGGCATCCACCTCCGGCATCTCCTTTTCCATATCTTCCCGGTAACGCTGGGAAAGACATCCGGTAACATAAAGCTTATCAATAATACCGTTTTGCTTCGCATCAATGTACTGAAGAATCGTATCGATAGATTCCTGTTTCGCGTTATCAATGAAACCGCAGGTATTAACGATCACAACATTGGCCTCGTCGGCAGATTCATGTACGGCATCAACATTGTTGCCGCGAAGCTGCGTCAGCATTACTTCACTGTCCACCAGGTTTTTGGAACAACCCAATGTGACAATGTTTACCCGATTCTTTTTCCTGCCTTTCGTTTTCAAAATGTTCTCCGTAAATGGTCGACAAAATTAAGAAAAATAAATTTGCTTCAACGTTGCATCAGCAATACTTATATTTGTCGGAATTAGCATGAAGCAAGCCCTGATAATTATTGTATTTTTTATGCTTGTCGGACAAGCCTGTCTCGATGATCCGGATTGTGTAAATACGACGACCGATTTCATAACAGTCCGCTTTTATGACCTGGCCACAAACCTTCCCGATACGTCACTGGTATTGAGGCGTGTTACGGCCATTGGGTCCGACAGTTTGCTGGCTGAACAGGACACCGTTAATTCCGTTCGCCTCCCGTTAGATCCACGGGGCTCGCTAACTACATATGCGTTTGATACCAACCTTGGAAGGGATACCATTGTGTTGGTGTATAATCTGGGCACGCGACTCATTTCAGAAGATTGCGGTATTGAATTTATTTATTCGGAACTGGATTATTCCCGTTGTGACTTCGATTCTATTCGGATCGTCAACCGGATTCCAAATGAACAGGTGAATGAGGATATACAGATATACAATTAGTCTCCTGCTGCTGGTATGGCTTGCGATTCCTGTGATGTCCCAGGAGATCATCCTTTATCCCGATTCAGCCAGGGGAAAATTCAAACCAACCGGACTTACAGTTGGTGTCGATCTGATCAGTGGAGCCAAGACATTTATCAGGGATGACCTCGACTGGTTGAATTTTTATGCCGGGATCGACATTTACAAGTATACATTCAATGTTGAATACGGACAGGAATATCGAAAATTTGAATCCGGCAGCTCGGTTTATGAAGCAGACGGCAGTTATTTCCGAATTGGTCCGGACATCAATTTCCTTTTTCGCGATCCGGATCGAAGCGCGCTCTTCATGGGTTTGCGTTATGCTTTTAATTCATTTTCCGACGAGCTTTCCTATGAACTCGATGATCCCTTTTGGGGTCAAAGTCAGCAAACCCTTCAGAATCCCAAACTTAAGGCAAACTGGTTTGAATTGGTTGCTGGCATGCGTGTTAAGCTTTTCCAGGCGGTATGGATGGGATACACCGGAAGGTTTAAATTCGCAGTTACAACTTTTGAAGATCAGCCGCTGATACCTCAGCACGTTCCCGGCTATGGAAGGGCAGACCTTCGATCGACATGGGAGTTCAACTACTGGCTTATCTTTCGTTTACCCCTATCCAAACCACCTTCTACCGTAGTTATACCGTCTTCCTTGCCACGGACAGAATGATGCCAAGGATCAGGATTAATGAGCTTATCAAAGGGATAGCCATTGGGATTTGACTGTAAAGAGTTGTATTTCCACCAATGGGCAATTGACTCAGGTATATACCATCAAACCCCGAAAAAGAACTGTTTTTACTTAGAATACGACCTCTGCCATCTATTGCCAGGGTATTACCGTTGGCGGTGGGCCTGAATATTGTCAGGTCATTCTCTATGGAACGAATCGATGCCATTGTAGCATGAATCTCCCTTATTGCATACCAGTCTGATGACGGCAGTATCAGCAGGTCAACCTGCTTATTTCCTGTTTGTGATATCAGGTTTGGAAAATCAGCGTCGTAACAGATGGCAGGAGAAATATTTATATCGTTTAATTTCAATACAGGGATGTTCCCGTCACCGGGAAAAGAAGGCTCCACTCCCTTTATTGGCACATTTTTGAAATAGGTGGTGACAGTCTCGCCGTCCGGTGTGATGATCAGAATTTTATTTTCGATAAATGGGATTCCGGGAAGAATTTCACCTGGCCTGAAAACAGCCATCGGAAAATAAATTGTATTACTGCTTTCCATTGCGAACGCCCTGGCTCTGCCGATAAGTTTTTCTTCCAATGGTTTGATCGTTGAGAAGGCTCCCTCAGACCAGGCAATGACCTGGTTATCGGCTTGGGTTATTCTTTCTGCCCTTTCGAACAGCTCATTCGCATTAGTATCAAATGACCGGATCACGGCGGAATAAACCGGATTAAAGGGATCTTTCAGAAAATCAATATAGGCCTCGTTAAGTTTTATAATTAATGGATCGGATTGTGAAATCCTGGGATGAATTTTCACAGTTTCCCCATACTCTGCTTCATAGAGTGCTTCACCAATACTTAGTGGATTGGCAACAATGCCTGTAATGGCGATCGATTTATTATTATCGGCAGGCATGTTTAATCGTATAAGGCCGTATCCCATAATTCCGACAAAGCAGGTTAAATAGACGATACTGCTGCGTTGGCGGATAGATCGACGTTCAATAACATCTATTATAACGGGAGCGAACCAATATATCAGAAAGCTCACACCCCATATCCCGCCAACAGATGCAAACTGCATAAGTATGGGCCATCCACTTTGTGTATAGGAAATATTTCCCCACGTACCGGATGGTCCCTGGGAGAAGAGATATGTACAAAGCGTCATGACTGAAGGAAAGATCAGTGAGTGAAGCACTCGGTTAACCCTTCCTGCCATAAACCTGTCGGAGAGATAAGGAATCAGGGAGATGGCGGATCCAATCAGGTTAAAGGCAATCATTACCGTGAGGGGTAAGGGCATTATATCCAGATTACCGATCGTCGTAATAATCGATTGAAGGATGATAAATACCACGATTATCTGCCACAGCTTTGTCTTCCTGGTAAGATAAAGCCATGCAGCGGGGGAAATCCAGGCCGCAATGAGTATTGTCCACTTTGGGGAAAGCGCTAACCCCGAGATGCAGGCAATGGCCAGCATGAGCAGATTGTGTTTTCTGAAGAGTGAGTTTGTTGTTGTCATGTGACAAAACTATTCAGCAGAATAGTGTTTGTCGACCGGATTCATGAAGTCGAACTCATTTTTTCACGGTAGCTGCTGGGTGTTTCCCGCGTGAATCTTTTAAAAGCGGTATTGAAGGAGGATTTAGAGTTGAATCCCACGTCATACATTATTTCGAGAATGGTCTTATCCTTTTTGGCAGGGTCTGTAAGCATGGAAGTTGCCAGGTCTATTCGTTTCTTATTTACATATTCAAAGAATGTCATACCCAGTTCATTGTTCAAAACCTGCGAAAGTAATCGCGGGGTTGTTTGCAAGTGATTCGCCAGATCATCCAGAGAGAGATGTGCTTTGCGGAAAAGCTCCTTTTCATCCATTGCGGCATATAATGAAATCCTCACATTGCGAATCTCTTCAGGGGTGAAGGTGCTGTCTGCATACCGGATGGCCTTCCTTGGCAGACCTTTGAAAAAATGGGGGAATGTGAGTGCACGGTAAAGTGTTGAGGAGGCAAAAAACAGAATAGCGATCACCAGTCCGATTACCGACGTTTCATAAATATAGGGTTGTTCAGAAAAACCTACGAGGGAGTTGATAAGGGCGATCAGTATAACAAAGCCAAAAAGGCCCAGAAGAACCATCAACCAACGGACATTATAAATCTCCATGCTTGAATACCGGTTGTAAAGCTCTTTGCGATAAATCAGAATCTGATGCCAGCAAAAACCCAGATAAATCATGATATGTCCGTAAAACACAAGGGTTGTAATTACGACCGGCAGACTCGTTCGTTCGGAATTCCGGGCCATTTCGAGTATTTCAAGTTTGCGGTCATCGGGCTGAATGTGAAAGCCGATGATCAGCAAAAGGAAAGAAATGATGAAGGGAACAAAGTGCCAGATAATCTTCTTGTCGTATTCAAAATCGCGATACAGAATATCGTTGGTATAGATCCAAAGAAGCGGACCAAAAAGCAGGGGTAAAGTGTTAGTCCAGAATGCAAGCCATGGACGTTGAAGTACTACATCAGAGATGAACAGCAATCCGCCCGAGAGGTTAAGTGCATTCAGCAGAAGGAATGTTCCCAGGATTCTTGAGCTTGTCGTGCTTTTTTTACTTGTAATCAGTACTGCTGCCAGAAAAATCAGCAGGAAAAGAGTTATCGCGCTTAAGACATCAAGGAAGGAGAAAGCCATTGCTATAGACCCGTGAGATCAGGCGTTCGTAGTGCGTTTGAAGAATGAATCAACAAATTCCATTTTGTTAAAGACCTGCAGATCATCGACCTTTTCGCCGACACCAATATATTTTACCGGGATCTTGAACTCATCACTAATCCCGATCACAACGCCACCCTTCGCTGTACCGTCCAGTTTTGTGATCGCCAGTGCAGTTACTTCGGTGGCTTTGGTAAATTCACGAGCCTGGATTACTGCATTCTGACCGGTACTCCCGTCCAGTACCAGCAGCACTTCGTGAGGAGCCTCTTCATTGAACTTTTGCACTACCCGTTTGATCTTTGAAAGCTCATTCATCAGGTTGACCTTTGTATGCAGCCGCCCGGCGGTATCAATGATAACCACATCTGCATTAATGTCTACAGCATGTTTCACCGCGTCGAAGGCCACCGAAGAAGGGTCAGTGTTCATTCCTTTGGAAACTACCGGAACACCCACACGTTCTCCCCAGAGTATGATCTGATCAACCGCAGCAGCACGAAATGTGTCTGCCGCCCCAAGTACAACGCTTAATCCACTTTTTTTGTATTGGGCCGCAAGCTTGCCTATTGTGGTGGTCTTTCCTACGCCATTCACACCAACAACCATAATCACATAAGGACGTTTGTTTTCCGGAATCCCAAAATCCTTCAGGTCCTCCGTATTATTTTCCGACAATAAACCTGCGATTTCCTCCTTCAGGATTCTGTCCAGCTCTTCAACACCCAGGTATTTGTCCCGCGCCACGCGCTCCTCGATCCGATCGATGATTTTAATGGTTGTATTCACACCCACATCGGATGTGATCAGGATCTCTTCCAGCTCGTCGAGGACCTCTTCATCGACCTTTGATTTCCCGACAACTGCTTTACCGAGTTTAGTGAAGAAGCTATCCTTGCTCTTTTCCAGACCTTTATCCAGTGATTCCTTCTTGTCTTTTGAAAAAAGACCTCCAAATAAAGCCATAGTTCCTTTCTTTTAGCGTCTTAGAAAATTAAACAAAAAAAGTCCCGGAAAGGGACTTTTTATTTACTAAATGTAAGAGTAAAATTATTTTTTGGCCAGCGTATCTTTCACCTGGTCAAGGGGCACCATCTCTTCTTTGAAAGAATAAGCACCTGTCTTTTCAGATTTTACTGCACGGATTACTTTCGCAAAGTTCTTACCTTCTCCCTTTTGCAGGGTTGCAACTACTTTCTTAGCCATGATTATTTAATTTCTTTGTGAACAGTGTATTTGTTAAGTATGGGATTGTATTTTTTCATCTCCATACGGTCAGGGGTATTCTTACGGTTCTTCGTCGTGATATAACGTGAAGTACCCGGCATACCGCTGTTTTTATGTTCGGTGCATTCCAAAATTACCTGCACTCTGTTTCCTTTCTTAGCCATGATCTCTTCGTTTTAGCCTTTCTAAACTTATAAAACTATATTTCCGTTGGCTTTAGCCTTTTTCAATACAGCGGTGATACCATTCTTGTTGATGGTGCGAATTGCTGAAGTAGAAACCTTCAACGTAACCCAACGATCTTCTTCGGCAATATAAAACCGCTTTTTCTGCAGGTTCGGGTAGAACTTGCGCTTGGTCTTGTTATTGGCGTGAGAAACATTGTTCCCTACCTGTGGCCTCTTTCCCGTAATCTGGCAAACTCTTGACATCTCTATATCTAATTAAAATATAATTCCATTTCTAATTTGGGTCTGCAAATATCGGAAAAACAACTTTAAATATCAAAATGCAATGCAAATTAATATTTCATCAGCCGACAGATATTTCTGTCATTGATTCCGGATCGAGGTATTTTTGGGCCATTTCCCTGATATGCTGCGGGGTGATTGTTTCGATTGTTTCAATGTAACGATCATAATAACTGTAATCCAAGCCGAACAGGTAAACCCCCTTAAACTTCTCAGAAAGAGCAAAAGGGGAGGAGAGGTCCGACTGAAATGATCCCAGCATATGATTCCGCACCATCTGTAATTCTTCCTCCCGCAACAGTTCATCCTGAAGCAGGCGGATCTCCCTGTTTACCTCATTGATGGCGTCGGTCCGGTTGGCTTTCTGAACATCCGAGCCAATAACCAGGTAACTGGCAAAACGTAGTGGTACCATGCTGGCATATATGCCATAGGTATATCCTTTTTCTTCACGGATGTTTTTCATCAGCCGGGATCCGAAATATCCACCTAACGCATGCAGACATATGCGAAGCGGTATATAATCCGGATCCGATTTATGGGGTAAAAGTTTCCCGATCCGCAGCGAGGTCTGCAAACTGTTTTCTTTTTCCTGATAGACAGACGTTGCTTTTGGCTCTGGGATGTCATGGAGTCTATCATCTTTTATAGGTTTGCTGAAAGCCAGCTGATCCCCCAGAAGGCGGGTAAGTGATTCATCAGCATCTCCGGTTACTATGATCTCGTATTCACGACACTGTTCCATAAAAAATGCTCTCAGTTGCCGGGCATCCAGCATATCCAGGTCTTCGGGCTTCATAACCTGTCCGTAAGGATGACCTTCCCCGAAGAGGGTGCTTCGGAATAATTTTGAGGCGAGAACGCTGTTCCTTGAATTCTGAATTCTGATTTGTTCGGCACTGATCTTCTGTACCAGCGCAAAATCTTCATCCGGAAAAATGGAATGCCTGATGATATCAGCCAGAACCGGGATCACATCGCCGGCATTTTTATTCAGGCAGTAAAGCTCCAGTGAAGGATCATCGAAAGAAGGATTCAGTTTTACGAATGCCCCATAGCGGTCAAATGATTCCACAATGTCATGGTGATTTCTTGACGGGGTACCATAGGTGAGCATTTTATTGGTCAGGTATGCAAGCCCCGGCAGTGAGTCGTAATAGCTGCCCCCTTTCGGGAAAATTATTTCTATTCGTGAAACAGGTTGTTTCCCGGCTGCTATTGCATGAAAATTGGTCTGATTTCTTAATTCTGATTTGGCCCGGGGAATATGCAGCTCAAATGTCTGCGAATAGGCCGGCGGCCGTGTCCTGTCAAGCATATTAGTCTGTTACAGATTCTTCGGCTTTTTCATCGAAGTTAAACAATAACGTAAATCTGAGGGTCTCCGCCAGTGGATGTTCCTGGTCCTTTGGTACCAGGTACGCAAAATCAATTCCAAAAACCTGGTATCTGAAGCCCAGACCCATTGTCAGGTATTGACGACCACCTTTTGCATCCGATTCATAGAAATATCCTATACGGCCTGAAAAAGTATCATTGTACCAGTATTCTGCTCCAAGCGACAATGTGATCTCCTGCATTTCCTCCTTGAATCCACCCTCTGCATCTGCAAATGAACCAAACATGCCCCCGATCAGGGATTTATCCTGGTCTGAACCGTCAAATTGAGGACTGGGTACCATCAGCTTATTGAGATCGAGACCGAATGTAAGTGTGTTATACGGATCCAGGTTGGTCTTGAACGCTGAAGCTAAACGCAGGTTTGTGGGGATAAAATCCTTGTTCTCCTCATTCGAGTAACTGATCTTAGGACCGATGTTCGTAATGGCAGCGCCCAGGGACAGATTCGAATTCGTCCCATTTAAATCCTTCGTGTAGTAAACGGCAACATCAGCGGCAACGCTGTGCACACTTCGTGAGTCCTCGCCTCCGGTAGTGAAACTTCCGGTAAGGTTGGAATGAATATATCGGGCAGATACCCCGAGGCTGAGGTTCTGGCTTAGCATTCTGGAATATGTGACATCGAGGGCCAGTTCACGCGGATTAAACTGTCCGAGTTCAACGGGATTTCCCTGATCTTCTCCGGTGAAAAAGATTTCACCGAGGTCGAAATAGCGCATGGATACAGCGACCGCCTGCTCTTTGGTAATCTTATAATAACCCGATAAATAACCGATCCACATGTCGTTGATCACTTTACCTAACCAGGGGGTGTAGGAAATAGCAAAGCCTTTTTGCTGTTCTACGAACACAAGTTTGGCAGGATTCCAGTGAACTGAATTGGCGTCGGGTGAAGTTGCGCCGCCAACATCTCCCATTCCGCCTGCGCGTGCATCAGGAGTGATCATCAGAAAGGGTACCGCCGTCGTAATTACGCGAAAGGTTGAATCCTGGCCGATTATACCTTGTGCCTTACTGCTATTGGGAAACAGTGTGACCAAACAGATTAAGGTGAAGGTTACAGATAGGATGTGTTTATTCATATCTTATAATTAGCGTGTAAAGATAGCTATTTTTAATTAATGAGCAGTAATTTTTGATACTTGAGATCCGTTGCTCCATCCAGTCTAGAACGTACCCTGATGCCATATAAGTATAAACCGGACGGAAGATTTTTTCGATTTGCCGGCACAGTCCATAAAGGCAACTGTACGTTTGCCCCGCTATTTTGCTCCAAATAATAGCTTTCGCTGATAATTTGTCCATTTCGATCAATCAGTGTAATCCATATATCCAGGTCTTCTCCAGCCCTGTTGTGACCGAAGCGGAATGTCGTTTCTGTTTGTACCGGGTTGGGATAATTGCCTAGTTCCTTAATGATCAACGTACCCGGATTGGCTACTTCAAACTGGACAGTAACTTCTCCCGGATTATTGAATACATCCCAGGCCTTAAAGGTAAGTGAATGCAGGCCCTCACTCAGATCATCGAGTGGAAAGATTACCCAGCCCGACTGATATGTATTTTTAGAAGCATGGTAAAATTCATTCAGAACAATTTTTCCTGAGCCATCCAATATTGCCTGAATATCATTTCCAACACCGAATCCTGTCGTATTTATCCCCGAATTATCCCGGAGCCTGACGTACACCAGGGTGTTATGATTCACATCCTTCCTGCTCAAATTGGTACTGTCTCCAAAATAGATCTCAATTTCCGGACCTTGCAGATCCCCGTTATTGGAAACACTCCCTCCGATAAAGACATCAGCTTCACCGCCGGCTGCATCTGTCAGTTCATCGGATGAATATGCGTACATATAGATCTGACCGGTTCCCTCCTTGTTTGAAATATTTCTTGGTACTATAAATTCAATTTCAAACTGGCCATTAACCACCGATGCCGATCCGCTGAACAGGGTGTTCAGTCGTTCAGAATAACTGTATACAGGGTTAGCAATCGTGGCTGTTTCGACAGCTTTATCACGAAGCCGGATGTCTATTGTTCCATTAAATTGCGGTGCATTCCTGATTTCCCCACGCAACGAAACCAGGGAGCCCGACCGAATTGAATCGGAAGGAATGCCATTTTCCAGAACAGAAGTAATATGCACCTCATTTTCAGGAAACGCCAGTTTCATAGAAGGGTCTCCCAGCAACGTGAAATTACGGTTGCCCACCTTTTTAGAATCTGTTGCCAGATCGACACTCTCGTTTTTGGTCACCCTCATTACGTCACCCAGCCGTCCAAAGCCCTCTTCTGCAAAAAGGGCGTTGTAGAAGGCTTCATTCAGATTAAAATTTGAAGACGAAAAAACAGGCCTGCAGGTACTGAGAATGCCTATTCCGCCCCCGGATTGCTCCTTCAGAATAATTTCACCACCCGATATGATCCGGGGATCATCGTACCTTCCGAATTCGCATGTTGCCGTGACGAATAGTGGAAGACGATCCCTGTTGCGCCAGTTACGGATCATTGAACTCGTCAGGATTTGTTCCTGCGTCCAGCTGGTTTCATTGCCATGACCGGTATAGTTTACAATAAGTGCTCCGGCCCTGATTTCCCGTTCCAGTGCCGCGGAAGCATCGGGGGAAGTCTCTCCTCCGCCGGATGGCACCTGCTTGAATGAACCAAGGAACAGTCGCTTGTCCTGAAATGAAGAATCCTTTTCGATTACAAGCTTGGCCAGGTCATCTGCCTGGCGGTGATGAAGATTGAAATCAGCATCATCTGCAACAAAAAGTAATCGGGTCCGCCAGTTTCCCAACCCCCGTCGTTCGGTATTGTAAGCGATCAATTTGTCAACAACAATTTGCGCCTCTTCGGGGCTGATAACGGGTATTCGGCCAATACCTATTTCCAGCGTGTGATTTCCTCCAAGCTCCTCACGCCACTCTCCTTCGCCTTCTTCCAGGAAACCGAAATAATCGTCGGATGCATAGGTATCAAGCGGATCAAGTGAATTCCTTGACTGGTAGACAGGCACAAAATTCGATTTGAAAGGGAGGACACCTAAGTAGTCAAATGAGCCTTTTCCAAAAAGAAGCAGATATTTAAGATCGCCGTCCTCATAATGTCGCCTGGCGAGGTTCCGGATGGCAGATGGGTCTTCCCGCCCGCTGGCAAAAACATTGTAAATATCGTCAGTCTCAAGTACTTCAACATTCAGGCCGTCATGTTGCATCCGGAAGCCGGCAAGGCGGTCTGCTGCTGATTTAAAATCGGGATGGGTAATGATCAGCAAATCCACATTGGAAAATTGGATCTCTGAGGTGGAAACCGGCCCGTAAAACGCTGGAACGGGCAGCATATCCGGGTTGAATGCGACATATCGTTTATCCGGGGTGCCCCGATCATTGAATCGGATAGTACTGCCGTCAAACTCCAGGTCTTCAATCGCGACGGGCAGCATTCCGTTTGATATATCCCAAATTTCCAGTGGCACAGCGCTTGAAAGGGAGACCGTGTAATCAATCTCCTCAAGGAAATCAGCACTTTGAATTATGGTGCCCTGCATTTGTGAAATGCGTTCGCACTCAACCTCCAGCAGGAAATAATCAAGATATCCCACAGAGCGTACACCCGCGGCTTTTTGAAAGGTATAGGAAACCTCAACATTTTCATTACCTGAATTCACAGGAAAAACAGCCAGCCGTTCCCTGCCTTTAACCGCATAGCGAAAAGGATTATTACTGGGTGGGTCCAGATAATCCGGAACCGGATCGATCACCTGTTGGCCTGCAGCAGTCCCATTTACCTGTATATCAAACTGGCAGGTCCCAAAACTTTGAGCCATTACCTTGCTGGTAAGACGGGCAGAACCTCCGGGAACAGCGCCGGGAAATTCCATTGAAAAGTTGCGTGTCGTGATCGCGTCAAATCGTTCTCCATACCAGTTTCTGCCGGAAGACAGCAGGTTGTTTTCAGTAATTTCGTGGGCCTTGAGTGAAACGTACCTGTCGATAACGGGGCCTTCTGTATTTACAGGTACACGCCCGGTGATACGTGTATTGGGATTTCCGTCGGAGCCCACAAAAATATAATTCAACCGGGCATACGGGTTGTATGAATAATTGGCGCCTGTATTGGAAAGGCGCAGGATGTCAGGACCTTCAGCAAAGAAAATAATGTAATCACTGCCATTCATAATGCCGTCGCCATCATCATAGACGGTTACGGACAGATCCTGCAGCAGGGCGGGTCCTGAGGCACTGTTAATCTGGGGCAGCGGTCCGCCCGGCATTGAGAGCACACGGATCTGATTTTCCGAAATACCACTTAGGCCCGCATTTTCAAGTTCACTCGCCGTAATCCGGTACATCCCGTCTGTGGGAATGGAAAATTTGGCCCATATGCCTGAGGTAAGCGGGTTTTCCTGCGCATACAGGGATGATGCCAGTAAAATCAGCAGTAGAAATAAAATATAGCGCGAACGGGTCTTCATTTAAAAATTGATCAGCGATAATCAAACACCTCAACCTCTTAAAACGTTTCGGAGCCCGCTTCATTGCCCCGATGATTTCTTTGAGAGATCAGTGATAACAGCAGGTATGCAAATATGATCAGTGGAATGCCAGCCTGCTTAAAAAATATCAGACACAATATACTTATTAAAAGGAAAATGATACGCATTTCATTTCCTTTCCACCCGCCGGATTTCACTTTCAGACTGAACATGCGCAAGGGTGATACCAGCAAAAAGGAGAAAATGAATGCAATAGCTACCAGCACCCAGGCA
Source organism: Fulvivirga sedimenti (assembly GCF_020328055.1). NCBI lineage: Bacteria > Pseudomonadati > Bacteroidota > Cytophagia > Cytophagales > Fulvivirgaceae > Fulvivirga > Fulvivirga sedimenti. Next base: position 33,374 of record NZ_JAIXNE010000008.1, read on the forward strand.
TGCGTGAGTACTTCCAGCGTGGTACCCTTAAGAAAGAACAGCGATGAAATAAAGAGTGCATTGGCCGGTGTTGGTAAGCCAATAAAATCTGTCTGCTGGCGGTCATCAATGTTGAATTTAGCCAACCGCAACGCAGAGAAAATGGCAATAAGAAATGCAAAAAAAGCAATATAAGATGGCAGTTCAGTTTCCCCGATTAATTTAAACAGGATAAACGAAGGCAAGACACCGAAGGTCACCATATCTGCGAGACTGTCAAGTTCTTTCCCGATAGGTGAGGAGACATGCAGAAGCCGGGCAACAAAACCATCCAGAAAATCAAATATAAGGGCTGCATAGATCAGGTACGCAGCACCGATGAATGATCCACGTTGAATATAATATATACCAATGCACCCGCAAAGGAGATTACAGCAGGTGAGGAAATTAGGAATATGTTTTTTGATGCTCAATTCAGACCTCTATAGCACAGAACGGATTATATCGCTTTTCATGACCGAGTGTGGTTTCAGGGCCATGACCGCAATAAACGACAATTTCATCATCCAGGGTGAATAACTTTTCGCGGATGCTGTCCAGTAACGTATTGTGGTCACCACCGGGCAGGTCTGTTCGTCCGACACTTTCACGGAAAAGAACATCTCCGCTAACCAGGAGTTTTTGATCCCTGCTCAACAAACCGATATGACCAGGTGCATGTCCGGGCAAAAACATAATTTCCATTTCAGTATTTCCAAAACGTATGAGGTCTCCCTCGTTAAGGAATGAATCCGGTTCGATGGGCTGATATTCATTAAATCCATAACTGGGAGCATAAGACTCCACTGCTTTCAGAACGGGAACATCAAGTTCATGCATGCGCATCTTCACACCGTATTTGCGGGTGATAAAATAATTGCCGAGAACATGATCGATATGGCCGTGGGTGTTGATCAGATCAATCACTTTAAGCCCTTCCTGTTCAATATATGCAGCCAGCATTTCCTGCTCATACTCTTCATAGCATCCGGGGTCAACCACTACCGCCTCACCCGTTTCGTCGGACAGCACATAGGTGTTTTCCATAAAAGGATTGAAAACAAAGGATTTTACATGTATCATTATTGCCTGTTTATTATTCGGACCACTATTTCCAAAAATACAGGAAATCTCGCTAAAACAGCTACGATCTTGGGAGGATATGACTACTTAATAATCGGACAAGGGCTGGCTGGCACCGCACTTGGGTATCAATTGCACAAAAAAGGTGCAAAGGTGTGTATTTATAATAGTGAACACATACATTCCAGCAGTCGTGCAGCAGCCGGTCTCTACAATCCGGTAACAGGAAGGAAAATGGTGAAAACCTGGATGGCCGATTTATTATTTCCTTCCCTCACAGCGTTTTATCATGAGCTGGAAGATCGATGCAGCTGTCAATTCCTTCATCAGATTCCGATTTACAGGCCATTTTTATCTGTTGAAGAGCAAAATGAATGGATGGGTAAAAGTGCCACAAATGAATTTGAGCATTTCATTCAAAAAATCAGAACAAAATCAGAACTCCCCTGGGGTAATGATCCCCTTGGCGGCATTGTCCTTGCCCAATCGGGATACCTCGACATTCCCACCTATCTGAATGCAATGCGCGAGTGGTTTCAGAAAGAGTTGGATTATTATTCTTGCGAATTCGATATCAGTCGTTTACAGATAAATCCCGGCGGCGTTCGTTACGAAGAAATCAATGCTAAAAAAATAATATTTTGCGATGGGACAACAGCCGGACAGAATCCGTTTTTTTCCTGGTTGCCGTTTCGGCCGGTTAAAGGAGAGATCCTGGAGATCGAGATGGAAGCTTCCTCCAATGAAATATTCAATCGCGGAATTTTCATTCTGCCCCTGGGAGGGAAACGATTTCGGGTAGGTAGCACCTACGATAACCATGATCTGTCCTGGGAGCCCACCAGGGAAGGAAGAGGCAAAATCGAAGCCCAGCTGAAGGGGCTTGTAAACATTCCCTATACCGTTGTGAATCATTATGCCGGCGTGCGTCCTGCAACTGCAGACAGGCGGCCAATCATCGGGGATCACCCAAACCATGAAACCATATGCATATTTAATGGGTTAGGTACTAAGGGAGTGTCGCTCGCACCGTATTTTGCAGGCCAGCTGACAAATCACCTTGAAGGTTCTTCGGAACTGATAAAAGAGGTCAATATAAATCGCTATTTTTCGTTATATTAGAATCCTTGTAAAGAAGCGAATGAAGAAAATTGGAATTTTAGGCTTGCTCCTTTTTACTTGTTTCTCCGCAACAAACGGAGTATTTGGGCAGCGGGCATTGGAGACGTTTGGCAAGAACAGGCTGCAGTATGAGCAATTCGACTGGCGATACCTGGAATCCGAGAATTTTGATGTCTATTTCTACCAGGGAGGGGAGGATATTGCGCGGGAGGTAAATGCTTTCCTGGAATCTGAATTTGAGCGTATCACCGATCTCATCGGATATCCGCCCTATGCAAAAACGCGCGTTTTCCTTTACAATTCCATGGATGACATCCAGCAGAGCAATGTAGGGTTGAATAATAATGGGTTGTCTGCCGGTGGTGAAACAAAATTTGTAAAATCCTATATCGAGGTAGCCCACCCGGGATCAATGGCGGAACTAAAGGAAGAATTGCTTTACAAGGTTTCTGAAGCTATTGTGAATGAAATGATGTATGGCGGCAATTTGAAGGATATGTTCCAAAGTGCCGTTCTGCTTAATCTTCCGGATTGGTTCATTGAAGGAGCTTCCCTCTATGCGGCAAAAGGATGGAGCATTGAGATGGATGATTATGTTCGTGAACTGATAAAAACCCGCCGCCCTAAAAAGCTAAGTCGCCTCTCAGGTGATGAGGCTATTCTTGCAGGCCAGAGCGTGTGGAACTTCATCGCCGAGCGATACGGAAAATCAGCCATCGCGAATATTCTTAACTATACAAGGATTATCAGAAATGAAGAGAAAAGTGTCACCATAACACTTGGCATATCGTTCGATCAGCTGATGCAGGAATGGCTTATGTTCTACACCAATGTATCCGAACAGATTGATCAGCATTACGTGGCTCCGCCGGAGGATGCCCAATTCACGAATACAAAAAAAGACCGTAAACTAAATAGTGTTTCCATCTCCCCTGATGGCCGGCAACTGGCCTATACCCTCAACAATCATGGTAAATTCGAGGTGATCCTCAGGACGATTTCTTCCGGACGTGAAAAAACGGTCCTGACAGGCGGTTACAAGGTGATAGAACAGCCGTATGGAACTAATCTGCCGTTGCTCGACTGGGCTGATACCACACGGCTTGGCATTATTCACAGCAAAAGAGGCCGTATGACCTTTACCCTCTATGATGTTGTGTCTGATTCAAAATTACCCAGGTACCTGGATCGGTTTGAACAGGTCAGGGATTTTAGCTTTTCTTCCAATGGAAGGCTGCTGGCGGTGAGTGCAATCGTAGACGGACAGAACGATCTTTTTCTTTTAAGTACATTGCGCGACCGCACCAAACGTCTTACCAACGATATTTTTGATGATATTACGCCGGTCTTCATGCCGAATTCAAATACGATTGTATTTTCTTCAAACCGCACTTCAGACACTCTTTCAGTGGAGGCAGGGCTTTCCGAGGTAGGCAAGAATTACAATTTGTTTTCCTATAATCTCGATACCACACAAACCGTAGTGGGCAGGATAACAAATACCATCAGCAAGGATTTTATGCCGCGAGCGGTAGACGATGATCAGATTCTATATCTGAGTGATCAGAAAGGGATCGTGAATATTTTCAATTATAATTTAACCACGGGTATTTACACGCAGGTATCTAATTTTTCGAGCAGTATAGGCAGTTACGACTACAATCGTGAAACCGGAGCACTGGGTTTAACCATCCGGAGTGAAGGGGAAGACCAGGTGTTCTTCGTGGATCGATTTAATCCGAACAATCAGACCTTTACGCCGCAAACCTCACGGCAACAAATCAAACAGGCGCGGGAACTTCAGGAACGAAGACAGAAGCAGGTAAACCAGGGCGTTACGATTGAGGAAATTGTCCGCAGAAAAATGGCGGAAAAAGCACCTGTCCCTGTTGACACAGCGCAACAGCAGCCAAAAATTGAGCCTGAGAATAAGGATGATGATATTATTAATACCGATGATTATACGTTTGATGAGGAGGTAGCTCCTCCGCGGCCGCAGGAGCAGAGCACTGCCGACAGTTTTCTGGCCCAATACCGGAAATCAAGAGGTGAGAAGACCATTTCCGGACCGTTTCCCTATGAAACCCGATTCAGTGCCGAAACCCTGGTTACTTCTTTTGTAATAGATCCGTTGAGAGGATTTGGAGTGCTTTTGCAAACGGAAATGACCGATATGCTGGAGGATCATAAATTTTCAGGAGGGGTTATGATTACGACAGATTTGCGCAGCGGCGATATTTTCGGTGAATATAATTATCTGAAATACCTGCTCGATTTCAATGTTGGGTTTGAACGCAATGTGATTTTATGGGATCGCGGAGCGAATCTCCATAAGTATTCGAAAAATACACTGAACTTCGGGGCATCATACCCGATCAGTCCGCGTGCACGCGTTTCGGTCAAGCCATTTTACATGTTCACCCGGTTTGACGATCTCGAAGCAATACCCAGTACTCCGCCGGAGTTTGATCCTTCAGTGGTTGATCATTATGCAGGTGTTACCTCTGAATTTATTTTCGATAACTCGTCTGTCAATGGCATGAATCTTATCGAGGGTACCCGCGCAAAAATATCACTCACCAACTACGGTGGCATATCAGACGGGAATTTGAGTTTCAGTAACCTGGCAGTTGATATCCGCCATTACCAGAAAATCTACAAGTACATTATATTGGCGACCCGTGTGTACTACGGCTCTTTCTTTGGAAACAGTCCCAAGCAATATCTGCTCGGCGGAATGGATAACTGGATGTTCAATGATGAGAACACTTCGGGAACCAACAATCCGCTGGATCCCCGGATTGAACGAAACAACAGTGATCTCCTATTCGTGGAATATGCAACAAACCTGCGCGGATTTGATTATGCCACGCTGGTTGGAGAAAATACACTTTTATTTAATGCAGAGCTGAGAATACCATTGATCAGGACCATTCAGAACGGACCCATCGCTTCAAATTTCTTCAAGAATCTGCAGTTCATAGGATTTTTTGATATTGGATCTGCCTGGACGGGTGTTTCTCCTTTCAACAGCGACAATACCATATCTACAGTTGTAATTCCCAATGACCCGATTTCAAGGGATCAAAGTAATTTTGTGATCGAACTCAAAAATTTCAGAAATCCCTGGTTATACAGTTATGGATTCGGACTGCGTACCACAATGCTGGGTTATTATGTTAAATTTGACCTTGCATGGCCCGTGGAAGACTACGTCACCGGAAGTCCGCAGTTCATGGCCACTTTGGGTTTTGATTTTTAATTAACAGAACAATATGCTTAAGTCGATGACTGGTTACGGATCTGTTCACCAGCATGGTGAAGGTCTGGCAGTTCATGTAGAATTGAAAACACTCAATTCGAAATTCCTCGATCTGAATGTGCGCATGCCGCACGAACTGTATGATCAGGAAGCCACAATCAAAAGGCTGGTTTCCGACCGGCTCGTTCGTGGCAAGGTGATGTTGAATATTGACATCGTTCAGGAGGAGGATCCTGAACCCAGCCAGGGATATAATGCCACCCTGTTCAAGAAATATTATAATAAGCTTCGTGAATTGGCTGAGCTCGTGGGAGACAGGGGTGATGATCTTTTTCGTCTGGCGCTCGAATCGCCAGATGTCATTATTAATCAGGAAGAACATCCTTTTTCAGAGGCGCAACTTAACCTGATCCTGGGTGCGGTAGACAGGGCCATCGACCAGTGTGATTCATTCAGGAAGGAAGAAGGGAACCGGCTGAGGGATGAACTTCGCCAGTATGGTCTTGTGATAAAGCAGAATCTTGAGGCACTTGCCGCGATTGATCCGGATCGCATAGAAAGGATTGGAACACGAATTAAAAATAATATTTCCCGGCTGGTGGAAGAAGAAGGTCTGGATGAAAATCGTCTCGAACAGGAGTTGGTTTACTACATCGAAAAACTTGACATCACAGAGGAAAAAGTACGCCTTTTCAGTCACATAGATTTCTTCCTGGAGACTCTTGAAAGTAATGAAAACAGTGGCAAAAAACTGGGGTTCATTTCACAGGAGATGGGGCGTGAGATAAATACGATCGGTTCCAAGGCTAATGATGCCTCGATTCAGAAACATGTGGTTGCCATGAAAGAAGAACTGGAAAAAATTAAGGAACAGGTCCTGAATATCGTTTAGTTATAAATCTTCAAGCACTTCTTCCAGTCCCATGCTACGCGAGCCCTTCAGCAGGATCAGATAATCTGTGAAATCTTCGTCATGCAGAGCTAATTTCAAGGCAGATTTTTCATTGAAATGCTTAGCTGCGCCACACTCCTCAGCAGCATAGGCCATGTCGTTTCCATAAAGATATATGGTGTCGATCCCTGAGGTTTTCAACCATTTGCCAATATTCCGGTGTTCCTCCTCACTTGTAACACCCAGTTCCTTCATATCACCCAGAATGACCGCCTTTTTCTTTCCTTTCATTGAAAGCAGATTTTCAAGGGCCGATTTCATGGATGAAGGGTTTGCATTATAGGCATCCATGATGATGGTAAAGTCTTCTTTGGAAATTACCTGCGACCGGTTGTTGACCGGGTTATAGGAGGCAATGGCTGATTCTGCGTCGCGGGCCGGAACATTAAAATATTTTCCGATGCACAAGGCAACTGCCATATTCTCAAAATTGTAGGATCCGATAAGTTGAGTGTGTACAGTGTTCCCAGACTCTGCCTTCAAAACAATATGCGGATTGGCTTCAATGAACTCGCAATGATAGAAGTCCCCCGGATTTGGATAGAACAAAGGCGTTTTAAAGCGTTTTGCCATATTCGATAGAATAGGATTATTTGAATTTATCCATACAACGCCGTCATAATTAATAAGATGCTGATAAAGCTCGCTCTTTCCTTTTATGACACCTTCAAAGCCCCCAAACCCTTCAATATGTGCTTTGCCAATGTTGGTGATCAGCCCATGATCCGGTAAAGCAATCTCACATAAGCGTGCAATCTCACCCTGGTGATTGGCACCCATTTCTATAATGGCTATCTCGTGCTCTGGTTTGATCGATAGTATTGTAAGTGGCACACCGATGTGGTTGTTCAGATTTCCGCGGGTCGCCAGTGTGCGGTATTTTTTACTTAGAACAGCATCAATCAGCTCTTTCGTTGTTGTCTTTCCGTTCGAGCCGGTAAGACCAATTACTGGGATCGTTAACTGTTTACGGTGATGCGTAGCCAGTTGCTGCAACGTGCTTAACGTATCCTCGACCACCACGTATCGCTCATCCTGGGCATAGGCCTCATCATCAATCACAGCAAGCGATGCGCCTTTATTCAAGGCGTCCTCCGCAAATGCGTTGGCATTAAAATTCGGACCTTTCAATGCGAAGAATATATCCCCTTCACTAATCTTTCGTGTATCGGTGGAAACCCCCCGGTATTGCAGGTAATTAGTGTACAGTTTTTCGATCATACACGTATATTTATAGTTACGAAGATAAAAATTTTAAATTTTGACTGTGCGGAGGGTATCTTTTTTTCTGATAATCTTTTTGATGTGCCAGGCGGGAGTGCTCCATGGTCAGAATTATCTGTCTGTTCCGGATATCCCTGTCTCGGAAATGGGATCGACGCTAAAAAATCCATGGTCCGGCGGATTAACTGCGCCTCAGTTCAGTATGGGTGATTTAAACTTTGACGGTGTTGAGGACCTCATCCTATTTGATCGTTATTCTGATCGAGTCCTTCCATTTGTCCGGCAAGGTGACCAATTCATGTATGCGCCGCAATATGTTTCCCAATTTCCACAATCGCTTGACAACTGGGTCCTTTTGCGGGATTTCAATGGCGACGGTAAGAAGGATATTTTTACGAGTACTTCTCTCGGAATGGAAGTATACGTGAATGTTGGCAATGCCGATGAAGGTCTGAAATGGCGCAGGTATAATGATAAGTCGCCAGCCCCATCTCCCTTGCTAACAAAGGGATTTAATAGTATTATCAATTTACAATTGAATGCTACCGATATTCCGGCCATTGATGATATCGACTCGGATGGTGATCTTGATATCCTGGTATTCCGGTTCGCAGGAGGGTCTACAGTGGAGTGGCACCGGAATTTTGCCGTAGAGCGTACCGGTTTGATTGATTCAATGCAGTTCGAGCGGGTTACCAGTGCCTGGGGCGAATTTCGTGAGTGTATCTGCGGCACTTTCGCTTTTAATAATGAGGACTGTCCGATACCCGGGGGTCGGCCTGCCCATGAGGGAGGCAAGACGCTGCTGACAATTGATATGGATGGCGACGGTGACCGCGATGTGAGTGTAAGTGAGGAAACCTGTGATGAGCTCTTTTTCCTTCGGAATGACGGCACAAGCAGCGACGCTTTATTTTCCACGTTGCTGCAGAATCCGTTGGAAGAAAATGGTCCGTTTTTCCCTGCAGCTTATTACGAAGATTTTTCAGGTGATGGAACCAGGGATTTGGTGGTTGCCACTAACTGGCCATCAGCGCAGGAAAATCGCCTGGAGCGTGTGAACCTGTTCTTAAATTCGGGTAGTACCGATAACCCTGTACTTACTCCCTCAGGAGATCGTTTTATTCTGGATCAGATGGTTGATATCGGATCCATGTCTCATCCCGCGTTTATCGATTATGACGGCGACGGAGACCTGGATATGTTCGTTGGGAATTATTCTGACGGGGACAATCCTGAACCGGTTGGAAGTGTAAAACTTTATGAAAATATCGGGACATCAGTCCAGCCGTCTTTTCAAAAAAGCAATGATGATTTCCTGCAACTTGGATCCCTTCAACTCTTTAATATTCGGCCATTCTTTCGTGAAGTGACGGGCGATTCACACCTTGATTTTTGTTTTCTGGCAAGAAATGCCGGACTCGGGAACCGGCTCTATGTAATTCCTGGAAGCGGCAATACAGCCAATCCTTTTCCCGGAAATCCAATAGTCGTATTCACAGAACTGGGTGATCAGGATGTGGTTTCTATTGAGGATGTGAATGGAGATGGCATCCGGGACTTACTGGCTGGTCGTGTTACGGGCCGTGTAGAATTATATACAGGTAGGCTGGCAGATGGTCTGATCAGCTTTTCGTTCGCGGAGTCAGATGTATTTGGTTTAGGCAATGATAATTTCCGCGGCGCTACATTTCTCGTAAAGCAGGATGTGGACCAGGATGGCACAGCCGATCTTGTTCGCGTGGATAGCCGTGGCGGACTTGCATGGTTGCCGGAATCGGATGTGCAAAATCTGTGGGAAGAGATGCGTCTGTTCTCAGTTGAGGATAACCAGATGTTTGCCGGCAGAAACCTGGCCCCGGTCTTCGTAAATCTGCTCAATCTCAACGCGGATCAACTGGTACTTGGGTCGGGTGCGGGAGGACTTCAGGTTTATAAAGCGGAATCCTCCGTGGTTAACCCTCCCGGGGAGCGGTCTTTTGTGATATTTCCAAATCCCGTTGTTCAGGGCAGCAGAATTACTGTCAGGTCTTCCGTACGTTCGGAGCTGCAGATCATCGATGGTATAGGACGTGTCCTGGGCCGTTTCAATGATGTGCCGGCTAATACAAATTATGAAATTCCGGTAAGTCGTTTTGCCGCCGGTATTTATTTTCTGAAGGCCTCTTTTCAGGATGGAGGTACAGTTACAAGACAATTTGTAATTACGCGGTAATGCGCTTGTTGCTGTATATCCGTATTTCATCAAATAATCTGGAATTGCCACCGGAGTTTGTTCAGCAAATGCGGTCGGATAGATTCATTATCACCGATATCGATAATCAAAGTGGAAAAGAAGTAATAGATATTGCTTCGCGTGCAATTCACGAAGCTGAAAAGTGCGGTGTTCTGATTGATATCAGAAATCAGGAGGCACCTGTTGAAAAACTCTTTCCTGTTTTTAAGGCGTTAACCAGGGGAGGCCAAAATGTGCTTTGGTATCAGAGTGAGTATTCAGATAATCTGGAAAAATTCCGTTTGAAAAATTCCGGTCATGTTCTGGATTTACCTTCCGCCGGCTCTTTCATATTATCATTTTTAACAGATTAGTTAAAAATTTGATACTCAGTTATCAACCCATTTTGTATTTTCATGAAAAACTAACTTTGGAAAATTATGCGCTGGCAAGGACGTAGACAAAGCGGCAATGTTGATGACCGTCGGGGGATGGGTTCAATGGGCAAAAGAGGTTCAATCGGTTGTGGTGGACTCATAGTAATCCTTCTTATTTCATGGCTGCTTGGCGGAAATCCACTTCAGCTTCTTGAAACGGTGGAGATGGCAGCTCCCCAAACCAATACACAGAACTATCAGCCATCGGCCGAGGAAGAACAACTGGCCGCTTTTGTAAAAGTAGTTCTTGCAGATACGGAAGATGTTTGGAATAAGATATTCATGGAGACATACGGTGAAGATTATCCGGATCCCACCCTGGTATTGTTTACCGGGAGTGTTCAGTCCGCCTGTGGTTTTGCGAGTGCCGCAACCGGCCCGTTTTACTGTCCGCCCGATCAGCGCGTATATATCGACCTGAGTTTTTATGATGATCTGAAAAACAAGTTTGGCGCACCGGGAGATTTTGCAATGGCCTATGTGGTTGCTCATGAGGTGGGTCATCATGTGCAGAATCTGTTGGGATATACCGACAAAGTGCATCAAATGCGCGGACAAGTAAGTGAACGGGAATACAACCAGCTTTCTGTACGCCTCGAACTGCAGGCTGATTTTCTCGCTGGTTTCTGGGCTCATCATGCCCAGGAGATGAATGATATACTGGAAAAAGGAGATATCGCCGAGGCGCTTAATGCGGCAAATGCGATAGGGGATGACCGCCTTCAGCGACAATCCCAGGGCAGGGTAGTCCCGGATGCCTTCACACACGGGACCTCCGAGCAACGGATGCGATGGTTCCGGCGAGGGTTTGAAACCGGGGATCTCTCACAGGGAGATACCTTTAGTGCAACCAGTTTATAAAGGGTTACAGCGAGAGGTATGACCTGTCACGTCTTTCCAGACGCGATTGACCACTTACACTTAATACCTTGTCTACTTCCGCAGCGGCCTCTCTGCCTTCTGCGATTGCCCAAACCACGAGTGACTGGCCTCTTCTGGCATCTCCTGCAGCGAAAATTCGCGGATCTGACGTTCGGTATTTTTTCGTCTTTATGTTTCCCCGTGGATCTGTTTCCAGTTTAAGCTGATCGGGAAGTTCGCGCTCAGGAGAGACAAATCCGATGGCAAGTAATGCAAGGTCGCAGGGAAGGATTCTCTCCGATCCCTCTTTCTCCCGGAATGTACGGTTTCCCTTATCATCGGTGAACCACTCAATCTCTACAACTTCAAGTCCGCTAACCGTACCGTCGCCATTATCGATGAACTTCCTGGTGAGCATAGACCAGGCACGTTCGCCGCCCTCTTCATGGGAGGAGGAAGTTCGTACAACCGTTGGCCATTCAGGCCATGGATTTTGATCCGCATCGCGTTGCGAAGGTGGTTTTGGAAGCAGCTCGAGCTGTGTAACGGATGCTGCACCCTGGCGATGGGATGTACCGATACAATCAGATCCCGTATCACCACCGCCAATCACAATTACATGTTTTCCTGTAGCCTTGATGGTGACCTCGGGTGCGTCATCGCCGGCTACCTCCTTGTTCTGAAGCGAAAGAAAATCCATGGCAAAATGAACGCCATCAAGTTCCCTGCCTTCGATCGAAAGGTCCCGCGGCTTTGTTGCGCCTGTGCACATCAGAAGAATGTCGAAATCCTCGAGTAACTCATCCGGATTGATATTAATGCCTATGTCTGCATTCACTTTAAACCGAATGCCCTCCTCTTCCATGATTTTTACACGCCGGTCCACAACCCATTTTTCGAGTTTGAAATCGGGAATTCCATAGCGTAAAAGACCTCCGATGCGGTCACTTCGCTCAAAAACAGTAACCCAGTGCCCGGCCTTGTTCAACTGTGCTGCCGCCGCCAGTCCGGCCGGACCGCTTCCAACAACAGCCACTTTTTTCCCAGTCCTGAATTCAGGCAGCTGGGGCTTGATCAGACCTGTTTCAAAGGCTTTTTCAGCAATTGTTTTTTCAATATGCTCTATAGCTACCGGTGGCTTATTGATGCCGAGTACGCAGCTTGCTTCACAGGGGGCGGGACAAATCCTGCCTGTAAATTCAGGAAAATTGTTTGTTGAGAGGAGGATAGTTGCGGCCTTTTCCCACTGTTCATTATAAACGGCATCATTGAAATCCGGTATAATATTTCCAAGCGGGCACCCGTTATGGCAGAAGGGGATTCCGCAGTCCATACAGCGTGCTGCCTGTTCTTTTGTCTTGGTTTCCGGGAAAGGCTCGTAAATTTCCTTGTAGTCGCCAATCCTCACTTTGGGATCCCGGCTGTGCGGTAATTCACGATTAAATTTCAAAAATCCATCTGCATGTCCCATACTATACTGCTATTTTAAGATTGCCTTCTTTTTTCTTTTTGTTCAATACCGCCTTATAATCAAAGGGTATTACCTTCACAAAATGCTCCAATTCGGAGTCCCAATTTTTAAGTATCGACGATGCCACCGTACTATGGGTATACGCCATATGTTCTTCGATCAGCGTACGCAGGAGGGTAACATCATCACTGTCGAGCGGATCAAGATCAACCATTCCACGGTTACACATGGCAGGAAATTCCTTGCCCGGATCATAGATGTACGCAATGCCGCCACTCATTCCTGCAGCAAAGTTTTTCCCTGTTTTTCCTAAAATTACCACGCGACCACCGGTCATATATTCACAGGCATGATCGCCTACGCCTTCCACGACCGCCTGAACACCTGAATTTCTCACGGCAAACCGTTCCCCGGCCATACCGCGGATGAATGACTTTCCTTTAGTTGCACCGTAGAATGCTACATTTCCGATGATTATATTCTCCTGGGAAGATTCGAGTTTAGAATCTTCTGTAGGATGTATTATGAGCTTACCGCCGGATAACCCCTTTCCGAAATAATCGTTTGCCTCACCCTCCAGCTGGAATGTAATGCCAGGTGCCAGGAAAGCTCCAAAACTCTGGCCTGCAGATCCGCGGAATCTGTAACAGATCGTATCTTCAGGGAGGCCAACACCTTTATAGATTTTTGATACTTCATTTGAAAGCATCGCGCCAGTCGTGCGATCTGTATTTCGAATATGAAATGATTCAGACACTTTGGATGCGTTGGACAGGGCCTCTTTTGCAAATTCGATCAGTTTCCAGTCGAGAACCTCATCAAGTTCGTGATCCTGCTCAATTTGCTTGTAGATGCCGACATTGGCTGGAACCGATTCTTTATAAAATATTGGCGAAAGATCGAGGTGTTTGTATTTCCAGTGTTTGATATCACTTCGCATTTTCAGTACCTCGGCGTGTCCTACCATCTCATCGATTGTCCGGAATCCGAGCTGTGCCATAATTTCACGCAGATCTTCAGCGAGAAAGCTGAAATAATTTACCACATGTTCCGGATCACCTGTGAATAACTGTCGCAATTCCGGATTTTGTGTGGCAATACCCACAGGACAGGTATTGAGGTGGCATTTACGCATCATGATACATCCCTCAACAACGAGTGCGGCTGTAGATATTCCCCACTCCTCGGCCCCCAGCAGGGTAGCAATGGCAAGGTCTCTGCCGGTGCGCAACTGTCCGTCTGTTTGCACCACAATCCGGCTTCTCAGGTTATTTTTCACCAATGTCTGATGTGCTTCTGCCAAACCCAGTTCCCAGGGGAGGCCGGCATGTCGTATTGAGCTTAATGGTGAAGCACCGGTACCACCATCTGCACCTGAAATGAGAACCACATCCGCATTTGCCTTTGATACCCCTGCCGCTACAGTACCTACTCCTGCTTCAGAAACGAGTTTTACATTGATTCTTGCTTCACGGTTGGCATTTTTCAGATCAAAAATGAGCTGAGCCAGATCCTCAATTGAATAAATATCATGGTGAGGCGGTGGCGAGATCAGTCCGACACCCGGTGTGGAATGACGCACACGGCCGATCCACTCGTCTACCTTATGACCTGGCAACTGACCACCTTCTCCGGGCTTTGCTCCCTGGGCCATTTTAATCTGCAGTTCAGATGCATTTGTCAGGTAGTAACTGGTTACTCCGAAACGGCCTGATGCCACCTGTTTAATGGCCGATCGCTCCCAGTCACCATTGGGTTTCCGTTCAAATCGTATTTCATCTTCACCTCCTTCACCACTGTTGCTTTTTGCTCCAATGCGGTTCATGGCAATGGCCAGCGTCGAATGGGCTTCATGGGATATAGATCCGAAGGACATGGCCCCGGTGGCAAAACGTTTGAAAATAGATTCCTTACTCTCTACCTCTTCAATGGGGACCGAAGGGCGGTCCTTGAATTCAAAAAGGCCGCGCAGCGTGAGTGCCTGTTTGGCCTGGTCATTGATCTTTGCAGCGAACTTCTTGTAGAGGGCATAATTATTTTTACGGGTTGACTGCTGGAGCAGATGTATTGTTTCCGGATTGAACAGGTGCCGTTCACCCCTCCGTTTCCATTGGTATACGCCGCCTACTTCCAGGGTGTTATCTTCCGTCTGATAGGCATACCGGTGTCGAACCAGAATTTCTTTTGTGAGCTCTTCAAACCCAAGACCCTCGATCCTTGAAGTAGAACCCTTGAAGCATTTGTCAACAACGCGGTTCGACAATCCGAGTATTTCGAAGATCTGCGATGACTGGTACGACTGGAGTGTACTGATTCCCATTTTTGACAATACCTTCAGTAATCCATACCCGATAGCTTTTTGATAATTCCGGAATGCCTCTTCCATCGTGAGTTCCTTCTCAATCAGACCCGACTTATTCATGTCGTGAATTGTTTCGAGGGCCAGATACGGATTGATCGCACTGGCTCCATACCCTATTGCGGTGGCGAAATGATGCGTTTCACGAATATCACCAGCTTCCAGAATCAACCCGGCACGCGTGCGCAGTTTTTTACTCACAAGGTAATGGTGAACCGCCCCGATGGCCATTAGTGAAGGTATGGGGGCGTGCTGCCGGGTAATCTGCCGGTCTGAGATGATCAGAACTTTTTTACCCTGACTGATCAGGTTTTCTGCCTTCCTGCAAATCGCATCCAGTCCGGCTTCCAGTCCGTTGGGATCCTCTACATCAAATGTTGAATTGATAATGCCATAGTCGAAACCCTTCGATGCAAGGTTCTTGAATTTTTGGATATCACTGTTCAGCAGGACTGGCTGGGAAATGTGTATCTGTTTGGTGTGCAGCGGACTTTCCTCAAGTATATTCAGGCTTTCCCCAACCCTGGTAAACAGTGACATGACCATGCGCTCCCGGATGGGATCAATAGGCGGATTACTTACCTGCGCAAAGAGCTGTTTAAAATAGTTGCTGATATGCTGACTTTGATCTGAAAGTACGGCCAACGGGGTATCTGCACCCATAGATCCAATTGGTTCTGTGGCTGAAGCAGCCATAGGCCCCAGGATCAGACGTAGTTCTTCTGACGTATAGCCAAAAACTTTCTGACGCCGGGTTAATGACGCTTCGTGGAAACCCGAGTCCGGAAGCGTAGGCTCCGGCAGGAGGCGTAGCTTTACCCTGTGCTCCTTGATCCAATCCAGGTAAGGCTTCTTGTTTACGATTTCCGCTTTGATCTCATCGTCATAGACGACCCGTTTTTTCGTAAGATCGGCCATCAGCATTTTTCCGGGCTGGATACGGCCTTTTTTGATAATCGTTCGTTCATCAACCGGCAGGGCGCCAGCTTCGGATGCCACAATAAGGCGGTCGTCATTTGTGATACAGTATCGGCCGGGGCGCAGTCCGTTCCGGTCCAGTGTTGCGCCCACCTTTTCTCCATCGGTAAAGATGAGTGCCGCCGGACCATCCCATGGTTCCATTAATGATGCATGATATTTATAAAAGGCTTTTCGGTTGGTATCCATCAACTCATTGTCTTCCCAGGCTTCAGGGACAAGCATCATCATCACATGAGGAAGTGGCCGCCCGCTGAGTACCAGCATTTCAACCAGTGCATCGAGATTGGCAGAATCCGAATGGGTGGGATCGGTGATAGGAAGTAATTTGTGAAGTTCATCATCGGTGAAAAGCCCGGATTTCATCATGGCTTCCTTTGATTTCATTTTGGTAACATTTCCGCGGATCGTATTGATCTCCCCGTTATGGGCCAGATAACGAAAGGGCTGAGCCAGCTTCCAGTTAGGGAATGTATTGGTAGAGAAGCGGGAATGAACGATTGCCAATGCTGATTTCAGCGTTTTTTCCTGAAGGTCGAGGTAATACGGTCTCAGTTGATTTGTGCGCAGCTGACCTTTGTAGATAATAGTTTTGTAGGAAAGACTTGTTACATAGAAATCACCGTTGTTACCGGGGATATTGTGGCCAATATAATGGGTGGTATAATTGCGCAATACAAATAACTTACGTTCCAGTGCTTCGCCCGTAAGCCCCTCAGAATGCCTCAAAAAAACCTGTTCAATGACTGGTTCAACGCGGCTGGCACCGGAACCCGGAATGTTACGGTTTACCGGAACTTCCCGGTATCCCAGGATTTCAAATCCCATTTCACTGGCATGATCTTCAAGGGTGGCGCGGCATTTTTCACGCACCTGCTGATTTGTGGGGAAAAAGATCATTCCGCAACCATAGGTTCCAGGCTTGGGTAGGTCAAAACCCAGCTCCAAACATTTTATACGCAAGAAATCATGGGGTAACTGAATGAGGATACCAGCCCCATCGCCAGTTTCAGGGTCGCTGCCCGTTCCTCCGCGATGTTCCATATTTTCAAGCATATCCAGCGCGTCCTGGATGATCTCATGACCTTTAATGCCCTGTATATTGGCAATACATCCTATTCCGCATGCGTCATGTTCAAACTCAGGACGGTATAATCCTTGGGGCTTGTTATTCATCGTACGTCGTTTATTGGTTGGTGTCGTGCTGTTGTACCGGATGGACCGAGACGCGGGTAAGACGCCGGCTAGTGGTTTTTTTTAAAACAGCAATGTTAAAGTTACTAAAAACTTAGCAAAATTCCGCACCATAATTTGCTGTGCATTATGGTGCACGGTGAGTGTATTTATTATTTTTTCAAAAAAAATTTAAATAATTAAATTAATTGTAAAACCGGATCGATCAGTGTTTCATGATCTGATATTTTCACAAAAACAGGAAGGATTATTTTTTTATAAATTTTCTGGATATAATCTCGTTTTGATGTGTCATCAGTAATATGTAAGTACCTGCAGGGAATAAAGATATGTCAAATCGCAGTTGGGATTGGCTGCTTCTTTCCTCATACATCATTCGTCCGTTCATATCCACGATACGTACCATCACTTCCCCGATAAACGGATGTTCAACCGATAACTGCCGCTCTGCAGGATTCGGGAATACACGTAACCCTGAGGAGATGTCTTCACCTGCCGAGGCTACCGGGTTGCCGCTGCACCATTGAGGATTCGCCTCCCCGAAGTCAAGTATTATTTCATTGGAGAGGTCTGACTGCCCGTTCACTGCATTAGTTATTCGTACCTGGTACCGGCCCTCCGTGGTTGTGCTTATCCCGGGCCCGTTTAAGCCGTCGCCCAGAGACTGCCCGTTAAAAAACCATTCGTATTGAAGATCGAATTCATTTTCCACTCCCTGGAACTGGATATTGGTTTGAAGAATAGCGGTTCCTTCCCTACACAGAATGTCGAGGAGTTGTAATCTGGCCTGCAGAGGCACATTGATTCGTGCTTCATAAATTCCGTTTCCATGGGTTGCCACCCCGATATAACCATCGATAGGACGTACCCGCACCATATCGATGGGAACCGTTCCAATCGTATTCACGGCTTCTCTTTCCCATACCGTGGAGCTTCCGGAAAGTTGTGTGGTGGAAATCAGTCCGACACTCGTTCCAAGCAGATAAATATTACCATTTCCGCCATTGGGCATCATGGTCACCCAGCGAACCGACGGAGCCCCGCCACCAGACAGTCCGGCATTCGAAAGGTTTCCGCTGACGGCATCCCAGCTTGTACCGCCGTTTGTCGAATAAAAAAGGTTTGTCACATTATAGTTGGAAAAGGCAACAACGACGCGGTTGGCATTTGCCGGATCCACGGCAATACTGGTTATGTAGCCGTTGTTTGGAAAACCTGAACCAGTTACGTCATTAATCTGATTCAGTGATGTTGAATTGTCGACCCGAAACAAGCGTCCCCGTTCTGTTCCAATGTACATGATACTCTGGGGAGATTCAGAAGCTGCCATTGCACTCACTTTCTCATTCGAGGGAATCGTAGGCGTTCCGAAAGAAAACCATTTTTCATCCCTGGGATTGTCCCGAACATCGAGAGTATAATAAATACGCCCCTTACCCCCGACAAATACTTTGTTAGGGGCAACAGGATCCGCTAAAATGGGATTTACAAACAGGTTAAATTCCTGGTCGCCACCGTTGGGCGGACTTATATTAAAAGACTGTGGGGCGTTATTCACAAATCCGATTCTGAACACATTTGCATACTGTGCAGTAAAAATCACTGATTGGTTATCGTAATAACAGAATCCACCGTCACCAGCACCAATATTGATCCAGTCGGATGTCCGCGCAGGATCCTGCAGAATAAAGGTTGAATTGTCCTGCATCCCACCCATGATGGAAGGATCGCCTACATTTTCCTCTTCGAATGCCAGGCTGTAGAACTGAGTGGTGACATAACCATTATTCAGATTCTCCCAATCGATCAGGGTACGCTGAACGACCTGGTTATTCTCATTACGAATTTCCGTTTCTGTGTTCTTTAAATTATTGTTTGTAATACTCAGACCTCCATCATGTCCACTGATCATCCGGTTCGGATTCGAAGGGAAAAATGCCAGTGTATGCTGATCTGCATGATGATTGAAATACTGGTTCGCATTATTGTTCCTCGAATAGCCGCCGACCCAATCGATCTGCGTATCATCTGCGAAGGCGTTCCTGGATCTGTACAGGTTTGTACCACCAATGTACACGATGTTGGAATTTGCCGGGTGAACTTTTATGAGCATATTATAAGAGCTCTGGGCGTTATAATCACCTACAATTCCTCCGAACTTAGGCAGTGAAGACGTAAGGTCGGTCCACTCACTTCCATCAGGCGCCGAATCGTCATACCGGTGCAGGCTGTTATTGTCTCCTTTGTTTCCCAGAAAGTATACTATGTTCTCATTAGACGGATCGATACCGATTACCGTTCTGCGGAAGTCGGTCCCGAAGCCGGAGGGTGGGGTTATTTCTACCCAGCTGCCAGCCAATCCTGTTTCAGATCGAAAGATCCCTGAAGGTGCCGTTTTATTTCCTGATGAGTTTGATAGTGTCGCATACACAATACCGGTAGAGGTTACGGCCACCTCGGTCCATATGGCGTCGTTATTGGAAACGATATTACTATGGCCCAAAACCAGCTGTACGGAACTGAAACCATTTGTTGACCTGTAAATTCCACCGAGTGCGGCAGCATATACTTCATCCTGCGTTGTGTTGGAACGGTCTGTTACAATATCATGAACATAGTTGAATGGGGAAGAGAGGTCATTGATCGGGTCGGTGGCTGTAGAAGGAATCCTGTTCCAGGTAATTCCGCCATCCGTCGATTTATAGATGCCGTTTCCGCGATAAGGAGCACCGACGGTGCTGGCCGAACTTCCTGGTAAAATTTCGCCCGTGCCGTAGTACCAAATATTTTCTTTGCCCGGCCGGGTGTCCTGGGTGATACTCCTGATGTTGGGAAGTTCAGTTACCGGTGTAATTCTTGTCCAGGTGTTGCCCAGATTGGTCGATCGCCACAATCCTCCTGAAACACCTCCGGCAAGAATCACATTTTCGTTGGTGATGTCAATTGCTACAGCCCTGCTTCGGCCCCCCACATTGGATGGTCCGGCCGATGTAAAATTAGCCTGAATATTGCGCGCTATTCCATTTTTATCACGAACCACAAATCCCTTGCTCACCGGGAGGCGGGCGGCAAAGGCAAGTTCTTTCTCACGGATATTTTCGGGGATCCGGCCGGTAACAGGGTCTCGGAATCTTAGCAGGTCAAACTCAAACCGGTCAGCGGGATTGTCCTCCGATCCCGTTTCATTTTTTATGGAAGGCAGGTTGAATGCTTTGGCATCCTCGGCGGTTATACGATTTGGCAGGGGCCGCTGAGAATCATTTTCAGCATTACAGGCAACAAGTACAGACAGAACAAGAATGAAGTATCGTAATTTCATAGGGTAGAGAATAACCTGAACATTAAAGATAGGCGATAATGTCCTTTGAGGTGTTGCCTTTTTAGTAATTTTCATCCCGGAATTGAGGGGATTTTTACAAGATTCACCCGTTATGTCTTCCGTATGTCAATTTTTTATGGCGCGCACCATTTCCTTTTTCCCCGGCGGGCCTGGAAGTGTTTCTACGGTCATTCCCGCTTTGACAAGATCTCTCTTCAGTTGGCCCGTGGCCGAATAGGTAACAAAAACCCCCTGTGGATTAAGCGCATCACATGCCTTTTTGATCAGCTCAAAACCCCACATTTCCGGTTGTTTTGAAGGGGCAAATGCGTCATAAAACACAACGTCATAAAGGGCTTCAACCTGAGTTTCCTGCCAGTTTGCGAGAATTTTTTCAATTGAGATCCCGTTTTTATAATCAACACGTTCATTCCAGCCTTGTTGATGAATTATTCGGAACCATTCTTCAGAATCCAGGAGCTTGCCATAATTCAGTGATTCAATCACTTCTGCTGTCAGGGGGAAGGCCTCAAAACTGCTAATGATTACCGGATGATTTGATTTCAGGGACCAAATAACAGTAAGGAGTACATTGAGCCCGGTGCCAAAACCGATTTCCAGGATCCGGATAGGGTTGGCCTGGCACGTCTGAAGGCCTGCATTGATGAAAACGTGCTCAGATTCCTGAATGGCTCCGCGGGTGGAATGATAGGTTTCCCTGAGATCGTCGTTATAAAGACTGTGCGAGCCATCCTCAGTAATAATGAGCCTTACCTGGTTGTCGGTATTCATCCCGAAGTGATCAGTGCAGTTGCATACGCAGTAATTCCTTCTTCCCGGCCAACGAATCCCATTTTTTCTGAAGTCGTAGCCTTAATAGAGACCTGATCGGCATTCACACCCATAACCGCTGCAAGAACCTCTTTCATTTCAGGGATATGCGGATTAACCTTCGGGCGCTGCAGGCAGATGACCGTGTCTACATTCTGAATTTCCCAGCCCTTCTCACTGAGCATATTTACTACATTTTTCAGCAGTATTTTACTGTCGATGCCCCTGTATGCCGGATCTGTATCAGAGAAATGGTATCCTATGTCCCGTAAATTCGCTGCACCCAGCAAGGCATCACAGATTACGTGAATGAGCACATCTGCATCTGAATGTCCTACGGCACCTTTTTCATGGGGAATTTTGATTCCGCCAAGCCACAGGTCATAGCCTTCGGCAAGCTGGTGAACATCATATCCAATTCCGGTTCTAATTTTCATAGTCAGGCATTATGGTAATGCAGCGCACTGCAATTATTTTTCGTCAGGTATTTTTTGGCTGATTCCAGGATGTGGTTCATCTGCACGTTGCGTATATGATCGACTTCCAGGTTTATCTCTTCAGTATTGCCATGGAGGGTATGAATAGCAAGGTTCATTGCCCTGTTCAGCACCTCAACCTCTCCAAAAACCAGGGTTGATTCTGCCTGGTTTTTCACTTTGTCAAGTTCCTCTTCTGTGATGCCCTGATCAATCAGATGATTGATCATTTCAAAAACGGCGGCTTCAGCATCATCTGTACGGGTTCCGGGTGTTAATTGTCCGCTAATCACCAGTAGTCCCGGGTCAAGTGAACCTGTCATGTAGGCATTGATCCCTGAGAAGAGCTTTTTTTCATGAACCAGTACCTTGTGAAGTCTGCTGGATTTACCTCTTCCCAGGATATCGCCCAGCAAATCAGCTGCATAATAGCCGGCATCGTACCGGCCCGGAACATGGAAACACAGGTAAAGCGCTTCTGCTGGTACTTCCGCACTGCAATCGATCCTGCGGTATTCAGTTTGAGGTGGTTCTGCCGGCAATTGTCGCTGATACCCTTCTCCTGATGGAATCGGTCCGAACCATTTTTCAGCCAGTTCCCTCACTTCTTGGGTATGTACATTTCCTGCCACGACAAGGATGGCCTGATCAGGCCTGTAGTGTTTGTAGAAAAACGAGCGGACCTGTTCCATTGTGGCATGTTCGATGTGGCTGATGTCTTTTCCAATCGTGGGCCACTGGTAAGGATGATGGTGGTAGGCCACGGGCCGTAATTTCAACCAGACATCGCCGTATGGCTGATTCAGATATCGCTGTTTGAATTCTTCGATCACTACTTTTCGCTGAACCTCCAGAACATCGGGATTAAAGTTAAGGGCGAGCATGCGGTCTGATTCAAGCCAGAAGCCTGTTTCCAGACTGTGGGATGGAAGTGTCATGTAATAGTTGGTAATGTCGGGACTGGTGAAGGCATTGTTTTCACCACCCACTTTCTGAAGTTCACCGTCGTAGTCGGGGATATTCAAAGATCCGCCAAACATGAGGTGTTCGAACAAATGCGCAAATCCGGTTTTATCAGGGGATTCATCTCTTGATCCAACGTCATACAGAATGTTTATGACCGCTACCTGAACATCATGATCTTCATGGACAATTACCTGCAGGCCATTATCCAGCCTGAACTTCTCATATTTCACCATTGATTGTAAAAATAAAAAGAACCCTTCACTTTGCAGAAAGGGTCGAACCTTTAATTTTGTCTCCAACAAATATCCCCATGAAATTCGACAGAAAAAGATATTCCCAGGAAACCCTTAGAAGTTTATACAGAAATCTGCTGATGCCGCGGATGATCGAAGAAAAAATGATCATTCTGCTGCGGCAGGGAAAGATCAGCAAATGGTTTTCCGGGATTGGTCAGGAAGCGATCTCAGTTGGCGCCGCCATGTCGCTGAATCCCGATGAGTATATACTGCCGATGCATCGAAACCTGGGGGTTTTTACTAGCCGGGAGATTCCGCTGAACAGGCTTTTTGCACAGTTTCAGGGAAAATTGTCCGGTTTTACCAGCGGTCGTGACCGGTCTTTTCATTTCGGAACCAATGAACACCATATCGTTGGTATGATTTCCCATTTGGGGCCACAGCTGGCCGTGGCAGATGGTATTTCCCTGGCTTCGCGTCTTTCCGGTGCCAATGGGCTGTCTTTGGTATTTTCCGGAGATGGGGGAGCGAGTGAGGGGGATTTTCATGAGGCGCTGAATGTTGCGGCAGTATGGGACCTGCCTGTCATCTTTGTTATTGAGAATAATGGTTACGGATTGTCGACACCGAGCAATGAGCAATTCCGCTTTCAGTCTTTTGTTGATAAAGGTCCGGCCTATGGCATGGAGGCAGTGCAGGTAGACGGTAACAATGTCCTTGAAGTATATGATACCATCAGCCGGCTGGCACGTTCCATTCGCAAGAAGCCGCGACCCGTACTGGTGGAGGCACTTACATTCCGAATGCGCGGTCACGAAGAGGCCTCCGGCACGAAGTATGTGCCTGACAAACTGATGAAATCATGGGCAAAGAAGGATCCCGTTGAAAACTATGAGAAGTTTCTGATCAATGAGGGAGTCCTTGATGAAGCGCTCATTGGTGAAATCCGGACGGAAATTGCAGATGAAATCGAGGAGGGATTAAAACAGGCCTATGCGGAGGAGATCCCTGTGGCAGATACCAATAAAGAGCTCGGGGATATGTACTGTCCGTCAGATGCGGTTGCTGTAAAACCTTCTTCGGGGAACGAATCGGAGAAAAGATTTGTGGATGCCATATCAGATGGGTTGCGGCAGAGTATGGAGCGATTCGACAACCTTGTTCTGATGGGACAGGATATCGCAGAGTATGGAGGAGTGTTTAAGGTTACCGACAAATTTGTAGATGCATTTGGCAAGGATCGCGTACGAAATACTCCTTTATGTGAATCTGCCATTATCGGAATAGGCCTTGGACTTTCCATTGCTGGTTACAAAAGCATGGTGGAGATGCAATTTGCGGATTTTGTTACCTGTGGATTCAACCAGATCGTAAATAATCTTGCCAAGGCACATTACCGATGGGGACAACGTGCCGATGTGGTGATCCGCATGCCTACCGGGGCAGGTGTTGGTGCCGGGCCCTATCATTCACAATCGAATGAAGCGTGGTTCTTCCATACACCGGGATTAAAGATCGTTTATCCCTCAAATCCTTATGATGCCAAAGGACTGTTGGCGGCTTCAATCGAAGATCCGAATCCGGTCTTGTTCTTTGAACATAAGTTTCTTTACAGATCTCTAACGGAATCGATTCCCGACGATTACTATACACTTCCTATGGGGGAGGCGAGGGTTGTTTCAGAAGGAACCGATGTGTCGATCATTACCTACGGCATGGGAGTGCACTGGGCGAAGGAAATTCAGGGGTCATTTGAAGGCAGGTCAATTGAAATTGTCGATTTGAGATGTCTGCTGCCCTGGGATAAGAAAACAGTCGAGGCATCTGTGAAGAAAACAAACCGGGTACTTGTGCTTCATGAGGATTGTTTAACGGGAGGAATTGGAGGTGAGATTGCTGCATGGATCGGGGAGAATCTTTTCGAATATCTCGACGCACCGGTTATGCGTTGTGCAAGCCTTGACACAGCGGTTCCTTTTTCGACAAAACTTGAGGAAAACTTTCTTCCGAAAGGTCGGATCGCTCAAAAAATAAAAGATTTGCTGGAATTTTAATTAATTTGTTGCGTTAAAGTAATACAAGCGGCTGCTTACGGAACATTTTACTGAATTGTCTTACATCACTTTTGTAAAGCAGTTTCCTTTTAGCTTCTTGTGGTATTCACCCATGCGGTGAATTTTTTGAACGAGCTCAGATTTTTTGCAAAAAGTAACTACATATAACTATCCGTATCGTAAATCCGGAATTAACTGGCTATTTGGTCTTTTCCTGATCCTGTGCATGGTATTGTCTTCGGTACCGAAGGAAGTCCATGCCCAAAAGAAGGATAAGGCTAAAAGCAACAGAAAGGAGTTGCGTGAAGTGCGATTTAAGACCCGCAGCCGGCAGGGTGAAAAGGCCTATAAAGGTGACATTTCCGGGCGCAGGGTACAATCCCGAAGTCCGCGAATCCGGAGTACGGCAAAATATGCCCAGCCAAACCCCTATGCCGGGCGAAAAAGTATGAATGAGAAGCAGCGGATGAAATATATCCGTTCTTCCCCCAGGTTTTCCAACAGAAATAATGAGAAGGCAGGCCGTGGTGCTGTGTTTACCGATAAGTCGAAACGTGTTACTTTCACAGGGAAAAATGCGTACCGACACCAGGTGGTGAATTCGGCCAGCAGGGGTTCCGAGAGAAATGTTGTTAAAAAAAGAATTGTTCCGCGAACCACTTCAGGTGCGTATGTGATCCGAAAGCGCAAGCGGCCGTATGCATGGAAGGATAAAACGTTGTGGGAAGATGCCTACAAGGGTGATATCGCCGGCCGGCCGGTACGTGTCAAGCGGACTGTAGACAGGCCCTCTATTCAGGGGGCGCCAAGAACGGCAAACCGATCCTATACCCGAAGGGGCGATAAAGCATATTCCGGACGTATGCGCAGTGGATTTTTATCGGTTTCTGGTGGGCGTCGTGAGAAAGCATACAACGGACGTGCGGCAGGAAGCTACATGTCTGCTACTAAGCCCTCTGAAAGAGCATGGAAAGGTGACATTGCCGGATTCAGGATCAGCTCGGTCCGTTCCAGGACACCAAAATGGAATAAGGCCGATGGCCAGCAGTATTATAAATCGGCCCCGGTGGATGATAAACCCTATAAAGGGAATATCAAAGGGCGGAATTTTATGACTTCAAAACGTCAGACGGAAAAGGCGGGTAAATCCGCCGGTAAAGGTAATCTGACTATTTCTCTCAAATCGTCGGTAGGGAATTTCGCGGGAAATATGAGATCGCGAAAACGACTCAAAGGTGGTGGAAGTGTTTCCAGGAACCAGTGGAATAATGGGGGCAGGCCTGTCGACAATCGAAAAATTCAATCGCAGGATCTGAAGGTTGCCGGCTTTACCGGTTCGATTCGCGGCAGGAGGAAAGCCCCGACTAAAGGAGGAGGGTCCATTTCCAACAGCGGATGGAACAATGATGGCAAACCGGTGGACAACCGAAGAATTCAATCACAGGATGTAAAGATTGCCCGGTTTAGCGGCAATCTTAAGTCGCCGGGCAAGCCCTACAAGGGACGGCGAAATCTGACGGTAGGATTCCGAATGCATAATAACGATGGCAAGCCGGTTCCATCTATGGGGCACAGCAAACAGGATTCACAGATCGAAGGTTTCTCCGGTAATCTGAAAGGCAGTAAAAAGCCAAAGGGTGCCGGGGGTAGTATATCGGTGTTGCCATGGAATAATGATGGCGAGCCGCTCGAAAGAAGGACTGTTTCTGCTGAGGCCAGAAAGGCAACGGTATCTACGGGTACATTCAAAAGAACATTTAAATACACCCGAAATCCGCAGGCACATGAAGATGCCCTTAAGAAGCGTCCAGCAGGTAAAAATTACTATGAAGCAGGCAAATATGCGGGCAATGTGCGCATGACACAACGTTATGAGAAGAAGCCCTTCGCAGCGGATGGAGCCCTGAAAGGAATCGGACCGTCCCGTGCGATGATTCAGGCCAGTGCGTACCAGGGAAATGTGAAAATGTCTAAGAATAACATTCGGAACAGGCATCCGTCATATAAGTTCGAGGATGACCGTGCCAGTGCAAAATCAAACTTCAATTTGAAACTTTTCTGGTCAAAATTGTTTAAGAAACAGGAGAACCAGCCTGCTGTCGTAAAAGAAAAAGTGCGTGAGCCACGATTCGACAAAGGGGAAAAAGGTCTCTGGAATGATTAACTATGCATTGGAATACAATCAATTCTGTCGTTCAGATCGGCGAAATACTGGAAAAATCACATACCCAACCAATCGTTATTTTTAAGCACAGCTACCGGTGTGGCATCAGCAGCATGGCCTTTGACAGGCTGAAACGTTATTGGAATGCAGAAGAAATGGAACATGTTGAGGCTTATACGATTGACGTGATCGGTGACCGTGAAGTGAGTTACGCAATCGCGGATGAACTTGGCGTTCGTCATGAGTCTCCGCAACTTCTGGTAGTAAAAAATGGTCAGGTTGTTTATCACGATTCCCATATGGGCATTCAATACGATCCCCTGAAAGCGGCAGTTCAGGGTTGAATCCGGTTGAAGTTAAAGGTGACATCCTGAATCAAATCAGCCGAAACACTTAATGCTACCGGACATGTTCTTGCGGCTTCCGTAAGAATTTTTTCCTGTTCTGCCGTCCCGACCAAACCTGGATGAGTGAAGGTGATGCGAACCTTGCTCACTTTGCGAGGGTTGCTGGCCATTATCTTTTCAATCTCTGCCTTAAGACCCTTAAGATCAATGCCTTCACGATTTGCGGCAATGCCCATGAGGGTCATCATACATGTACATAGCGCTGTGCAAAGTGTGTCTGTGGGCGAAAATGCTTCTCCTTTTCCCTGATTATCCGTAGGTGCGTCGGTAATCAGTATACTGCCCGACTGAAGGTGCTCTGTGCGGGTCCTTAATTCTCCCAGGTACTCAGATGTCATTGTGATCATACCGCGAATTTTAAAAATCTAAACTAAAATCAGATACATTATGTTAGTATTTCGCTAAATTAGTTAATCATTCGGCAATTCATTGTATGTCCAGAGTACTCATACTTATTCTGATTTTCCTCATTCCTTCGCTGCTTTTTGCGCAAGAACAGCCGGACGTGTATGACAATGAGTTTGTCTGGGGAGTTAGTAAGAATACTTCAGGTGGGCTCATCGGGGGATTTATGGCAAGGAAGTCAAGGAGACTGAATGACCGGATGTTTGAAAGTTTTGGAATCGAGCTGGTGAACGTGAAGCATTCACAGGAGATCAGGCGAAATTCAATCACCGGAAATTTTTATATCTACGGAAAGAGTAATTATCTCTATTCGATACGGGCACAATATGGCAGGGAATATATTCTTTTCCGGAAAGCTCCTTCACAAGGGGTTGAGATCAAAGCCATTGGAGCAGTAGGGCCTTCTATTGGTATTCTGGCACCGTATTATATTGAATACACCACAAGCCGGTCTGCAATCATCAGCCGTACCGAGCAATATAATCCCAATAATGAAGATCACAGTATCGATCAAATACTCGGGACAGGCCGACTTTTCCAGGGATTGTTTGAATCGAAGCTTCGGATAGGAGCAAACCTGAAAGCCGCATTAAGTTTTGAATTGGGTACTTCCAAATCGAATGTAACCGGTTTTGAAATCGGGATGTTGCTGGACGCATATGCCGGTGATATCATTTTGATGCCCACAGCGGAGAACAAATCTGTCTTTCCGACCGCATTTATCACTTTATTTTACGGATCCCGCAGATAATCGGAAACCCTTTCTGCTTGTATTGGGTTTAATACCTAACTTTGAGGAACAAATTCAGGCATTATGATTGAATTACCCGTTGTAGAAAAAAAGCAAATCAGGAAACCTGACTGGTTGCGCGTTAAACTTCCGGTAGGGAAAGAATACGCGAAGGTTAGAAAGCTGGTTGATGACCATAAACTTCATACTATCTGTGAAAGCGGCAATTGTCCGAACATGGGTGAATGCTGGGGAGCCGGAACGGCGACGTTCATGATCCTTGGTAATGTATGTACAAGGAGTTGCACATTTTGTGCAGTCGCTACCGGCCGCCCGCCGGAGTATGATGAGCAGGAGCCGACACGTGTTGCTGAAGCGATCAAACTGATGGGTGTGAAACATGCGGTTATCACTTCTGTGAACCGTGATGAGTTGAAGGATCGAGGCGCTGAAATCTGGTATCAGACGGTCGTTCAGACAAAAAAACTAAGTCCGGATACAACTATTGAGACGTTGATTCCTGACGTAAAGGGTAATTGGGATGCCCTTCACCGAATGATTGAGGGTGGCCAGGAAGTTGTTTCCCATAACATGGAAACTGTAGAAAGGCTCTATCGAAGGGTTCGCCCGCAAGCCAAATATGAGCGAAGTCTTGAGCAGATCCGCCGGACCAAGGATGCCGGTAAACGTACCAAGTCGGGTATTATGCTGGGTGTGGGTGAGACAGTGGATGAGGTCCACAAGGCGATGGACGATCTTGTAGCCAACGGCCTTGATATTCTTACCCTCGGTCAATATCTGCAGCCTACAAAAATGCATCTCGAGGTTGCGGAGTTCATTCACCCCGATCAGTTTAATGCATATCGGGAAGAAGGATTGAAGCGCGGTTTGAAATATGTGGAGTCTGGTCCACTGGTTCGCTCATCCTACCATGCCGAGCGGCATGTGAATGTTCCTATTTGATTATAATTAAGAACTAAAGGACCCCTACTACAGACGTCATCCCGGTATAATCTCCTGGCCTTGTGCCGGGAGTCGAACCGGGATCTTTTGTGAGCCATTCGATAGTATGGTAACTATCTTACCCGTCTATCTGTCTTCCATCAGGCCATAAAAAAAGCCGCCCTTTGGAGGCAGCTTTTCTCGTTTGATGTCGCTAACCGATCTTAATTGGATCCGCTTTCGGGGGTAATGTCGACCTTGATGCGGCCGTCACGATTTGCGAGTTCCCAGGCAGTAAAGAATACCAGCTGGGCACGCTTTGCAAGCATTTCAAAGTTGATCTTATCAACCGTGTCAGAAGCCTGATGGTAATCTTCATGCACACCATTGAAATAGAAAATTACCGGAATGTTGTTCTTGGCGAAATTCCAGTGGTCGGAACGGTAGTAAATTCTGTCCGGATGATTCTGGTCATTGTAGGTATAATCGAGATCCATCTGCGTATAGGTGCTGTTTGTACTTTCGCTGATAATATGAAGTTCAGTCGAGAGCTTGTCAGACCCCACCACATACACATAGTTTGGATTATCCTTGTGTTCCGGGTCTACCCGGCCGATCATATCGATATTCAGGTCCACCACGGTATTCGCGAGAGGGAAAACCGGATTAGCCACGTAGTATCCTGAGCCGAGCAGCCCTTTCTCTTCACCTGTGACGGTCATGAACAATATGCTGCGTCGTGGTCCGTGTCCTTCATTTTTGGCTGTCACGAATGCTTCGGCAATTTCCAGGATTGCACTGGTTCCGGAACCATCATCGTCTGCACCGTTGTATACCTTGCCGTCGTTCACGCCAACATGATCAAAATGAGCTGTAAGAACGATTATTTCATCTTTCTTATCTGTTCCTTCCAGGAATCCCAAAACATTTTCCGATTCAACGGTCTTCAGTACTGAGCTGACGCTGTAACCGATTTTCTTGGATTTGATCTTCTTGATGGAGCCTTCCTTCAACTCAGGGAGCTGTTCAAGGTTGAGGTTTAAAATATTTGCCGCGGTGGAAGGACTTACAAAAAATACTTCCAGGTTGTCATTTGAGGAATCTTCAGGCTTGTCGATGGAGAGCCGTCCTCCTGAAAGATATCCTTTCAATTGCACTGCCATGGTTGCGAAAACTTCATCGCTCGGTGCATTTAGGATCAGCAAAAGAGCAGCACCCTCTTCTTTCAGCCTTTCGGCCGATGCACGCCAGGAACGCATTCCCTGCGCTTCGATCATTACCGCTTTTCCGGCAACTTTCAAATCAGCAGTAGCTTCTTCTGAGCCATCTCCGCCGTAAATCACCTCGAGTCCTTCATTGGTTTTTGTTCCGCCGGAGCCTATGTGAACAACATCTCCAAAATTTTCATAATTCTTATCACCTACAGTCAGGAAGGTTTCACCCGGAACGTTCGTGTATAACGGCACCGACTGGTAAAAGGACCTTCCTCCTTCAATGGAAACGGGGGCTTCCAATCCCAGACTTTTGAAATGCTCACGAATGTAGGCTGCTGCCATTTTCTGACCTCTTTCACCTGTTTCACGTCCTTCAAGTGCATCAGATGCCAGAATGGTCAGGTCATCAGTAAGATCTTCTACTGTAATCGTTTCGGCATATTTCACAGCCGTTTCATCTTTCTGTGCATGTGCAGTCATGACCAGACCGAATGCAACAATAAATGGAATAATTTTTTTCATAATATAATTTGCAAGTAAACGACAAAGATGCGCTACATTTTATTAATAGTTCAACAAACTCTGGGTAAAAGGCTGCATGGTTATTTGAACGTTATACTTTGTTTTTGGTTAGATATGAAAAGGAAAATTTATCCTATTTTTGCACAGCCAAACGGGCGGCAGATACACTAAAAATTCTACAGACAAAAATGAAATTAGAGGTTAACGATTTCGAGCGTTTTGACAGCAGGCATAACGGAGCCGATCAGGAGCAGATCAATGACATGCTTTCCTTCATTGGGGCATCATCGATGGAAGAGCTGATCGGTCAGACCATACCGGATGCAATCCGTATTTCAGGGGAAATGAATCTTCCTGCCGCACGGCCGGAACATGTGTTCCTGTCGGATTTCAAGAAACTGGCATCAAAGAATAAAATTTACAAATCCTACATCGGTGCGGGTTACTATCCAACCATTACTCCTCCGGTTATTCTGCGTAACATCCTTGAGAACCCGGGATGGTATACTGCCTACACACCTTACCAGGCAGAGATAGCCCAGGGCCGGCTGGAGGCACTTATTAACTACCAGACCATGGTGTCGGATCTCACGGGAATGGAGATTGCGAATGCTTCACTTCTGGATGAGGGGACTGCTGCTGGTGAGGCAATGGCTATGTTCTTCGGAAGCCGTAAAGGATCGCGTAAAAATGCCATGACGCTGGTGGTCGATGACAGCATGTTTCCACAGACGATCGATGTACTCAAGACACGTGCCACACCGCTGGGCATTAATCTTATTATTACTGACATCACGACTGTGGATCTGACGAATCCTGATCTGTTCGGTATATTGCTGCAATACCCGAATGACAAGGGAGCTATTTCAGATCCTTCTGCACTGATAGCAGCCGCAAAGGAACAGGATCTTTTTGTCGGTGTGGCGGCAGATCTGCTCAGCCTGGTTCTGCTTAAAGCACCGGGTGAAATGGGTGCAGATGTGGTCTTTGGGTCTAGTCAGCGTTTTGGCGTACCCATGGGTTACGGCGGACCACATGCCGCTTTTTTTGCTACCCTGGAGTCATTCAAGCGCCAGCTTCCCGGAAGGATCATCGGTGCGTCTGTAGATAAGAACGGGAATCCCGGTTACAGAATGGCGTTGCAAACGCGCGAACAGCACATCAGAAGGGAAAAGGCCACTTCCAATATATGTACAGCCCAGGTATTGCTGGCTGTAATGGCAGGAATGTATGGTGTTTATCACGGGCCGGATGGGCTGCGTCGCATTGCAGGACGTGTGCATGGATTGACAAGATTACTGGACGCAGGTCTTAAAAAATTGGGGGTTCCGCAGTTGAATGACCATTATTTTGACACGCTGTATGTGGAGCCGGGTAATGATCAGAAACTCAGAATGGCGGCTGAAGCGGCTGAGATGAACTTCCGTTATTTCGGTGACGGACATGTAGGAATCTCACTGCATGAATTAAGTACGGTAGAAGATGTTCAGGAGATACTTGATGTATTTGCAATGTCTGCCGGAAAAGAAAAGATAGAAGTTGCTGGTATGGCGGGCGGACTGGAACTGAACTGGCCATCGGCCCTGGTTCGTTCATCGGATTTTATGACACACCCGGTATTTAATACGTACCGTTCTGAACATGAAATGCTCCGCTACATGAAAAAACTCGAGAACAAGGATCTTTCGCTGGTTCACAGCATGATCTCCCTGGGCTCATGTACGATGAAATTGAATGCAACTACGGAAATGATCCCGGTCACCTGGCCTGAATTTGGAAATATTCATCCATTCGCACCCGTTGATCAGGCAGCAGGTTATTGGGAGATGTTTGCTGATCTTACCAACTGGCTGAAAGAAATTACAGGGTTTGCAGGCGTATCCCTACAACCGAATAGCGGCGCGCAGGGAGAATACGCGGGACTGATGGTTATTCGCGCTTATCATGAAAGCAGGGGTGATACACATCGGAATGTTACCCTGATCCCTTCATCCGCTCATGGCACAAACCCTGCCAGTGCGGTAATGGCAGGAATGAAGGTAGTCATTGTGAAATGCGATGATCGCGGTAATATTGATGTTGATGATCTGCGTGAAAAAGCGGAAGCCAATAGTGATGAACTAGCAGCACTAATGGTAACATATCCAAGTACACATGGGGTATTCGAAGAAAGCATCCGCGAGATCTGTGATATTATTCATCAGCATGGCGGACAGGTTTATATGGATGGCGCGAACATGAATGCTCAGGTGGGTCTTACTTCTCCTGCCAACATAGGCGCCGATGTTTGTCACCTGAATCTCCATAAGACATTTTGTATTCCTCACGGTGGTGGCGGACCCGGAATGGGCCCTATTGGGGTTGCCGACCAGCTTGTGCCCTTCCTGCCCGGAAATCCATGGGTAAGAACCGGAGGGGATCAGGCGATCACTTCAATTTCTGCGGCGCCTTTTGGTAGTGCAAGTATCCTTACCATCTCCTATGCCTATATCGCGATGATGGGGAGAAAAGGGCTGACGCGGGCTACTGAACTGGCAATTTTAAATGCGAATTATATCAAGCAACGCCTGGCAGATCACTACCCGGTGCTTTATACCGGAAAACACGGTCGGGTTGCACATGAGATGATCATTGACTGCCGTGAATTTAAGAAAGCCGGCATTGAAGTGGAGGATATTGCCAAGCGTTTAATGGATTACGGCTTCCATGCACCGACTGTTTCTTTCCCTGTAGCCGGGACTATGATGATCGAGCCCACTGAAAGCGAAGCAAGGGAAGAACTGGACCGTTTCTGTGAAGCAATGATTAGTATTCGGGAAGAAATCCGGGAAGTTGAAGAGGGCAAAGCCGATGCGGAGCAGAACGTGCTGAAGAATGCACCGCATACTTCTGTTGTTATTTCTGCCAATAGCTGGGAATTCCCTTACAGCAGGGAAAAAGCAGCCTATCCGCTTGAGTTTGTCCGTGAACACAAATTCTGGCCATCAGTGGGTCGTGTGGATAATGCATACGGAGACAGAAACCTGATGTGTTCATGTCTGCCTGTGAGTGATTATAATGACGAGGTAGCGGCAGTATAAGATTTAAGTATACATTAGCCGGGCAAATTCACGAATCTATGTCGCTGAGTTTGCCCGGTTTTTTATGTGGCTGATTCAAATAATACATGGAGGACTGTTTCACCCACTGCGTCCAGTGTTTCCCGGCTGATGATTTCCATATTGTCCTTATGGGTGTGGTGAAAATCTCCGAATGAATTGTCATTCACATCAGTAGGAATAATATCGATCATCGGGATATTCCTGTAGAGATTCACGAAAACATGGTCATCTGTAATCGGACCGCTGTTCCGGGGTATGAAGTGATTGCTGTAACCTAGCTTGGCTGCAGTTTTCCATACCTTATCAACGATAAGCGGGGCTACTTCCATGGAATATCCCTCACGATAAAATGTGGCGTTTTCACCGCCCACCATATCAAGGAGAATGCCAAAATAGGCAGAATAGTTAGGCTGATGCGGATTCTTCGCCCAGTATTGGGATCCCAGGCACCACCAGCTGTCCAGTCCTTCCGGCAAGGGCACAGATCGCTGCGTTCCGGTATCATTACCCCAGTCTTCGCCATCGAAAAGAATTATATCCACTCCTACGCCCGGATCCTGAGCAGAGATGATCCGAGCGATTTCCAGCAGCACACCCACACCGCTGGCACCATCATTGGCACCATCGATTGGTTCGTCCTGGCGCTCACTGTCCTTGTCGGCAAACGGCCGTGTATCCCAGTGTGCCGCTAACAGAATGCGGCGTTTATTCTCCGGCCTGAATGAAGCAATGATATTTTTCAGGTTTACCTGTTTTTCATCGAAAGTTGTGGCCACAAAATCCTGTTCAGTTACTTTGGCTCCATAGGACTTCAGTTTGGCAACGAAGTAGGTCGCTGCCTGCCTGTGGCTTTCGGTGTTGGGAACCCGCGGACCGAAATTTACCTGTGTTTCCACGTAGTGATAGGCGCTGTCGGCGTTAAAATCAGGAATATCCAGCGCAACGGTCGATGCTTCTTCAGAAACGGAAACTTCTTTGCTTGCGTTATTGTTATTACATCCTGCAAAGGTGAAACTCAGGACCAATGCCGGTACGAAAAAAATATGTTTGTTCATAAAGCGATTTTTTTCACTTGGGAGCAGAAATCGTTCCAATCATTTAGTGATCGGTATTTGTAAAGCAAATGAAATTGGTTTAACTTTGCCTCCGAAAATACGAAATTAGTTTGAGGGGACTAGCAGTCCCCTCTTTTTATATCGTGGAATGATGTCGGTAGACCAGAAAATCAGGGAATTGTGTGAAAGTCTGTTATCGGATGCCAGTCACTTTATTGTGGAGGTGGATGTAAGCAGTTCTGGAAGCCGTTCCAAAGTGAAGGTGTTGCTTGATGGAGATAATGGTGTGACAATAGATGATTGTGCATCGATGAGCCGGCAGTTGGGTTCGATTCTTGAAGAGCAGGAAGTCCTTGACGGCGCGTACACGCTGGAGGTATCATCTCCCGGGGTGGACTATCCACTTTCTTCGGAACGACAGTACCGCAAGAACATTGGCCGGAATCTTAAGATCAGAAGATCAGATTCAAAGGAGATCAAGGGCAAACTGATTTCAGCGGGCAAGGATGGTATCGAAATATCCTATACCAGTGGTAAAGGGAAAGATAAAAAGGAAGTACAGGAAGAAATTCCTTACAAAGAAATAGAAAAAGCGATTGTTCAGATTTCATTTAAATAAAAGTAAAAGATGGATGCGTCAGTATTAATTGAATCATTTGCGGATTTTGCGCGGCAGAAGAACATAGACCGTCCGACCATGATCAGGATCCTGGAGGATGTTTTCAAGACAATGATTCGGAAGAAGTTTGAGACAGACGAGAACTTCGATGTGATTATCAACGCCGACAAGGGTGACCTTGAAATCTGGCGTTTCAGGGAAATTGTTGACGACAACTCCGAGGATATTTGGGATCACGATAAGATAAGCCTTACTGAAGCCCGTAAGATTGAGCCTGATTTTGAGATTGGTGAAGAAGTGGCTGAGGAAATCACGCTGGAGGATTTTGGACGTCGGGCTGTCATGACGGCGCGTCAGACATTGATTCAGAAAGTGAAGGATCTCGAAAAAGATATTCTCTTTCAGAAATATAAGGACCTGGTGGGTGAGATCATCAGTGGCGAGGTTTACCAGATCCTGAGCCGTGAGGTTTTATTGATCGATGCGGAAGGAAATGAGATCTCAATACCTAAGAATGAACAGATCGGGAAAGATCGTTTCCGTAAGGGAGATCAGGTTCGTGCGATTGTGGACAGGGTGGAAATGGTGAATGGAAATCCGAAGATCATTCTTTCGAGAACAAGTCCGGTATTCCTGGAAAGGTTGTTTGAAAGTGAAGTTCCCGAAGTATATGACGGATTGATCACCATTAAGAAGGTGGTTCGTGAGCCTGGTGAACGCGCCAAGGTTGCTGTTGAATCGTATGACGACCGTATTGATCCTGTAGGTGCGTGTGTTGGTATGAAGGGATCACGTATTCACAGTATTGTCCGTGAATTACAAAACGAAAATATTGATGTGATCAATTTTACTGAGAACATGGATCTGTACATCAGTCGTGCACTTAGCCCTGCGAAGATCAGCAGTATGAAGATCAATCAGGATGAAGGCCGTGTTGCGGTATTCCTAAAGCCCGACCAGGTTTCGCTGGCCATTGGTAAGGGTGGACAAAATATTAAATTAGCCAGCAGGTTAGTTGGATTGGAGATCGATGTATTCCGTGAGTTGGATGAACTTGAGGAGGAGGATGTGGATCTTGACGAATTCAGCGATGAAATTGAAGATTGGGTAATTGATGAACTCAAGAGAATTGGTTTGGATACAGCAAAGAGTGTGCTTACCCTAACCAAGGATGAACTGGAGCGGAGAACAGACCTGGAGGAGGAAACAATCCAGAATGTTCTGAAGATCCTTCGTCAGGAGTTCGAATAATCAGATTTTTCATTTAATAAAATAAAAAGGAGATATTTGAGTATGGCAGACGAACAAACCATGAGGCTTAGTCAGGTAGCGAGAAAACTGAATGTGGGAAGGCATACCATCCTGGAATACCTTACGGATAAGGGATTCGAGGTGGATAGCAGTCCGAATTCGAAGATCACTGCTGAGCAATATGCCATGCTTTCCAAAGAATTTGCTGCCTCTGCACATGAAAAGGAAGAAGCGTCGAGTATGACGATCGGAACCAAGCATGTGGAAAATGTGGTGATTGATTCTGATTCTGATGTTCAGTCGAAAGGTGAAGATGAGGAAAGTGTCCTGATCAAGAATCTTTCAACCAAACCTGGAAAGAAGGAAGAAGAGCCTGCACCTGTAAAGGCGGAAAAGGAAGAGAAAGTTGAAGAAGTTAAGCCTGAAAAGGTTGAGGAGAAGGCCAAGGAAGAAGAGAAGGTAGAGGAAAAGCCGGCTGAACCGGAGGAAAAAGAGGATGATGCCAATAGGCTTAAGGGCATTAAGGTCCTGGGCAAGATCGATCTCGATCAGAAGAAGGAACCTAAGAAGGAGGAGCCCGTAAAGGAGAAACCTGCAGAGGCTAAGAAAGAAGAGAAACCTGCAGAGAAGGAAGCTCCGAAGGAAGTAAAAGAGACCAAACCTGCTCCACAGAATGATGTGATCGAGGCAAAGGCAGATAAATTGCAGGGATTAAAGGTCGTTGGAAAGATTGATCTTCCCGAAAAGAAAGATAAAAAATCCAAGCCTGTGGCGTCATCAGACGACCAGAAGGAGCGAAAGAAGAAAAAGCGTCCACGTAAGCGTATTGCCCGGGATGATTCCAAGGACAGTCGAAGAAGAGGACGTGTGGAGAAGGAAGAGCCGTCTGACAAGGAAATTCAGGATCAGATCAAGGCGACT
The DNA here is from genome assembly GCF_020328055.1 of Fulvivirga sedimenti. Lineage (NCBI taxonomy): Bacteria > Pseudomonadati > Bacteroidota > Cytophagia > Cytophagales > Fulvivirgaceae > Fulvivirga > Fulvivirga sedimenti. Next base: position 71,763 of record NZ_JAIXNE010000008.1, read on the forward strand.
CTGGCCAAATTGAGTGGTGGAGGAAAGAAAAGCACTGGTTCGAAATATCGCAGGGAGAAGCGTTCTGCTATGGCGGAAGCCAAAGAGGAGCAAATGCTTCAGGAACAGGAAGAATCAAAAACACTGAAGGTAACGGAATTTATTTCCGCGAATGACCTTGCTTCGCTGATGGATGTATCGGTGAACGATGTCATTTCAACCTGTATGAGCCTTGGGATGTTTGTTTCCATTAACCAGCGTCTCGATGCAGAATCCATTACGATCATTGCGGATGAATTTGGCTACAACGTGGAATTTACGACTGCAGATGATGAAATGGAGGTGGAAGTCCAGGCCGATGATCCGGAGGATCTGAAAGGCAGGGCTCCCATCGTTACGATCATGGGTCACGTTGACCACGGTAAAACCTCATTACTGGATTATATCCGAAGCTCTAAAGTTACCGCCGGTGAAGCCGGAGGTATCACGCAGCACATTGGTGCATATGATGTTCGTACCGAAAAAGGCGAGAAGATCGCATTCCTTGATACACCTGGTCACGAAGCGTTTACTGCGATGCGTGCCCGTGGTGCCAAAGTAACGGATATTGTAATTATCGTGGTTGCGGCCGACGATGATGTGATGCCACAAACGAAGGAAGCGATCAATCATGCCCAGGTAGCGGGTGTTCCCATTATCATTGCGATCAACAAGATTGATAAGCCAAATGCCAACCCTGATAAGGTGAAGGAATCGTTGGCAAACATAAATATCCTGGTCGAAGACTGGGGAGGTAAATATCAGTGCGCTGAGATATCGGCTAAGACCGGTCAGGGTATCGATGATCTCCTGGAAAAAGTCTTGCTGGAAGCAGAATTGCTTGAATTGAAATCCAACCCTGACAAAGCGGCGAATGGAACAGTGATCGAAGCGAGTCTTGATAAAGGTCGTGGTTATGTAGCGACAATGCTCGTACAGAACGGAACGATGCACGTGGGTGATGTGGTTTTAGCAGGAGCCTACTATGGCCGTGTGAAAGCCATGTTCGATCATACCGGGAAACAGATGAAAGAAGCCGGACCGTCAACACCGGTACTGATGCTGGGTCTTGATGGTGCACCTCAGGCAGGTGATAAGTTCAATGTGATGGAATCTGATCGTGAGGCACGTGAAATTGCCACCAAGCGTGAACAGATCCTTCGTGAGCAAAGCATACGAACCAAGAAGCACATTACGCTGGATGAAATCGGGCGCCGACTTGCGATTGGAAACTTCAAGGAACTGAATGTGATTGTAAAAGGTGACGTGGATGGTTCTGTGGAGGCCCTTTCCGATTCACTGTTGAAGTTGAGCACGGAAGAAATTCAGGTTAACATAATACATAAAGGTGTAGGTCAGATTTCTGAATCAGACGTATTGCTTGCCTCCGCATCGGATGCTGTAATCGTAGGTTTCCAGGTGCGTCCTTCAAACTCTGCCAAGAAGATTGCAGAGAATGAAGAGATTGAGATCAGGCTCTATTCTGTGATCTATGATGCCATTAATGATGTGAAAGATGCCATGGAAGGTATGCTTGATCCTAAGGTGGAAGAGGTCATTGTAGGTAATGTTGAAGTAAGAGAAGTATTTAAAATCTCTAAAGTTGGAACCGTAGCCGGTTGTATGGTGATCGACGGATCAATCAAGAGAAATAATCCGATCCGTTTGATTCGGGATGGTATTGTAGTCTACTCTGGTGATCTTGGTCAGCTGAAACGCTTCAAAGATGACGTTGCAGAGGTGAAAAATGGCTATGAATGTGGTATTTCGATCAAGAATTTCAATGATATCAAAGAAGGAGATGTGATTGAAAGCTATGAGGAAAGAGAGACCAAACGGACACTTTAATAAAAAAGTTGAAATTTTTTCAAAAAAAAGGGAGCCAGGGTGGTTCCCTTTTTTGATTACGCCGTATTAACATGGCACATGTATGATTTGCGGGCAATTAGTTCCTTTTTTAGTTAAAAAAAATATTAAAATTGGACAATGAATTGTAAATTATTAGTGCGATAGAGCATTTTTTTAAACTAACTAACTTTTTTATTTAAAGATTCAGGCCATGGAAGAACTCTCAGTACAATCATTTGAGACCTGGAACACCTGGGCACAGTACATCGCAATGGCATTTACGGCATTGGCAGGATTAATAGTATTAGGCCACATTTTCAAATTAGGTGCAACCAGTGATGCCAAAAAGAAGTACGACTACATTAACCGCAGTGAAATCAGTGTATTATTATCTGCCGGCATCGTACTAATTATTGCAGGCGGATTTTATTTTAACTCCAATATCGTAGAACTCACCGTTCTCATGGTGTTCGTGCGAATTTTCGTAACGATCATGATGGGACTTATTATGGGTGTGATTATCCATAATCTCCTGAAGTTCTACTATCCTTTCTATATCGAAAAGCGTCTCAGAACGCTTCGATTCAAGCCCAGGATTTCTCCTAAGACAGGAAAGCCTATGAAACTTCTTAGTGAAGACGAGGAAGATGTTTACCTTGATGAAGGTATGCAGGCTGAAGAGGAAATCTACTCTGTGGATTACGATGTTTGGGTGGATGAAGAAACCGGATATACAAAAATTGAAAAATATGCAGGTCACCTGCACGCACTTCAGTGTCCTGAGTGTAACTACCAGACATTTAAAGTGAATCGTGAGGAGATCGTACGTCAGCCTACAGTGGCAGACGAAGGAGAGTTGATCAAACATTTCGAGTGTCAGTACTGCGGATATAAGGCGCGTAAGAGCTATCATATCGCTACGCTGAACAGCCCGGTGAATTCCGGCGCAGAGAAATCAACTCCTGCTACGGCATAATAAAGGATATACTTGTAAAAAGTGAAAGAGGCTGTCTCAAAAGGGCAGCCTTTTTTTTACCCATCCGGCGTACCTAACGGCACGCGTCAATGGCCGTTTGTTGTTTGATTAATTACCCATCCGGCGTACCTAGCGGCACGCGTCAATGGCCATTTGTTGTTTGATTCATTACCCATTTGGCGTACCTAACGGCACTCTTCAATGGCCTTTTTTGTTTGATTAATTACCAATCCGGCGTACCTAGCGGCACGCGTCAATGGCCTTTTTTGTTTGATTCATTACCCATTTGGCGTACCTAACGGCACTCGTCAATGGCCTTTTTTGTTTGATTCATTACCCATCCGGCGTACCTAGCGGCACGCGTCAATGGCCATTTGTTGTTTGATTAAAGACCAATCCGGCGATTCTACAACCTTTCCCATCGTCATCCCCGCCTGACCGGCAGGGATGACGGCTTTGTGAGGGTGGTTCTAGTCCGTTACTAAGATATGAGGTTCCTGCCTACGACCTACTCCCAGTTTTTTCGGTCATAAAACCCTTTCTACCACCAATTCTTTGTTTTATTGAACAAGAAAATTTACCAACCAGATATTTTTTTTCGAAGAACGACGTTATGCGCTTATGAAGAAGTCTGTAGTTGCCATCATTATTCTTGCCGGTGCGGCGGTGATCTGCACGGCAATGCTGTCCTATTCCTTTCTTAACAGGAATGAAAATTCAAACTCAATCCAGGTGACTGGATTGGGAAGACAGGATTTTACCTCAGATCTTATCGTCTGGAGCGGCAATTTTTCCAGGCAGGCGATGAATCTCGATGATGCCTATAATCAACTGAAGAATGATCAGCAATCCGTCCGTTCCTACCTGGTCGGCAAAGGGATTCCCTCAGATTCCATCACTTTTTCAGCGGTGGATATTAATCAGCAATATGACTATGAATATGATAATCGCGGTCAGTCGGTACGAAAATTCAACGGTTATCTGCTCACTCAGCGTGTGGAAATAGAATCTGACGCGGTTGATCTGGTTGAACAGATATCCAGGGAAGTGACGGAGCTGATTAACCAGGGACTGACTTTCAACTCATACCCTCCGCAATATTATTATACACGGCTGGCAGATCTGAAGCTGGAAATGATTGCCGAAGCAACACGTGATGCGACTGAACGTGCAGGTCGGATTGCCGAGAATTCGGGTTCAGGACTCGGATCTTTGAAATCAGCTCAAATGGGCGTCTTTCAGATTATTGCAAGAAATTCAAATGAGGATTTTTCCTGGGGCGGTACCTATAACACTTCATCAAAAATGAAGACAGCCACGATCACCATGAAGCTCCGGTTTGGAGTCAGGTAAGCAGGCCTTCTTTTTTTCAGGCAACAAAATCCGCCGGCAGCTTGATCTGATCAGAATAAAATTTCATCCTCGTAGGATTTCCCTGTAAAGGTTCAATCCGTTCGATCAGATCCAGCTTATGATTATAGAACACCTCAATGTAGTTTTCGTCGTACAGGTAAAGGTTGATCTTATAACCATAGTATCGGATAGAAACAATAAACGTTCCTTCCTCATAGAGGCGGCGAATTTTATCGCGAAAGGATAACGTATTAAATTCTTCCATTCTGGTCATACCCTAACTTACTAAGTTCAACGGTAATCTAAAAGCGCAATCCTTCAATAAATCCAGGGAAACTTACAGAGGACAAAAGTTATTGAGTTTATCCGCTGGATTTCTGTAACTTATGAAAAAACGTAACCAAGTGATGGATCAAAAATTGTCGTTTATTGCATTTTTACTGTGTACAGGGCTCCTGATTTCCTGTTCAATCAAAACAGAGGTCACCGATGAATCTGCCGAAGAGGTTCCTTCGGAAGTACTAACCCCGGCATTTGTAGCCAGTCCCCAACCAATTAAGGAGCAGGAAGTTCAAACACTTACATTGGGCTCGCCGGCACCCGACTTTAATCTGCCCGGTGTTGATGGTAAATATCACAGTCTGAGTGACTACGATTCGGCCCGGGTCCTGGTGATCATCTTCACCTGTAATCACTGTCCGACCGCCCAGGCATATGAAGACCGGATGATAGCCCTCACCAATGATTATCGTGACGCAGGGGTGCAGGTGGTTGCGATTTCACCCAACAGTCCGATCGGTTTACTCTTCGACGAGCTCGGCTACTCAGATCTGGGTGACACATATGAGGAAATGATTATACGTGCTCAAAACAAGAATTTCAATTTTCCCTATCTCTATGACGGCGATACCCATGAGGCATCGCTTAAATATGGTCCGGTTGCCACGCCACATGCATTTGTTTTCGACAGTGATCGTAAACTTCGTTATGTAGGCCGGCTTGATGCATCGGAGAAACCGGGTACTGCGAATGCCGAGGATTTACGTAATGCGATTGATGCTGTACTTAATGGGTCAGAGATGCCTTTAACTTCCACCAAGACATTCGGCTGTTCGGTTAAATGGGCCTGGAAGGATAAATACAAGAAGGAGGTTTATGCCGCTTGGGATGCCGCGCCGGTTACCCTGGAAGAAATCACGACGGGTGGTATCACGGAATTGCTGAAGAATGACTCAAAAAAGCTGCTCCTGGTAAACCTGTGGGCAACATGGTGCGGACCCTGTATTATTGAATACCCTGATTTTGTGGAAATTCATCGCATGTATGATGACCGCGACTTCGAATTTATATCCATCAGTGCCGATAACCTGGAAGCAAAGGAAAAAGCACATGAATTTCTGCAGAAGAGTCATTCAGCCCTCAGGAACTTTATCTATTCTGAAGGGGATAAATATGCACTTATCGAAGCGGTGGACCCGGAATGGAATGGCAGTCTGCCGTACACGATGCTCATTGAACCCGGAGGCAAGGTTATCTACCGCATTCAGGGGAGTATGGATCCGCAAGAGGTAAAACGTATGATTGTTGAGCATCCGATGATCGGAAGATATTATTAATAGTTCGTTCAGGATATTTTGGGATGTCCGTCTCCTTGTGTTTATTCCCCACTGTCAGGGGGTTTGGGGAGTAGTGTAATTTTAGTTCCTAAATATTCTCATCATTATTGGTGAGCATCATCATCGACAGGAAGGAAAAAACCATTCCCGCGAAAATGCCTTCAATCCATAAGGTTGCCGCGATGATATAGGGGTTCAGGTACGGACCAAAAGGTGCATTGGCTTTCAGGTCGGCCATGAAACCTGGATCCAGGAACAACAAATAGGCCCAGATGAACACACCGAACAACGCGGAAGCCAAAACGGCTGTGAATGTTCCTGCCAGCAGCCCACGGATATAGGTGAAACGGTCGTCGGATTTATCCCTGAACCGGCGTACCGACAGGAATACACCCACCGCAAGAATGGCAAAATTAACCAGGCGCAATGTCTGGTTTTCCGCCAGTCCTACAAATCGGATGATCAGAAAATATACGATCAGTGCCAGTGCGAGAAGAAAGGCTGACCTCCGGGCCACGCTTTCAAAATGTACTTTTACATCTTTCATGACTCAATCGGATTTAAATGCTAAGGAATAAGGTAGATTGACTGATTCACAATTCCTATGATGCACGTCATGCAGTTCTTATCGCTTTTTTCTGGATTTTATCCCGGAAATCAACGGTTCAGGAGGTGGGTGTTTTCTGACTGTACCTGTTTCTGATCTTAACCAGGTCTACCATCATTCTGAAGAAATAGGTTGGTCTGACTTTCGAATCTCCCTGATCAATCCATTGATTCAGCGGAATTTCCATCATTTTTCTGATGCCGTCTTCCCTTCCGTGCAACTGGAGGATGCGAAAAAATATCTCCACATCAAAAAGCCAACGCGAAATGAAGGGCTCATTGAATATCTGTTTTGCCAAATCCCTCCGGAATAATTTACAGCCGCACTGTGTGTCATACACCTTGAGCCGGAGTATTTGCGATATCACCGTGGCAACAGCCCGGCCAATGATAAAGCGGGAAGGTTTCCTTTCTATCACAGAACCAATACGCAGGATCCTCGACCCGAAGCAAAAACTGATGTCATCTTTTAGCGCGCCGGAAATGGTATCACATTCTTCGAGCGTTACTGCAAGGTCGGCATCGAGGTAGGCGATGGCGTCACAAATATCTGTATCAAGGGTATACAGAACCCCGGCCCGCACAGCTTCTCCCTTTCCCACATTCTTTTTCAAATCGACAACACTGATTTGATCAGGCATTTCATGCTGAATTCTGTTTAGTATCTCCAGGGTAGCATCTTTTGAGCCGTCATTGACAAATACGAGTTTAACCCGCGGGTTTTCCCGGAGGTAGTCTTTGAAATGGGATAACTTCAGCTTGCTGGCTTCATTATAGCAGGGAATAACGATACACAGGCGCGTTGACTGAACATCCTCAGGCGGTATGGTAGACGGATCGAACATTATTCCATGAAATAGGGCCTGAGCATACCTACACTCGCCATGTCTTCAGCATTTTTAATTTTTTCTATTTGTTCAAGAATAGCCACCTTATTGGGATCCTCACCGTATATATTATCTGCTGACTTTTGGTATGCGGCAATCGCCTTATTACGTTCACCGGTCATCACATAAGCGTTTCCAAGTATCAGAAATGGATTCGATCGTTGTTGTGTATATTCCGTCACCTTTTCCATGCGCTTCGCAACGAGTTCCCAATCAGTATTTCCCTTTGATTCAGTGATATATTCCAGAACTTTAAAACTCATCGATATTGCCCAGGCTGTTGTATCCCTTAATTCGCCATGTGCAATCATTATATGACCAATACGTTTTTTTTGTACAAGTCCCTCAATTTTCTCAGGATCCCATTCCGGCGTTTTATTATAATCACACATGTCAATCAGGAAATATCCATCAACGTTGGCGAAAGAGGCTGTGTCGTTGATATCCTGCACACCGTCCCTGAAATTTAAACTGGAAGCATCCTTTTCTTCTTCCATATACCAGGCCCAGGCATGGACCGGTTCAGAAGAATCCACTTCAGGGTCACTAAAGAATTCCTCAGTTTCATAAAAACGCTGACCAAGATAATTCCCTTCGTCGCAGAAGCACTTGTATGCATTTTCTGTACCGCCCACGATCTCATTATAGTATTCCCAAATCCGTTGTTCTCCGATAGTTGTCACAAAACAGGTTAACAGAAGTGCACCTGGAATTATATATTTCAATGCATGATTTCGTGGGAATTGCCATAGAATTGCTCCTCCTGACAATATTCCCATTATCGCAACTATGGGTAAGGCATGCCTGATTCCGCCATAGGATGTACGTCCCGACATCAGAGCCAATGTATGCGCCACCATAACAAGTACAAGCGCAATAATTACAAACCATTGCTTACGATCGATTGCTCTAATTTTTTCTGAATGAGGTCGTGCAAATGCAATCAGGATGGCAGAAATTCCAATAAAATAAAGCAGAAGAAGAGCTATAGGAATCTTCGAAAGGATCACACCCGGAAAATACAGGAGTGGCGCCCTTCCATATACAATTGTTCCAAAAAATAAATGTTGATCATCTCCACGTCCTTCAATTCCTGCCCGGATGGTATCGGCCAGCCCCCAGATATACGCTTTCGGTAAAAGCTGTGATTTGTCCATAAAGGTGAGGAGTACGCGCCACCTTTCGGTATTCAAATCAGAGATTTTTAATTCCAGGCTTCGGTTGAATAAATCCTGTCCGCCTTCTGATGAATGCGAATTGAACCCATATGCGGCCCATAAGGTAGCCAGCATGATAAGGCAGGCTGCTGCCCATTTCAATACCCGTCTGCCCGCATTGCTCCAGTTTTTCTGAAGTATCGGATATATTGCCACCAAAGCGCTCACGCCGATCATCATCGCTAAGCCAGGCAATGCGGAATGTTTTACGGCAAAGGCCATTCCCAATGTGACACCAAACGCAATTGCCCATTTCCATTTCCAGCTGTAACAGAACATTCCTCCTGTGAGTGCTGCAAGTATCAATGTGAATGAGAGTGGGAGATCTGTTAAAACAACCGGCTGATGTGCCCCGATTGAAGGTTCAAGTGCCAGCCAAAGTAAGCTCACCACCGCCCATCCAAATCCGAAAATTCGCCAGAGCAACAATGCAATACCCAGCCCCAGGATGAAATGAAAACTATACATGGCAAGTCTCGATCGCTTTTGCGAAAGCCTGGCATCGTTGTCGAAATACATGATCTCCTGCAGCCACTCACGTTCATGATCCTTGTCATTGAGTACTTCCATAGGCCGAAGTTCGAGGTGCTGGTTAAACAGTCCGACCCAATCCTTTGACAAGGGAGGGTGCTCCGGGTTTAGCCTGTAATCACCTTCTGCCACGTAGTAGGCGGCTGAAATGATATGGAATGGTTCATCATTCGCGAATGAATCGAGCCGTGTACCATACCAGGATCTCACGATCCCCAGCAGTAAAATGGCAATGAGTATCCCGAGTTTCGCGGATTTGGTTAGGTTGGGAATTTTCATGTAGGGAAAATGCTTGCAAGGACAAGCTACAAAAATGAACCCGCATATTCAATCACTGAAAATAGGTAATTCGCGAGATATCAGGCATTCAGGGAACGCCACAAAATTATTTCACTTCCTTAAACAGCATCCAGACATCCGGATCGAATATCACATTATCCGGTTCTGTGTCTGCAGGTAATTCGAATTCCATCGACCGGCTGTTGATAGTGATTGTTTGCTTTTGAATTTCCTCGCCGTAAACGAGACCTATTTCAAGCGGGAAATCAAATGTAAAATGGTCCTGAACCTGTTGGGTTTTTAGCATTACCTTGCCCTTCTTATATTTCCAGCTGGTCCTAAGTTCCGGGTATCCCACAGTATATACCCATTGCCTGAAGAATTCTTCCAACGATTCTCCGTAAACCTGTTCCATGATTTTCTGAAAATCTTCAGTTACAGCATTGTCGTTCCTGTAGGTTACGTAATAACGCCGGATGCCATTCCAGAAAACCTCATCACCAATCTTGTGACGAAGCATGTTCAGCACCCAACCGCCTTTCTGATAAGTATTGGTACTAAGCACGTTCATAGCATCTGTTATCGAATAATCGACCACCGACGACGGATTTTTACCATAATATTCGATAATTTCCCTGCGGTCCTTCACGAGTTCCTGCCTTCGGGTTGCGTCGCCATATTTGTTTTCCAGGTACAGGATTGTGAAATAGGTAGCGAATCCTTCGCTGAGCCAAACATGGTTCCAGCTGTCTTCCGATGCAGAATTTCCAAACCACTGATGTGCGATTTCGTGAGCAATCAGGCCCTCGACTTCATTCTTCCCGGTGACGGAACTTTCCCGGTAGGCAATGGTACCCGCGTTCTCGAGTCCGCCCCACTGGGTTTTGGCCTGCATGTTGGCAAGCTTGGCATAAGAATACGGGCCGATATTTTTAATAAAATATTCCATGACCTCCACAGCTACCGCATAATCACTGAAGCCTTCGAGGCGGTTCTCCGGGTACACCCAGGCAGATATTTCGATATTATCGACATAGCCCAGCACTTCAGAGGCAAATTCGCATACACCGATGGTCATTACTTTTGTAGCAACCGGGGCCGGTTCATAGTACCGGGTGAGTTTATAACCGGTCGTAATGTAGCTTTCCTCAATTTTTTTCCCTGTGGCAACCACATCGTAATGTGCCGGCGTATGGATCTGGAATTCTACCGCGGCTTTGTCGTACGGATGATCCACACACGGGAGCCAGTGCCGGGCCAGGGTAGGCCAGTTATCGCCGAAGAAGGAACGCTTCCCGAATTTGGTTTTATCAATTACAAGCCCGCGTTCAGGTATTCCGGAATAGCAAATTGTGAATGAAGCAGTGGAAGCGCCGTTGGATGGATAAATGATCACTTCATCTTCCTCGAATGTCCAGTTAGCCGCAGATTCTCCTTCTCTCACTTCATTGATTTTCATGCCATATTCCCCGTTCGATCCGATCAGGTCAAGCTTGAATTTTTCCGGGGATTCCGAGAATGTGACATCGATCGTCGCCTCTCCTGAAATGACATTACTCGAATCATTCAGCGAAAGCCGGAAAGTGTATTTGGTAACATCGGCACCTTCATTGCGGTCATAGACCACTTGCGTAAATGCGGTATGTGAGAAAATCAATACTATCAGTAGAAGAAGTAATCGTGGCATATCAGTAAACTATTCAGACTGACAAATTACAATTTTCCGCAAAAGAACACTACTATCAATTTGTGTATGGTACCCCGTTCCCGCTGGATTTACCAAACAATTTTGTCTATATTGATTTATAATCAATCACTTATATGAAATACATCTGCCCAAAACTGACAGCCATCCTCGTAGTCTTTTCTCTCTTCTCCTGCGAACCAACCAGAACCACATCAGAAACCCCTATGACCGAAGTCCTAACCGAGGAAGTAGTTCAGGGATTATTCACCAATAACTGCGCATCCTGTCATATGGATAACGGCACCAATCAGGCGCCGGCATTATTTCAACTAAGTATGTTAAGTCCGAAAAGTGTCGTTGCCACACTTGAAACCGGAAAAATGCAGGTGCAGGGTGCGGTGCTCAGCAAGGCAGAAAAAATTGCCATCGCAGAAATGATCACCAACAAGAAGTACAGTGAAGAAAAGCCTCCCCTAAATTATTGCTCTGAGAATGTTCCCTGGGTAAGCCAGGTGAAATACAGCGGATGGGGAGGCGTTCGTGAAAGTACCGGATTCATCCCGGCTGAAAATGCGGGAATTAATAAGGAAAGTGTTCCTTCACTGAAGCTGAAATGGGCTTTCGGTTTCGATGGAGGAGGAAATACCCGAACAAAACCAACCATCATTGGAAATCACATGATATTCGGCAGTGAATTCGGTGAAGTCTACTGTCTGAACAAGGAAACAGGTTGTGTGAAATGGATGTTTGAGGCGGATGCCAATATTCGCGGAGGAATTGCCGTAAACCAGGACAACAACGGTGATCTGATCCTTTATTTTGCAGATTTCAGCACGAATACCTACGCAGTGAAAGCCGAAACGGGTGAGCTCCTTTGGAAATCATTCGTTCGTAATAACGCCAATAATGCGGTTTCCGGAACACCAGCCTATCATGACGGAATGCTGTATGTTCCGCTTACCTCCATGGAAGTAGTGGCGGCAGGTAATGAGAATTTTGAATGCTGTAAATCATCCGGACAGGTAGTCGCACTGAATTCTACCACAGGAGAAGCAGTCTGGAGACATCGGGTTGTAAGTGAAGAGGCCGTGGAAAATGGAGTAAACAGTATAGGAACAAAACGTTTCGGGCCTTCAGGGGCTCCGGTCTGGAGCAGTCCGACCGTCGATGCGAAACGCGGCGTCCTGTACATTGGCACCGGGGAGAATTATTCAAACCCGCCTACACTTACGTCTGATGCGATTCAGGCACTCGACCTGAAGACGGGGGCGATCAAATGGTCTTTCCAGGCAACTCCTAAAGATGCGTACATTTCAGCATGTACCGAAGGCGGCGCGAATTGTCCGGATCCTTCAGGTCCTGATGTCGACTTTGGAATGGCTCCCATCCTTACAACCAGGCCGGATGGTAAGGAAGTGCTGGTGGTCGGACAAAAATCAGGAGTTGTACACAGCCTGGATCCGGATACAGGTAATCCTATCTGGCAGGAACGGATCGGAAGGGGAGGAGCACTCGGAGGTATTCACTGGGGAATGGCCACGGATGGCAAGCTGGTATATGCCGCTAATTCCGACTGGTTTGAATATGGTGGTGAGCCGGGAGTGGACCCGAATCCTGGTTTGTTTGCCCTGGATATCATGACGGGAAAAGTAGTTTGGAAAAATACACCGGACCCTGCATTATGCGAAGGTAAAGCCGGATGTTATAATTCACACTCCGCTGCACCAACCCTGATTCCGGGTGTAGTTTTCGCAGGGGCGCTGGACGGACATGCACGGGCGTATGATGCGGCAACCGGTGAAATTCTCTGGGATTTTGATACTAATCGGGAATATGAAACGATCAATGGCGTGGAGGCGCGCGGCGGATCTATCGATGGTCCGGCACCCGTAGTATCGGATGGAATGGTCTATTTCAACAGCGGATATGCATTGTTCGGCGAGATGCCGGGCAACGTTTTACTCGCGTTTGAACTGGAGTGATTTGGGTGCTAATTGTGTTCATTCTGCCTGTCATTCCTTTTTTTAGCATAAGATATTTCCACATGAATCTATTTTGAATTATGGAGCATAAACCTCCCGGGGAATCTGATTACAACAGCAGTTCATTCCGTAAATGGCTGGATATTCTACAGCAGGAGAGCTGGCAGCTGGAATTGATTATCTCAGGATTTTCATTGTATGCACTCTTCACTTCCTTTACGCCCATTTCACTAGAGATAAAGCGGGCAGTTGCATTTGAAAATAATGTGAAAGTCTATTTCATGACCTTCCTGCTGGCAGCAGTGTTTATTTTGATTCTGAACCTGACCGCCCATGTGATCCTTCGGGGTCTCTGGATTGGCGCGATAGGTCTGCGGTATGTGTCGGGTGAAATTGATTATGATGAACTGAAGTATACCACACGGGTTAAAGGCTTTCTTGAAAAAAAGGTCGGCCCGTATGACAGGTTCATCGCCCAGCTGGAAAAATACTGCAGTGTAATCTTCGCTTCGGCGTTCCTGACTGTATTTTATATTTTGGCAGTATTTATGGTGTTTGCCTCCCTGTACTTGAGCAGTTTTCTTGTTACAGCCTTCGATCCCGGGCCGATAAGAACAATTGTTCAGGTGATTGTGGTTTTGATTCTGGGCGTGGGTGCCTTACTTACCTTTATTGATTTTGTGACGCTGGGCGGACTGAAAAAGAAGCGGATTCTTTTTATGATCTACTACCCGTATTACCGACTATTCAGTATCCTTACTTTATCGTTTGTTTACAGGCCAATTGTTTATAACCTCCTTGATCACAGGTTTGGCCGGCGCCTGGCGATGACCCTCATTCCCACTTATATCGTCGTGATCCTGCTTACTTCTGTTAATACGGTCAATTCCAACTACGTGCCGTTTAATTTTGAAGATACTTTCTTACGGCTTGAGTTGTTTGGAACCGTTGCAAGTCCGCTCAACTATGAAGACGAGCTGGGGGATGACAAGTTTGCGCGCTTTCTGTCAATTCCGTCAAAAACCATTACCACGGATTACCTCGAAGTCTTCATACCGTTCGGTGAGCCGATTGAAGAATCGGTTTACAAGGCCTATCCTGATATGATACCAGAAAACGATCAGCGCGGGATCATGACCTCTGTCATCAGGTTTGAGGAGCGTACATTGCAGGAAAAAAGGGACATGACGGAAAAATATCTTCAGGCAATTTCAGAGCTATACCGGTTTCGGATAGATTCCGTCGAATACAAGGGTGAATTTGTTATTGCTCAAAACAGTAAGGAGCAGGCGGGCTTTGAAACGATCCTTTCTATTGACGACCTTCCAAGCGGGCTTCACCTGCTTGAATTATTTCATGTTTCAGAAGAAAAGGAAAACACAATCGCGTTGGTTCCTTTCTGGTCCCTGTAAAATTATTCTTCGTATTTCGGAGATGCGACATCCCCTGCTGCCCGCCGTATGATATTATTTAAATTGAAATCGAGATTGTTAAAAACACCATGCAAATAATGGTCAGGATCACAATGAGGGGCCAGACAAATTTCAGGAACCGGTCGTAGCCTATTTCCGCCACTCCGAGAAAAGCAAGGACAAGGGAGGTTGGATTCACCAGGTTGAAAATTCCGTTTCCGAACTGATAAGCATTCACAACGCTTTCCCGTCCGATGTCTACCGTATCGGCCAGCGGGGCCATGATGGGCATGGTAAGGACTGCCGTCCCGGATGTTGATGAAACGAAGAATGCCAGCACATTGTACACACCAAAAAGTGCATTGATGAAAAGCGCTTTGCCCATCCCGGCGGTGAAATTACTGGCATAGAAGAGTATGGTGTCGGTAATCAGCCCGTCGTTCATCAGAATCGAAATGCCCCTTGCTATCCCGATAATAAAAGTTACGCCAAGAAGTTCTCCTGCACCTTTTGTGAATGCATGAATAAAATCATTCTCTTTCATTTTTCCGACGAGTCCGATCAAAATGGAAGCGAACACGAAGACGGATGTCATTTCAATGAACCACCAATCAAGCATGATTACACCGGAAACCATCACTACGAAGCTTAGAATGAATATGAGCAGAATGAGCTTGTACCGAATTGAAAGAGCGGGCACGTCGGTTTTCACGGATCCAAACATATTCTCCATCTGTTGTTTTTGATCGAAGATTACCGATTTGGATGGGTCGGCCTTAATTTTTTTTGCGTAGTGCAGCAGAAAGATGATCGTAGTCGTCATACAGATTACGAACATTACGATCCGGCCATCCAGTCCGGTTGTCCATGTGATTCCTGCTGAGTCTGATGCAATAATGGTTGAAAACGGATTGGTTATGGATGCCAACACACCTACCTGGGATCCTAGGAAAACGGTTGCGATGGCTACCAGTGCATCATATCCTGCTGCGAGGAAGACAGGAATCAGAATTGGGAGGAAAGCAATACATTCTTCTCCGAAGCCGAATGTTGTTCCCCCAAGCCCAATCAGTAGGGTGGTCGTAATGATCAGGATATATTCCCGGCCTCTCAGGAAATCAGACAGCCATGCGATGCCGGAGCTGAATGCTCCCGACTTATCTACAATACCCACCAGACCCCCAATAATTAGAACCAGGAAAATGATATCCGCGGTTTCAACGATTCCTTTCACAGGGGCCTGAACAAGTTCGAAAAATCCCTGCGGATTTGACTCGAGGCGCTGGTATGTTCCCGGAATGCCTATGGGTTTGTAAATCGCCCCGGAAGTGAAATTTTCGAGTGGTATCTGAACATTCAGCTCATCAAGCGTTTGACGGGTAGCAGGAAGCTTCTGGGTTGACCCTTCGGACGACTTCAGGAATACTTGTTCTGAATTGTCATAGGACAGTGATGCGTACTGTCCGGCTGGAATGATCCAGGTAAGCAGGGCAACAAAAGCGGAGATGATAAGAAGAATCGTCTGGGCAGATGGAAATTTTTTCATAAGTGCTAATCCGGACACAATAAACACAAAAGTTCATTTATTACCTTGGGATGGGTTTGATTTTTCAGAGTGGCAGCGAGGTAGGAATCTATGACCAGTGTTATTGATCAAATACTATTTGTCAGTTGCCATCCGGCTTGGGATAATATTGATTTTTTGTAGGGTCGGGGAATCCCTTTTTATTCGTCGTTTCCGGTAGTGTAATAACAGGGGGGATATTCTTGTTGATGTATTTGAAATAGTCCCGGTTCACCGTATAGTCGCCAGTGTTAGTATTATTGGCAGGCATCATTAATTGGCCATGGCTCATTCCATTATTTTGAGTGATCAGAAAATCAGGGCCGCCCGGTACGGCCTCACTGCTCAGAGGCGATACCATCCTTTTGGAATATACTATTTCCAGTTGACCGTCGGCTACCTGCATCAATTCGATCTGGAATTTCCATCCCGAATAGTAGGTCTGACCTATGGAGTGGATATTGATCAGCAGTGAGAATAAGATCAGCAGTAAGGAAACACGAGCCATGGTGAAAATGGGTTTCAATTAAAATACGAAATATTATCCAATTCTTTGACAATCATATGCTTTGATTGATGCTCCGATTATGTTTGTTTTAATTGTGGCATTACCACAATTATAAATAGAAAACAAATGTTGCGAATTGTTACAAATGAAGAATGATATAATTGAGCACTTCTCTGAATTTATTCCTGTCTCTGATAAATTAAAAAAGGAACTTGAAAGCAGGCTATTCACAGCGGTATTCAAAAAAGGTGAATTGGTGTTAGATGCTAACCAGGTATGCACAAAAAGTTATTTCATCAAGAGCGGGATACTCAGAGTTTACTTCTTGAAGGATGGTAAAGAAGTGAGCGAGTATTTCTGTGGTCGGAATGAATGGATAAACTCACCGATCAGCTTCATCCAGAGAAAAAAAGACATATACTACATTGATGCGATAGAAACAACAGAAGCTTACTTCATTTCAGCCAATGATTTAGTTTTTCTGTTTGATCATTTTCCTGAGATGGAGCGTTATTCACGCTTATCGATGGGAACTGTTTTCGGACATATAATGGAACATATGAAATCGATGCGTTTTACAAGTGCGAAGGAAAAATATGACCATTTTTGTCAGACCTATTCCCATATTTATCATCGTATCCCGCTGAATATGATTGCTTCATATCTTGGTATTACACAAGAGACTTTGAGCAGGGTTAGAAACATTAAATGATTATTTGATTTATATCAATTGTCATTTTGATAATTGACATCAAATTGCAGGCATAACTTAATGGACATGTCGAAAAAATTAATCAAAGCTCTCTTTTGCGTTATTGTAATTGTTGTAATACTGGTTGTTTTTTTAGAAACGTATATTCCACCGCTTTCAAAAAACTATGGTAAGGTTGAAACAAAATTGTATTTGGGAGAAACGCTAAATCAACCACTAATTGTTGGATTTGGCGGTTCAGAAGGCGGGAATGCCTGGGACAGCGATTTTTGGAAGCCTACCCGGGATCAATTTCTTATTAAAGGATATGCATTTCTTGCGGTTGCCTATTTTGGTACTGGATCTACCCCTGAGAGTTTAGACAGAATTTCTTTAAATGCCGTTCATGATGCAATATTGGAAGCCGCAGAGAATCCAAAAATAAACTCACAAAGAATATGTTTAATCGGCGGTTCGAAAGGTGCCGAACTCGTTCTGAATATTGCATCGTACTTTGACGATATTGATGCCGTGGTTGCGATGTCACCAAGCCATGTGAGTTTTCCCGCGATCACAATGATGAGTAACACTTCATCTTGGACATTAAACAACGAGGAATTACCCTTTGTGCCCGTGCCATATTCGGCCGTTCCTGCAATGGTCTCAGGTGAGCAACTAAGGGCATATTCTATTATTCTTGAAAATTATGATGCTGAACAATCAGCTGCTATCCCGGTAGAAAAAATTAATGGGGCTATATTATTGATATCACCCACGTACGATGAATCTTGGCCATCTGGTAAAATGTCGGAAAAAATTGTTGATCGTCTGAATAGTCATGGTTTTCCTCATTATTATGAGCATCAGATTGTTGAAGGCGGACATACGGAGCCGATCAGGCATTTTGATTTGGTTTTTAATTTTTTGGAGAAAACATTCCCGGTAAAGTAAATCTACCGTTCCAGACTTTCGAGAATCTCGTATTAACTGCGCAAACCATATGGACTGAAAGCTGCCTCTAAATCTCAAATTCTGGTCGTGGGTATCCCAACTGGACGAACCTATAACCAGTTTTAATAAAAAAAGCCCCATCAAAAATGGAGCTTTTTACTCTTTAAGGACCGACTTCGCTAATATCCTTCGCCAAGGCTTAGGATATAACGGAGCTTCTGAAAATGGGGCTTCTTAATAAAAAAGCCCGACTTCGCTAAAGCTACGTCGGGCGGAGGGTGGGAGACGGGACTCGAACCCGCGACCTCCTGAACCACAATCAGGCGTTCTAACCAACTGAACTACAACCACCATTTTCCCTATTCTTATCCATCACTCAATCGATGTACGAATAAGGACTGCAAATGTAGATACTTGCTCCGAATTTTCAAACATCCGGACTTGTTTATTCATCAACGAGGAACGCGAGACGTTCGCCCAGCGCACCTTCATGAATTCGTCCATTTCGGTATGACCAGTTGCCCGAAACAATGGTATGATGAACCTTCGACTTGAATTCCTGGCCTTCGAAAGGAGACCATCCGCATTTGTAGAGAATATTATCAGGTCGTACTGTCCAGCGATCTTCCGGATGAACCAAAACGAGATCGGCATAATACCCCTCGCGAATATATCCCCTACGGTCGATCTTGAACATCTTCGCCGGATTATGGCACATCTTCTCCACAATCTGCTCCGGTGTGATCTTGCCCCGATGGTACATTTCCATCATCGCCACCAGGCTGTGCTGTACAAGCGGTCCGCCCGATGGGGCCTTGAAATACGTATTTTCCTTTTCCTGTCTTGTATGTGGAGCATGATCCGTTGCCACTACATCGATTCGCCCATCAAGTACTGCCTGAAAGATTGCATCCCGGTCAGAAGCCTTTTTTACCGCTGGATTCCATTTGATCAATGTTCCCTTTTCACGGTAGTCTTCGTCACTGAACCACAGATGATGAATACATGCTTCGGCCGTGATCCGCTTTTCCTCCAGCGGAATGTCATTTCTGAACAGGGATAGTTCCTTTGCCGTCGATATGTGCAGTATGTGTAGGCGGGTATTGTATTTCTTCGCCAGCTCCACAGCGAACGACGAGGATTTGTAACAGGCCTCTTCGCTCCTGATCAGCGGGTGACATTCGATCGGAACATCCTCCCCATACTTTTTACGGTATTCCGCGGTATTTTTTCGGATCGTTGCCTCATCCTCACAATGCGTGGCAATCAGTAAAGGAACCTTTGAAAAAAGTCCTTCGAGTGTCTTTCCGTCATCCACCAGCATGTTTCCGGTGGAAGATCCCATAAAGATTTTCACGCCGCATACATGCCGCCCGTCAGTCTTCAGAACTTCTTCCAGGTTATCATTCGAGGCCCCCATGAAGAAGCTGTAATTCGCGAGGGATTTCTGACTAGCAGCATGGTATTTTTGCTCCAGCAGATCCTGCGTTAATGCATTGGGAACCGTATTCGGCATTTCCATAAACGAGGTAACGCCACCGGCCACCGCAGCCCTGGATTCAGTAAACAGGTCTCCTTTGTGGGTAAGTCCGGGCTCACGGAAATGTACCTGGTCATCGATTAGTCCGGGCAATGCCCACAATCCCGAGGCATCAATTACCTCGTCGGCCTGAACATCTGAAATCGTGCCTTCGATCTTTTTAATGAACTGTCCCTCGATCAGGATATCGGCATAAAACGCATTGCCTTCATTGACAATACGGGCATTAGTAATTAATATGCGTCGCATGCTCCAAAAATACGGTTCATCGCAGAATTATACTAATTCAATTTGAAAGCCCGGAAAGGCGTATCATTGCACATGGATTCATTTCAATCATTTAAACTGAATGCCCAACTGATCAGGGCTACCGAAGACGCCGGCTTCGGTGAACCGACGCCCATTCAGCAAAAGGCTATTCCACTGGCCCTTGCTGGCCATGATGTGCTGGGAATCGCCCCAACTGGCACCGGAAAAACCGCCGCTTACCTGCTGCCCCTGATGATGAAAGTTAAGTATGCACAGGGGGATGACCCTCGGGCGCTGATTCTTGCCCCAACCCGTGAACTGATCCTGCAAATTGAGGAAACATTCAAACAGCTGGCCGTTTATACCGATCTCCGGCCTGTTTCGCTCTACGGAGGCGTTGGAATGAAATCCCAAATTGAAGCCGTAAATGCCGGTGTGGATGTGATCATTGCGACGCCCGGAAGGTTTATGGATGTATACCTGAAAGGAGAACTCATCACCAAACAGATCAAAACGCTGGTGCTCGACGAGGCCGATAAAATGATGGACATGGGGTTCATGCCGCAGATCCGCCGCATACTCGAAGTCATTCCAGTCAAACGGCAAAATCTCCTTTTCTCCGCTACCATGCCCGAAAAAGTGATCAGGCTGTCGCATGAATTCCTGGAATTTCCGGAAACCGCCGAAGTGTCGCCACAGGCCACAGCCGCGGATACTATCGATCAGGTAGTATTTGAAGTGCCAAATCTGAAAACCAAAATTAATTTCCTTAGGCATTTACTTCAGGACCCTGCCCTTGAACGTGTCCTCATTTTTACGCGCACGAAAAAAGTGGCCGACAACGTTTATAAATTCATCGACCGGAAAGACCTTGGGTCCGTACGTGTGATCCATTCCAACAAGGGTCAAAACAGCCGGATCAACGCGATGAACCAGTTCAAGGAAGGGGATCTGCGTATTCTTGTTTCCACTGATGTCTCTGCCCGGGGTATCGACGTTTCCAATGTTTCCCACGTTATCAATTTTGAGGTACCGGTAGTCTATGAAGACTATGTCCACAGGATCGGGCGGACCGGCCGCGCGCTTCAGGCGGGAATTGCGATTACCTTTGCCAACAAGGCCGAGATGATGCACATTCCGAAAATTGAAGCACTTATCCGCGAGGAAATTCCGGTAAGAAAACTACCCGCTGAAGTGGAGGTAACACCCACACCCAAAGAGGAGCAAATTGAGATCGAACGCGCCATCGATGAACTCAAGCGCAAGGAAGATCCTTCGTTTAAAGGCGCGTTTCATGAGAAGAAGGAGCGAACATTTAAGAAAAAAGATACCAGGAAAAAGAGACGGAGGTAATTGTAGTCAGCCCCGAAGGGGTCCCTTCGGGATAGTCAGTAGTCAGTAGTAGCCCTTAAATCCACCGTCATCCCTGCCTTCCATTTATTTTGTCGTCATTCTGAACAGCCTCTGGCAAGGCCGGAGCCGTCCCAATGGGATCCCTTCGGGGTTTCAGGATCCCCTATTTGTCTGCATCCAATCAGGAGATCCCGGCGGTACTCCCTGATTATCCCCGGCTATCGCCGCGGATCTCAGGGAGTACCCCTGGGATGACGGTAAAGAAATATTGTCCAAGCCACCCCTCTCTATGAATTTCATGGAGAGGGGACGGGGGTGAGGAAGTTTTCCTATATTTATCCAAAACCTTACCCTATGACCAAATACCTTTTCACCCTCCTTTTATTTCTGCTCTGTACAGCTGGCTTTTCCCAGGATAAAAACGAAGACATGATCCGGAAGATTTATGATGAGGCCCTGGCGAACGGACAGTCCTATGAAATGCTGGAATACCTTACCACCAGAATCGGGCACCGTCTGAGTGGCTCGCCACAGGCTGCCGCTGCTGTCGAATGGACCCGCCAGCAGATGGAGCAGCTCGGGTTCGATACCGTGTTTCTTCAGCCCGTGATGGTGCCCCACTGGGTGCGCGGAGAAAAGGAGGTCGTTCGACTCATCAACAGTTCCACTTATGGCTCACGTGAGCTCCATTCACTGGCCCTTGGAAATTCGGTTGGCTCAGGCCCACAGGGCGTTTCCGCCGAAATCGTGGAAGTTCAGAATTTTGATGAGCTGGATAAACTCGGAAAGGCAGGAATTCAGGGTAAGATTGTATTCTTCAACCGTCCGATGGACCCTAAACTCATCCATACATTTCAGGCCTATGGCGGTGCTGTGAACCAGCGCGGACAAGGAGCAAGCAGGGCGGCAGCCTACGGTGCAGTCGCCGTCCTGGTAAGATCCATGGCCAGCAACAATGACGATGTTCCCCATACCGGGTCGCTTCGATATGATCCGAATCAGCCCCAGATTCCCGCTGTCGCCATAAGCACCAATGATGCAAACCTGTTAAGCGACGTGCTGAAAAAGGAAGGAAGTGCACGTGTTTACCTCGAAACCCATTGTGAGATGCTGCCCGACATCCTCTCCTATAATGTAATCGGTGAGATCAGGGGTACACAAAACAAGGAAGAATATATCGTGGTAGGAGGTCATCTTGATTCCTGGGACGTCGGCCAGGGTGCCCATGACGACGGATCGGGTTGTGTCCAAGCCATCGAAGCCGTACGAATTCTTAAAAGCCTTAATTATAAACCCAAACATTCCATTCGCGCTGTAATGTTTATGAATGAAGAAAACGGCCTGAGGGGTGGAAGGGAATATGCTGCCCAGGCCTCGACACTCGGACAACCACATATCGCCGCCATTGAATCCGACGCCGGAGGTTTTACACCACGTGGCTTTACCATTACAGGGAACGAGGCCCAGACGGCAAAACTGAAATCATGGGGACAATGGCTTGCTCCATACGGACTTCATGACCTGGGTTCACCCGGTGGGGGCGCAGATATAGGGCCGCTGCGGGAATCCGGGACGGTGCTGTTCGGTTTGCGGCCAGACTCCCAGCGGTATTTCAACTATCATCATACCGAAGAGGATACGTTCGACAAGATAGATAAACGCGAACTTGAACTGGGGGCAGCCGCGATGTCGGCATTGATTTATCTCATTGATTCCGAAGGCCTATGACCATCAAAACCGAATTGACCGAAATGCTGGGGATCGATTATCCCGTCATCATGGCACCCATGTTCCTTGTGTCGAATGTCGCCATGGTGAATGAAGCCAGAAAAGCCGGCATCACTGGCGCCATTCCGGCGCTCAACTACAGGACCGATGCTGATTTTCGTGCAGCACTGGAAGAACTCCGGAAAGCCGGTGACAAACCGTTCGGAATCAATCTGATCGTCAACAAATCGAACTACCGGCTCAAAGAACAGCTTCAGACCTGCGTTGATTTCAAGGTTGACTTTATCATCACCTCTCTGGGAAATCCGGCAGGAGTTATTGATGCCTGTAAGCCGCATGGCATGAAGGTCTTCTGTGATGTTACCGAAGAAACCTATGCTGAAAAGGTAACTAAACTAGGAGCTGACGCCCTTATTGCAGTAAATAACCGGGCTGGCGGACATGCAGGCAAGTTACCGCCGGAGACCCTTATCCCGTTGCTGAAGAATCATTCTGATCTCCCTGTCATCTCTGCTGGTGGGGTGGGCGATGGTCAGGGACTGCACGAAATGCTTACTCTGGGAGCGTGTGGAATATCGATGGGAAGTCCGTTCATTGCCTCTTCAGAAGCACCCGTAACTGAGGCCTACAAGGAAGCTTGCGTGACCTACGGAGCCGATGACATTGTGATGACCGATAAACTTTCGGGAACCCCCTGCACGGTGATCAACACCCCGTATGTCCGGGAGATCGGCACCAATCAGAGCTGGCTCGAATCGGTTCTGAATAAGAACCGGACACTGAAAAAATATGCTAAAATGCTCACCTTCTACAAGGGCATGAAGTCGCTTGAAAAAGCCGCCTTCGGGGCAACCTATAAAACGATGTGGTGTGCTGGTCCTTCGATCGAACATGTACGGGAAGTTCGACCGGTAAAGGAGATTGTGGGTGCACTGATCTCGGAATATGATCAAGTGGTTAAAGCGCATGCCGGTTAGAAGGCGCTTACTATCTATACTGTTCTGGTCGGTGATAGCCGCCGCATTTATTGGTCCGGGTACCCTTGTTACCGCTTCATCCGCTGGATCACTTCATGGCTTTTCACTTGCCTGGACCCTGATTTTCGCCACAGTAGCCTGCATCGTATTTCAGGAAATGGCTGCCCGTCTTACCCTCGTTACAAAAAAAGATCTCGCCACGACCGTATCCGGCTTCCGTCATAAATGGCTGATCGCCATCATTCCATTCAGTGTTGTTCTTGGCTGTATAGCGTATGAAGCAGGAAATATCCAGGGGGCAGTGGCAGGAATGAGTCTACTGTTGCCATTTTCTTCCGGTGTGAATTTCATGCTGGTCGGCGTGTTGGCTGCGGCTCTCCTGGCCTTGTCGGCCTTCCAGCGGCTGATACAAGTTCTGGGTGCGCTTGTGGCAGTGATGGGCATTGCCTTTCTTGTCGTTGCTTACCAGGTTGCACCTGATCCTTCAGGCCTGATCCGGCATATAGCATTTCCCGAAATACCGGAGGGTTCTGCCTGGCTTGTATTGGGGTTAATTGGCACAACCGTTGTTCCCTATAATCTCTTTCTGGGTTCTGGAATTAGTCGGGATGATTCCGTTGGCATGATGCGATTTGGACTGATCATTTCCATAGTGCTGGGAGGCATTATTTCACTCGCTATTCTTGTGACCGGAACGCTCATGAATGGTGCCACGGGATTAGCAGACCTGATTTCTGTAACAGGGAAGGTCCTGGGTAGTGGTAGTGAAAAACTGGTTGCCCTTGGACTTTTCGCAGCAGGATTCACATCATCGATTACCGCCCCATTTGCGGCCGGATTGATCGTGAAGGGGTTTCTCTTCCACAACATTAAGGATAATGGAAGAATCGTTCGAATTACCTCACTGTCAGTTTTGTTCATCGGAGTATTAAGCGGCCTTCTTGACTTTCGACCTGAAGTGATTATACTGGCAGCACAATCTGCCAACGGGCTGGTCCTTCCTCTGGTCACCGCGTTGCTTTGGGTTCTTTCAAACCGATACGCACTTATGGGTGATCAGCGTTCTACCACCATCATGAACATACTTGCTTTCCTTCTTCTGAATGTTTTGCTGATCCTTGGAATGCGGAATATGCTTAGTGGCGCCTCGGGAATGCTGGGCCTGGAAATTGATGCGCCCCTGCTATGGCTAAGTCTTATTTCATTGCCGATGACTCTCGTGCTTGGGTTATACGTTCACCGGATCAGAGCGGCTTGACATTGATCTCTTCGAGTTCAATAACAGAGAGCCTCTCGAGTTCTCCCGCCATGAATGCATCATCGATAACATCAAGTTCCAGCGAATCTATGGGTTTGTAATTATTGAAATCCATGAACCGGATTCCTCCCTCAAAACGTGGGTTATACGCTTCCCGAAACCGGATTCCACCCTCGTCTGTATAGTACAGATATGCCATGTAGTCGAAAAAGCCGGTTTCAGTATTGAACCAGTAGATAAACACATCCTCAAAGTCATCTCCTCCGCCTTCCTGATCAAAGGTTACGCGGATCTTATGGTAGTTTTTTCCATTTATTTCCTTGGTTCCAAGATATTCCCGGTTCACGGCAGGGTCACTGAGCCCGTCCGGCAGCAGGGCGAAATAGATGACCGAGTTGACAGATCGCGCATATTTTCCGGCCATGGAGTCAATCACATCAACCCGTATGCCGTTGACCTCACGATAGTATTCATCGTTGTTCAATACATCCCGTATTACCCCGGTGCTATCGGTAGTGATTCGTACGTATTCAAAAAGTCCATCCTGCTGACGTGCGCCATAATCGCGGTCACGGAACCGGAACGAAAGATCCATATTATTATAGCGTTCCCCGCCACTCTTCTCAATGGATT
Organism: Fulvivirga sedimenti; assembly: GCF_020328055.1. Taxonomy (NCBI): domain Bacteria; kingdom Pseudomonadati; phylum Bacteroidota; class Cytophagia; order Cytophagales; family Fulvivirgaceae; genus Fulvivirga; species Fulvivirga sedimenti. The sequence continues at coordinate 97,627 of NZ_JAIXNE010000008.1, forward strand.
CCATCACAATTCTATCGGCTTCGCTCAGTGTATCCTCCGAATTTTGCCTGCTGCAAGAAATCAATAACAGTCCGAGAAGTAGGGGAGTAATAAAGTATTTCATAATCCGATTAAACAAGTTTTGCCTGCGCCTGTACATAGCGGTCGGGTACCTCACCCGTCGTTGCCGTTGTGTAATCCGAATAGCTGCAAGGCACAATTATAGTACGGTCATATCGCAATGATGGATGCGAAACCGGGATTTCAAGCCACCATTTGTCGCTCAGCTTACTTTTATAGAAGGTAATGGTCGCCGGTGATGAAGGCATGGAAACAACGAACTTCAAATAGTCATTCTGCCGGAATACCAGTTCATTCTTTCGATGGTAAAACCCCTCAATGAAGTACCATACCATGGTTGCCACTACCGAGGCGGTTTTCATCATTTCATCGTCAAGGTCGGGGTTATATTCATAGAAGCCCGCGGAGCTCAGCTTTTCATTCATACCGGCGTACCAGCAGATCTGACAGGCTTCCTCGCCCGTTAGTCCGAATGGCTGTGCCAGTCCGCTTCCGGGTGCATCGGCCGACTTGATCGAACTGACATCAAATGTAAGCATGTCGGCATTTCTGATGATCGGCTCTATCTCAGTAAAGTTATGCCGCAGTTTTCCAAGCCGGTGGCATTCGAAATACAACATTTCAAGTACCTGAGGTGTATTCTGGTCAACCAGGTAGGTCTGATATGCCAGGTGGCTGTAATGAAACAGGAAATTGGGTTCATGCACCATCATTTTATGAATGTGCTTCCTGCTCATATCTGCAGCGGTTTCTTCCATATCCAGGAAAGCATCCACATTCAGTACGCTCACCAGTTTTTCCAGGTCTTCGTAGCCCCTGAACTGACCGTAGTCCAGGTCCTGGGATCCACCGATGATCACGGGTAGGATATTTTTTTCCAGCAAGAACTTACAAACTTCCTGAAGTCGCCCAAGTGTCTCATCAAGGTCATGGCCGGGCCTGAGATTTCCCAGGTCTACAATTTTGTAATACCCATAGCCTTTTTTAAGGGCATATAATTTTTTACGAACCTCATCCGGACCTTTGGCGGTTCCGATGTTTTCACTGGTACCGCGTTCCTCAGGAACTCCGATAATGGCAATATCCATTCCCCGGATCTCCGGCATCTGTTCAATGTTCGATCTGATATTCTTAAAAAAGCTGTTCGAGTGCCTGATATGTCTGAACAACGATTCCTCCAGCGGCGAAAAAAATAGTTTGAGGTTCATGCCACCAATTTAGGAAAAAACTGAAACTAGTGATATAGTGTCGTGTGAGAAGTTGACCTCACGCCAGTGGCCCCTCTCCACCCCGGCGTCAGCCAATTAAGAACTACTGACTACCTGCAAACCCACTTTAACACGTCATCCCTGCCTTCCGAAGGCTGGGATGACGGTGGTAGGTGGTTATGTCCCCGGTACCACCGTGTCCCTCATGGAGTACCGCAGGGATGACGATAAAAAGAAGCACCCCTGTCTATGCGAAAGCATGGAGATAAAAATATCAATTTAAAACAGGATACCGGTTACAGGTGAATCAAATTCCCTGTATCCGGTATACTCAAAATCAAACTGTTTTTACAGGGGTGAGGTCCAACTGACTACTGACTACCTGCCTGCCGGCAGGCAGGCTGACTACTGACTAAAAAAGGCTGCCCTCAGGCAGCCTTTTTTCTTATCCTCCGAAGTCATCGAAGCGGATGTTCTCGGGTGGTATTCCCATATCATCCAGCATTTTTAATACAGCGGCGTTCATCAATGGAGGTCCGCACAAATAATATTCAACTTCTTCCGGATCCGGATGGTCTTTCAGGTAGTTGTCGAACAGACACTGGTGGATGAATCCGATGTATCCGTCTCCTTCGCCATTGAGATCCTGCTTCACCTTCCATTTATCCTCTTCCAGCGGTTCTGAAAGTGCGATATAGAACTTGAAGTTCGGGAAGTCTTTTTCGATGTTGCGGAAATGATTCACATAGAACAATTCCTTTTTAGAACGTCCACCGTACCAGTAGGAAACCTTACGATCAGTCTTTTCTGTATGGAACAGGTGGAAAATCTGTGCACGAAGCGGGGCCATTCCGGCACCACCACCGATGTAGATCATCTCACGCTGCGTAGGGTTAATCGCAAATTCTCCGTAAGGTCCGGAAATAGTTACTTTATCACCCGGCTTTCTCGAGAATACATAGGAAGAACAAATACCAGGATTTACATCCATCCACTTGCCGGCATCGCGATCCCATGGTGGAGTAGCGATACGAATATTCAGCATTACGATGTTTCCTTCTGCAGGGTGGTTGGCCATGGAGTAGGCACGGAAGATCTGCTCGTCATTCTTCATAACAAGATCCCACAATCCGAATTTATCCCAGTCCGACTGAAATACATCATCCGGGTGACCGAGTTCCGGCTTTGGCATGATGTCCATTTCAGAGAACTTTACCTCAATCGGCGGTACGTCAATCTGGATATATCCACCAGCCTCAAACTCAAGGTGTTCACCTTCCGGGAGCTTCATAACGAATTCCTTGATAAAGGTGGAAACGTTGTAGTTGGAAACTACTTCACAATCCCATTTCTTAATTCCAAAGATTTCTTCCGGAATGCGGATATGCATATCCTGCTTTACTTTTACCTGGCATGAAAGCCTAACGTGCTCTTTTTGCTCAGATCGGCTCAGGTGACCCACTTCCGTAGGTAAGACCTCGCCACCGCCCTCTTCAACCACACATTTACACATCGCGCAGGTTCCCCCTCCACCACAGGCGGAAGGAAGAAATATTTTCTCTGATGAAAGCGTCGATAGCAGCGTGCTGCCAGCTGAAGTCACAATGGGGTTCGCCTCATCACCGTTGATATAAATCTTCACCGGACCTGACTGGACCAGTTTCGACTGAGCAAACAGCAATACGAACACCAGTAAAAGGATGATCAGCGTGAACGCTACGATCGAGGTTAATACAATGGTACTCATTGAAATATTTTTAGTCTTAAAAATCCCTCTTGTAAAAGGACTACAAATATATTTATCAATTGTTTAAAACTATAAAGAACACTATAAAATTTGGTGTATTCCGACAGTGTTCATCCATTTTATTCATTTAACAAACTTTGTCGCCAGCAGTTTCGCCGGGAATGATTATTTTCGACTTTTAAACGATCGTTGATGATAATCCAGGAAGCAACACGCATACAGAAGGTAAGTGAATATTATTTTTCAGGTAAACTGAAGGAGATCAGCGCATTGCGTCAGCAGGGGCGGGATATTATCAACCTTGGGATCGGAAGTCCCGACCTCAGTCCGGATCCCATTGCAATAGAAACACTTGCCGGGGCAGCTAAAATGCCATCATCTCACGGATACCAGAGTTACATCGGAGTTCCGGAATTACGGGATGCGATTGCCGGTTACATGAAGAAACATTACGGGCAACACTTTGATCCGAATACCGAAATTCTTCCACTAATCGGATCAAAGGAAGGGATCATGCACATTACAATGGCTTTCGTCAATCCCGGAGACAAGGTTCTTGTTCCGAATCCTGGATATCCTACTTATACCTCTGTAACCCGTCTGGCCGAGGCGGAGCCGGTACAATATCTGCTTGATGAAAGTAATGCATGGAACATCGACATTGCATACCTTGAAAAGCTACCGCTCGATGAGATCAAACTGATGTGGGTGAATTACCCCAACATGCCTACCGGTGCGAAGGGGTCGCGAAAGGATTTTGAAAAATTGATTGCATTAGCCCGCAAACATCATTTTCTCATTGTGAATGATAATCCCTATGGACAGCTTCATGAGGGAACCCAATTCAGTATTTTTCAGATTGAAGGTGCCCGTGAGGTTTGTCTCGAACTAAATTCATTGAGCAAGTCACACAACATGGCAGGATGGCGTATCGGGTGGCTTTCAGGTGAGTTTGATTACATACGAATGGTCCTTCGTGTGAAGAGCAATATGGATTCGGGGATGTTTCTCCCGGTACAGAAAGCCGCAGCCAAAATGTTGCAGATGAATGCCGACTGGTATGAAAAGTTGAGGGGTGTGTACGCCAGCCGCCGAAAGGTAGCGCAGTTAATCATGCAAACGCTGGGATGTTCGTTTCAGGCTGATCAGCAGGGGATGTTTGTATGGGGAAAAGTCCCCGACAGTGTGAAGGATGTAACGGTCTGGACTGATGAGATACTTGAAAAGGCGATGGTCTTTATTACCCCGGGATTTATTTTTGGCACCGCAGGAAATCGCTACATTCGTATTTCACTGTGTTCTTCCGAAGACATTCTGGAGGAGGCACTTCGGCGTATTCAAAATATGGAAACGAAATGAAAATTGGTGTTATTGGTTGCGGATTGATCGGCGGTTCGATGGTGATGGATCTCAAGGCAAAGGGCTGGACGGATAGGGTGTATGGTGTAGACGCGAATGAGCGTCATGCCGACAGCGCCCGGGCCTATGGCTTTATTGATGAAGTAACGGATCTGGATCATATCGCGGAACTTACCGATGTGATTCTCCTGGCGATTCCGGTTCAGGCTATACAAACTGTTTTGCCCGTGTTGCTGGACCAGCTGAATGATGAACAGGTGGTAATTGATATGGGTTCTACAAAAGCCGCGATCTGTGAGCATATAAAAACACACCCGAGGCGCAAACAATATGTAGCCGCACATCCCATCGCAGGAACTGAAAATACGGGTCCGTCAGCAGCCCATGAAGGTCTTTTCAAGGATAAAGTCAATATCATTTGCGACAGGGAACGAACCGGAGCTCATGCCATGGACGTCGCTGCCAGCATGTTCCGCGCACTTGGTATGAAAACGGTATTTATGGATGCAGCTGAACACGACCGCCACATTGCCTACGTTTCCCATCTCTCCCATATTTCCTCCTTCATGCTCGGGCATACTGTATTGGAAATTGAGAAGGATGAAAAGAGTATTTTCAATATGGCCGGCAGTGGCTTCCAGTCTACCGTTCGTCTTGCCATGAGTTCACCGGATATGTGGACACCCATCTTTATGCAGAATGCACAAAATGTGACGAACGCGCTCGACGAATATATTGATCACCTCGTACAGTTCAGAAAACTTCTGAATGAGGGTGATCGCGAAGGACTGCAGGAATTACTTCTCAGGGCAAATCAGATTCGCCGGATTCTTAAAAAATAGGATTCATACGGTGAGCTCCAGGAATGATTGGATTATACCGGTGAGCTTTTCGGTTTCAATGAGAAATCCGTCATGCCCGTAGAGTGAATCAATTGTTGCATATTTTCCATGACGACAACTCCTTGCAATCAATTCCTGCTCTTGCGGCGGGAACAGAAGGTCGGAGCTGATTGAAATAGCCAGCACATTCGATTCGATCTGTCGGAGCGCAAGTTCGACAGAGTTTCTATTTCTTCCCACGTTATGGGAATCCATGGTTTTACTAAGTGAATAATATGCGTGTGGATTGAACCGCCGTGAAAGTTTCACGCCTTGGTAGCGCTGATAGCTGTCCGCTGAAAATCCGCCAACCCGATCGTCCTGATCTGTTTGAGTTTTGTTATAGGTCTCCTGATTCCGGTAGGAAAGCATGCCTATGGCCCGTGCCGCCTCCAGGCCTTTATGACCTGCATCCGGATTTTTACTGTTCAATGTAGGATCTGCTTCGAGTGCCATCCGCTGTGCGGTGTTGAAGGCAATACCCCACGCCGAATGTTGTGCATTGGTTGCAATGGGGATGATCAGATCGAAGAGCTGAGGTTCTCGAATAGCCCATTCCAGCAGCTGCTGTCCGCCCATCGAACCGCCGATACCGCAGCGAATTTTTTCAATCCCAAGGTGGTGCTTTAATTCCTGGTGCAGCCCTACTATATCACCGATTGTTATTTCGGGAAAATCCATCCCGTACCTTTCGCCCGTTGCAGGGTTAACAGATGCGGGTCCGGTTGTGCCATAGCAGGATCCAAGAATATTCGCGCAGACGATGAAGTGAGTAGCCGGATCAAAGAGGAATCCCTCACCAACGAGTCCGGGCCACCATTCCACCGGGTTGCTGTTTGCAGTAAGTGCGTGAAAAACCCAGATCACATTGTCGCCGGATGGCGCTAGTGTTCCGAAGGTGTGATACGCAATGGTCACTTCGGGTAATAAATCACCTCCCTCCAGCCTGTACGGCCGGGGGAGATGAAGTTGCTTGGCTAAAGTATCAGACATTGACGCTCTTGCTGATTTTGCTGAATGCATGTTCGAGATCTGCTTTAATATCATCAATGTGTTCAATTCCAACCGAAATCCGCAGCAAGCTTGGCAATACCCCGGAAGCCAGTTGTTCTTCGTCATTCAGCTGCTGATGGGTGGTAGCGGATGGCTGAATAATGAGCGTCTTCGCATCACCTACATTGGCCAGGTGACTTACGAGTTTAAGGTTGTCGATGAACGTTTCCGCATCTTCTTTCTCACCTTTAAGAATGAATGAAAGGACACCCCCAAATCCGTTTCGAAGATATTTTTTGGCTAAATGATGATAGGAAGAACTTTCGAGCCCCGGATAGTTAACGGTCTCCACCTGCGGATGCTGTTCAAGCCATTTGGCCAGTTCCAGGGCATTGTCTACGGTTCGCTGCACTCGTAAAGATAACGTTTCGAGTCCCTGCAGGAGAAGGAAGGAGTTGAACGGACTGATAGCCGGTCCGAAATCGCGGAGTCCTTCAACGCGGGCACGAATTGCAAAGGCAATGTTGGGAAGTCCCAGTGGGTTGTTAAATCCAAATGTGTCCCAGAAATTCAGGCCATGATAACCTTCAGACGGCTCACTGAATTGAGGGAATTTTCCATTGCCCCAGTTATAATTTCCACTGTCGATGATCACACCCCCAATGGATGTCCCATGACCACCGATCCATTTGGTTGCGGAGGCAGTAACTACGGCTGCGCCATGCTCGATAGGGCGGAATAGGTAGCCGGCAGCACCAAAGGTATTGTCAACCACCAATGGAATATCATATTTTTTGGCTACGGCAGCAACGGCATCAAAATCCGGAATATTAAACCCGGGATTACCAATTGTTTCCAGGTAGAGGGCTTTGGTGTTTTCATCGATAAGTTTTTCGAAATCCTCTGCTTTGTCACTTTCGGCGAACCGTGCTTCGATTCCCAGGCGTTTGAACGCCACTTTGAACTGGTTGTAGGTACCCCCGTAAAGGAATGACGTGGAAACCAGGTTGTCTCCGACGGTCAGAAAATTATTCAGCGCGATAAATTGCGCTGCCTGTCCGGATCCTACTGCCAGTGCAGCCACCCCGCCTTCGAGTGCTGCGATGCGCTTTTCAAAGACATCGGTAGTGGGATTCATGATTCGTGTGTAAATGTTGCCGAACTCTTTTAACGCAAAAAGGTTGGCGCCGTGCTCGGCATTTTTGAAGGCATAGGAAGTGGTTTGATAGATCGGTACTGCCCGGGATCCGGTAGTTGCATCTATTTCCTGGCCCGCATGGAGCTGTAATGTTTCAAATTTTAATTCAGACATGACTTTTGTGTTTTTTGGTTATAAGAAATTTAATGGATCTGGAAGGGTCCATCGATCGTTTACCGCAATGGAAAAAATATTAGCGACAACAACAGCCAGCCAGGAATGGAATGGCATGCAATGGCATAACTATCCGTTTGCTGGATTGATTAGAGCGAAAATTGAAATGTGTAGAAATCATAGATACCAATTTATATTCTCCCGCTGATCACCTGAGCAGCAATTGGGATCAGGATTTAGCACCTTGACAAATTTCGTCCGGTTGCTAGCGCTTCACAGAGCCTGTCTCTCCACGCTTCTTTATAAATCGATCGTTCCTGACAATAGGAGGATTCGAATGAAGGGATAAACGTAAGAACGGATTTGAAGGTTTCCAAATTTTATACGCAGAAAAATTTTGTATCCCGGAGGGATCAAAAGGAACCCGTTACGGTAAATTACTCTCCATTACTTCCTTCATAGCCAGATAAAGCGACATATTTGAAATATAATATCGGAATTATAATCTTAAACGGTAATTATCAATAATGTACACTGTACAATTTCAAAATGCGTTATATTTGATACGTCAAAAGCGCAAGATTTATATTAAATAAATGGGAATAAAAATGAAAAAGCAATTCGGAATGGTGATGATGCTGGCAATGCTCATGTCATTTGCAGGGTGTTTTCCGGGAGGACCGGAATTCGTTGATCAGCTGGATGTGGTGTATACAGATTTCGACGAGGAGTTTGATTTTACCAATAGTCTTACTTATTCGCTACCGGATGGAGTGATTGAAATTACAGATAAGGACCCTGGAAACAATCCACCAGAATTCATTGATGAGGTTTTCAGTGATGCGATTCTTGATCGTATACGTCAAAACATGACCGCCTATGGATTTACAGAAGTGGATGAAGACAATGATCCGGATATTGTTTTCCTGGCATCGGCCATGTCAAACGACTTCTATTACTATTATAATCCATGCTACTGGTGCTGGTATTATCCGGGATGGGGACCGGGATATGGATGGGGCTATCCCTGGTATCCGGGTTATGTTTCCGGCTATTCAACAGGAACCATATTTTTGCAGATGGTAGATCCTGCCAATGTGGTAGGGGAAGAAATTCCGGTAGTTTGGACAGGCGTGATAAACGGACTTCTCCAGGGTAGTGACGCGAGCATTGTACAGCGTATCAATGTTACCGTCGATCAGGCATATTCTCAGTCAACCTATTTAGATAAGTAAGAGATGAAAAAGATTTTAATTATAGCTTTGCTGAGTTTCGTGGTTTCCTTTGGTGCAAGTGCGCAAAATATGTCCACGATAATGTACAATGTTGCCATTCCCATGGGTGATCTGAAAGATTACATCAGCCCGGTAAGCGCGAGGGGCGTGTCATATGATTATCAATTTTTCATGACAGACAACTTTGCTCTCGGTGGCGGAATCGGCTGGCAGGTATTCTACGAGGATATCGGATTTTTCGAATCAACGGATGGAACCGCAACGATTTCAGGATACCAGTACCGCTATCTCAACAGTTACCCTGCACACATTACCGGAACATATTTCCTGGATAACGGTGGCACCCTGATTCCATATGCCGGATTGGGAATTGGTGTCATTCATAACAGGAGGGAAACAGATTTCGGCATATTCGCAATACAGGATAATGCGTGGCACTTCAGTTTCAGACCTGAAGTCGGCCTTATGTTCGACGTGAATTACCGCTTCGCGATGAAGGTAAATACACGCTATGTACAGGGCTTCAATACCAAGGATCTGAATGGTCAAAATTACCTTGCACTCGGACTTGGGTTTGTATTTAGAAATTAAATAAGAATAATATACTCACTACTATGAAAACAGTTTCAAAATTACTTCTGGCATTAACCTTTATCGCAGCTGGGTTCTATCTGCAAAATTGCGGAACCACGACAAAGGTTATGGGTAGCTGGACTAATCCCGAAACATCGGGCAATTCCTACAGCAAAGTAATGGTTGTCGGACTAACTTCTAACATCGTGGCGCGCCGAAATGTAGAGGATCAGCTTGTAGCTGCATTGCAAAAAGAAGGTATTAACGCCATGGCGAGTATTAACGTCTTTACACCGAATTTCATGCAGAAGCAGCCATCTAAAGAAGAGATTCTCAACCAGATAAGAAAGGATGGATACGATGGTGTATTAACCGTAGCATTGCTTGATGAGCGTACAGAATCACGTTATGTTCCCGGATCTACCATGTATGCGCCGGTATCGAGATACGGTTATTATGGATCATTTGGCGGATATTATTCTACCATGTATGCCACACATTATGATCCGGGCTATTACACGACGGATAAAACGTATGTGGTGGAAACAAACCTGTATGATGCTTCATCGGAAACTTTGGTTTGGTCAGCCCAAACAGAAACCTATGATCCGTCTAACCCGGAAACAGGGGCGAGAAGTCTCTCGTTGGCGATTGCGGATAAAATGGACCGCGACGGTGTTTTGAAATAATCTAAGGACGAGTAAAATTGACAAAAGGAAGCAGGGTATCAGTGCCCTGCTTTTTTTGTTTGATGACTAAATTCAGGTGCAGAAATTTATATGAAAAACCATGAAAATCTGTTTCTGGATTTTGCGGAATACAGAATTTATCATTGTAACTTGTTGATGGCACAACGAATTGACTAAATTAAGGTCTATGAAAAATTTAAAATCCCTGGCCGTCGCAATATTAATATTGCTTTCCGGAATTTCATTCAAAGCTCAATCACAGGCGGCATTACTGGTTCTTGTTTTTGGGGACAAGGCTGCCACTGAAAATTTCCATTTCAGTATTGATGGAGGATTGAATTTCGTAGGAATGACAAATCTTGTTGGCAAAACCCAGGTTATGGCCAATTTCGGATTGGGGACACATATTCGCCTGAATGACAGATGGACACTTGCTCCCGAGTTTAAGCCTTTGTCGGGCAGGGGAGAGCGGCGCATTGAACCTTTTGTAGATATTCCGGAAGACATTGCCGATGAGGTGACGTCTGCGGAATCAAGTGTCAGATTGAAATATCTTGATATTCCGGTATTGATCAGATACAAGGCGAGTGAGCATTGGTATTTTGCTGCTGGTCCGCAAATAAGTTTCCGTACAGGCGCTGAGGCACTTACCTACGTTACCCTTGACAGCGGAAGGGAGATTGAGTTGAATGATCCCATTAAAGACATTACTGAATGGTATGATTTCTCGTTTCCTGTAGAGGTTGGATATAATTTTGCCCAGAATAAGCATTTGGGGGGAATTGATATCAGGCTGCGATTTGCACCGGGATTTGTAACTGTTTACGATGCGCAAGGCTCGCAGCTCAAGAATAATGTTACACAATTTATCATTTCATTCCCCTTCCTGAAGAAACAGGTAATAGAAATTATTGAATAAAGGTGTAGTTTATCTTAACTGATTTTGGTCAGTTAAGGTGACCACCCTATCCATCACGTAATACATCTCACAGGCAATCTGAAATGTTCGTTCATCGTACCGTTCAGTCTCGTATGGAGTTCCATCAGCTACTTTAGGATCCTCATATTTAACAGAAATCCGGGCACTCGTGCCAGGGATATAGGGGCAATTCTCTTCCGCATCCGAACAGGTCATCACGGCGGCAAAATCATCGGGTGGATTGGACGGGTCATCATATGTTTTGGAAAATACGCTAATGGGTTCGTCCAGATCATTGTAGTGTATAGCGTAGACCGGGTTTGATGCAGTTCCTCCCGAGGGTTTTATTCGAAAACCTGCACGTTCGAGCGCTTGCACAACCCTGGGATTCAGGGCTGTGGCCTCGGTACCGCCGGAATACGTATGTATATAATTCAATCCGGAATCATATGCTGCTAACTGTGCGAAGAGCTGACTTAAATGGCTTCGTCGGCTGTTGTGGGTACAGATGAATACCAGGTGGCAATCCTTATGGTCTGAATTTTGAATATATCGAACCAATTCATCCAGATGTCCTTTGCGTTCATCGGGAATCCCTGAAATATTCATCTGCACCTTCTTCCAGTAGGAGTCAAGATCAGGATAAAATGCAAGGGTTCTTTCCATGATTAGCAGCATCCGGAACCCTTGACACATTCTTCCGGCTTTCTGGCAAATACAGAGATGCTGAAAATGCCTGTTTTACCCGATTGAAAATCACTGATCTCTTCTTCATTGAGGTATGATTTCAATATGTCAACGGGTATATTAATTACCTTCTTTTTTTGGATCGTAATATCTGTAAATCCTGTTCTCTTGATCATATTCAGGTAATCCGACATCTGAATGGCGCCCGACACACAGCCTGCATACATTTCAGCATCTTTTTGAAGCGCTTCGGGCAATTCTCCTTCCAGTACAATATCAGAAATGCTAAAATGTCCACCGGCTTTAAGGACTCTCATTATTTGTTTGAGAACAGCCTTTTTATTAGGAACCAGGTTAAGGACACAGTTGCTGATTACCACATCAACAGATGCTTCATTTACCGGTAGATCTTCAATATCTCCTTCTCTGAATTCCACATTGTTCAATCCCAGTTTGTCGGCATTGATCCTTGCCTTTTGAATCATTGAAGGAGTAAAATCCACTCCAATAACCTTACCTGTCGGTCCGGTTTCATGACGTGCGATGAAGCAATCATTTCCCGCGCCTGAACCCAGATCAAGTACTGTATCGCCGGCCTTGATCTGTGCAAATTGAGTGGGTAATCCGCATCCCAGTCCGAGATCTGCGATTTCCTGGTATCCTTCCACATCACCATAATCGTCGGTCATGATGTTGTATACCTCCTGTGAGCATTCGCCGGCACCACAGCAGGATGACGCATTTTGCTCTTTATCCTGTCGTGCGATCTGATCGTATTTTTCACGAACCAGATTTTTTAATTCCTGATTTGTCTGCATGGTTATATCGTTATATTGCGATGATTGATGATAAATTTTTTTAACAGCAGTTGGTCTTTGAAGAATAGCTGCTGAACAGTTCGTTAAAGAGTTCCTTCACTTCATTCCAAACCTCCGGGTTGATGCAATAACTAACTGACACGCCTTCAATAGTTCCGTGTATGACACCAATTTCCCGAAGCGCCCGCAGGTGTTGTGAAATGGTAGGTTGTGCCAGGCCGATCTCATCTACCAGGTCACCGTTGATGCACGCATTTGTTTTTAGCAGATGCTGCAGAATGGCAATGCGTGCAGGATGACCAAATGCCTTGGCCAGCTGGGCAAGCTTGTTCTGCTCGTCGGTGAATAGGTCTGTTTTAGTTACTCCCATAATTACATTGCAATATTACGATAAATAAAAATATCTGCAATATTTTGTCAAAAAAAATTATCGGTAAAGAAACAATATGCTTTTTATGTTCAGGGAGTAACTTACAGCAATCAAAATGCCTCATTAAGTCCGAAGTAGAAACCTTTGGCGCCATATTCTCCCCATGCATAGTCCAGGCTCAGGTTTGCCCTGGATTTTTTCATGATCATTATCCGTAGTCCGACTCCATATCCGAAGTCCATATATTCATACAGAGAAATTCCTGCTTCCCGGTTTGTGGCAGTTGTTCCATTCACAAACAAGACGGCTCCGAACATATCTTTCTCACGTTGCAGCGGAACGCGGTATTCCAGCTCGGTATAGATCAGGTCCTGGCCGCGGAATCTTCCCTGTGTATAGGCCCGGCCTGATCTTCCGAACTGATCCCAGCCAACGGCTGGCAGTGTCATGTAAGGGAGGGTTCCGCTTGTCTGGAACCATCCGTAACCCCAAAAACCGATCAGGTGACGCGGCCGGTTTTCGGATAAATGAAAATAGTCACGGTATTCAAGCCAGAGCATTGTGGAACCTTTTGTGCTGCCCAGAAATGCAGGGTTGACGCGGATATTTGCAAGTGCGTATCGGCCTGAATAGGGGTTTACCGCATTGTCACGGCTGTCATAAAGCAGGTTGAATGAAACCCCGGAAAGCCAGTATTCTTCAGGGTCAAAATCGTTGCTGATGCTGTATTCGTAATGGCTCGTTATGATGGGCGGAACGGTATCCAGATTCAGAAGATTATCCTGTATTTTGGAATAAAAATCCAGGTGGTATCCCAGGCCGTAGAAGAAACGTGTGTCCTTATAGCGCTTGAGCAAGGTATTGTAAATTCGCAGATAATTGAACTCCATCATTTGTTTTGAACCCAATGTTGGATAATCATCGGGCAAACCAATATTTTTCCCCAGCGATTTGGCAGCAGGCGGGCCCGTACCCAACCCGTAGGTGGGTTGAGAATTGATAAAATACCGAATATCGGTAAGCATATTCCAACGGTCTCCGGCAAAAAATGTATTTGCCTTGAGTGTGAACAGTATCTGTTTTTTCTGTGTGAAGATCGCCGTTCCCAGGGCATTGGATAGGGAGGTGTTCGAGGCGTCGCCCATCATCCAGTAAGCGCCGGGTGCGACGCCGATCATCCAGCCGGTAGTAGGAGTTACGGCAAAGGCCGGGAGCGGAAGAAACCTAAACTTTTTTTCCTTTTTTTCAGCAGTACCCGTGGAGTCCTGAGCATTAACAGTGAATGCAAGCAGTAATAAAATGAGTGCAGGTATTATCTGTTTCATTTATTGACAAATGAAAGTTGATCGTAATAAGGCATGCAAATTCGATTTTATTGGTCCGCTGCAGAATATAGTCATAATATGTCGTGAATTCTGTTTTTATATCGGCGCTTTTTTTGCTGAACGTTTAACGCGTTCCATTCGTGCAAGATTCGATTTATATTCCCCGGGAGTTACATCATTTTTTCGTTTAAAGAATTTTACAAAGTGTGCAGGATCCTTGAATCCAAGGTGATAACTGATTTCCTTAATTGTATGGGTGGTATAGTACAGCGACCGTTTTGCCTCGAAATTAAGCCGTTCGTCAATGATATGCCTGGCCGAATGATCGGTCATGGATTTAGACGCCCTGTTCAGCTGCTTTTCACTCGTCCCCAGCATCTCAACATAGTCAGAAACATAATGTGTTTCCCTAAAGTTTTTCTCAATCAGGTCCAGGTATTCCCGGTAAAGGTTCTGGTATTGGAGTGGTTTGCGCCGCAGTTGCGCATTGTTATTATGAATACGGATGAGATGAAGTATGTATGCCTTTGTGAGTGCAGCCAGAATCCATGGGTTCCTGTCTGCGGGACCCATTGAAAATTCTGCCTGCAAAAGATTGAAATAGCCCTCAGCGACCGATTTATTGGTTTCGTCGAGTCGTATCTGCCAGTGAGAGTTCAATCCGCTTAAAAGGGCCATTACATCTTTTTCGAAACCCATCAACGGAATGAGTTCTTCGTTGAATGCTACCAGCCGTACGGTAAATTCAGTTCCCCTGGGAATATCTGTGCGGCTTATTTGCGAAGGCGTCGCCAGAAAAATCATGTCCGGCTCAATTTCGTAACGGATATGATCAATGTAAATAGCGCCGGATCCCTGTGTTACCCAACGTATCGCAAAATGACCTAAATGGTGCGGCTGAAACAACCCAAGATCACCAGCATCGGCAATTACCTCCTGAACGTGAATCGGTTTTTCTGCTGAAAGATCCCAAAAACTGATGATAGGAAACTCCTCCTTTTTACGAACATTTCGCGCCATACCTTAAGTTACTAAATCTCTTCTTTCGGCCGGCCTGTTTCATAAAAAAAGGGACCACATGCGTGATCCCTTTAACTCCTCAGTCAACCCACGGCCTTCTGCACGAATCTCCCGCACTTCATCCCTGCTGTCAACTTCACAAACTCAACTTAACTCAAACAACAACTTCTTTATTTGTCAAAACTCTATTATATTTAACGGACATAATATATCTTCATTATGGTATATATAACCTTTTTAATAGCATATATCGGACATTTATCATCAAATCATAAAAAAAGAGCCGTGTGATATTCACACGGCTCTAAATCCCCTCTACATTCTCGCGGCTTTCTGCCTCAACCAACTGCACTTCGTCCCCTCATCAACTTCACATAAATACAACCTCAACCTAACAAAACAATCAACTCTCTTTTCAACTTCAATCAAACTCTATTATCTTTAACGGTCAATATATTGCACGGATATGGTCTGAATTAGCCAATAAATTGTCTATTTCGGACAGTTAGACCGAATCCTACCTTGGTTGGTGCTTTTCAATCGTTTCTAAACATGTATTTTAGGCACTTCACAGGCAGTTCATGGATGAGATTTTAAGGCATTATCATTTACAGGTACTGGGGCTTCAGCCGAATGCCTCACAACTCGAAGTGAAACAGGCGTACAGGGCTCTGTCAAAAAAATATCACCCCGATATCAGCAGGAATTCCGAATCCTCAGAATATTTTCTCCGCGTCAAGGAGGCATATGAATTTCTAGAGCGTTACGGAACAGCAAGCTATGCACCGCCCAGGCCTGCAGAAGATCCAAGAGCCAAATGGCGCGAAGAGGCAAAGGCGCGAGTGAAAACACGCAGGTATGAAGAGGCCATGGCCAGGAGAAAACAAATCGAAACAATTGTTGGCGGACTTACCTATGTGATTTTCATCATTCTTGCCTTTAATGTGTTTCTTTCAATCGACTATTTACTGCCGAAAAGATCTTATCAGCCAAAGTCATTCATCATTCTTCAATATCAGCAGACCGATGTCCTGAAGGCGGACGACCTGAAGCTCGAATTCCCTGAACATACGTTTGATACTTCACAGGGTATACGAAACCTGCAGATACTTTTTACCCGGATATTGAATAAGCCTGTTGGCCTGGATGTAACGTATGAGGATGGCAGTGATGTCTTTACTCCTAAAGTGGGTACCTATGCCTTCTTTGGATTTTTGATCCCGTTTACTTTCATACTGGCATTGATTTATTTCAAGGCGGGACTTTCCCCGGAGAACAGACTCACCCTGGGAATATTTATAATGATACCCTTTATCATGCAGATCATTGCCATTGCCAAATACTAAAAAAGGCCGCAAAATCTGCGGCCTTTTTTCCCTTCTTCCAACTTCACATAAAACAGGCTCTCAACTCAACCCTTTTCGGAATATTCTCCTCAAGTCAACCAAACCAAACAACCAGTCCAACTTCACACTATCCTATTCCGATAGTCGACCTGTTTCATTATATTTAACGGACGAATAATATGGCAATTGTGGTCAATTCGATGATTATGATTGTCTATTTTAGACACTTATCATTATAACCCACTCATTATCAATCAAAAAAAGCTATTGCTTCACTGGCAATAGCTTTTCTGGTTAATTGAGTTTGTTTCAGGATCTGTTATTGGTTACCCAGGAAATAGGGTACATCAAGTTCTTGCGAATAATTAAAGCTCATATGAAGAACAACGGTCAGGTCCATGTTAAGCGGCGTGTTTGCCGGGGTTGAATTTCCTGTTGATACCAGTGTAAACGGATCAAATGCCTCGTTGAGCGCGTAGCTTTCCAGTAAATCCTTCAGGGCTTCAACACCTTCCCGTGCCAGTCCTGTAACCACCACCTCTGTTCGCTGCTGTCCGGCAGGAATTGATATAGCTTCACCAAGATAAATGGAGAAGGATTGATTAAAGGGATCGATAAGCGTGAGGTTCACGTTCTCAACACCGGTGAGTGCAGGATCCTGATTTTTGATAATAAGGCTGACACCCTCGATACTGATACTCTGGAAATCGATATCATCTTCCAGGTCGTCCAGCGCATCGGCGACATCATCGTAAGTGATAATTTCCGATTCAGACCATGAACCATCCTGATCATTAATCACAAAAGTTGGATCAATCTCCAGGGGTAGAACAAAATCGAAGGGTTGCGTCTCAGTGCAAGCTGCTATCACCAGGCAGGCCGACAGCACAAAAGCGGAGTATTTATTCAGAGATTTCATTGGTAGCAGATTTAGTTTTTTTCTTGTTTCCAATTTGTACACCGATACCGGCTGACAGGCTACTTTGTTTTGCGAGGTTATAATCGACATTCATTACGAAAGCCCCAAGATTCAGCGCCAGTCCGACAGTCATTCGAATGGTGTTCTCACCGGTCAGGTTGATGGTTTCACGCTGTTCCGAGCCGCCGGGAACGTAGGAAAAATCCATGTCAGTAAACTCAAACCCCGGACCTCCATAGATCTCGAGGATACCCTTCTCGTAACTTGCCTGGAGGCTGATCAGGGAAGCGGTGGCATCCAGGTCATCACCCAGCTTGAATCGGGTACTGTAATATCCCACGGCAAGATGTACCGGAAACTCATTCAAATATTGTGATATGCTATGCCTGATTCCCCATCCGAATACATTAACCTTTCCCACATCCCCGCTGAAATCTATCGCAAAGAACCGGAACGAGGCGTCGGTACCCCACACATTTCCTATGGTAATCTGCGGCACGGCAAATGGCAGTGATGAAACGCCTGCCCCACCGGGAAACGAATAGCTGGTACCGTTTGATCCCTGTACGGTGGTAGTGGTTGGCGGGCCCATGATAGTGGAAACCTCGGTGGTAGTTGCCGGGCTGAAGTAGGAGGGAGTGGTTGCAGAAAATGTTTTCTGTTTATCCGGAATCGGTGCCATCTGGGCAACAAGGCCAACGTATAGATGGAATCCTTTTCGGTCTACCCGTGCCGACCTGTACCAGCCGCTGTTAAAATCAGATCCAACAGCATCTGAAAAGGGCTGTAAATAATTTTCCGCATCATTTCCCGAATAGCGATCGAGGAAATCTTCGATATCCTGTGACTGACCGGGCAGTCCGATACAGCAACAGCATAACAGGAGAATGAGTATAGTTTTAGTGTTCATAACGAAGAATATTTTCTCCATTAAGATACCCTCTCCATGAATGCCCGGGTACTACATGTTCATGTAGGGAGGTTAATGTGCAGGCAGATACATTTTCTCGTAATACTCGGTTGCCATTCTCGAAGATTCAAAATATTCGAGTACCTGTTGCATACTGCTCACAACCATTTTATTCCACTTGTCAGGCTGGTCATAATACATGGGAACGATCTCATTTTCGAGCATATCCATCATATGTGCCCAGTCCTGATGGTCCTGTTCATGAACCGGTGCATGTTCGTCGCAAAGCGGTATGAGGAACGAATTTTCCTTGTGCTTGCCAAATTCGAGCATCCATCCGTCCTGTGTGGAAAAATTGATAGCTCCGTTCATGGCGGCGGTCATTCCGCTGGTACCGGATGCTTCTCTCGGGACACGTGGATTATTCAGCCAGACATCTGCGCCCATTTTACATAATTTTGAAAGTGCGAGTTCATAACCGACAAGGCTGGAGGATCGTGGAATGGCCTTGTTCATAAGCACCAGGTTATTGAACACACCTACCGCTGCATAATCCTGGGGATAGGGCTTTCCAGCCCATACGATCTGAACCGGTTTATCCTTTCTGTTCACCAGTTCAAGGAATCGCTCATAATCTGTTGTGATGAGATCAGCCCGCTTGTAAGCGGCAAATCTCCGTGCCCATACAATTGTGAGAACATCCGGATCAAAGAGTTTACCGGCCTGATCTGCTACCACTTTATAAAACGCTTCCTTCATTACGGCTTTTCGTTCACGAAGAGCATCCATATCACCCGATGCGGCAGCTTTGTAAAGCTCCTTATCTGACCAGTATCGTTCATTCTGTGCATTGGTAATGTGTATGATCGGGCAAATATTGGTATACGGGCTCCACATTTCCCGTGATACTTCACCGTGCTTTTTGGAAACGCCATTGGCGATGCCGGCGAGTTGGAGGGCCACCACAGTATGACTGAAATGGTCGTTTGATACCTTGCTCACCTCCCTGGCTTCTTTTTCACTCAATCCGTTAAAGAAACCCATCTTATACAGCATACTGAATTCGTGGACCTCATTACCGGCTTGTTCGGGAGTATGCGTTGTGAATACGAGTCTCTTCTGAACCTCGCGGCGTTTCTTTTTATATTTATCATACAGGTAGAATGCCGCCGGAAGCGCATGCGCTTCATTCATATGATAGGTCTGAGGTTTCCAGCCAAGGATATCAAGCAATTTAGCCCCACCATGACCCAGCAGAATATACTGGGCGATACGCGTGGCGACATTGGAATCATAGAGATGATGACAGGTAGTCTGCGCCAGGTAATCATTTTCAGGAAGATCCGTACTGAGTAAAAATATCGGCGCAGTCCCGAATGTATCAGGGTGGAGATACATCACTTTAACCTTGACGGGATGCTCGTTAATCTCAATTTCAAAAGTGATACCGGTTTCCTCGAGGAAGCTGTACAGTTTTTCCTGGAAGAGCACGTCCATTGTTTTATCTCCGCGGCGAACCTGGTCGTAGTACCCGTATTTCCATAGGATGCCGATACCAATCATATTCTGACCGAGTTCATAGGCACTGCGCATGTGTGATCCTGAAAGAAAACCCAGTCCGCCACTATAGATTTTAAGGGGCTGGTCAATAGCAAACTCCATACTGAAGTAGGCCACCTTCCTTTTGAAGGATGAATTTATTTTATAGGGTATTTTATATGGTAAGGTGAATGTCATGTCAAGTTTTGTTAAATCGGCCGTAAATATACCTCAATGGTTCTTAAATCATGCGGTTCATTTGAAATTCAGATAAAGTTTGAATGACATCAAATCCTTGTAGTCCAGTTATTTAATGCTAACGGCCGTTAGGATTTTTTTTAAAATAATTGTATATTCCTCTCCCTTCGTAAGAAGTGTCTATTTTGAAATTGTTGGTGCCGGAATTTTTAGTTATTCCGGATGTTGTCCTGGCTACAGGATTTCTTTATTAAGAACTATTGTAACAAACTTGGCTTTATTATGAATTACCAATCTACTACACTATTCAGCTCCGGATAGAGGCCTGATTTATTTT
Source organism: Fulvivirga sedimenti (assembly GCF_020328055.1). Taxonomy (NCBI): domain Bacteria; kingdom Pseudomonadati; phylum Bacteroidota; class Cytophagia; order Cytophagales; family Fulvivirgaceae; genus Fulvivirga; species Fulvivirga sedimenti. The sequence goes on from NZ_JAIXNE010000008.1 coordinate 118,072, forward strand.
CCAGTTTCAAAAATTTCCATCAGTAATTATTGGTGGACAGGAATCCTTTTGTCCTTAAACTCTTGAATTATGTCACCTCTAAAATTCTGTATTGCCCCTCCATAGGAGGAGTATTACACCGTATCCTTACCTAACAATCACCTGTTACTCTTAACTAACAATCAACCTACTAATTCTATGAGAAACATATACCAATGCTGTCGGGGGCAGACAGCAAAATACTCATTTCAATCGGTAAGACGCCTTTTCTATTTATTCATTCTTCTCATCTTACCTTTTTTGTTCAGCACGCAGGCCATTGCCCAGTTCGAGGTTGATGGCAATACAGTATCCGGCGACCATACACCTGCCGGAGAAGACTGGAACAATGTCTATAACGGTACTTCCACCGCTACCATTACCACAGGTATCCTTCCCGATGCCGGTGGATTTACTGGTTTACTTGAAAACAGTTACATCGGTGGAGGCACCAAAGATGATAATGATTTCCCTGCATGGGAGTGGCAGTATACAAGCGTAAGTGATAAAACTGACATACTAAATGGTGCTGCTGCACTTTATGGTCAGAAGATTTACTTCTTTGGAGACCGCTTCAGTAATGATGGAGCAACAAATATTGGTTTCTGGTTCCTGCAGGACGAAATAGGAATTCAGCCACCCGTGGGTAACGTAAAGGGAAAATTTACGGGAAGCCACGTTATTGGTGATATACTCGTCGTGGCAGAAATCAGCCAGGGTGGTGTTGTCGGAAACGCCGCCGCCTACCGATGGGTAGGAGCAGGAAACGGCTCGGTTCCAAATGACACAAAGTCGCTTGAACCATTATCTATTAACGCAACCAGTCTTTTCGCTGTAGTTAACTCCTCTACGATAACGGTTCCCTGGGGGTACCTTGGAAAACAGGGCTTGCCTCAAGGACAGGTTCCTGACATCGCCTTTTTTGAAGGAATGATAGATTTGGGAGCACTCCAGTTATCAACGGATGCGTGTTTTTCTTCATTTCTGATTGAAACCCGGGCTTCATTTTCCGTTAGTTCGATACTTGAGGACTTTTTGTTAGGAAGCTTTAATGTGAAGCCTGATGTTGAAGTAGCGAGCGTACAAATTTGTAATGAACCCGGCGCTTCAACAACACTCACTGCAACCGTGGATGGCGGTGTTGGTACTATCACATATCAATGGTCTACCACTGATGGTAATATTACCAGTGACCCTACCCAATCCTCAATCACAGTCGACCAGGTAGGTACCTATCAGGTAATCGCCTATGGAGAAAGTATAGACGGAACGCCCGGTGGTTGTGCCTCGGTGCCTGCCACTGCGACAGTGACGTATTATCCAACGCCTGCGGTCCAGGCTACGCCCACAAATATTTCCTGTTTCGGTGAGACCGACGGAATGATTGTGGCAGTCGGCTCCGGCGGCAGTGGCGGAAATTATATGTATAGTCTGGACGGTACGAACTATCAGTCTTCCGGAACCTTTATGAACCTTTCGGCTGGAAGTTATACTGTTTATGTTCAGGATGGAAACGGTTGTACTGCAACAACCACTACGGCTATAATAGCACCACCTGAAGTAACAATTTCTCTCCTTGGTAGCGACCCTACCTGTTTCGGCAGCACAGACGGATCGATCACTGCAACTGCAGGTGGTGGAGACGGCAGCTATGAATATTCACTGGACAATTCAACCTGGCAGGCAAGCAACGTGTTCAATACACTGGGTGCTGGCAGCTACACTGTATATGTTCGTGACGGTGCCGGCTGTCTTGCTCAGGATGATGTAACACTGAACCAGAATCCTCAGGTGACTGTATCGCTGGAAGGTAGCGACCCTACCTGTTTCGGCAGCA
>NZ_JAIXNE010000009.1:0-87942 GCF_020328055.1 Fulvivirga sedimenti
AATGGCAGAAGCAGATTGGTTTTATCGAAAGAGTATTGGGTTGCCCGGAAGGGGTAACCGCATTGCGTTGCACCTGGCTTAAGGATCCTATGTGAGGGATGCTTGACCTTTGGTGGATAACGGCGCAAAAAAGTTCATTGACATGTTGTGAAAGAATTACGAGCCAGTAATACGAGAGTATTACTGAAATAGGTAGTAACGAAAAAGAAATCTAGGGTTGCGTTGAATTATGCAGACGCAACCGTAAGAAACTAGAGAAAGTAGAGAAGGGCGTATGGGGAATGCCTAGGCTCTCAGAGGCGATGAAGGACGTGATAAGCTGCGATAAGCTGCGGGGATTGGCACATACGAGTTGATCCGCAGATTTCCGAATGGGACAACCCACTTAGTTGAAGACTAAGTATCCGAGCAATCGGAGGCAAACCCGGAGAACTGAAACATCTAAGTACCCGGAGGAAGAGAAAACAAGAGTGATTCCGTCAGTAGTGGCGAGCGAACGCGGAACAGCCCAAACCCATTATGTTACGGCATGATGGGGGTTGTAGGACTGAAAAGAGTATACGTAATAGAACCTGAACCGGTTGGGAAACCGGACCAGAGAAGGTGAGAGTCCTGTAAGGGTAACCTTACGTATGCGATCAGTATCCTGAGTAGGGCGGGACAGGTGAAATCCCGTCTGAACCAGCCGGCACCATCCGGTAAGGCTAAATACTCCTGAGAGACCGATAGTGAACCAGTACCGTGAGGGAAAGGTGAAAAGTACCGTGAATAACGGGGTGAAATAGAACCTGAAACCATACGCTTACAAGCGGTCGGAGCCAGCAAGACTGGTGACGGCGTGCCTTTTGCATAATGAGCCTACGAGTTACTCCTCATTGGCGAGGTTAAGTCTTTTTAAGGACGCAGCCGGAGCGAAAGCGAGTCTGAATAGGGCGCATAGTCAGTGGGGGTAGACGCGAAACTTGGTGATCTACCCATGGCCAGGGTGAAGGTGCGGTAACACGCACTGGAGGCCCGAACCAGTACACGTTGAAAAGTGTTTGGATGAGCTGTGGGTAGGGGTGAAAGGCCAATCAAACTGAGAAATAGCTCGTACTCCCCGAAATGCTTTTAGGAGCAGCGTGGAGAGTGTTTACTAGAGGTAGAGCTACCAATAGGACTAGGGGGAGTCACATCCTACCAAATCCTGATGAACTCCGAATGCTAGTAAATGAATCTCTGCAGTGAGGGCAAGGGTGCTAAGGTCCTTGTCCGAAAGGGAAAGAACCCGGACCAACAGCTAAGGTCCCCAAATCTATACTAAGTTGAACTAAGGCGGTCCAGTTGCCGAGACAGCCAGGATGTTGGCTTGGAAGCAGCCATTCATTTAAAGAGTGCGTAACAGCTCACTGGTCGAGCGACAGGGCATCGATGATAATCGGGCATTAAGTATAGTACCGAAGCTATGGCAGTAGTAATACTGGGTAGGGGAGCATTCTATTTGCGGCGAAGCTGTGGCGTGAGCCATGGTGGAGCGGATAGAAAAGCAAATGTAGGCATAAGTAACGATAAGGCAGGCGAGAAACCTGCCCACCGATAGACTAAGGTTTCCTGATCAACGCTAATCGGATCAGGGTTAGTCGGGACCTAAGGCGAACCCGAAGGGGGTAGTCGATGGACCATTGGTTAATATTCCAATACTACCGTTAACAGCGATGGAGTGACGGAGAAGTGAAAGGCTCGCGTACTGACGGAATAGTACGTTAAAGGGTGTAGGTATTGGACTGGTAGGCAAATCCGCCGGTCTAGCTGAACCTGATAGTACCGCAATCCTTCGGGAGCGCGGATAGTGGCCCTAATCAGGCTTCCAAGAAAAACTTCTAAGTAATGTTAATGGTACCCGTACCGCAAACCGACACAGGTAGTCAAGGAGAGAATCCTAAGGTGCTCGAGTGATTCATGGCTAAGGAACTAGGCAAAATAGCCCTGTAACTTCGGGAGAAGGGGCGCTTCCTCTGTGCTTGCACAGAGAAGCCGCAGTGAAAAGGCCCAGGCGACTGTTTAGCAAAAACACATGGCTTTGCGAAATCGAAAGATGATGTATAAGGCCTGACACCTGCCCGGTGCTGGAAGGTTAAGGGGGGATGTTATTCTAATTTATTAGGAGAAGCATTGAACTGAAGCCCCAGTAAACGGCGGCCGTAACTATAACGGTCCTAAGGTAGCGAAATTCCTTGTCGGGTAAGTTCCGACCTGCACGAATGGTGCAACGATCTGGGCACTGTCTCAGCCATGAGCTCGGTGAAATTGTAGTCGCGGTGAAGATGCCGCGTACCCGCAACGGGACGGAAAGACCCCATGAACCTTTACTATAGCTTCACATTGACATTGTGTAAATGATGTGTAGGATAGGCGGGAGACTATGAACCGGCGTCGCCAGGCGTTGGGGAGTCGTTGTTGAAATACCGCCCTTTATTTATGTGATGCCTAATCCGGCAATGTCGGAGACAGTGTGTGGTGGGTAGTTTGACTGGGGTGGTCGCCTCCAAAAGAGTAACGGAGGCTTCCAAAGGTTCCCTCAGTACGGTTGGTAATCGTACGCAGAGCGCAATAGCATAAGGGAGCTTGACTGTGAGGCCAACAAGCCGAGCAGGGACGAAAGTCGGGTATAGTGATCCGGTGGTTCCGCATGGAAGGGCCATCGCTCAAAGGATAAAAGGTACTCTGGGGATAACAGGCTGATCTCCCCCAAGAGCTCACATCGACGGGGAGGTTTGGCACCTCGATGTCGGCTCGTCACATCCTGGGGCTGGAGAAGGTCCCAAGGGTTGGGCTGTTCGCCCATTAAAGTGGCACGCGAGCTGGGTTCAGAACGTCGTGAGACAGTTCGGTCCCTATCTGTTGTGGGCGTAAGAAGTTTGAGAGGATCTGACCTTAGTACGAGAGGACCGGGTTGGACTAACCTCTGGTGTACCGGTTGTGGTGCCAGCTGCACCGCCGGGTAGCTACGTTAGGAAGAGATAAGCGCTGAAAGCATCTAAGCACGAAACTCACCTCAAGATGAGACTTCTTTAAAGGGACGTTATAGACGATGACGTTGATAGGCTGCAGGTGTAAAGACAGAAATGTCAAAGCCGAGCAGTACTAATTACCCGTACACTTTCTCTGGGGCTACTGCCCTTCTTAATTCTTTCACAACACTGTCATGATTAAAAAATTGTCCCGGGTCTGACCCGGGCACCCTGTAGGTCCTGAAACAAGTTCAGGACGTTGCCAGGGCAACGCTTTATGGTGATTATAGCGTAGGGGTCCACCTCTTCCCATTCCGAACAGAGAAGTTAAGCCCTACAGCGCCAATGGTACTGCAGTAACATGTGGGAGAGTAGGTCGTTGCCAGATTTTATCAAAACCCTGTGAGGTGTTCCTTGCAGGGTTTTTTTATGCCCCGCCCTTTGATAGCACCCTTGGGCCAGGAGAGTACGTACCATCTTACCAACCACTTGTGTAATTTTCAACTGATGGAATCAGTCAATACAGTAATTTAAAGTGGAAATTAAATAAAACCACAATGAAGAAACTGTATACCCTCCTTTTACTCATCATTTTCTGGATCCCCGTCCTGGCACAGGATGCCGTCGTCGAATCAATCGTTCAGGAAGCAAATGAGAATTCACAACTGGAACGCCTCGCGCATGAGATGCTGGATGTGATCGGTCCAAGGCTCGTAGGTACCCCTGAAATGAAACAGGCCCATGACTGGGCTGTCGCCCAATATGGCAAATGGGGCATTTCCGCCGAAAATGAACAATGGGGCACGTGGAGAGGCTGGCAAAGAGGTATTACACACATCGACATGGTAAGTCCGCGACGTGCCTCACTCACTGGAACCATGCTTGCCTGGAGCCCTTCAACAGGTAAGAAAGGAGTAACAGGTGAAGTAGTCATCATTCCGGATCTTCCCGATTCAGCAGCATACGCAAACTGGCTCCCCAACGTGAAAGGAAAATTTGTGATGATATCGATGAATCAGCCAACCGGCCGACCCGATTATAACTGGGAAGAATTCGCTACCGAAGAGTCCTTTACCAAAATGAAGGAAGAACGTGAAAGCGCCGAAGCTAACTGGCGTTCACGAACCGACAAAATGGGATACGACCGCAGGTCACTTCCCAAAGCACTTGAGAAAGCCGGGGCCGCCGGTATACTCATGAGTAACTGGTCACGTGGATTTGGTGTGAACAAGATATTTGGTGCCTACACCGAGAAAATTCCAACACTGGATCTCGAACTGGAAGATTACGGCATGTTATATCGTATGGTTGAATACGGCGATAAGCCATCGATTCATGTCCTGGCAGAATCAGAAGATCTCGGAGAGATGCCAACCTTTAATACGATCGCTACCATTCCGGGATCCGAAAAACCAAATGAATACATCATCCTTTCAGCTCACTTTGATTCCTGGGATGGCGGTACAGGCGCCACCGATAACGGGACGGGTACCCTGGTCATGATGGAAGCCATGCGAATACTGAAGAAAGTATATCCTAATCCAAAGCGCACGATCATTGCAGGTCACTGGGGGAGTGAAGAGCAAGGTCTCAACGGATCCCGCTCCTATGTGGAAGATCATCCCGAAATAGTAGAGAATCTTCAGGCCTTGTTTAACCAGGATAATGGAACCGGCAGGGTTGTGAACATTTCCGGACAAGGGTATCTTCATGCCTATGAATACCTTGGACGCTGGCTAAGCGCTGTTCCTCGCGACATAACCCGTCATATTGAGACCAACTTTCCAGGGGTTCCTGGCGGTGGCGGATCCGATTATGCTTCCTTCGTTGCCGCAGGTGCTCCGGCATTCTCATTGAGCTCACTAAGCTGGTCGTACTGGAACTATACCTGGCATACAAACAGGGACACATACGATAAGATCGTCTTTGACGACGTTAGAAATAATGCAATACTCACTGCAATCCTGGCTTACATGGCAAGCGAAGACCCGGAAAGAACATCACGTGAAAAAAGCGTGCTGCCCGTCAATCCACGCACAGGTGAACAACGGGAATGGCCTTCAGCCAGGAAAGCTACACGTCGGGGTGGATTTCCCGATGAAGATTAATTGAAAATTCTTCTATCAAAAGCCGGTTGAACTTCAGCCGGCTTTTTTTGTCTTACCTTTATATACTCATCCTTTTTAGGACAATCCGTTCCTCACTGAGCGTATGCCGGATGATCCGTTTTACGCATTTTATACAATCCGGGAAGAAAGATGGTCCATATCCATAACGCCTGCCTGAGTGACATGATAGACTCTGAACTCAGAAATCTCGATTAGTACAGGTTCTACATTTATCCGTCCGAAATCAGACATGCTTGTTCATTTGCGGACAAAAATTATATCAAGACATCACTTAAATAATTGATAATCAATATGTTATATGTTTTGGCATTTGAATTGGGACTACTGCATTAAAATCCCGCCCTTATGCTGAAGAACTACATTAAGATTGCGCTAAGGAATATATCAAGATCCAGGGTGTACTCCTTCATTAATATAATCGGACTTTCCCTCTGCCTCGTAATTGGGGTATTAATATTGCTGTTCATAACCGATGAAACGGGCTTTGATCGATTTCATACTAATGGAGACCGGATATATAAAATTGTAACGCCTACTTCTGTAAACGGCGGTATGGAGACAAATTCATGGCCCGTTGCCTACAAATTGAAATCGGAATTCCCTGAAGTGGAAGAGGTTGTGTATACGCGACAGGCTTTTTCGTCGATGCTGGTTAACCACGAGGGAAAGCGATTTGAGCATAATCTTTATTTTGCTGACAATGCATTTTTCAATATGTTCTCATTTGAATTTATTGAGGGAACTCCGCAAAAGGCATTATCTGAACCTTATTCCATTGTAATGACCCGCTCCATGCGGGATCGGTATTTTGGAAGCGCAAACGCGTTGGGGCAAATTTTGACGCTTCGTGATTCAATGGAATTCAAGGTTACCGGCGTAGTGGAAGATATTCCCAAACAATCGCATATTCAGTTTGATGCGCTAATTTCATTTGCTACATATGAACAGCTGGATGCTGATTTCAATTACAGCGACGGGTGGGGAAATTTTAATGTCAGGAATTATCTGATGCTGCGGGATGGTGCTGATATCAATGAATTTTCGGCCAAGGCTGAAAATCTGTACCGTGAAAATATTGGTGAAATGATGGATAACCTGGGAGTTGAACTTTCCCTGGCTTTCATTCCACTTGAAAAAATATATCTCAATGAAACCTATTACAATGGTTTCGGACCGAACGGATCCATGGATCAGGTGTACCTTGTCGGCGCGATTGCACTGTTTGTAATCCTACTTGGATGTATAAATTATATAAACCTATCCACTGCCAGATCCGTTTATCGTGCACGAGAGGTTGGTCTGCGTAAAATAGCCGGCTCGTCGCGCAGTACAATATTCTGGCAATTCCAGGTGGAAGTTTTTGTGATCACACTGCTTTCCTTCCTGTTATCTGGAATTGTGCTGGAGTTCGCACTTCCTTTTTTCAATGATCTGATGGGTAAATCCTATACCCTTTCTTCCTTGCTGGAGCCAAAAATCATTGCCGGTGCCCTCATATTGATTTTGTTCATCACATTTCTGGCCGGATTCTATCCTTCGAGGATACTTTCTTCTTATCAGCCGTCAGATGTATTCAAAGTTCAGATGGGAAGAGACCGGAAAGGCGTTAACCTTAGGCGCATACTGGTGATTGTTCAGTTTTCTATATCAGGAATGCTGGTATTAGGAACGTTCATTGTACTCGAGCAACTGAATTTCATGAGGAATCAGGACCTGGGATTTGATAAGGAGCAAGTACTTGTACTCGACGTAACACGGGTTCCCAAAACTTCATCCCTCAATGTTTTGCAGAATAATCTGAAACAGCTTGCCGGGGTGGAACAGGTGTCATTCACCAATGCGCTGCCCGGCCGCCCCGGCTGGCAGGGCCAGTGGGCATATCCCGAAGGAGTTGAAGAAGCCGAAGGCAACCAGGTGGACACAGAATACATGGCGATTGATGAAAATTATATTGCTACGCTTGGTCTTGAATTATTGGCAGGAGAAAATTTTGATCAAAAGAATCCTGCGGCATTGTCGGAAGGTTTGATTATCAATGAAACCACCGTTAAGGAGATGGGTTGGGAAACACCTGAAAATGCTATTGGAAAACGGATCGTTTCTCCCTCCGGAACGCCGGCGGGCCTGGTGATCGGGGTGGTTAAGGATTATCATGGTGTCGGTTTGCAGGGTCGGATCTGGCCAAAAGCAATGGGTTATACAAGCAGTCGATACGGCCGTTACTTTGCCATTCGCTTTGTTACCGGCAACACATCTAACCTGATCAGCGATGTACAGAACTCATGGCAGGAAAATTTGGGTGACTATACATTTGAATTTTTTTTCCTGGACCAGGAATTTGATAAACAATATCGTTCTGAGGATCGGCTGATGAAGGTATTTACCCTCTTTGCTGTACTAACCCTGGTGTTATCTGCCATCGGTCTGTTAGGCCTTGTATCTTTCATGATCATTTCCAGAACCCGTGAAATTGGAATCCGGAAGGTTCTCGGAGCCAACACGATGGGACTGGTGACACTCCTTTCAAAGGAATTCATCTTCCTTGTATTTATTGCGAATATCCTGATTATTCCACTTGTCTGGTGGGCGGCTAATCTATGGCTCAACAATTTTGCCTATCATATGGAAGTCAATCCATGGATCTTTGCTGTAAGTATTGGTGCAATGGTCCTGCTCGCAATGGGAATTGTGTTTGTCCAGACGTTTACCGCTTCCAGACAAAATCCGATCGATACAATTCGCGTGGAATAGTTACCAGCCGGTTCTGTATTCCCGTTTTACAAAAGTATTGGCAGGTTCGAAATTAGTGATTTTCATATTCGGTCCGTCCCAAAGGAGGGTGATGTTCCGACCCGGGTACTGAATGTCATTATCTTTCTTCTCCTGGTAATCATAGCTTCGAAGCGCAAGGTTGCCCATGAGTACACTTTCTGTGAGCGGCCCGGCGATATCAAAATCGGAGCTGCACTCTTTTTTACCATAGCCTGCCATACATGCGTTTACCCACTGCAGATAATGTCCTTCAGGAACACGCGGAATCTCTTCCGGCACATTGATCTGTTCATTCCTGGAAAGGGGAATAAGGCGTGGATTTGCACCGTAGGTGCTGCACATCATCTTTCCTTCCGTTCCGATCATTAATACACCGTTACCGCCATCACCCATGATCTCATCGGCTTCAAGCTCTGATGGCCTGGCAGGCTGAATACCTCCATCCATCCAATGCATGGAAACTCCGGGTTCATCACCGCGTTCCGGAAATTCAAGGATGATATGTGAAGATGGCGGACAGCTATCCGGATAATATGCCCGCTGAAAGGGTCCGGTATAAACACTACCTACACTGCACTGTACACTGGTCGGGTAGCCCAGTTGCAGTGTTTTGAAAGCAGGTTCGATCAGGTGACAGGCCATATCACCCAGCGCGCCTGTTCCGTAATCCCACCATCCCCTCCAGTTGAATGGCACAACATTATCTACATATTCCTTATATGGAGCTGTGCCCAGCCAGAGATCCCACTTCAATTCAGCGGGTACCCCGGCAGTCTTGTCAGGCCATGCAATTCCTTGCGGCCATACGGGACGGTTGGTCCATACATATACGGTGTGTACCTTTCCAATCAGGCCGGCCCTGTACCATTCCTGCATCTGTCGTACACCGTCTCCCGACGCTCCCTGGTTTCCCATTTGGGTGACGACTTTATACCGGTGAGCGGCTTCTGTCAATTGCCGCGCTTCGTAAATATCATGTGTAAGCGGTTTTTGAACATAGACATGTTTTCCCATTTCCATCGCGGCCAATGCCTGGATGGCATGCATATGATCAGGTGTGGAGACGGAAACAGCATCAATAGAATCTCCTTCTTTCTCAAGCATTATGCGGTAATCATGATAGTAGTTCGCATCCTGGTGGTCTTTTATGGATCTCTCGGCCCTGCGATCATCCACATCACAAAGCGCCGCAATTTTTACATTCTTGCTTTTTGCAAATTCAGCGAGATCAGAGTACCCTTTGCCTCCTACACCTATTCCGGCAATCCTCAGTGTGTCTGAAGGTGCTACAAATCCGGAACCTCCAAGAACATGACGAGGGACAATACTGAAGGTGAGGCCTGTTGCGGCCAGTGTTTTGATAAACTTTCTTCGTGTACTCCGGTTTTCCTTCTTTTTCATCTTGCCGTATGCGTTAATTATTTCTTAGGAATATACCCCGATTTTCTCAAATCCTCCAAATTTTCAATCTCTCTAACCGCTCCGTTATAACATAAAAATACACGGTCGGAAATATCCGTTACTGTACGGTACTGATGATCGGTCACCAATATGGATTTTTTACTCTTTTGCTGATGTAATTCCTCACACAGAAGCTCAGTCTTTACGGGAGAAATATGTGCGAAAGGCTCATCAAGCAGTGTGAATTTTGTCGGGGAAAAGAGACATAAACAGACCTCAGTCAACCGGCGCTGTCCTCCTGATAACCCTTCGAGCTTCACAGAGGGATCAACACTGCAGATTTCCTGAAGCCTGCTGCTGTCTGCCTCATCGATCCGATATAATTCAATACAGTCCTTCAATGTGAGATATCCCGGCAAATGATTTTCCTGCGGGAGATAATTAATAAGCCATGGATCAGACGCCGGGTTTTGGATGTGGCTGCCGTTATAGCGAATGAACCGGTAGGACGCCTGCATCGAACCGGATAAGATTTTCAGAAGACATGATTTGCCGCTTCCATTTCTCCCGGCCAGTCCGGTAATGACCCCGCTCTCAAGGTACATGTAAACATCTGAAAGGATCACCCTGCCGTCAAACTCCAGGTTAACGCTGTCTATTTCAAGTTTTAACATAGATCAAATGGCTGATAAGAAAGCCTGCTACAAGTATCAGAATGTCAAGTATTATTGAGATTAAGAGAATCGTCCTCAGACGAAAACCCGCATTACGGATGGCAATAGCATGAATCCTTCGGAAATAATGAAAATATAGAATGATTCCGGCCCATGATGCTGCTTTTATCCCTGCCGAAGAAAGAATTGCCCGGGGTCCTGAATTGACATAAAGTATCATACAAAGTATGGTGGTAATCATGCTGAAGTTCAGGAATTCCCTGAAGATGATTTTTCGTATGGCTGTTTGCCGCGGCATGAGCTGTTTGGTTCAATTATCGTACCGATCTCGCCAATGCAACGATTAGGGGTAAAACGGAGTCTAATACAGGCAGGAAGACGTTTCGTAGCAGGGGTCTGTCAACAGGTGCTTCAAGACAGTCCGCAGGTCCGGAATGCTTCCTGTATTTCTGTAAATACTGATCACAAAAATTCTTTATCCTCCGTCATTTTAGCTTAATTTGTGCTAAAATTCGGAATCGGGGTGAAGAAAAGTGCATTATTAATAACCTTACTGTTGGTGGCTGCTGCGGCTGCCTATCTCCTGTATGATAAATACTATCAGCAGGAACCAACATCGCTCTGGCAACTTGTTCCTGCAAATGCAATATCCGTTTATGAATCCTCAAGAACGGCCACTTCGTGGGAACGTTTGCATGAAACTGTTATGTGGCCGTCACTCAATTCCCTTAAGGCCATCTCTGAGCTGGATAAACAGCTTCAGGCGATAGATACTATATCGGGACAGGCTGGCGGACTGGACCAGCTTCTTGGCAGTCCATTTTTGATCACGACCCATGTGGTTAAAAAGAATGCATTTGACCAATTGTTCCTGGTTGATCTGAGTAAAATTGAAAGTCAGCAGATCATCTCTACCCTTCTGTCAAGATATGAGAAGGACAGCCTGGTAAAACGCCGTACGCGCACCTATCAGGAAATGCAGATTAATGAACTGCAAAAAGGGGAGTCGGTATTTTCCTACCTCATTCATGATAATAAGCTTATAGCCAGCTATACTCCATTCCTGGTGGAAGATGTGATCAGACGAATTGCCGATCCGGAAGTTGAAGGATTTGCCAGTGAAAACGCCAATGTGCTTGCGATGCCGAAGCTGGCGCAGGATGATGGCAATCTGTACATAAATGTGAATAACATGGGCGAATTCATGGCTGCCTTTTCCAGTCCGGATCATGTGATGGAAGCCCGGGAAATCAGCCGTTTTGCACGTAATGCATTTTTGGATATTAAGATTGAGAACAACCGTGTGTTCTTCAACGGATTCACAAACAGCGGAGAAGATGGCAAGTTTCTCCATACTTTGTCTGACCAGGTTCCGGTAAAAATAGATTTTAAATTCAGGGTTCCGGTGAACACTGCCATATTTCTGCACTTTTCATTTTCAGACGCAAGTGCCTGGCATCGCAGAGCTATGACCTTCTGGGAAACAGAAGAAAAGTCATTTGTTGATGAGCGCACAGAGCAATTCGGGTTATTGAACTTTGAGATTGAGAATTTTTACAATGGCATTGGAAGTTCTGTATCCCTCATGAAACTGGAGGTTCCCGGTTCTATCGGGTTTATACCTGTGGCCATGGCAGAAACACGCGATACCAATGGCGTGATGAGCATGCTCAACCGGTTAGGGGAATCCATTGCACGGGCTGAAGGCGATTCTACCTATGTAGAACGATACGATACCTTTGAAATCAGAGAGTTGGTGATTGATGAATTTCCCCGTCAGTTGTTCGGGCCGATGTTTTCCGGTTTTGACCGAACCTATTATGCCTTTGACAATAGCGTACTTTACCTGGCACCGGATCTTGTAACTCTAAAGGAGGTTCTTTCATCCGTCCAGTCTGAAAACACCTGGGGCAGATCAGTGCTTTATAATCAGTTTGTAGACGATCTGTTGAAGGAAGCCAATCTTACCATGGTCGTGAATAACCGGAAAGCCTGGGAGAACCTGCTCTCGAAGAGTGACCCCAAATGGGAGAATTTCGCGCGGGATAATGCGGGAATGCTGAAAAATTTTGGTTTGATGGCATTTCAGTTCAGCAAGCTGGATGATTACTTCTATACCAGTATTTCGCTGCTGCATGACGGAAAAAATGTTGAGATAGTCCGGCAACCGCAGGTTGACATAAAGATGCGGGCTATGGCCACCTATCCGATTGTTACCAAGCCCTATGTGGTAAGGAATCATACCAATAATCTGTTGGAAACCGTTATTCAGGATTCTGCCAATTATTTCCATCTGGTTGGAACCAGTGGAGAAATCGTCTGGTCAAAGCAGCTGAATAGCAGGCTGACTTCAGATGTAACACAGGTTGATTTTTATCAGAATGGAAAACTACAGTATTTCTTCACGACTGAAAATGCGATTCATATCATCGACCGGTTGGGTAATTATGTAGAAGGATATCCTGTAAGCCTGACCCACAAGGCCCGCCATGCTACTGTCGTTGATTATGATAATAGCCGTCGGTACAGGTGGCTCATTGCCGATGAATTCGGCAACCTGTATCTCTATAACAAGACGGGAGTTGTTCTGGAGGGCTGGTCACCCCGTACTACCGGAGGAAGACTGTCATCAGATCCGTTTCACCTCCGGATACGCGGTCGTGATTGCCTGGTGGCCATTGAGGGCAGCGGAAAGATTCATGTAATGAACCGCAGGGGTGAGTATTACCCCGGATTCCCGCTGGACCTGGGTGTGCGAATCGAAACCAAACCGTTTGTTCAGCCCGGCGCCAATTTCAGCGAAACCCTGTTAACCGTGATTGATAAGGATGGCAAGCTGGTAACAGTAAATCTTGCTGCCAGGGTTCTTCGTTCAGAACAGCTCTATAAGCCGACAACAGATACTGAATTCCAGTTGATTCCGGATATGTTGGGTAAGACCTATATCATTGCCCGCTATGATCGCAGGCGACTGGTATTGCTCAACAGAAATCAGGAAGAACTGATGTCGAAAGACTACCTGGAAGGAAATGGTCTGGATGTCCAGTACTATGATTTTGGAAGTGATGTACAGGTATATGCAGTGGCTGATGCAGCCCAGGGTTTCACCTTCCTGTATGGAAATGAAGGAAAAATGCTCGGTGCCAGACCCCTGGACAGCGGAAAGGAGATCGCGTTATTATACTCTGAATTGAATAAGGTATTTACCATATATTATGTATCAGGAAAACAAGTCGTTGTACAAGCTTTCTAAGTATCTGTTCGTCAGCATTCTTCTTCTCATGCCGGTGGTTTCCTCGGCGCAGGACTCGGTAAATCTGACTTCACCCTATTTTACGGTATACACGCATCTGGACAATCTGCAGGAGGATAATTACTTTCCTGAAGTTGCAGCCAGGACCCTGCATCCGTCAATTCAAGATGACAGGCAGGAACTGGCCATTAAGCTTAAGCAAGTGCTCGATGGAAGCGGCATCATTATCGACATGGACGAATTGCCGCGTAATCAGGATTATTATGATTCCGCTTCGAGTAAATATCGCTACTATCTTACCGATAAATACCCGGATCTTTACCTGGAGAAATCGGGAGATAAATGGTATTATAGTGAGAAATCAGTTCGTAAGATAACCTCCTGGCATAAGGAAGTATTTCCGTTCGGCATCGATCGCCTGCTGAATGTTCTGCCAAAGATTGGTACCCGGTCTTTCCTGGGTCTTCATATCTGGCAGCTGGTCGGAATACTCCTTTTAATCATCTCTGCATTTATTCTTCATCTTGTCTTTTCATTTCTGTTTGAACGACTAATCTACCAGGTATTGGTCCGCTTTGGGTACAAGGAACTGGCTCACAATGTGGTGATGCCCATTGCGAAACCCATCAGCTTTCTGGTTATTTTCCCGCTGCTGATCCTGTTTGTTCCGGTTTTACAGCTGCCCATCATCCTTAATAAATACGTAATTCTTATCCTGCGTGCAGTATGGCCAATTTTCGCCATTGTGTTTTTCTACCGGCTTGTGGATGTCATCAGTATGTATTTTTCGCGGCTGGCGGAAAGGACTGAAAGTACCCTGGACGACCAGCTGGTTCCGCTGCTGAGGAAGGTGCTGAAGACCTTCGTTGTGATTGTTGGCGGTATCTTTATTCTGGATAACCTCGAATTTGATATTACCGGATTGCTGGCGGGTATATCCATTGGTGGTCTGGCATTTGCGCTGGCAGCCCAGGATACGATTAAGAATTTCTTCGGATCTCTGATGATCTTTGTTGACCGGCCTTTCCAGGTAGGTGACTGGATTACATCGGGTGACGTGGACGGGACGGTGGAAGAGGTTGGTTTTCGGTCAACGAGAATCAGGACTTTTCGGGATTCGCTGATGTATATTCCAAATGGCCTCATTACAAATCAGACGATTGATAACCATGGCCTCCGGAAATATCGTCGCTTTATGACAAGAATTTCGGTGACTTATGATACGCCGCCCGACCTTATCGAGGTATTTGTTGAGGGCCTGAAGAAATTGGTTGATCAGCATCCTGAAACCCGGAAAGACTACTATCAGATTCATTTCAATGATATGGGGGCTTCGTCACTCGATATTCTGTTTTATATATTTTTCGATGTACCCACCTGGACAGATGAGTTGCGCGGCCGGCATGAAATCCTGTTATCTGTCGTAAGGCTGGCCGATGAACTGGGAATCAATTTTGCCTTCCCCACACAGACCCTGCATGTGGAAACTTTTCCGGAGAAACTTGGTAATTCCCCGCGGTATGGAAACAGTAAGGAAGAGCTTCGTAAGAAACTCGATGATTTCTTCAGGGAATCCTCAGAGTGATAAGTACGCCTCAATCGCTGTATAAACAGCCTCAAGGTCCTTATCTGAAGTGACATAAGGAGGAAGCACATAAATCAGATTTCCCAGGGGACGGAGCAGAATATTTCGCTCCAGGAAGAAAGGGTATAGGCTATTTCGCATTTCACTCACATACGAACTGTCCTGATCCGTGTAAAATTCAAGGGCCAGAATGGTTCCCATGGAGCGAATATCCTTCAACCGATCATTTCCAGCATGTTTCCTCACAAAATCAGAATGAGACTGGGCAATGCGTTTTATATTTTCCAGGCAATCATCCGTTAACAGTAATTCCAGACTGGCATTGGCGGCCGCGCATGCCATAGGATTCGCGGTATAGGAGTGACCGTGAAGAAATGCCTGTCGCAGGTCGGCAGTAAGATAGGGCCTCATGATTTCGGCGGTGCAGGCCGTCGCTCCCAGGGGAAGTGCCCCACCGGTAAGTCCTTTTGACAAACAGATCAGGTCCGGGGAATGGGCCAGGAATTCGCATGCGAAAAGTCGGCCCGTACGGCCGAAACCGGTCATAACTTCGTCTGCGATACAGATAATTTCATGAGATTTAGCGATCTCAAGTAACCGGTCGAGTGTTTTGGCCGAATACATCCGCATACCGGCAGCACCCTGAACAAGTGGCTCGAAAATGAAAGACGCTACCTCACCGTCGGATATCAGGCGTTCAAATTGAGTAATAACTTCCGAATCATTCTGCCCGTCGGGTAATGGGATAAATTCTACATCAAACAGGTAGGGGAAAAAGGGTTTTGTGAAGATGCTCCGCTCACCTACAGACATGGCTCCAAATGTGTCGCCATGATAGGCGCCGTCCAGTGCAATGACCCTTCTTCTCGGCTCTCCCCGGTTTTCCCAATATTGAAAAGCCAGCTTGAGCGCCACCTCAACGGCTGTACTCCCGTTGTCGGAGTAGAAGATTCGCTCAAACGGACCAGGAAGGATTTTTAATAGGGATTCTGCCAGCTCAATAGCTGGTTTATGTGTGAAGCCTGCGAAAATCACATGCTCAAGCTCACCGGCCTGTCGCGCAATGGCTTGCTGAATATGAGGATGTGAATGTCCGTGGAGGTTTACCCACCAGGAAGAGATCGCATCCAGGATCCTGCGCCCGTCATTCGTAAATAAATACGGTCCTTCAGCCCTGGTGATCATCAGAGGTTCCGCAACACCCATTAACGGGGTGAACGGGTGCCAAACTGAATTCTTGTCCCTTTCCTGCCATTCGTTCATAAGAATACGAAATTAAGGCAAGGGTGCCCAAAATAAAAAATACGCCGGGAATAAGGATCAGAATAAATAAGGCGTAACCGTCGTCCATTTAACAATAAAAGTTTCCGTTTGACAGTTTTATTGTTGGAGATAAGCAGATAAACGATAATTTATCTTAAACATTAAATCAAAGGTTGAAAACTTGTCTGATCATAGTGCTATTCAGTTTGACCGCTGCGCTTGCCAATGGGCAGAGTAAAAAAGCAGAGGTCCCTGATAAGAAATTTGAAGAGCTGCTTTACCGGATCGACATGCTGGATTTGCCGCTGGATCTTTCAGGAAACAGCCTGGGAAAATCAATCCCGGAACAATTGGTTCAGACCCAGAACGAGGGTTACAACAACGGAGACCTTAATAATTTTATTCAGCCGTATCATGACGAGGTAGAACTCTATGTGTTTCCGGATCAGCTGATATTGAAGGGCAAAGAAAATCTTCTGCAATACAGTGCGCGTAAGCTGGATTTGTGTGAACAACAGTCCGTTGAAGTAATTAAAAGAACTGTCATGGATAATACGGTGATCGACCAGCAGCGGATTACCAGCCTGTATAACGGTGAAGAACGGGAAGAGATCGTGATATACAGGATCAGGGATGAAAAAATTTTTCAGGTGTACAAAATCCAATAGAATCGTATATTGAAGTCCATGATAGTATCTGCACTTCTTGCGTATGCCCACTACCTTTCAATTTTACTGGTGATCTCATCCCTGGTGGTAGAGGCATTTGTTTTCACAAAGGAAATGGGCCTGCGGGAAATGAAAATTTTGCAGCGTGCCGACACGTTGTATGGAATAGCGGCGCTGCTGGTTTTACTCACCGGGTTTGTACGGGTTTATTACTACGGAAAAGGTTCGGAATACTATTTTGGAAACGCAGTATTTCTCACAAAACTGAGTCTTTTCATCGTCGTTGGGTTATTATCTATCTATCCGACGGTCGCCTTCCTGAGGTGGCGTAAGCTTGATAAGCCTGAGGAGGGGATTAAATTGCCTGACAAGGAATACAGGAAAATCAGGCACTTTATTTTGCTGGAAGTAATACTGGTGCTTACCTTACCTTTACTGGCGGCGCTGATGGCGCGGGGAATAGGTTAGTTGACTTTCAGTCTTTGAAATATGGGTATTAAAAAGGACATAAGAGACCTGGTAGATAACGGGGTTATCAATGAGGATGCCGCAGAGCGGATCAGGCGCTATTATGATTCAAAGACAACTGCGAATTCCCAAAACCGGCTTTTCATCATATTCGGAATATTCGGCGGCTTGTTGGTAGGACTTGGGATTATCCTGATCATTGCGCATAACTGGGATCAGTTTAGCCGGGGGGTTAAAACAAGTTTTGCATTTCTTCCTCTTATAATCGGGCAGGCACTTTGTTTTTATACGCTTTTCAAAAGAAATGCAAGTGTTGCATGGAGGGAAACAAGTTGTGTAGTACTATTTTTTGCCGTTGGAGGAAGTATTTCACTCATTAGCCAGATCTACAATATTCCAGGAAATCTGACGAATTACCTGATGGTCTGGATGATGCTTGTACTTCCCCAGATTTATTTATTAAGGTCTTCTGCAACCTCGTTATTGTCGCTGATTGGCATAACCGCATTTGCTTTTCAAAGTGACGGACCGGGTTTTTCTGAAAAGAGTTATTTCTACTGGCTGTTTCTTGCATTTATTTTGCCCTTTTACCGCTCTCTGATCCAAAGAACCCCGGGTTCTAATTTCACTCATTTTCATCACTGGTTCATTGCTCTCTCTATTACGCTGTCACTTTGGGTTTTTGAAAGTGGAAATGGTGGTCTGCTCTATATGAATTATCTACTGCTGATGGGATTGTTCCAGTCTTTCGGGTACTGGCTGCAACATCATAAAGGCATTCATGAATTTAATGGAATGCGAATCGTGGGATCCGTCGGTACGGTTATCGTTCTTATTATTTTGAGTTTTGACGGGGCATGGCGCGAAATGAGGTTCAATGAATGGAATTTGGATTTGTTTCTGTTATCACCGGAATTTCTTGTGTTCCTGTTCATTGCAGGCCTGTTTGTAATACTCTATGTGAAGGTACGGAAGGATGGAATCCCCGACAGAGCGGCTATACCCATATGGGTGTATGGTGCTTCTCTTCTGGTATTTGTTAGTTCATTTTACTGGAACTATCCGGCTGTTCTGATAAATCTCCTGGTCCTGGCGGTTGGAATTCTGAAGATACGCGAAGGGGCAATGCGTGACCACCTGGTAATTTTAAATTTTGGTATGCTGATCATCGCATTACTGATCACATGCAGATTCTTTGACACCGATTTAAGCTTCGTGGTGCGCGGAATCCTTTTTGTCCTGGTAGGGGCCGGGTTTTTTGCAGCCAATTATTTTACAATAAAGAGGAGGAAGCATGTCGGCCAATAGAATTTATATCGGACTATTTATTCTGCTGGCAATTGCCCAGCTGTATGCTACCGGAGGAATGATCATACAGCATGACAGGGTCCTTCGGGAAGGTGAAGTGCATAAATTCCTGATCGAACCCATCGATCCATCCGATCCCTTCAGGGGTCAATACCTGATACTTGGCTTTGTTAATGATCAGGTCCTGATGAGTGATTCAGTGATGTTTGAGGAAATGGACGATGCCTATGGTATCCTGGGTGAGGACGAAAATGGGTTCAGTTACATTTCCGATCTTCAAATGGACGAGCCGGATTCCGAATATCTGAAGTTAACGATCGATTATTTATCGTCAGGAAATGATTCACAGACACGTGTGTTTGTCAAGTTTCCTTTCGACCGCTATTACATTTCTGAAAAGAAAGCCCTGCCTGCGGAAAAGATTTTGCAGGAAGCGCTTCGTGATGGCAATGATCAAAAACCATTTGCTTTAGTTCGTATCCTGAATGGTGAGGCTGTACTCGAAGATATTGTGTTGAATGGCCGTCCGATCAGTGAGATTCTGGAGGATATGGATCAGGAACCTTAGAAACATCTGCTTGCCTGAAAGCACAATGAATCACCTCCCACCGGGATATGTCCGGTTTTATCCAGTATTCCGTCGAGGCGAAGATTCAGAATATCCGGTCCGTTCTCTGTTACGGTAATGTACATGATATGATCGAAGGCTGAAGGATCATCGGCGCTTTGGGCTCCACTGGTCGTTCCGAGTATGATATGATCCCGGTTATTTTTGGTGGTATGCGCATAGGAATGAAAATGACCGTTTATGACCGTATATGGCCTGCTTTGTAACTTGTTTTCTATCGTTTTCCAGCCTTCGGCGTTTTCGCGCGACCATACAGGTTTGTGCATGAATAAAAATGTCCATCGAACATCCGGGTATCGAGCCAGTACTTCGCTGAAATATTCAGCCTGGGCGGATCGGATTTCTCCTGTCAGACGCTCATCCATATTCCAGTATTCTGTATTCACTACCTGTTCGGGGGTGTCACTCTCCAGTACTTCGATGGACCTGAGTCTGGCCAGGTGAATGTCCTGCATGCGTTCCGGATTAAAATCCTCGCTGTCCAATACCAGGAATAAGACGTTCTTGTAAACAAAATGATAGTAGCGGGCCCCGTAGCGCTCTTCCCAGAAGTTGCGCATCGTTACATTCGTGAGATCATGATTTCCCCCCGTATAGAAAAGCGGGGCGGTGAACTTCTCTGCACGCTCATCGAACCGATCCCATTCCCGAATCAGTTGAACCGTGTCTTCTGTGCCGCCATCGATCAGATCTCCAACTGTTAGAATCAATTCCGGATGCAACAGATTAACCTGTTCTATGGCTACATCAAAGATGCCGGGCCGTTCCCCGCCATACAGGTCGGAAATCACCGCAAAACTGAATTGATCCGGATGCCCATCAAAGTTTAAATGGGTCCATGGCTGATTTTCCGTGCTAAATTCATGATGGAAAATGGCCGGGGAATCTGCCTTGCGACAACCGAAGGTATTCGCAATTATCAGGAGAACAAGTATTCGGAAAAGTAGATGCATTGGTGATCTTCTGTTGAGATTGATGTTTAATATTATATGCTGATACAATATACATTTGTTTGCTGTGGGATTTACTTCCTAATTTATAATGTATTACTAATACTTTGCTGCCATGAAATATCCCCGATTACTTCTTATACTCTCTTTGTTTGCTCTGTGTGGATGTCAGAAACAATCAAACGAACAGGTATCCTCACCGGAAGATCTTTCAGTGACTGAAGAGACTGAAATCCCCCGCAATCCTATGAAGAATGCCTATTTCGGAGAAACGCACGTTCATACCATGTACTCCATGGATGCCTTTATCGGCGGCAACCGTCTGAGTACCGAAGATGCCTACTTATTTGCACAGGGCAAGGAGGTGGAGGTTAATGGTGGAAAATTGAAACTGAAAAGGCCTCTTGATTTTTGTGCGATTTCAGATCATGCCGAATTTCTGGGTGAGACCTACACCTTGACGACGGAGGGAGCTCCTGGGTATGATGATCCGGTTGCTGAAGCCATGCGAAATGCCAGGGATGATTATGATCAGGCCTTGGAATTATTTACAAAGTATGTAGTTACGGCGATGAGGACGGGTGGAGGACATCCGGAATTTTACCAGGGAATTGAATCTACCATGGCAGGCTGGAAAAATAACATTGAAGCAACGGAAGCGCAGTATAAACCAGGTAAGTTCACTACATTTCATGCTTTTGAATGGTCGGCAGCACCCCAGGGGGGAAATCTGCATCGAAATGTGATATTCAGGGATAATGTTGTCCCCGATTACCCTTTCTCAGCTATTAACAGTTCAGACCCGAGGGATCTATGGAAATGGATGATGGAAATGGAGCAAAAAGGTTCAAGGCTATTGGCCATTCCTCATAATTCAAACGGAAGTAAGGGAATGATGTTCCCGGAGAATGACCTGGACGGGAATCCCCTGTCTTCCGAATATGCCAGCATAAGGCAGCGGATGGAACCGTTGATTGAGATCATGCAAATAAAGGGTAACTCAGAGGTTTATCCGAAATTTTGGACAAATGATGAGTTTGCAAACTTCGAAAATGCAGAAAGCATTCAGAATTTCAGTGGGCGTACCTTTGAAGAAAGAAACTTCGTGCGCTCCGGGCTGAAGGAAGGACTTCGGAAGGAGCAGTCACTTGGAGTCAACCCATTTAAATACGGATTTGCGGGAGGTACCGACAATCATAACGGCACTCCAAGTAATGTCGAGGAAGACAATTACCTGGTTGGCAGTCATGGGTTAGCTGATAAAACAGCGGAAACACGCGTAACCAGCATAATTGATGGATGGGCTAATGCCTATGACATTAATCCCGGGTCACTTATGGGTGTTTGGGCTGAGGCCAATACGCGCGAGGATATCTGGGATGCTATGAAGGCCCGGGAAACTTTTGCTACCAGCGGCCCGCGGATCCAGGTGCGTATGTTTGCCGGATATTCGTTGGATGACAGCTATGCCAGTTATGCCGATATGGTATCGTCTGGAATGACGAAAGGCGTTGCAATGGGTTCTGATCTGCCGGGTTCTACCGGAGAATCTCCAAAATTCGTGGTTTGGGCTATTAAGGATCCTATGGGACCGAACCTCGATAGGTTACAGATCATCAAAGGTTGGGTTGAAGACGGTGAGGTGAAGGAAAAAATATTCAATGTAGCTGTTTCTGACGGCAGGATGGGTTCCGATGGATCGGTTATTCCAATCGAAGCGCCGGTTGATAAGGAAACCGGCGCTTTTAATACGGAAAAAGGTTCGGTGGAGTTTCTGACGGTCTGGACGGATCCTGATTTTGATCCGAATGTACCCGCTTTTTATTATTTACGGGTAATTCAGTTGCCTACCGCACGCTGGACTCGTTGGGATGAAATAAGAGAAGGCGTGACTTATCCGGAAAATCTTCCCGAACAGATACAGGAACGTGCCTGGGGTTCGCCTATATGGTACCGTCCTTCTAAATAATCCTCTATTTAGCCTCTATCAATGTATTAAGTTTTTCCCGGGCCTTGCCGAATTGTTTTAAATTATTCTCCACAGGATTATCTCCATAGCGGTTTTTGAGCATGACCTCGGCCGCATTTAGTGCGTCCAGTAATTTAACCGCTGCTGCCCTTGCAGCCTCCGGGTCTGCTGTGCCAGGCGAAGAAATCCAGACCGGACTCGATTCAGCAAAAGGATAACTATCCATAACGGGCCATACTGTCGTACCGCCATAAACCCGTGCGCTGATCCAACCGTTTTCCGGGACTGAGATTTTGCCTTTGTATGAATGTGATCCAGCCTCGACAAATCCCTTTTTTGATACTACCACTTCACCGTTTACCAGGATCTCTACCTTTTCACAGGGTACGGGTGAATGAATATCGAGTGTCCAGGAGACCTTATTCCCCCCAGAGCCAAGAACATCACCAGGCCTCATGCCATTTACCTCAAATTCAATCATCGGACCATTACTCACAAAGCTTCGGCCTTCCTTCAGAGCTTTGAGATAGTACTCCTTTGACAAAATTCCATCTGGGCGTACGTAAACGCGGGTTGCGCCGACAGCCATCGTATGATAATAATCGGTCATTACATCGCTGCCAGCCGAGGCTGCCATGGGTATTCCAAGATTTAAAAATTGATGCCACAAAGTACCGGTTCCGATCTCATCAGTCCAGAGACACGCCACCTCCAGCCAGTCGGCCTCGCCGAGAACACCGTCCGCCACGAGACTTACGGGAATTCCTGTCATGCCCTCTTCAGTAAATGGGTCTTTATCTGCTACAGGATGAACATATCCTGCCAGTCCGCCCTTATCTTGTGCGAAATGAAGGACTTCTGAATTCAGCCGGTCATCAGTGCCATAAACCTGGTAGCCTGGTCCCCAGATCCATGGCCAGAACAGCTCACTTGTTCCGATAAGACCGAGGTGGCCCAGGAAATGGGATCGTACTTCCTGACCATAAAAGATCATGGGTCCTTTTGTGTATTCCTGTCCCCAGAGGTCCTGTTCAAGGAACCTGTTGTGAAGGTTTGCAAGTAAAGGGAAGCCAACATCGAGCTGCTCGCCTTTCATCGGGAGTACCAGGTCTTCCGTGTCAAGCTGATAAGTGCCTCCATAGTTCAGGTGGAAGTGATTATCACCGGAATACCATCCGTTGGCTACTGCACTCCAGATACGATTCAGATCCATGGCAACCGTTGAGTTTTCTCCTGCCTTCGTAGTGAAAGATTCTGTTTTTGCTGTAGTTTCAAAACCCTGAACAATCGTTACAGATCCGTCACCAGCGGGCATTTCAAGGGTTATTTCCTTATCAGCATAGAAGAATACCATTCCGTTTTGTCCGTCGAACCGTACGGCTCCTTCCTCAGGGATAATGGGATGTCCGTTGGAATCTGTCACACTCATTCTCACCGGGGCAGGATTTCCATCTACAGAAGTTTTCAATGTGATCTTCCCGGTCGGGGTATTCCAGTCCCATTTCGACGGCATATATAATTCGGGCTTTCCGCCATTGAGCGAAATCCTTTTCAGCTCGGTTCTTTCCTGTGAGTTTGTTTCAGAATAATATATCCATTGTCCGTCCGGACTGAAAGCAGGCGCCATGGGCAGTCCATCGCTTTTGGTGAGCAGAATATTGGACGAGGGTATATTGATATCCATGAGCCGTAACTCGTAGTCATCATCCTGCGGCCATGTATAGGCGATATAACGTTCATCAGGAGAAACGGCAAGATCCGTCTGTGATGTGATCCAGTCCTCTGCGAGAATCGATATTTCGCCATTATTCATTTGCCTGACAATTCTGTTGGATCCGCCTTTGGCAAGGTAAACAACCGACCCGTCGCTTAATGCATATGCTTTACGCTGAACACCCCGATCCCTGGTTATTGGCTGCGTCCCTCCGGTTTCCGAATGTTTCCAGATATTTAACGGTCCGTTCTTTGCCGAAGTGAAAAGAATATCTCCCGATACAGAAAAGCTTGGATCCAGTTCCAGCACAGCCTCGTCGATGACCATGGTTTCACTGAGCGTTTCGGAATTGATTTTATAGATTCCGGTATCGTCGCCGCTGTCACGGATAAACACAATGAATTTGCCGTCGGCGGACCATTGAGGACGCGAATCCATTCCTCCTGAGGAAGTAATGCGCTTTGCGATTTTCGATTTTGTATCCATCAGCCAAAGCCAGCCTTTTGCTGAAAAGGCAATGGTTGATCCATCAGGTGAGATGGCCGGATAATTAGGTCCTGAATTTAAGACGGGCAGTTCAAATCCTTCCAGGTATACATGGTGACCGAATCCATCAACTTTCGGATAGTGATTGGTCCATTGGGCAAAACTTTCAAAAGTGCAGGCCAGAATTGCCAGCAGGAACAAACTTTTTTTCATTCTTTGGTAATTTTTGTAAGGGGTTCTGTTAAAATGGCCAGCATGGTCTGAATGCCTTCCCGGTAATTTCCAAGGCGTAGATTTTCATTCGGACTATGCTGATTATTATCAGGATTCACGGTGGGAACAAGTACCGCTGGAACATTTAGCGCATTAATGAATGGAGCAATGGGAACGGAACCGCCAGACATGCGGATAATTACTGGTTCATCCTCAAAGGCCCGCTGCATTGCGCTGCGCAGCCATATACCTGTTTCGCTATTTGGGTCCGTCCTGAATGCCTGGTACGATATTTCATAGTTGAACCTGGCTACTTTTTTATGCTGAATACGTTCTTCCTTCGTGGGATCATGGTCCACAATATAATATCCAAGTTCTTCTATATGTTCCTTTACCAAACGCACCAGCTTTTCAGGATCCGATTCAGGTACCAGGCGGATATCAATTTCTGCACGGGCCCAGGCCGGAACGATGGTGCGGACTTCCTCATTAATCCATCCGGATTGCATTCCGCGAATATTCAGTGATGGATACTGAATGGATTCCTGGTAGTAAGAACCCACTTTGTCGGTGCGGCCGAGTGCCAGCTGATTCATGACAGTAGCCTCATCATCTGGAACTGAACGAAGGATTTTCTCCGTTTCTGTGTCAATAACAACTCCATCATAATAGCCCGGCAGTGTCACCCGGCCATCATCATCCTTCATGGATGCAAGGATTTTAGCCAGTCCGAACGCCGGATTCGGTGCATAGTTGCCGTAGTGTCCGCTGTGTTGCGGTTTCGCCGGTCCGTACGTCGTTATTGTAACAGTAGCGATGCCCCGCGCGCCGAAGCTCAGACTTGGCTGATTGCTGGAATGACGGGGACCGTCAAGGATTACCAGTCTGTTCGAACTGAGTAAACCGACATTGCTTTTAACAGCAGCCTCCAGGTTGGGAGATCCGGCCTCTTCCTCAAAATCCATGATTACTTTTATGTTGTATTGTGGATTTATCCCGGCATCATTGAGCGCATCCAGGGCGGTTAACAGCATCACTGCGGGACTTTTGTCATCCGATGATGATCGGCCGAATATACGCCAGTCGTCCTCGTATTTGTCAATGTCATCCCAGGGCAGGTCTGTCCAGGTATCTTGATTCACAGGTTTTTTCAAAACCGGTAAATAGGGGCTTTTCTGATCCCATTTTGATGAATCTACCGGCTGACCATCCAGGTGGAAATAGAATAGCACCGTCTCTCCCGCACCGGGCACGATTTTGGAAGCCAGCAATAGTGGCGCAGCGGGAGTTGTGAGACGACGGGTTTCAAAGCCGCGTTTTTTAAAAGCAGCCTCTGCCCATAGCACATTTTTTTCAATTTGCTCCGGGTATAATGCGTCATTTGGCAAGCTAAGTACTTCCTTAAGTTCGGGAAAGGAACGTACTGTATAATCAGCAGCCATATTACGCAGCATTTCAGAAGTAGGCTGACTTAAGGAAAGAACCGGGATCAGCAGGAATAGGAGGGTAATTCGCATATCTGTTAAGTTACCCCTCAATATACGCTTTTGGAGTGATTTTTAATTTACTATTTCTTCTGACCGGACATATACTTATTAACCCTGCGGGTAATGCTGCGAGGTGTAAACCTGGGAGTCTGGGTGATGATTTTGTTCATTAATCCGGGAATTATAATGTCTTTTCCCTTCATCATACCATCTACCCCCTGCCTGGCTACCTCGGCGGCATCCATCTGCTTAAAGCCCTTGTAAGAATTGGATTTAAGCATTTCTTCTGTTGTAAATTCAGTATCAGTAGGTCCCGGACATAGTGCCGAAACAGAGATGCCGGTTTCAGATAATTCGGCCCGTAAAGATTCTGAAAATGAAAGCACAAACGCCTTCGTTGCCGCATAGACTGCATAATTCGGGAAAGGGAAAAAGGACAGTATTGATGCAACGTTCAGGATTCTTCCCCGATTTAATGTAACGGCATCTTCAAGAAAAAGCCTTGAGAGTGCCACCAGTGATGAAATGTTTACAGAGATCATATCAAGCGAGCGGTCCATCGGCAAATCTTTGAACTCCCCGTAATCCCCGAAACCCGCATTATTAACAAGCATGGAGACGTTAATTCCCTCGTTTCGGATTTCGTTGAACAATTCTACAGCAACCGCCGGGTTAGAAAGATCGCGATCATAAACTTTAACGTCGGTTTGATATCGGTCTTTTATTTCTTTCTGAAGCTTTTCAAGATTCGTCCTTCTTCTGGCAACAAGAATGACATCATGGTTTTTTGAAGCCATGTACCTGGCGATCTCAAGTCCGATTCCTGATGATGCGCCTGTAATGAGGGTAAATTCTTTCATGTATTGAGCCGGATCTTTTCCCGGGTATTTGACTTATGAGTAGAACAAAACATGCTGTAAATAGTTGGCCCCACAAACGAATTTGCATTCCGTACGTATATTTCCATAAATGCGATATAAAAAGGTTCAATGAAGAAAGTCTTTTGTCTGTTCTCCGTGATATTTTTGATCAGTGCTGGTTATGGTCAGGAGGTACGGACTTATTCAGATCAGATTACCACGCTGAAAATATTCTCTAACGGAATTTTTCATCTTGAGACAGTGGATCCCATATTTCCGGTATCAGGTGAAGTTTACCAGAGTGAGGGGAACTGGATTGAAACTGATGCAGGAATTCGTCTGAACCCGCAATTCGAACCACGAATCCCGGAGGTAGCGCTGCGTGTCCTTGATTCGACGAAATCCGACACGCTTGAATTGTATTTGGATTATTCTGTAACACTGTATCGGGAGAATGAAGCAGTTTCTTCGGGGGAACAAAATTTTCAAATCATCACTATCTATATCAATGGAAAGCCCTACAATCTGGTGAGGGACAACATAATACAGCATTGCGCCTGGGCGCCTAAAATTCGGAACCAACTGGTCATCGGGGAATCAAATGTTGTGCGTATTCCTGTTAAGCGAATCAAAAAATTTGAGGTGATGACCTACGGATTCGAAAAACGACAAAGGATAAGAATTGTACAAGACAGTTTTTCAAAAGCCACTCTTTCTATCGGGCTCTTTGTTGATGAGGAACGCATGCCACGTAACAGATTGGTTTTGGTTAAAAACCAGAATGCCTATTTTTACCAGGTGACCGGGAAGCCATCAAAATTTTTAACTCCACTTCAAAAAATTAAGTAATGAGGTTTTGCTTGTTGTTTCTCATCGTTGGTCTTCTGCAACCTGTTATGGCACAGAACTGGAATGGTAAAGTATATTATGCCGGTGCTTTGCGAAAGACCATGCAGGAAGGATTTACCGGTGTTGCAGCACAGCTGGATTCGGTAAGCGGGGGTGAGGACTTGTTCGGACTTGGGGCAGTCGACGGATTGAAAGGCGAATTTATTGTGATGGCTGGAGAAATTACCAGGAGTTACGTCGCCAATGGTAGTATCCGAACCGATCCTTCTTATGCCGGGGGCGTCACCCTGCTGGTTTACACAACCGTACGAGAATGGAAAGCAGTCCCACTCACCGATTCCATTGAAACCCTGGACGATCTTGAATCATTCGTGGAAAGATCCGCCTCCGGGATGGGAATCGATACTACAAAGCCGTTTCCTTTCTTGCTGGAGGGAAGGTTTGAATCTGTAAACTGGCATATCATTGACTGGCCTGAAAATGATCCTGTACATACACATGAGAAGCATAAATCATCCGGTTTGAATGGAGCACTGAACAATGAAGCGGCAAGAATGCTGGGATTTTACTCAAAACATCATAAAGGAATCTTTACGCATCATACCCGTTTTATACATATTCATGGGTTACCGGAGTCGCTTAAAGCAGCAGTACATGTCGATGACCTGGAAGCAGACGGTCGGGTCATACTCTTTCTTCCGGCTCAATGATTGAGACGGCGCATGCGTTTGGGGCCATACCAAAGCCAGAAGCCTGTGACCGTAAATGTGAGCAGCGCGAGCCCTGTAAGTGAAGTGTAAAATAGTTTGAAATATCCGCCGGGAATAATTTCAAGGTTATCAATAACCGATCCATCATGCAGGCTTTCGATAAAATCTGATCTTCGTCTTTCAACCGTCAATAATTTTCCTGTGGCCCCATCAAGCTGCACTCCCCAGTAGTGATCCTTAAATCGGATTTTCACTGTTCCTTTGTCTGGCCGTACATCAAACCGGTCAATTTCACCAGATAGAGTTGAGTCCACTTCCTGATGTAAATAAAAGACAGCCTGTGTTTCCAAAGAATCAAATGAAACCCATTTGCTCAGGTCGGTAGACGAGCCTTTCTCCGTATCGGCCAGAATATAACCTCCGCTGTTCTTTTTCCAGCCCAGCAATAGTCCGGAAATCGATATCAGGAAAAAGAGGATAAATAAAGCAGCACCGGTCCAACGGTGTACCTTTCTGAAGGTCCGAAGAACTCTTGCTTGCTGTTGACGGTTAGTTGACATGGAGCAAAGATAGGATTCCGGGTCGGTTCAGTTGAGTCCGCTCATCAAAATGAGCGGTAAAAAAGCCAACCACTGTGAGATGTCCGCCAACCCATTTATTTTACCCCCAAATAAAGGGGTTTGGGGTGGACCGTGTTTCCAGGCATGGCTAAAAACCTATATGCTGATACGGAAATTCACTTTAATCCAGGTCAGCCCTGCTCGTCCATATTTCATAAATCGGTTCACCCTTACTGCTTAGTCCGCTGTGGTGCCATTCTCCATCTTTGATTTCATATTCGAACCGAAGTGATCGGCCTACTCTTGAATTATCCCGGGAGAAGAATTCAATATTTTCGGTGTATTTCCCGTTTTCTGTGGTGTAGGTGCCTCCTCCTGTGCCAAAAAATTCTCCGGTATCTGTATTATATGCGATCCATTGAAATCTTGTGCCGGAAAGAATCTTCATGGTCTTTCGGGCACCGGGAGTGCTCCGTGAAATCTCCCCGTTGCGCTCTCGTCCTGTAATCAGCCAGGCGCCGTATAGTTCGCCCGGATTGCCATCATCGATTCGGTTCCATTCCATGTCTTCGTATCCTTCGAAGGTCAGAACATCATCATTGAGGTGAGCCGTTAACGTTTCTGATGTACCAACCTTTTCTTTTTCCGCCAGATTAAACTCATAGGTCATCTTGAATGCATTTCCAGACAATTCAATAAGACCGCCATTTGTATTTTCGAATGAACCGTCGTCGGCGCCAAAAGCCGTTGAAGTATAATATCCGTCGGAAACAATAGCCACAATCCGGATAGCCTTGCCATTGTCATCGACATAATTAGCTTCCCAGGCGCCATTCAGAGCTTCGGTATCAACCAGTAGTGGCTCCGCATTATTCATAAGATTCAAGCCGGCGAGTGTGAGGATCAGGATTACGAAATTCATAATTGGAGAGATTAGTTTGCATAATATAATCAACAATTGGCAAATCTGCCAGCTTCATCATGCCATTACGCTGATCATATTAATGATCTTTTCACCGATATTTTTCTCGCCTGTTATTACCAGATTATCATTAAGATGTGCAGGACGTAATGATTTGCTGAATAGTTTCCATGCTGCATTTGAAGGTAATCTCACTTCTGTTCGGATCCTGCCAGCCGTACTGGAGAATTGCCAACTGGAATCCTGATATTGTAAAATCCATGCTTCCTCAACTGCCCCGGTAGTTTGCAGGATAATCGTATCCCCTGATTTCAAAGAAGTATCCCTGAGTGTATGGGGAATCCCGAGCATGAAAGTCATAATCAGCGGCCTGTATAACTCAGGAGTCAGCACACCTCTGCGCCCGGTTGCATCTGCGATTTGTTGCTGATGATGCCATTTTTCAGAATATTCCCTGGACAGGTGCATCCAGTTCAGACTTTTTTCCTCTCCGGCCCATTGAACAGAAAATATGGCCTCGGCCATTGGATCCAATGACTCATAATACTCCGTTACCACTGGTCCGGTTGTTTTATGGAGCATGATAAGCACCTCTGGACTCATTCTTTTGGCGGCATGGACCCAACTGGCATTCAGTTCGTTCAGCCATTGCACGACCGTGCCAAAATCATTTGATTCGGGCGGTTTTTCGCCGAAGTGCAGGTCACGCTGTACGGAGAGTGTGCGAATGTCTCCATCAAGTAAGTGCGCAACTACGTCTTTGACCCTCCATTTTGAGGCAACGGTTGGGGTTTGCCATTCATCACCTGCCAGATCTTCAAGTAATCGAATCAGATTGTCGTGCAAGGTTGCGAAATATGGACGGGTATCTAATTGTGGCGAAGAGAAATACATTGAATTATAGTTGTTCAGTCTTCCGCGGTAAAAGGATAAGTTAGATGGTTCTGAACAGATATCCAATAAATTCCATGAGCCATGCGATACCGACGTGGATGAGGACGCCACCCCAGATAGTCTTACTTTTTAGGGAGATCACTCCTAAAATGTACCCGCCAAAAAGGGAGCTGATGGCTTCAGTCATGGGTTTCCCAAAATGAAGAAAGCAATAGGTGGCAATCATGGGAAATACGACGTACGGACCGAAGTAACGGACAAAGCCGTAAATAAGAAATCCTCGGAAGAACATCTCTACGGAGATAAAATCGGTTCCGTAGGCCAGCTCATAGACCAACACATTTAGCCAATCAGGAATTTCATGGCGCCTGGCGAAAGCTGTTCCGCCCAGTTCAAGATAACGGGGGTAGTAATCCTGGATATCTCGGAAAAATCCGCCGATAACTATTCCTATTCCGGCAAGAGAAAGAAGAATGAGGTAGGGGCGAACGTCAAATCTCTTGACTATCAAACCGTACCCGCGCCCGGGGATTGATTTTTCAAAGAATAAGGAGATAATGTATAGCGGAAATACCAGGGTAATCAGACTCAGAATGCGCTTGGAAAAGCTGTATAAGAATGACCAGTCGGCAATGTCTATATAGCTTGAAAGCAACTCACGAAACTGAATGGATCTGTCGAGTGCAAGTAGCCCGAACCCGATGAAAATACGGAGCCAGAAGCCCTTTGTTTTGTACCATGATTTGTTTTCAATAAAAGGAGCAATGATGAGGACCGTTAAGAGATAGGGCACCAGGTGAAACAAAAACATCGCCGGAACCCGGTAATTGAAAGGCAGGGTATCAACCATGCCATCCTCGAAATCCAAACGGTAATTGAAGTAAATAAAGGCCGTCATGACCATGAATATCATCACCATTACAGACCACCGAAAGGTGGAACGGAAGTGGTTGATTACCTCAATTAAAAGTGATTTCATTTAACTTGTTGCGGATTGGTTCCCGCATTCCGGTAGATTAATTTTTTCGCCCATAACGAAGTTTAGCTTCCAGGCCTTCAACATATCGCCTGTGTCCGGTGACCTCCATATATAGGGGTGTTCTGATGATCTTCACGATTTCTGTGCCGAACCAGTCGTTGAGCATTTGGTATATCTTACGGGTAGATTGCATCCTTATGCCGGCGACATCTTCATCTACTGTCATGAGATTTTCTGAAACGAGATACTCCATAACATAATCCTCAAGTTTATCCATAGCCACCACCGAATCGATGCGAAGCGTAAAAGGCCGCGAGCTAAAGGTTAGCGCAACAGCCAGCACAAGTGGAAGCATAAAAAAGATGTAGTAATAGGAAATGGGAAGGTCATCTGAGAAAATGGCGATCAGCAGACCAACGAAAACAAATGGAATAATAAACAGTCCGAAGAAATTCAGATACACATTAAATTGAGGATGTTTTGTCTTTATCTCCAGATTCATAAGCTCAGAGTTTTGTGAAATGAAAGCTGTTGATCACAGCAGCACGATTATCGAATATGCCGGTGAAATTCGCTGCGACTGTTAGTTTGTCGGAGGATAATTCGTCAATAGAAACGAATCTGCTGACACCGGATTCAAAAATCAATTCGATATAATGTCCGTCTGCTCCCCATTTCCATTGACCATTTTTCTCGTACAGCATCTGTGCTTCTTCTACAGGATGCGTTGATCCGCTCAATTGTTGAACAAATGTGCCATTATTTAAAAACTGGATCGTCAGCGTGGTCTTGAATACTGAGTCCGCTGCCGCACTATTTCGGAAAGGGTTGTCTGAACTCGACCATTCGCCAATGAGCAGCTGTCGGTCGTTAACCGAGGATTCATCGTGCTGCTCCTTGCTCCAACGAATGCCGGCTCTTGAACTTCTTTGATCCGGTTGTAAATAGACTGGCTGGTAAATCCGGCTTTTCATTTGGTCAGGTGAGACTGATTCCAGGAGATGTACACCGAATACAGGTTCCGGCAGGGATTCGGAAAGAGAATAGAAAGAAATAAAATACCGGTCATTAATTTGCTGTATATTCCACGGGCCTTTTCCAACAGCTGAAATATCCCTGCCCCTGACCCTGATGAGGCAGGAATCCGCAGAAACAAAGGAGATTTCCGTGACGTTGCCCCCTTCCAAATGCCAGTGTGTGCCAGCCAACGATGCAGGATCCGGCACTCCCTCGGTAGGCTGGGTAGGATGGAAATAAGTCTCAGAATAGGTTTTCCCTCTTTTTTTGGAAAGAACAAGTGAATCTCCCGGCCGACGTATATACGCTAGTGTATCGTTAAAGTCCGGAATACTGATATACATATTTCCATCATCTTCAAAGAGTGACGCATTAGCCGTAAAATCGGGAAAAGTGAAAACAGTGAGGTTGTTGCTTCCGTCGGATGATATCACGAGACTGGAACTATTATAGGCTGTATCGTAATACGGATTCTCTACTGGTTGTTTGGCGAAATTATTTAAACCCTCACCGAGTATGGAAACAGAATCCACGTATTCAATGAATCGTTCCTGTGATGCCATCCATACGTCACTGTTAGTTGAACCAGTTTGCGTTTCTGTTTTCGGGGATTCACAACCATACAGGAACAAAGCCACTACAACGATTACGGAAAGGTTTTTCATTTTCTCTTATTTTGCCTTTAACTCAAGTACAATTTGTTCAGTAGTACCAACTTCAAAAGTAAAAGTATCAGTATTATTTTCAATAGCAGAGATTGGCTCTCCATTGATCAATACCTGCGTATATACGTCCGAAGGCAGGGTCAATTGAATATTCCAAATCTCCGCCGACCTGATATTCCAGATCTCTGTTTTGCCCTTCCGCTCAAATTCGAAATCCATTGAATTAGAACCCATGTGAACCTGCCCAAGTGCGGCCTTGTTCCATGCCAGGGGCATCTGTGGACTAAAATCAAGTTTTTGTTCATAGGCATCTGGTTTTATGCCAAAGAATTGTGAAACGACCGGAACCGCAAAACTGTAAATATTCCAGGCCTGAACGATCATGCCGTAGTCGGGTGAAACCTCGTACATCGATCCAGGAAGTGCATAGCTAAATGTTTTGGTCATTCTTTCCAGGTAGTTGAGGGCCTGATCGGGTCTTGCATAATTATTTTCAGCAACAGCCTGTACTCCAGTCGGCAGGGTCATAACTGCACCGATATAGGAAAAAATCTTTTTATTGGTCTGAAAGGAGCCCTCCTCATCTCCGGCAGATTCGTCACGGTCTATGCCGGTTACAAAAACACCAAACGGGTTGACAAATTTACTCCCTGTTTCCAGGGCCCGAATGGCCTTTTCCGGATCGGCGACTCCGGTTTCCATCGGTGTATTTACAACCCAATTATGATGCAAAACGAACCCCTGTTTGCTATTTTTTGGAAGTGTTCTGATCTGCTCACGGGTGGCTTCCAACTCCCCGACCGCCCAGGGTTTTCCAAGTGAATCTGCCCTGTGAATCGCATCGTCGATCAGGCTCAGAGCCTGTTCGGGGGTCCCGACGAAATCTGCGAAGGAATTAAAATCGTCTACCCAAAATTCGTTGTTGATTATGCCTGCAAGACGTTCCGCTTTTAACTTGAAATCTTTTTCATCATCAGCGTATCCCAGTGCGGCAGCCATTTTGGCTGCATCCGCAAATGCTTTATGGGAATAGGCGGCAACATCAATCATTTCGCTGTCGAGCCCATGAATTTCCATCATTCCAAAGCCATCCGGCAACATGTTCCCGTCGACATCTGTCGTGAGAAGCCATGCCAGTCCCTCCTTTACAAACGGGTAATATTTTTCCAGAAATGTGCGGTCGCCGGTCCACCGATAAATTGTCCAGACAAGTGAAGTGAACTGTGGTGTTTCATTGATATTTCCCGGATTAAAAACAGCCCCGTTTGAAGAGACTTCGTGGACTACCCGTCCATTGCCATTAACCTTTTCTGAAATGGAATGTATGAGATCAATGGTTTCATAAACAAGATCTGTTCGGCCGGTCATGATGGCGCCCTGTAACGCATATTCACTATCCGCTCCAAACCACCATGGATAATCAGGGATTCCGGCAGTTAAACCGCTGCCGACGTCAGGGACCGTCTGCCTTAGCCATTCTGTATTATACTTGGTCCACCTGAAAGCCCTTTCCATTTCCTTATCGGGAAGGGTTAATGAGGTTAGTTCTGCGATTTCTTCGTAATGGTTGATCTTTTTCCTGAGTAATTCGGCGGCAGTGCTGTGCATCTCGCCATAAACAGATTCAGCCTGCGCCTGGGATTTATCGGAACCGGCTATGAAAATCGGAAGGTAAGCCTGTCCGTTCGCCGGAACGTTAATGATCCACGTGATGGATCCGTTCGTTCCGGTACCTCTTCGGTCAAATAAGCATGTGGTTCCTTTCAGATCATAGCGAAGATGTTTGCTGGGCGATCCGAACATGACATACCAGGGATTCAGACTGTCCTTGGCAATAAAAGCCTGCCGACGGCTTTCCCAAAATATCTGATCCGGTGAATCCTTGAGTCCTGTCTGTTCCCCAAGCCAAACCGGCCGGATATCCGTCATGCCATTAAACTCGAACAACAATTCGATCGACTGATTTGTAGGATTATGAAACCCGTATTCCAGAATGACTCCCGGTGTATTTTCCGGGACAAATTGAAAGCGTTCGACCCGGATTCCGAAAGGGTTATTGTACACATGTTTGTTGGCGAACGGATAATTGATGAACGTATCTGCTTCGGCAAGGCAAAGCGTTTGATTTCCTGAGATCAGGGCTGCGGAAAATCCATCCATCAGTTTCAGGGGATGCATCCAGATTCCGCCCATTTCCCCGGTTACATGCCATCCCAGGTCGGGAAACGACCCATCCTGATGTCCCACCATGTAAGCCCTGTTACCCGGGGTAACATAGGGTGAGTGAAGATAGGATGCGTTGCCAGCAATGAACTCGGAATTGTTGGTCATGCTTGCTAAGGATACAACTTTATCAGTGTTGTCTGAACACCCTGCAGCGATGAGTGCGATTAAACAATAAACGAAAATACGCGACGTCATAAGGTGACTTTGAATTTTTGAAAATATACAGAATTCACAGATGAATCAATATCAGTATTATTCCATCGGTAAGCCTGGTTCAGGATGCGACCGGACTCCCGTCTTCCTTTTTGATGGATAGAATTTTCTTGCCGAGAGGTGGTCCGAAGAAGATTGATGCCATAGCCGCTGCTGCCACAGTCGGTATCAAGCTGCCGAGAGACTCCATTCCATCCAGGATCTGGGCGGTTGTCATTGGAACCAACCACCAGAGAAATGTAAAAATCATTCCCCTGGTCAACTTGTTTGAGGCATTGACTCCTTCAAGTAATTTCGAAGAAGTGGCAAATGCCAGCAGCAAGGGGGACAGGATCACGAAAATGAAAGTGATCCATTGCCATCGTTCAATGGAAATGCCAACTGCATAACCACTTTCCTGCATTCCCTGGAAAGGGACAAAGCTAATGGTATACAGGAATGTGAAGAGCCCAAACACAAGAAGAATGATTACAAAGTAAAGTTGGTATATCACCGACGCCTTCCTCGCCTTTGATTTTTGTTCACTGGTCATGTATTCGATTTATGAACCAATATAAAAATAACCGTGGGTATTTAAATAATCCCGCTGATCAGAACTTGAGCTCAAATATGCCCGATGGAATATAAAAATTTGTATTTTGTTGTGTGCTTACAAATCAATCAACAATCCGAATTTTAATTATGGCTGTCCTCCTGGCATTTATCACGGGCTGCGGGGGTGAAAAGGAGGGATCGATTTCCCTGAATAAGAGCCAGCATATTGTTTTAATTGGAAATAACCTGTGCTCCAGGATGCTGAATTTCGGTTCATTTGAAACTGAAATGCATATGCGGTTTCCCGGTGACCGGTTGTTCATCCGAAATATGTGTGACGGTGGAGATACACCCGGTTTTCGTCCGCATTCCGGGCGAAATGACCCCTGGGCATTTCCGGGAGCTGAAAAATTTCAAACGGATCTCGCACAGCCGTCGGGAAGCGAAGGACACCTTGAAAAACCTGATGAGTGGCTAACCCGACTGAAAGCAGATGTAATTCTTGCTTTTTTTGGTGCGGCCGAATCGTTTAATGGCGAGGAAGGAGTGGATAATTTCAGGGGTGAGCTTGATGCTTTCGTTAAACACACACTTTCCCAAAACTACAATGGCGTAAATCCACCCCAATTGGTCCTTGTTTCGCCTGTCGCATTCGAGGACCTGTCCGATAAATTTGATTTACCCAATGGAGAACAGGAAAACCGTAATCTGGAACTCTATGCTTCAGTAATCCGCGATGTGGCACAGGCTAACGGGGTTCCCTATATTGATGTTTTTCACCCGTCTGTTGAATGGATGGACGGACCGGATGATCTAACCATTGACGGCTATCAGTTAAATGAAGCCGGGTATATGAAATTTGCATCCTTTATCACGGATCAAATTTTTGGAGGTGCTGTGAAGAGTACGGCCAACCGGCCGGAGGTGCTGGCGGCCGTACATGAAAAGAACTGGTTCTGGCATAATGATTTTAAGATCCCAAATGGGGTACATGTCTTTGGAAGAAGATATGAGCCCTTCGGTCCGGATAACTATCCTGCAGAGATTCAGAAAATCAGGGAAATGACAGCGAATCGTGATACAGCTATCTGGTCGGTCGCAAACGGAGAAACGTATGACCTGGTTGCCGCGGACGCGGGTACATCTGTACTCCCTGACGTGGAAACAAATTACACGGAGGTAAACGGGACCGGTAGTGTGGAATATTTATATGGCGACAAAGCACTGGCATCGCTTACCCCTGCGCCGGGTTATAAGATAGAATTGTTTGCGTCTGAGGAGGATTTTCCCGATCTCGCCAACCCGGTTCAGCTCTCATTTGATAACAAGGGCCGGTTGTGGGTCGCGGTAATGCCCACCTATCCGCACTGGAAACCGGGTGATCCGAAGCCTGATGATAAAATATTAATCCTGGAAGATACCGACAAGGACGGCCGGGCAGATAAGCAAACTGTTTTCGCAGACGGTCTCCATTTGCCCGTAGGATTTGAGATTGCACCGGAAGGGGTGTATGTCTCACAGGGAACCAATCTGAAATTGCTGATTGATGATGACGGTGATGATCATGCCGACAGGACAGAAATTCTATTGAGTGGATTTGATGATCATGACACCCATCATGTGATCAGCGCATTCTGTGCAGATCCTTCCGGGGCGATCTATATGGCTGAGGGAGTATTTCTTCATACCAATGTGGAAACTCCGTACGGTCCGGTTCGCGCTACCAACGGCGGTTTTTATCGCTATAATCCTCAACGAAAGAGGCTTGAGCGCACAGCTCAGCTGAGTATTCCTAATCCATGGGGGATTGCATTCGATGACTGGGGGCAGCCGTTTTTTGCAGAAACTTCAGGGCCGGATGTTTTATGGATGATGCCGGGAACTGTAAAATCCCGATACGGGATCGCCACACCGAAATCAAGGAACCTCATCGAGGATGCGCATCGGGTACGGCCTACATCCGGACTGGAATTTGTTTCAAGCAGGCATTTCCCTGACAACGTTCAGGGCGATTTACTAATAAATAATACAATAGGTTTCCTTGGAACCAAGCAACATTCAATGAACGATGAAGGAACCGGGTACACAAGCCGGCACAGAACGGATTTGATCACATCAAGTGACAGGAACTTCCGGCCGGTCGATATGGAATTTGCGCCTGACGGGTCGTTGTACCTGGTCGATTGGCACAATGTACTTGTCGGACATATGCAGCACAATGCCCGGGATCCGCTTCGTGATCATGTACATGGCAGAATATACAGGATCACATATCCGTCGAGACCATTGGTGGAACCGGCTAAAATCGATGGGGCATCCATTAGTGAGTTGCTGGATAACCTAAAGTTACCTGAATACCGGACTAGATACAGGACACGGCGGGAACTTCGCGGCCGAAATCAGCAAGAGGTTTCTGAGGCGGTGAAATCATGGACTCAAAGGCTTGATCCCGATGATACAAGGTATGAGCATAACCTTCTTGAAGCCTTATGGGTGACCTGGGGTCTGGATCGGGTGGATGTTGATTTGCTGAAGACATTGCTGAATGCCGAAGATTACAGGGTGCGGTCTGCGGCGGTTCAGGTACTTCGTTACACGGGGCACCAGGTTGCTGATCAGGCAAGTTTACTTCTGAGGGCGGCCAATGATCCACATGGGAGGGTACGACTGGAAGCCATCGTGGCCGCGAGCTGGCTTGGCAGGGAATCGGGACTGGAAGTCCTGAAGACAGCTGCTACGATGCCACTGGATGACTGGATGCTGCCGGCGTATGAGGCTTCACTGGCCGTATTTGGTGTTGAAACCAATGTGATCGAAGAAGAAAAGAAAATTGATGTAGCACTCGAGGGGGATGCGCTGCTGGCATTTAATGCTGGTAAAGAGATCTATGAACGGGAAGGATTTTGTATTACCTGTCATCAGCCCGATGGTAACGGATTGCCGGGGAGCGGATTTCCTCCGCTTGCAGGCACAAAATGGGTGAACGGTCCGGAGGATCGCCTGATCAAAATTATTTTGAAAGGTCTCATGGGGCCTATTGAGGTGCTCGGACAGGAATATCCGGGACAGGTACCCATGACTCCCTATGAAGGAATGCTGTCTGATGAAGAGGTGGCCGCCGTGGCAACTTATGTGCGAAATTCATTTGGCAATACTGCATCGCCGGTGGAAGCCGCGAAAGTAAAGGCAATTCGTGCAGAAATTGCAGATCACAAGGGCTTTTATACGCCACAAGAACTACTCAAAGATGAAAATTAAACACATTCTTCTCCTGGTTATCATTTTTGCAGTTTGCATGGCTGGCTGTAATAAGTCACAAACAGCTCAGATTGAAACTGTCGAACAAGACCCGCTAAATATCGTATTCGTCATCGGTGATGAGGAGTACAGGTCGGAGGAATCCATGCCTATGCTTGCCGCAATTTTAAAAAGGGAACTTGGAGCTAACATTACCCTATGCTATTCGGTGGATTCGGCGGGCTTCATTGATCCTAATCGTTTGGACCATATTGAAGGACTGGAAGCCCTTGAAAATGCAGATCTAATGATCATGTTTACGCGATTCAGGGCACTTCCTGAAAACGAACGAAGTTATATAACAGAATATGCTGAATCAGGCAGACCCATGGTTGGTTTCAGAACATCAACCCATGCTTTTCTTTACCGGGATGATTCAACATTGGAATATATGAACAATACCTGGCCGGCACGTGTATTCGGACAGCAATGGATTACCCACCATGGTCATTTTGAGGATGGGAACAGTCCGCTCACTGAAGTAACCAGGGTAGAAGGAAATACCTCACCCATCCTGAATGGCGTCAACCCTTTTCAGGCTTATTCCTGGCTTTATCATGTCGATGGCGGTGACTGGAAACTACAGGGAAACAGCAAACCGCTGCTCGTAGGGCGGTCGTTGAGGTCCAATCACGAGGCAGAAGGCCGGCTTGACAAATTTCCGCTCACCAATCCGGTTGCATGGACCAAGACATATACCGGGTCTGAAGGAACGGCTGCGAGGGTATTCTTCACAACACTGGGCCATCCCTATGATTTTCGCGAGGAATCTATGCGGAAACTTGCCTTAAATGGCATTTACTGGGCACTGGGTAAAGAGACCGATATACCGGATAACGGTGTGAATGCTGATATCGTGGGCACTTATGATCCTAATAATTCAGGATTTGGCGATGTGTACAAACATGGTATGCGGCCGGTTAAATTCGATTAATAGTGGACGCCATTCAGAAATCTGATCATCCGGTCGATTGCCTGAGGGCCACGTCCTTTTCAATTGAAAAGGAGTGATGGGACCGGGCCTGTGAAATGCACTGAAGCAAAATGGAATCGATCAATATCTTTTTCATAAACGATACCAATAAGTTTTAATTAGAGTATTTTTGGGCTTTTTATTCATAAATATGAAATAAAGAATGGCCTCCTTTTCAGATGAAAAATATCATCCTGGACTATCGGTAGACTGTGTGATTTTCGGTTTCAATAGTAATGTTTTAAAAGTATTGCTTTTGAAGCTTAAAGGCACAGACACCTGGGCATTACCGGGAGGGTTTGTAAAATCATCCGAAAACGTGGATGATGCGGCCATTCGTGTACTTCGTGAACGTACGGGTCTGGAAGATATATTTTTAAGACAATTTCAATTGTTTGGAAGCCTGGAACGGCATGATCGGGCACATACAGAAAAAATGATTGAAAAAGGAATAATTAATAAAGCAGATATTCCCTGGTTCAATCAGCGTTTCGTGACACTCGGATACTATGCCCTGGTGGAATATTCAAAAGTGAATGAACCGACAGCGGATTATATTTCAGAATTTTGCCAATGGTATCCCATCGATGAGGTGCCTGAACTTATGCTGGATCATTCGCAAATCCTCGCCAGGGCTTATGAAGAATTAAAGGAGCAGGTGAGTAATCATCCGGTTGGATTGAATTTAATGCCGGCCCAATTTACAATGCCCGAATTACAGTCGCTGTATGAAACAATTCTGGGCAAGTCCCTGGACCGGAGAAATTTTCAGCGCAAAATGCTCAGCTATGGTATTCTTCGTAAAACCGGAAAACGTCAGAACGGGAAGGCACACAAAGCACCATGGCTTTATGAGTTTGATGAAGAGAATTATGCATCGGCCCTTCAGGCCGATAATTACCGGGGAATTTAATTCAGAACATACGCACTACGCCTAAACCAATATTCCAGGCGTCATACGCATCCCAGCGGATATCATAGGATAAAGGAATTACCAGTTCCCATTTGTGATCGATGTGTGTACTCCATTCGTAACCGATGCGTGTAAGAACAAGGGTTTCCTCAGGTGCGTACTCGAATCCGAATCCAAGTTCAAAGCCGGAATGGCGCGTTGGCCTGAAAAGACCGACGATCGTGGGTGCGATGGGTTTCTGGCGAAGTAAAATTTCTTCGGATTCACCCTTTCCAAACTGACGTTCGACTTCAAAGTCTTCCAGGATCATATCAACATGAAAACCAATCCCCCATTTTTCATTGAATTTGTAATTGTACATCAGTGCCCACGAGGGAAGAATTTCAAATTTTTTTCCCTCTGCAGTAATCCCTCGTGAAATGTGTGTATGCCCAATCACAATTCCCAGCTGATGCTTTTTGAACTCATGTTGTTCCTCATGCGACACTTCATGGTCCTCGTGATCCTGTCCTTTCAGACATATAGGCAGGCTGATCAATAAAAAGAGCACTATAATTCTTGGGCGCATGACTTGTGGTTTAATACGAATCTATCATTAAGTTAGTTTTTTAAGAAATTAATTCACACTGAGATGTTTCAAATGACTATTTTGAGACGTAAAATCCAATCATGACTCATCATCAGCATTATAGAAAGCTTGAACAGATGTACCTGAATGCGCCAGTCAATATGGACACATACAGGAATTCATCCATTGAAATTGGAGCTGGCCGTGCTACGATTCAATGGCCGGTAGAGATTAATTTTTATCATGCACTGGGTGCCCTGCACGGTTCAGCCTATTTTAAGATGCTTGACGACGCGGCTTTCTTTGCTGTACAATCTGAAGTAACGGATTTCTTTATTCTTACTACGTCATTCAATATTACTTTTACAAGACCCGTAACAGGCGGTATTCTTACTGCCCGCGGCACAGTGAGATCACGTTCAAAAAGCCTTTTTACAGCGGATGCTGTTCTGGTAAATGATCATGAAAAGGAAGTGGGATTCGGGACTGGTCAGTTCATGAAAAGCTCCAGGCGTTT
The DNA here is from genome assembly GCF_020328055.1 of Fulvivirga sedimenti. Classification (NCBI taxonomy): domain Bacteria; kingdom Pseudomonadati; phylum Bacteroidota; class Cytophagia; order Cytophagales; family Fulvivirgaceae; genus Fulvivirga; species Fulvivirga sedimenti. The sequence goes on from NZ_JAIXNE010000009.1 coordinate 42,656, forward strand.
GGATGACGTTGCGGGCTATTCATTACCTTCCTGAGAAGCGGTAATTAATTCAAGTGCAGATTCAAGCGCAAGCTCTTTAGCTACACGAACATCTGGCGTTACACCTGTTCCTTCCCAGTTGGTGCCTGTAATCGGGTTAACGGCGCTTCCGGTTGGGACCGACATTTCAAGATCTTTGTTAATACGCATTACCCTGCCGGGGTTTGCACCGCCACCTGTAGTTTCACCGATTAGTGTTGCTCGATTGCGCGTTTGCATGTTATAGCAGAATTCTTCGGCACCCGAAAAGGTATAGGAACTTGTAAGAATATATAATGGCAGATTCGGTTGTTTTTTACCATTCACTTTTGGAAGCGTCCAGAATTCTTCTGTATGATTTCCAGCACGCCAGTACAGGCTGTTCAGAAGTAGGTGTTCGTCGAAAAAATAGCTGCATAGATATTGAACCATATGGGGTGATCCGCCGCCATTTTCCCGTAAATCAATGATCAGGGCACGGGTACCGAGTACGGTCTCCATGGCATTGTCAGCCGCCGGTTTCCCGAATCGTGGATCGGCAAAACCATTGAGCTTTATATAGCCGATATTGCCGTCCAGTACTTTGCTTTCCACAAAGCCGCCCTGCCTTTCACGTTCAGCTCTTGATTCTGTGGGTGGTGTAGGTACGCGCATGGGAAAAATCCGCATGTGCTTGTCGTGGTTTATAGACTGAACCGCCTCCGTGAGTGCAGTGGCTAATTCATTTATATTCTTAAACTGATCGAAATATCCGTTTTCCTGTAATGATGTTAGATGTGCTGCTGTTTTTTCTGCTACATCGGGAAAAACATAGTTTTCTATGATCAGTTCGTTGATGCGACTGATGGTCTTTGATTGGTCTGACTTTTCAACCAGCTGCTGACCGCAGGACCCTGATATAGCACTAATGATCAGGAGAAAAGTGAACCGAAGGTGTTTGCCGGGTATCATTACATAAACTTTACGTATCCCGGCGATTTAGGTTTTGAATTACATTTCGGAAAAAATAATATCTCCCTCTACCTCGATTTTACTGATATGACGTATTTTTTTATTAGGATCGAGGATTGTCCAGTAATCGGGGTATTTAATTATAACTTCCTTACCAACCAGTTCGTCACGCATCGCTTTGATGTCCAGTCCCTGGTCAACACCACGATTGATGTAGTATTGCTGTTCGGTCCCCTCGAGTTGGAATACAATGTCCTTGATGCCGCCTTCGAAAATTTGTTCGATTTTTCCTTCCGTGATCAGAAGTTCGTTCTCCGGGGGCTTTGGTACCGGGCGGAAGATTCCGGCTCCCATGGTTAAAAATATGCCAACAACAACTAAAATTAAATATCTCTTTTTCATGGTAAAAAATGACTTATTGCAGTGGTACCAGATCCGGCGGATATAACTGTTAAAAAATAACGCCGATCGGTTTAAAACATTGTATTCAAAAATTACTTCCCGTATTACTAAAAAATCATTTAAAACATATTGGCAGAAGGGCAACCAAATACCTCGGGAAGGACTGGCAGTGATTGGACCTTCATCAGGATAGGAATTAACATCAAATGTTTATTTTGAGCAAGTATAAGTACCTTTTTCAGAGAATCTTAACCAAAATAAAGGCGTATTTTTTCCATGCACAGTTATTCAGACGAAAAAGCCAGAGAAACGATACGCCATTCACCCTGGTGTTTCATTAAGGTGAACAAGTCGGTACCTGTCCACTCATTGAGGTTTTCTTCCGATCCGAATCGTGCTTCATAGTTCACCCATGCAGTGGCCAGATTACCCTGAATTTCAGTGGTGATATAGGTGGGTTTTTCTTCAAATATCGGTTCACTGTCAGGTCCCTGCGGAGTCTGACGGATAAACGCATCGATCGTGTTCACGAGCACTTCTGGCAGGGAGTCCTTAGGTGACTGCCAGATCGTTGTAAGCGTAGCATCCTTCCAGAAAAATTCGCGGTATACTTCCCAGTCCCGGCTTGACATCACATTGTAATAGTCATACAGAAACTGGTGAATTGTTTGCGTTGTCTGAACCTCGGATTTACTTGATGCACTGGAACGGTCGTAAATTATGTCGAGATCAGGGTTTTCCTTGCGCCAGGCCTCCATAATTTCCTTATCAAAATAATTGCCTGTAATGGAAAGTTCCCGCAGGGAGGGAAGCTTTCGGAGTTTTTCCATTTCGCTGTTGATATCAAGGCGGTTCATGGTAAGGTTCAGCGTTTCCAGGTTCCGGAGATTGCTGAAGCACTCAGGCAACTGCGTGTATTCAAGGCCAGATATCGACAGTACCTTTAATTGGGTGAGGTCACAAATTGATCCTGTAAGTACTTTTTTTGGAACATCGGAATTTAATCTGGCAGACATGGGCGGATAGATTATCCATCCTTTTTGTCCGTCGGGTCTCACCGTAAGGGATTCAACCCGTGTAAACCGGTTAATATCTTCCGGCACATCAGTAAGGCCAAAATCCGAAAGGATAATTTCCACCATGGTGGCATTCAGCTGATTGTTATACAAGGATTGTCGGTTACAGGCACTGAGTAATCCCAGCACCGCTAATAAAAGGGATACTTTCATCTCTGCACTTGATTGTAATTAATAATACAAAATTATCGCCATTCCACCAGTGAAAGACCCGCGCCAATGACAAACTGGCGGTGATTGTAATCGATGAGCGTTTCCCCGTATCCTTCAAATATTTCGATGCGCCCGCGCAAAAATCCTTCTATAGGGAACGCCCAGTCTATGCGAATACTACCACGGTTATTGTTGCCAAATCTCATAGAATGGGTAGCGTCCAGTGTAAAGAGATGCTCCCTGTAACGCCTGGAAACAATGGCCTGCATACGACCGTAATAGTCAGTGATACGGGGATTTTCATCATCTTCATCATTGAGCCTGATCCATGGCTTCAGGTAAATCTGCCAATATTCCCGTTCAAGTGCCATGTGAAATACGATCCTGTTCCAGCTCCTGGAAAGGGGAAGAGACCGTCCGTTGGATTGATGGTTAAAAGCGATCCCGGCGACCCTTGCCCGGAACCCAAGAATTGGCAGATTCATTCGATAGTTCAATATCAGTTCGGGTTCATAATTCGTTTCCCGGAAAGGCCTTGATAATTCTCCGTTGTAAAGCTGCCAATGCGATTTTTGTGTATATGCAGCCCAAATATCCAGGTTTGGTAAAATGAAGCCGCGGACTATTTTGGTTTTAAGACTGATCTGAAATTTCAGTTCGGTTGCATTAATAGGTATTTCTTCCTCCAGTGAATATTCAGGGTTCAGACTGGTTGGCATCCTGTTCGGGTTGGAGCTGAACCTGGCAAGAAGAACGTAGATAGGCTGATAGGGTGTAATTCTGAAGTTACCAAGTACATCGGAGGTATCTATTTCCCATCGTTCGGACAGGGATTTGAATAGTTTATAGTCATTGAATATGGGTTGATCCTGACCTGAGGATTCAATAGCTAAAGTCATTAGGAGAAGGAACGAAAGGACGTAGTTCATTCCCTCAATTTAGTCAGAATTGACTAATGATCTTTCAAATTCTTTGCTGACGTTCGCACTTCTTCCATCAGCTTGGTATTTTGTTGAACCCAGGCGGCTACTTCCATGCGGAGTTCTTCAACAATGGCATCATTTTCAGATGCAATATTGTTGGTTTCCCGGGGGTCTGAAATAAGATCGTAGCATTCCGCAATGCCCGTTGTTTCATTAAAGATAATTTTCAGGTTTTCATTTCGCATGCCAAAGAGAAAATCAGACCACGGCGCAAAAAAGAATGTTTTATTTTTCTGAAGACCAGCCAATAGACTGCTGCCCTGCCATTCAGCGGGCGGAGTGCGGCCTGTAAGATCCGTAATTGTTGGAGCCAGATCTATCAGTCCTCCTATTGTTGAATATCGCTGTCCGTTAAATACATTCCTGTTGATCAGCATCAGGGGTATATGAACATTTTCCTCATAAATACCATTCCCATGCCCCGACTGTTCATGTTGGCCGAAGGCTTCACCATGATCACCAACTACAACGACCAGTGTCGAATCAAGAAGACCACGATTTTCAAGGCTATCCAAAACTGCTCCTACCACCATGTCGTAATGTTCAATTATGTTCAGGTATTTATTTTTGAATATGTCATTATCCACATATTCCTTTTCTTTACCGCTGAAGAAGTAAGGGTAATGCCCCTGGTTGGTCCAAAGTATGCTCAGGAAAGGCGAGCCGGGATCCGCATCAATCCAGCTGCTTAATATCGGCGGTAAACAGGAATCATCAATTCCAATTCCATAGCCTTCACCGAAGCTTTCCAGCTTAAATTGTTGTGTGCATGGAATGTCTTTGTAATCTGAAATTAAGTCGAAACCCCTCTCTTTGAGAAAGGTCCTGCTATTCTGAAAATCCAGATCAGAGGAAGAGAAAAATGAAGTTCGGTACCCTGCTTCAGAAAAAATCGAGGTGATTGATGGCTGCATTAAATCAGGCACTTCCTGTGTTAGTGAATTATAAGATATCCACGGGTAAAGAGAGCAGAGGATTGACACCATCGATTTATTTGTGGCAGGCGCATGGGCATAAATGTTTTCGAAGACAGCCGCATTTTCGAATTCCATTTGCATTCTTGGTGTCACGTTGTATTCTCCGCCGTAAATATCCATATAATCTGCTCCGGCAGATTCAAGTATGATGACAACCAAATTTTTAATTACAGGATTGAAAACGAATTCGTTGAGTTTGGGCGCTTCAGGCTTGTTTAACGGAACATCCATTGTGAAAAGACGTGATTCACCCTGTGCAGTAAAGACAGAACTGATGAAATAGGCAACTGGATTTTTCAGTTTAAAGGTCTCAACTGAGGGTATCCTGGAATAACCAACTATTCCAAGTGTACTAACGGCAAGAATAATCGAAATAATGATATGTTTTGGTCTGATCGCAGATTTGGCCATTATGAAGTTTGCGATTACCATGAATGAATAATAGCATATCAAAAAAGCGATAATGAGTACCAGTGTCTCATACAGGATGAATGAATCAACATTTGCGAGGATTGCACTTTTCGCTTCGGTGCTGCTTAAAAAGTCAGAATAGTATAACCATTGATAATTAAATGGATGCCCAAGTTCGTGGACAATATTGATGTTTGTTAGCGCAAACAGGGTGGAACCTAACATGATAATGAGAAGGACAGAAAGAAGATAACGCCTTTTCCCGGGTGATTTAATCCACAGGGCGGACAAGAGGAATATCACTGTAATTATTGTGAGGTAAAGAAGATCAAACGACGCGACGCCAATCGACGAGGGGGAAAGGTAGGAGAAGCTCCACTCAAGCAGTCGGAACCTGATCCCTACATGAAAAACATAGGTTAGGGCAAATAATACTGCTGCAGCCATTACATAATGATCAAATAGTCGGGTGAGTTTAAAGTGTAGGCGTAGAAAAACAGCAAAAACAAAAAGAAGGGTTATTACCGTGCCAATCAGCCATTTGTGTTTTTCAAGAAATGACCTCGCATCTGGTTCCGGATCATGTTGAAAAATATCACCTGAATCACCAGCTATAGCATAATATCCCTTGCCAGCGTTTGTGTCCCAAATATCCATCAGGTTGCCATCATGACTTTTGGTAAGCCAAAAATTAATATTGATTTCAGACCCTTCAGGTACATTAATTTTTGCTTTGTGGATACCGTTATTATGGGTCATCGGACTATAGTATAACCCGTTGATGGTTTTTGTATTATCAGATAACAGGGAATCAGGAATGTGCTGCCAGCCATTAACACCCCACACTAAGTATACCTCAGTCGCCTCATTGTTCAAATATTGAATTTCCTGGGAGACAACATTCTGGCCGACGCCAATATACGGGCATAGAATGAATAGAAATCCTGAAAGTATTTTCTTTAAGTGCATAGATTAAAGCAGGTGATGAATAAAGTTATGGAAGAATTTATTTTATTCAGCATGGAATATTAAGTGCGACCATTTACCAGTTGCCAGGAAACCATATTAAACAGGTATGAAAAGGATCGTTATCCTCTTATTGGTTTTGTGCATGCTGCTTGTTCTGTATACAGTGGTGTTGAAGCATGGTAACCTGACAAATGATTACACGATAGTGTTGGACGATAAGGAGCAGCAAATCGTTGCCATATTTGATTCCGGAGGAATTGAACCATCCTTTGAAACTATTGATAATGAGCAATTTAAGCATTTTAATTTGCGAATCGGTCGTTCTCTTTTTGCTGGTCTCAATAGTGCTGCACTTGATTCGGTTCCTGCTGAGGATCCTGTCCTGCTTACGATTGAAACATGGGAGCCTCATTTTTATCACAGGAATACACATCAGTCACTTGTGGAATTGTTCAAAGGCGATTTCGATGCCCTGATAATTCAGCTTTGTGAAGAGGTTCTTTCAAAACGTCATAATATGTTTCTCCGCTGGAATCCGGAAATGGAAGTTCCTGCTGGTCTGTATCCATGGCAAAACCGGCCGTATGATTACATCAGGGCCTATCGTCACCTGGATTCCATTGTCGGAATTTATGCCCCGGAAACAAAAATGGTTTGGGCACCGGCGGGATATCCCGGGGCAGCAGAATTCTGGCCGGGTACGGAATATGTAGATATGGCCAGTATAACCCTGAATAGCAGTTCTGAAGCAATGATGACCACATATCCAAAAGAAGGTTCATCGCTCATGGAACTTAAAAGGAAACTTCACCGGTTGAGATTTTTTGATGTTCCCGTGATGATCCTCAGTAATCAGGAATTTCCTCAAGGTTCATCGGAGCTGATTCGGGAAAGAAAAAGTCTGAGTTCAATTTATGAAATTCAGGGAATTCCGACGGAAAGGAAGATTCTCAGAACGGGGAAGGTTATGATCGGGTTGTACGATCCGGCAAAGGTGCTGGTGGATAATCCTGCATTGAATGTCGAGCATTTATTTGTGGACTTTGAGCGAATTTCAGATGGTAGATTCAGGGAGGCTTATTCAGGAGTGGTTGACAGAGGTCATGATGTAATCGTGACCATGGAGCCGATGTATCCCACTGCGGATGAGTTGGATAGGTCTGTTCTGCAAAAAATTGTCGACGGAAAATATGACTCGTTATTTCATATGCTCTTTCAAATTCTCAATACTTCAGAACAGAAGATTTATTTGAGGTTTGCCCATGAGATGGAGATCCCGATTCTGCGTTACCCCTGGCAGAGCCAGGATCCGGTGCTTTACATCCAGGCCTTTCGCCATTTTATGGAGCTGGCATCTCAAAATATTCCCGCTGTAATTAAGGTATGGGGTCCTGCCGGAGACCGTGGATCGCTCGAATGGTGGCCGGGTGACAAATATGTTGATATGATCAGCATTGCTGTTTATGGATTGCCCGATAAGAATATAACGGATCCATTAAAACAGGAATCTTTTGAGACCATCTACAACAGAAAGATCAGAAGGATGAGATTTGTGAACAAGCCAATTTTCATTACTGAATTCGGAGTAAAAGGACCTGAAGAGTATCAAAATCTCTGGCTTGAAGGAGCTGCCAACGTTATCCGTGAACATCCGGAAATTATGGGAGTAAATTATTTTAACATGGTCGATAACCCGGAGGTCTGGGGTGAAGGAATGAAGCCCCCTGACTGGAGTATTACACAGGAATCTTTTGAGTTGTTTATATCAGTACTTGATCGTTGAATCAGTTAGCCAGGACTGATTCTATCCATGCGAGGTCATTTTCATCGGCGACGGATTGAATTTGCTGAAATAGCTGACGTTCTTCTTTTCGAACGTGCTTTTCAAGCAATGGGCCAAGGGCGAAGAAATCAGTTTCAGAACCTTCCAGGGATAACGAACGGAACAATAAATTGATTTCATTTCTTTCAGCCTGAAGTTCATCGATCAGAGGGATAAGTGCAGGATGTTTCATTCGGACATACTCCCAAATTTTACTTTCCTGTTTAAAGTGGGACTGCAGTTTCTCAGAATAGAAATTAACAGCAAAACGTATGCGGTCATCTACCTTTTCCGGATACCCCTTAATCACGGGCGCATTTTCCCGTGCAATAAGTGCAAGGAATAACATGCTCCTGTGAAATCTTGATAGGGGAATCAGGGCAGGGTGTCGTTTCATTTTGAGCGGTAGTGATTCGATTCTGAATTTTTTCTTCTTCTAATTTAGTATATTGATCTTCAATCAACTAATAAATCAGCCATGCCGAAAATGCACGTTGAGCGAACAATTCGCATTGATGCACCCGTTGAAAAGGTGTACAGAACCGTAAACGATTTTAATCACTGGACCGCATGGTCTCCCTGGCTGATTATGGAGCCGGAAGCTTCTGTTACCATTGCCGATGATGCCAGGTATTATGAATGGGAAGGTGAACGCGTTGGAAGCGGAAATATGAGGATCACAAATGAAAAGCCCTATGCCGTAGTGGATTATGATCTTACGTTTCTGAAACCCTGGAAGTCTACGGCAAAAGTTCGTTTTGAAATGCATGGCCACGGCGATCATTCGCATGTCACGTGGTATATGGATAGCAGCCTTCCTTTCTTTATGTTCTGGATGAAGAAGTCTATGGAGGCATTTGTAGGGATGGATTATGAACGAGGATTGAACCTTCTTAAGGATTATGTAGAGTATGACAAGGTCGGCTCGAAACTTGAATTCAAGGGATTTAATGAATATTCCGGATGTACCTATGTGGGTATCAGGACGGCGTGCACGCGTGAATCATTGAGCAGTAATATGAAAAATGATTTTGAAAGATTGTGGAGCCTGGTGAAGAATAATGAAGGGGTATTGGCAGGCAATGCGTTTTCCATATATCATAAATGGGATATGGTTGGAAATAATATTGATTATACCGCTGCAATACCTGTAAAAGATCTTGACGCAAAACTGCCTGCAGGTACATTTTTAGGTAATATTCCGCCCGCGAAGGTCCATACCATCCGCCATATCGGATCTTATACCCACCTGGGAAATGCCTGGACTGCTCAATACAGTATGAAGCGATCCAAATCGTTCAAATCAGCCCGTAAAATTGATCCGTTTGAAGTGTATGTGAATATGCCCGGGGATGTTCCGGATGATCAGCTGATCACGGATATCAATTTTCCCGTAGTTTAGTTATTCAATCGCCAGGTAATAATGGGTTCAACCCATTCATCGAGTGGTCTGAATAGAAATCCATGGTCCAGTCCGGTATTGATGGCGACTTCAGAAAAGCTTGCCCCAAGGTTATTTTCAAAGAGTGGGGCACATGATCCCCTTGAATCGGAAAGTTCATAAATCGACAAAAATTTACCCTTGAACTTATTTTTAGATTTTAAAAAATAATTGATGCCCGATTCTCCGCACAGGCCAAGGGTAACATAGCGGATCTCCGGATTGTCGAGAAGCAACGAAGCTTCCAGTGCTATGTAAGCCCCCATTGAGGCTCCCAGAATCGTTATTTCTGAGGGCTTTGCACCTTTTTCGATTAATTCCCGGACCTGTCTTTGGACTTTCACAGCATAACTTCCGATTTCAGCATCTTTTGGACGTACCTCGGAAATGACCTGAAACCCCTTATTTGTAAGGGAGTCAAGTATCGTTTGGTAAAGGTATGGCCCGAATTGTTCACTTACCGCTTCCGGTCCCTGCTGCTGAACAATAGCACCATGAAGGTAGATCAGATACCCCCTGCTTTTATCCGATTGGGAGCTTCTTTCTTCTGAATTGCCACAGGCCATAATGCAGAGATTTATTAACGATATAATGAGTACGCGGAATTTCAATTCGATGGATTCAATTCTTTCTCAAAATACTCATTTCCGGTAAAAGTTCCCGGTTATTACGAATACTTAATCATGCATTGCCATGAACTTTATCATTCTATTCCGACCGCGTTCCAACTAATTTTAATGCATTAATTCACAAAGAAACATTAATCATGAAAACGTACTATTTACAATTGATTCTGATGATGTTTTCGACCCTGGCCTTCTCCCAATCTGGTCATATTATGCAGGGAGTTGGGGCCGTTAACATGTCAATGGGCGGGGCAGCTACCGGGCAGCCCCTGGATATTTCGGGAGCAATTCAATGGAACCCGGCTTCCATTTCAGCCTTTGACTCTAAAATAATTAAACTTGATGTTGGACTGTTCTTTTCTTCGCCGAAGTTAAGTTCATCACTTCCGGCCGGTATGCTTGGACCAGGCGCACCGGGTGTAAGCGGTACAACCCAGGATGATCGTGGTGTTTCACCCATGCCTGCATTGGCAATGCTATGGGGAAAAGAAGACAGCCGGCACACATTTGCCGCTTCAGCCTTTGGTATCAGTGGATTTGGAGTAACTTTTCCCGAAGAAAGCAATAACCCTCTGAACCCCGCTTTCAATCCTATGGAGAACTCCAACCCGATCAACTATCCTCAGCAAGCCATGGGCTTTGGCAGGATTGAATCTGATTACGGATTATTCCAAATGGGTTTTACCTGGGCGTATGAAATCACTGAGAAGTTCAGTATAGGTATTCAGCCGACATTCAATTATGCCACGCTTGAATTAATGCCCAACCCTACTGCAAACCCTTCCATGGCAGGATATCCTTCCACTGACAAGGCCTCTTCCATCGGTTATGGCGCGCAATTCGGTTTATTCTTTGATTCCGGTTCAGGGTTAAAACTTGGAGCATCCTACAAAACCGTTCAGTCGTTCAGTGATTTTGAATTCGACAATACCTACCTTGATAATTCAAAGGCAAAGAGCAAGTTTAACATGGATTATCCGTCCATCCTGTCATTTGGTGTGGGTTATACAATGGGTAAATTTGACCTTGCTGCCGATTACAGGCTGGTCAATTATGAAGGCACAGATGGATTCAATGAATCCGGCTGGACACAGACCGCCAGCGTGAAGGGATTCGGATGGGAAAATATCAATATCATATCCGCCGGATTGCAGTTCAGGGGCATATCAATGGTTCCGCTGCGTGTTGGATACACCTATAACTCCAACCCGATCAACAGTGAAATGGCATTCTTCAATGTACCCGCGACTGCGATCATCAAAAATGCGTTCCAGGTTGGTTTCAGCGTGTTGGCAAGTGATTTCATTTCGATTGATGCGACATATCATCACGGATCGAGCGGAAGTGATGCAACAAGTGGCCCGATGTATAGTCCTATGATGATCAATTCAGAAAATCCTCTGGGAGCGATCCCGGGCTCTAATGTATCCTATGAAATGACCACCGACCTGGTTATGGTTGGATTCAGTTACAGGTTCAAGGGTAAATAAACGTTTAGAGTCATGCTGGCTTTATTCGAGGGCGTGATCCGCAAAGGACACGCCCTTCCTGTTACAGCTCTCTTTCCGGCTGATAAATATCTCCCAGTTTTTCTAAATACTTTTTAACCCGTGCTTCAAGATCCTCCTGAATCTTGTCGGTATCCATATGAACCTTCTCGCCGGTATTCAATTTCATGAAGGCTTTATATAATTTATTCGTGCTGTCATATCGCATCGCTGCCCGCGTCGTATAGGTCGTTGTTTCCTTTACCTCGTTGATATAAATTTTCGTGATGTGTTCAAATCTTTCTGGTTTGCCCGCCTTAATGAATGGAATTCTGGTGACGACGGTGTATGTCCTGTCCTTCAGATCGATTTGCAATCGGTAGTGGGAATAAAAAATAAACGCTCCTAAAATACCCAGTAGAGGTGCAAGCCACAGCAGCCAGTCGTAGGTTCCGGCAGTCAGCAACAGGTACAGGCTTAACGCTGTTCCGACAGTGCCCAGTATGAGGAGGAATAACCCCAGAATCCGGATATGAAAGGGTATGAGGTATTCCTGTTTGATATCGATCTGCGTTGCGTTTCCCATGTTTCTGTTTAAAATCTTTATTCAAATAAACCCTTCATTTTTAAAACTTCACCTGAGAAGCATAATGCTCAATGCTTTGCCCGGACAGATTATCAATTTTCCGAACCCGCAGTAAGACGGGCCACGGACATTTTTGTTCAATAATGGATTCGGTAGAGCGTGTTTCCGGACCATTGAAAATAATACCTGCTACATTAGCATTTCGGTTCTTCAGGTATTCAATACTGAGCAGGCTGTGGTTGATACTTCCGAGGTAAATGTTACAAACCAGGATGATCGGCATATTCCACTTTAATGGCAGATCAATAACAAGGTCATCGTCGTTCAGCGGAACCATAAGTCCGCCGGCACCTTCCACAATCAGGTTTCCTGTCGAGGGGAGTTCAAAATCATTCAGTGAAATCGTGATTCCTTCTTCTTTTGCGGCAAGGTGGGGGGAAGCAGGCAATTTTAGATGGTACCGCTCCGGATGGATGGTGAGTGTATTTCCTGTGAGCCTTGCAACCTCTTCGGAATCACGTGGATCACCTGCCTGAATGGGTTTCCAATAATCTGCGTTGAGGTGGCGTGCAAGGATCGCACTGATGAGTGTTTTACCACTATCGGTACCTATGGCTGAAACGAAAAATTGTTTTGAAGTAATCATGCTTCCGAAGTTAAACGGACTTTTCCTCAATCAATAATTCTATTCGAAAAATGCCCTGGGATATACTACGGTTGATGGTGTTTTAGGCATTTTTAAGGCATCAAGGATATAAACCATCCCATTCTCATCCGGAATTTCAAATGGAAAATGAATGTTGTATTTGCTCGTTCGCTCGTATCCAAACCGGGGATAATAATCCTCATGTCCCACCAGGAGAATGCATGCCGCTTCCGTCTTTTTCGCTATCTCATGCGCTTTAAGTATAAGTTCTTTACCGATCCCCATTCGCTGAAATTCCGGAAGCACACTGATCGGTGCCAGTCCGAGTGCCGGAACACGTATACCATCCTCTGCCTCGAGCTCAAGTTTAGTGAGAAGAACATGCCCTGCCGTCCGTCCGTCTGCCTCAGCTACCAACGAAAGTTCCGGAATAAAAGCTTCAGATTTTCTCAGTCGCTTTACGAGTATGTGTTCGGTTTTGTCACTGATCAGCAAATCGGCAAAGGCCGCGCAGATTATTTTTTCCACATCGGTATGATCTGAAAGAGTTTCCTGCCGTATTTCAATTTTCATGGCTGGCAAATAATTTCTGAATCTGTTTTAATGAACATAGTATGTCTGAAAATAACTATTTTTATTAAGTCACTGAACTTAAACAAACCTGTTATGCGAATTCTCCTTTTTCTTTGTTCACTTCTTTTTATTCATCCTGTCTTTGGTCAGACCGTCACGGGTTTCAGCGAGGAGGGCGCTGCCGCTCAGCTGGAACTGGAAAAGAAATTTGACAATCTTCTCAACCCTGAAAATCTGGATGTATGGATGCAGAAGATGGCAGCAAGGCCTCATTATGTGGGTACCGACTATGGCAGACAGAATGCGGAGTGGATGGCTGAACAATTCAGATCCTGGGGGTATGATGCGCGCATTGAGACCTACCAGGTATTATTTCCCTATCCCAAATTACGTTTGCTGGAAATGACCGGGCCACAGAAGTACAAGGCTAAATTGTCGGCTGTAGCGGTGGAGGGAGACGGGTTTACCCGGCAGGGTAAGGAGCTGTTGCCATCGTACAATGCGTTTTCAGCAGACGGGGATGTGGAAGCCGAACTGGTCTTTGTGAATTATGGTGTTCCCGCTGATTATGAAAAGCTTGAAGAACTTGGCATCGATGTAAAAGGGAAGATCGTAATTGCCAAGTATTATGGATCCTGGCGCGGAATCAAACCGAAACTGGCAGCGGAAAAGGGGGCCATCGGATGTATCATCTATTCAGACCCGAAAGATGACGGATATTACCAGGGAGATGTGTATCCCAAAGGGGCGTTTAAGAACAGTACGGGCGTCCAGCGTGGTTCGGTAATGGATATGCCCACCTATCCCGGAGACGTGCTTACGCCAGGATATGCAGCGACGGCGGATGCAGAGCGGCTTGATCGCAAAGACGCGCCAACAATTACTGCCATTCCTGTTTTACCCATTTCATATGAGGATGCAAAGCCGTTGCTGGAGGCACTTCAGGGACCCGTTGCGCCGGAAAACTGGCGTGGCGCGTTGCCTGTTACCTATCATATTGGTCCCGGCCCTGCCCGTGTTCATCTGAAACTCGAATTTGACTGGCAATTGAAACCGGCCCACAATGTAATTGCTGTGATGCCGGGTTCGGAATTACCCGACGAATGGGTCATTCGGGGGAATCACCATGATGCATGGGTTCATGGAGCTTCTGACCCGGTAAGTGGCATGGTAGCTTTAATGGAAGAAGCCAGGGTGGTAGGAGAGCTGGCAAAAGCAGGAAACCGTCCTAAACGCACCATGATCTATTGTGCCTGGGATGCGGAGGAACCCGGACTCATTGGGTCAACCGAATGGGTTGAAGATCATATGTCGGAGCTTCAGGAGAAAACCGTGATCTATGTAAATACCGATGGTAACAGCCGCGGGTTTTTATCAGCCGGAGGGTCTCACACCCTGGAGACAATGGTGAACCAGGTGGCGGAAAGCGTGACGGATCCCCAGACCAACGTTTCGGTTGCCGACAGACGCAAGGCAGCCCTGAAGGTAATGGGAGAAGATGCGGAGTTTAAATTGAGTGCACTTGGGTCCGGTTCAGACTATACACCTTTTCTGCAGCATGCGGGAATCACTTCGCTCAATATCGGATTCGGAGGGGAAGGTTCCGGTGGTGAGTATCACACAATTTACGATACTTATACGCATTATAAAAGATTCAAGGATCCTGACTTTTCATACGGTATCGCGCTGGCAAAAACAACCGGAAGGATTGTTTTGCGGATGGCGAATGCCGATGTCCTCCCGCTTACATTCAAACCATGGTACAGGACGGTATCCACCTATCTTGACGAGATCATGAAACTTACGGATGATATGAGGGAGAAGCGTGAAAAATATAACGAAATGGTAGAGAGCCGGGCATTTGAGCTGGCCGCAGATCCAACAAAGCCTTTTGTGAAACCGGAAATAAAGCCGGTGGTTCCATATATTGATTTTTCTCCTGTGCAAAATGCAATGGCTGCACTAACAGTAACCATTGATTCTCTTGCGGCTGTAGATATGGATGCGATTCCGGCATCTAAACGTACTGCTGTCAATAAGGAACTACAAAAACTGGAACAATCGCTCACCAATAATAAGGGTTTGCCCCGCCGTCCGTGGTATCAGCATATGATCTATGCGCCGGGTTTTTATACCGGCTACGGGGTGAAAACACTGCCCGGGATTCGGGAGGCTGTTGAACAGGAAGAATGGAAGGAAGCCGCTGAACAGATCAGGGTTGTTGCAGAAACACTGGCACAATTCAACGGCTCACTTCAACAGATACTTGAGACAGCAAGGAATTAATCAGAATTCTTACTTCCGGGTCTGTATTTTTCAACGCGTTCGTCATTGATCACACCGTTCCAGTTCATGCCGTAAGCAAAGTCATAGGCATGACCCTCGGTATCGACGTGGACCTCCAGATCAAACGGGACATCTTCGTACTGGGTTTCTACTGTACTCATGTTCGCAGGCATTTGCATAGGCAATAATCCGGATGGTTCCTGTTTTCCCGAGATGATCTCGAAAACGGCCTGATCAGATACAAAGAAATTAACGAGTAATCCATCAACTTCTGCTTCAACTTCTGAAATCACTACGGGATTTGAGGTTTTCAATATCACGATTACCGGCTTGCCATTCATAGCCGCTACTGTTTCCCGAATCATGATCAGGTCTGAATAATTCTGTGCTGTAACCGTTTTGTTTCTGTAGCTGCGGTTGAGGACATCGGTTTCCCTCGAATCGCCTGCGATGCTGCTTTCTCGGGCATCCACTGCGGTGTATTCCCCATATTGGAGACTGATGGGAAGGAACCCGTTACCACCCTTGTTCCGGTCTTCTTCACTATAGCCGCCGGTTCGCCCGTTTTGCGGACCGTGGATGACAATTATTGCCACATCCGCTTCAGCCGGATCCTCTGTGAATCCAACATAATTCTCAAGGATGTTTTGCTTTACCGGCAATTCAATACTTGCCGGGATCACTTCCCCAAAGAAATTACTTGAAGCGGGGACCATCCTTTTCGGCATATAGACCTTCTTTGAAGCATCAAGCGGCATGATATTATCTTTATTTTTTAGCATTACCACCGACTTTTTCTGAGCTTCAAACCCGGCCGCCATGTATTCCGGTTTACCCACTGTCGCTCTGGTCTCTTCTATATCGACATAGGGATTTTCAAAAAGTCCAACCCGGAAAATGTTGCGAAGCAGACGTACGGCTGACTTTTCGAACCGTGCCCGGATAGCCTCTTCTCCAAACTCTTTTTTACCCATCTCATAGGCCTCCAAAACTGGCTCTGCATCATTATTTCCACCAAACTGATCACATCCGGCAAGAATAATTTTGTAGTGGCGCTCTGCGACAGTTAAGTCTTCAACTCCCCAGGGCGTTCTTCCAAATACAGCCATTCCCTCATCATCCCGGGTGACTCCCCAGTCAGTACAAACAACACCGTCATATTGATATTTGTCACGAAGCAGATCTGTTATGAAATATTTGCTGAAGGCATTGCCCACATTTTCGCCTTCCGGGTTTTGATCAAAGGATATGGTATAATAGGGCATAATGGCAGCAGTCATTCCTGTACCTCCATCCAGTTTGAAGGCACCCTCTACGAAGGGGGTCATATGCATTTGCTGATTATTTCCAGGGAATACCGCGAATTTTCCGAAACCATAGTGGGCATCCCTGCCGCCCTCACCGCTTCCACCGCCGGGCCAGTGCTTGGTCATCGCATTCACACTTTTGAATCCCCAGCCATTGCTGATTTCATCACCTCCGAAAGAAGTCTGGAAGCCCTCTATATAGGCTTTGCCCATGTCGGTGGTTAGTTTCGGACTTGGACCAAAAGTTCCGCCGAAGCGATACCATCTCGGGTCGGTGGCAAGGTCTACCTGAGGTGAAAGTGCGGTTGAAATTCCTAATGCCCGGTATTCATCCGAGGCAATCGTTCCGAAGTCCCGAACTAGTTGAGGATCGAATGAAGCCGCCAGTCCGATAGAGCCAGGCCATCGGGAAATATCTCCGCCCGCGCCGAGCGTGTATTCTTCATCGCTGCTTGCTTCATGACGGGGATCTGAACTGTTATTTGCCGGAATTCCCAGTCCGAGGCCTTCCACCAGCGCCTGGGCGTTATTATTCCATTGGGCAGCCACCTCTGCGCTCTCTACGGTTGTGATGAGTACGTGGCGCAGATTATCGTTCGTTAGAAATTCTATTTGCTGATCGGTCAGATCAGAAGGCAATGCCCCACCTTCATCAAAATATTTTCCATTATAGGTACCGCCTCTGCCAAAACCGCCTCCGGGAATGCGTTGATGGCCGCTGTAAAGCATCAGTCCTGCTATTTGTTCGATGCTCATTTTCGAAGCCAAATCTGCTGCCCTTTCATCGACCGACAGGCGCCAGTCTTCATAGGGATCCAGGCTTCCGTTCTTATTCAGATCCTTGAAGGCCTGGCGGCCGGCTGTTAAAATAGTAACTCCCGATTCAGGGGAATATCCAAGCGTCGGACCGTCCTCCTGGGTTACGATCATTATTCCATTCTGTTCTTTCTCAGACCATTTGGGACCACAGGAGAATAGAAATATTGAGGCTGCAAGAAGCAGTGAGGCTAAAAATTTCATTTGTTTTTAATATTGGTGGAAGGCGTCTGAAATAAAGGAAAGTACAACGGGCAATGATTCACGCCAGTAGGTCCAGTTATGCGCTCCGTTGCGTACCCTGTATTCATGGCGGATCTCTTTCTTTTTCATGGCAATATGGACCAGACTGTTGCCTTCATACAGGAAATCATCATCACCGCAATCAATGAACCAGCGTACGGAATTGATCTTATCGGCATCACCATTATTAATCAGTGAAATAGCATTGTGTTTTTCGAAATACGTCTGCATGGTTTCATCATCGTAATCACCATTTATGCGCTGCTTCATTTGCTCCATCGAAAGCGGACCCACGTACGCGCTCAGCGGACATGCAGATGAAAAAAGCTCCGGATGATGCAGGGCATACATGAATGTGCCACCACCTCCCATGGAGAGTCCGGCAACAGCCCGATAACGTTTCTCCCCTTTAATTCTGTATTTGCCTTCTACATAGGGCATCAATTCCTCAAAGAAGAAATCCTCATACCGGAATTTTCCATCGATGCTATTGAAATAACCTCGCTGGCCCGTATTGGCATCGGGCATAACTATGATCATGGCCGTTGCGGATCCTTCGAGAATGGCTTTATCGGCAATACGAAGTACTTCGCCAAACTGCACCCATCCGGTCTGGTCGTCGCCCGCGCCATGAAGGAGATAAAGAACCGGGTAACTTCTTTCTGAAGTTTCATAGTCAGGGGGTAGATAGATGGCAAATTTCCGCTCCATTCCAAGAATCTTGCTGGGGAGCGAGAGGTTGTCAAATACTTTGCCTGTTTGCGCGCCCGCAGAAACAGTACAAATCAGGAGGATGAGAAAGGTTATCAGTCGGTTCATGGTTAAAGTTATTTAGGTTTTATCGGAATCCAGACTTCTTCCTCGGAGTCCGGATGTGCTGGTCCTTTGTAACCAGGAGGCATTATCTCAAATTGTGGTCGCTGATCCAGCATGTATGTTGAAGAGGGAAGCCAGCGGCCGAAGATAAATTGAAGGGTGTTATGAAATGTATTGGCAGGTCCGTGATGTAAAAAGACTGCATACAAGCCCGAAGGAATTATAAGTTCTTCCATCCCTTCCGGGAGGTTTGCGTTGTTAACCGGGGCTGCGGCCCATTTTTCAAATGGTACGGAACCGCTGTTCATACTGAATCCTTCAGGATATATCTGAACGGAAAATAGACCTGAATCCGGAACCCGGTCGATTTCGCTAAGTCGCGGCATGAATGATTGCCAAAGTTCTCCGGTCTTATTTTCCCCAAGCGTCATGTGCGTACGCATTCCCACCAGGTGTGTTTCATTGAAGTGGGCTATCCGTGGTTCATTCATGCTTTGATGAGGTGAGTAGTCGGTAATAGCTTAAAGTTACATTTTCCTCAGAAAGATAAAACACCCGTATTATTAGTGGTATAATCGCCGTTTATCGGGGTGGGATTGGCTGTTAAATGGCCGTAAATGATTCTGCGAACTGGTAAATTTCCTGCTGCATTGAGTTCCCTGTTAAGCCTGCGCGTCTGCCGAAGTATTATTAATAATTGCTAAGGCGTTCTGATTGCGTCCTTAAGAAACCGGTCCAGAATTTTCAGTTGCTCTTTGCCCAGTCGCTGCCCGTAGTAGGCCACCAGGTACAGGGTAAGAAATAGTGCTCCAAGAACGGGAACCCACCACATGAATGCGACAGGCTTTCCAAGTGACCAGTATGACAATCCAAATACGGATATGACCAATGCTGCAAATCCGATAATAGAATAGAAAAGGACAAACATGGTCCATACCTGTGGACGCGGACCGTATAGACCTCTCAGCAGTGTGCCGTCATTATTTTCTTCAAAAGAAATGCCCAATTGCGGTGACCAGTAATGCTGTTGATCAATGGGCAAATAAAATGTTGCATGCCCCGTTATCACCCGTCCTTTAACCGGCGCATTCTCTTTTTCCAGGGATCTTTTCAGGCGAGTTTCAAGTTCTGAAACAGGCATATCGAGTTCGATTCGAAACCTCGGACGAACATGAAATGATTCTTCTTCAGGAACGGTGGCATTCAACGTAGTCATGAACCTCAAAATAGAACAAATTCCATCACTGAAAAATGAGAATCGTCATATCTCATAAATTCCAGGGGAAGTGCAATCAGTTCTTCCGTGTGCCCTTCACTTCCTGCCCGTTCTGGTACAGGATCATTGAATCGAATGTGCCATCGGGACCCTCAATAAATTCAACCTCTGCCGGAACCACCTTGAGGAAGAAGCGGGTTTCTGATTTTGGGAAAAGCTGAAATTTACCCTGACCCGTCGCCTGAGTCATCAGTTTGCCATCTTCCACGGTCATGACGATATCAAAATTTGGAGCAAGGTTATATGTGCCCGCATACTGTTTCAGTATTTCTTCACTCACCGGTACCTCTTCGTTCCTGGGTAATTCCTTATCGGTCTTCTTGCCGGAAACGCGGGTGTCCCGATTTATGAAGGTGGCCGAATTGCCGTCCTCACTGAATTCAATTTGCGAGAATGTGCCTTCATAGAAAAATTTATTTTTCTCAAAAGGGAAGACCTTAAACTTGTTGCTGTTTTCACGCTGACTGTACAATTGACCCTCTTCAAGGGTGAACTCGCGCAACGCGCCGTCTTCAAATTCATAAACACCGAGGTATTTTTCCAGGTCTGCCGGTTTAACCTTTACTACGTCATCCATATCGGGATAAGGTTTGCCAATGGCGATCGCAGCGAGTTTTGTCGAAAGCGATCCCGGATCCTTGCAATTACAATTGGTTAAGATAGCAACGTAAACGTCTTCATCCGGGAGGTAGATACCATTACTTATGTATCCAAAGATTCCGCCTGAGTGCTCGATAGTCGGACTGCCATTTATATCGCTGAAGGACCAGCCGTAGCCATAATTGATCGGGTCTCCATTGTTCAGTTTATAATTTGTGAATGCCAGCTGAAGCGTTTCCTTCTTCACCAGTTTTCCCGCGTTTACTGCCCTGTTCCATTTGTAGAGATCACCGACCGTCGACATGAGCGAACCTGCGGCATATGGCTGGGTAAGGCTCAGGTATTCGGCGTTAATATATCCCTCTTCGTTGGTTTGGTATCCGTATGCCCGGTTTTCAATAATTTTCGACATGCTACCATAGTAGGAGCTGGTCATTCCAAGGGGTTCGAAAATTCTTTTTTCCACAAACTCCTCATAGGTAATGCCGGAGGCTTTTTCAATGATATATCCCAGGATGAAGTATGCCGAATTATTATAGCTCCATTGTTCACCGGGAGCGAAATCCATCGGCTGATTTTTGAAAAAGTCGATCAGTTCCAGCGGAGTGAAGTCGGTACGCCATTCAGGTTGCCATGCCTCCATCGAAGTGTAGCTTTTAATTCCGGAAGTATGGGTTAAAAGGTGATGGATGCTGATGTGGTGTCCGTGGGTTGGATAGTCTTCAATGAATTTGGTGATATCATCATCAAGGCTGAGCTTTCCTTCTTCCATCAGCATTAGGATTGAGACTGCGGTAAACTGCTTTGTAATGGATCCGATTTCCATGACCATTTCCGGCCTCATGGGCACGTCCAATTCCAGGTTTGCCATTCCAAATCCTTTCTGATACAGGATATTGTCTCCTTTGGCGATAAGAATTGTTGCACCGGGTTCACCGGCCGGATACATAGTCGTGATAAGGGCATCCGCCTCTTTGTCAAGTTTCTGCGCTGGAGCTGAGGAGGCGCAAATGATAAGAAGTGCAAATACTGTTGCGATCAGTCTCATAGGGTTTTGGTTGGTTGTGTTATATAAATTACAAATTCCGGTCGGTTCCGACAATGACCCGCTGATGACCGGCGTGTTTTTATGTTAAGATGTCATTAATGATCACTGGCATCAATCTTAAGAATGGTACGAAGCAGAACACTTGCGCCATTGGCCATATCCTGTGGGGCAGTGTATTCCTGTGGTGAATGACTGATTCCATCCTTGCTGGGTACGAAAACCATGGCCATCCGGGTAATCTTTGCCAGGTCCTGTGCATCGTGTCCTGCGAAGCTTGGCATTTCCTGATGTGAAAATCCCAATTCAGTGGCAGATGCGCTGATTAATTTCATGATTCCCGGATCTGATAAGGCGGGATAGATGTCCAGGTTTTGGGATCTGAATTCTACGGACACCGAGTTCTCTGAAGCAAGTTTTTTAGTTTCTTCCACAATTTGGGCATGAAGCTTTAGCATCTTATCGCGCGACAACTCCCGCATTTCAAGGGTTGCAGTTACTTTACCAGGTATCACATTGGGCGCGCCCGGTTCCGCATTGATGATACCTACCGTACCTACCTGGGTTCCGGGAATGCTGGTTACGATTCGGTTTACCGCCAGCACAAATTTCGAGGCGGCGATCAGCGCATCCTGACGCATATTCATGGGAGTGGTGCCGGCATGGTTTGCCTTTCCGGTAAATGTCACCTGCCATTGTTCAATACCTACAATTCCCTGAACGATCCCTATGTCAATATTTTTCTGATCAAGGACACCGCCCTGCTCAATATGCAATTCAAGGTAAACGAGCAATTCGTCTTTAGACCGTTCCGCAGTATGAATATTATCCGCATCACCTCCAATATCATTGATGCCCTGACGGACCGTTTTTCCACTTGTTGTCACGCGATCCAGATCATCCTGCCCGAGACCGCCCGACATGGCCTGCGAACCGGTCAGCCCGCCTTCTTCTTCAGAAAACACAACTACTTCCAGAGGATGCTCTGTAATGATATTATTAGCATTGAGGAGTTCAATACACTCGAGGGCGCCGATCACCCCAACATCACCATCGTAATTTCCACCCTCCGGAACCGAATCGATATGGGAGCCAAAAAGAATTACGGGCAAATCGTTGTTGCGTCCTTTGCGCCGGCCGATAATATTGCCTCCGGCATCGATACGAACTTCAAGTCCGGCGGCTTTCATCAGCTCCATAATATAGGCCCGTCCTTCAATGTCGGCCTGACTGAACCCCAGACGGCTTACACCTCCCTGCGGATTTGCGCCAAATTTTGATAGTGCCTCAATGCGTGATTGCATCCGGTCGGGATTAGCCCTGAGGTCGGGTGTCTGAGCATGTGTAATGGCTATAATTCCCGTTATCAAAAGGAGAGTCAGGAGAAAGGATATTTGTTTCATGCAATGGAAGTGGTTGAGGCTCTGAACATAGCATTTTTTATTATTCGGAACAAGAGGAGGAATTCAGCTTATAAAAAAGCCGTATATTTAAAATCGTACTAAAACATGACATAATGGATCACTTAACCCAGATTGCCCGACGTAATTTCCTTAAATCCGCTGCGGCGCTGGGCGCCGGCGCCATCCTTCCCATGACTTCTGCCGTAGCTTCTTCACCTGTATCTGCGGCTGCCGATGATTTGATGGTAATTGGTCCGCGGGAAGGCTATTCACCTCAAATCGGGACGCTGGTTTCAATGCTTGGCTATATGCGGTCTGCAGTCCTCAACTTCTCGAATGGATTGACGCAGGAACAGCTGGATTATCTTTTTGATGACGATGCGAATTCGATCGGCGCGATGCTGCTGCATCTGGCGGCCACGGAAAAATTCTATCAGATCAACACTTTTGAGGGCAGGGAAGGGTTCAATAACACCGAGAAAAAAATGTGGGAAGCACCGATGTCGCTGGGTGATCTCGGGCGGAAAAATATCAAGGGGCATGATATGGATTACTATGTTTCGATATTAACCGAGGTGCGCGCCGAAACCCTTGAGGTATTAAAGACGAAGGATGATGACTGGTTGATGGCGGTGGACCCGCAATGGTCGACGGCAGAGCGCAGCATCAATACCTACTGGAAGTGGTTTCATGTTTGCGAGCATGAATCCAATCATGGCGGACAGATCAAATTTCTGAGAAGCAGGATTAAATAATCAGGCGTTAAGCCTCCCCTAATTATTTAAATTCGTAAATCACGTTGTTTTTAATAGTCTTTTTTACGATCAGTAATATTATTACCGCTAAAATTCCGCCAATTACAGACCCGTAAATATCCTTCCAGTCGAAAACACCTCGCGGTAAATAGGGCTGGACGATTTCATAAAGAATGTAGCCAAGGACAAGAAAAAGAACGACGCGGATCGACTTCTTTTCCGGAGAGTTCAATATTGCCATGGTAAAAAATATTTGAACGATAATCCCTCCGGAATTACCAATACTGTCGGCAATACCAAAATCATCAATCTCATTTCTGTAAATGAATGGCCGGTATACCTTTCTTCCAATTTCTGTCAAAAAGAAAAACAATACAGAAATCAGGAAGTAAACGATCCGCTTGCTGTCGATCGTTTTGAATGACTGTTTATCCGTGAAGAAATTATTTTCTTTTTTGCGAACCACAAGGTTTCTTTATTACGAATTAAGCTCCATCCATTTGTAACTTCTCCACTACGAGAATGAAATCAATTTTTGCAGTTGCACCCATAAATTGGAAGGTAGGACGAACGTTTGGAATTATTGAAATGACTTCACCATCCATCATATTTAAATACGTCTCCAGTCTTTCCTGCATATTTTCGCTCTTCACGTCTATTCGATGCACTTTGTATTTCATTTTTTTCATTCCACAGACTTTTTGATGAACTGATATTCCAGGTTGTTCACGCCTTCAGGGATGCATTTTTTTATTTTTATCAGGTGAATCAACAGCGTTGACTGCCTCATCTAATATACTATTTTGTGCTTTCAATCTGAAATTCATTTGTATCATAAATCTGCCGCGGTGAGATATGAATTTCACCGCGGCATTTCATTCAGTGCTTATGAAAACTGTTCGGATTTCAGAATTCCGGAAGGTTCATTTCGACAAGTGATGCTTCGGCAGCTGAAATCCGTGTTCTTTGGCGGCTTAAATTTTCTGGCATTATTTCATCATTGGAGATGAGTGAATTCAGATTCAACATGTTATCTGCGGCAACTTCCTGGAAACTTCGGCCTGAGCGAATCTCCTGAAGCATATTTGATCGAACAGCTACCAACAGATCGACAAGCCTGCTTCCGAAGGAGGCCTGAATCCAAGCCCTTCTTGTATCTTTGGTCATATTCTCGAGCAAGATGTTTCGCTGTTCTTCATTAAAATCACGCGCAAATTCATGCCGGTGAAATCTTCTGAGAAATCTCTGATATCTCATTCTGATCTCAACGATAAATGCGGCAAGCAGATCCGATTGCCTGAGATAGGCCGGGTTCACCTCTCTTCGAAAGCTACCGCCGACTGCTGTATTGCCTCGTACTTGCTGTACCTGGTTTCTGATTGAGGAAGGGAAATAACGCTTATAATCATAGACCCAGTCAAGGCCCGATCTTCCTTCGGTATGAGCATCACGTCCTGCTGTCACAATCCGTGATGTTGAATCGGAAATAACCGTCGATACACCGGATTCCCTGATTGCAACGGCAAGTGTAAATGGCAGATCAATCTGATTTCGGTTTAAATGAGACCTTTCTTCATTATCTTCTGTAAAGAGGCGGATGGTTTGAAGGATGTGATCGCGAACTCCTCCTTCAGATATCCTCGAGAGTAACTGATTGATACGTTCAACTTCGATATTTCGGCGTATTCTTCCGCGGGCCGTGGTCACCAGGAATCCATCTGCCGGAATGTGCACTCTTCTCCGTACTTCCTGTAGCTGGCTTTCTGTGATTGATCCATATCCTGTAGCCTGGTTTTCTGATGAAGAATCTCTCTCTGTAGAATCTTCGCTGTCAAAGATTTCATCCCGCGATGAGGTGTCTCCATAGACTTCCTCTTCGGTAAATGTCATGTCGGCTTCGGGTTGTTTTCCGGAACTTTGGTTATTCGAATTGTTACCCTGTGGGGCATGATCATCACCTGATTTAGAATTCCCTGTTGATTCTCTCTCTGTTGGCTCCGATCTGTCATATTTATCATAATCCTCGGATATAGTTCCCGTATTATATGACTCTTTGAATGAATCATTACCGGATGTATTCCTTCCATGTGAGTCCTGTTTTTCAGTAGTGACCGTTGAGTTCCCGCCCGATTTTCCGGGAGCGGAATATTGATCACCGGAAGGTTCCTTGCTTCTGTAATCACTGTCATTGGTGTTACCCGAAGTGGATGTATTTCCTTTGGAGACAGAGGTTGATCCTCCCTTGGAATCTCCGTTAGAATAAGGAGAAAAAGGGTTAAAGGATTTGGTGGATGTAGGGTTCTTCTTTGACATCTTTTTAAGATTTAGAATTATAAATAATTGGCATTTCTGAAGGGATGAGGATATTGCCCGATTTTTAGGGCAATTACTCCAATCAGCTGCAGATTGTCTTTAGGTTCTGCTTTTAACAGAATTTGTCGTTTCACTTTTTTTCCCGCGTCACCCTCGCCTGGTGAAATATTAAGTTGTTGCATCTCAAAACCATCAACCGAAACCTGTATTTCATAGGTTTTTCCAGGATACAGGTTGCAGGTGACCTGGTTGTGAGCTAACTGGAAATCAACTGTTTTATCATCACTTACAATATTTACGTTCTCCTTTGACGCCTGAATTGCAGCGTTGCTTTCGGCTTCAATTATTGAAAAAGTATAAGTGACATATTTTTTCGGAGCCGTGGCAACTGTCGCTATAATGGGCTTATGGAGTATCATCGGATTCAGTGTCATATGTGCAAATCCCGGGACAGTCGTTTTTCGCCTTGTTTCCTTAATTTTTGGTGCCACGCGAATAAACTGGTTTTGTTTTTTGCTGATCATATGCTTCATGAAGGATGCCTTGACCTGATTTTTCTTATTGATGCCAGAAGCCACCTCCATTACGGTTTTCCGATCAAGATTAAGGCCTTTGTTAAAAGATTTGAGTGCCATTTTCTGTTTGCCGATGACGGCCGTATTCAGGATAAAGGGTCCGGCATTCATGTTTCCTTTTTGAGAAAGGATCTGGTTGTTTTTTGCTGAATTTGTAATCAGTTTGATGTCTACATTCCGAACGAAGATTAACTGGGTAGTGATGCGGGGAATTTCCAATTCTGATCTATCCAGAAGGCTTATATCCCAGAAAGGAGATTCAAGCAAGGATTTATCGAACCAGGCCCTAGTGATATTCACATAGAGCAGATCAAAATCTATCCTCTCAATATCAAGATCATTTGATTCCTGATTGTCGAAAATAATCTGATAATCCTGACTCGCAGAAAAAGCATCAATTTCATTCTTCGTGATGGTAATTCGTTTCCAGTCCAGGTCATCGCCGTTGTATAAATTATTCGGCCTGCAGCTGGTTACGAAGTAGGTTGCCCCGCTTGCAGCATGCGTTCGCTTCAGGACATCTAACTGAGCCTTGCTTTCCGACAGCTTAGTCATGAATCTCCGGAATTCTGACTTCATGATTTCAAGAATCCGGCTTTCAACTTCGTCTTTAAATCCGGATGCTGCCCATTCGCTGATTATGTCCTCATAGTTCCCTTCTTTCAGCTGCAATTCCAGTTCAACAGCCTTTTTATTTTCAGCTGTCATGGAATCTTTCAGTTCCCTGATTTCGCGTTTAGTTTTAAATGCCAGCTGCAGGAATGACCTGTATGTATCAATCCCGTCATGGGTGATTGCATTCAATGCCTGATCAAACACCGGATGCTCGTAGAGCATATCTGCCTTGAGTGTATCCGGATCCAGCAGTCTGAGATTCTGGAGAATCAATTGATAAACGTTAAACAGGTAATCCTTCTGCTCTCCGGAAATTGTCCAGAAGTCATTTTTCCTGGGCACTGTATTCGCGATTTGAGAAAATTCATACAGCTCATCGAGATATTTATTCGCATTCAGGGCTGCCTCATTCGAATCCAGGAAAAGGAAATCTTCATAAGTGAATCCCGTTGAAAAGGGGGAGAATATGATGTCATATTCCCCCTTTGCCTTAACCTCGCGATGGAAATCCTCTTCAATTTTTTTGAATATGATTGCAAGTTTTGACATATCATTTGGATTTTATACCCATTCCTGAATATCCGGTTTGGGATCCGGAGATTTATCCATCTTGTGGCACTTGAACCCAATAAGCTGCATTCCTTTGATGCGGATTCCCTGTGAATCAAATTCCACGCTTGAATCATATTCACGACTTGCTGATTCATATTTACCCCCGGCATGGAATGGTCCCCAGGAAACGAATCCACCACCGCTGGCTTTTTTCATTTCAGAGGCAAACTCAGAATTCCGCTCTCCAAAGTACAGGTTAAGATCTTTGACAAATATGGCAGTCGTTGTGTATGCCGGGATCATTCCATCCGGCGGGTTTTTACCATCTGAAATGAAATTATCCTTGAATTCGGGATTACTTTCATCGAATCTCCAATACTTGCTTGTGAGATAATTCACGTTGAACCATGGACGAGAGATTGCAACCTGGCAGATTTTAAAGGAAAGGCTGAAATTGGAGGTATCAATTTTCCGGGTTGACTTTTGCTCTTCATAGCTTCCGGTTCCGCCTATATTGAAAAATCCGAGGGACAATCCGCCGCCGCCTCCGCCTTTCTTTGAATCAAATTTGTAGTGAGAAGCGTAATCACTGCTTTTGAAAGTGAATTCTGTCCATCCATTATCAGTCTTTGCGAATCCGCCTGGGAGAAGGGATGTGAAATAGAAATCTGAACCTGAGGCAATGCCGGTAAGCCTTGCTTTCTCAAGATCGTCAATGTATTGTTGTTTTAAAGTCACCATACTCCGACCTTCCACTTGTCCGATATAGGCCGCGATCTGATCATATTCTTCTTTGAACCCATTGGTGACCCAATCATGTTTGGCCGCCATGACCTTGTTTCTCAAGATGGACCCGTTGATGGCAAAATAATGGACGGCTTGTGGGTCATTACCTGCCAATGCATTGATCCTGTGTGAGTTGTACTCGAGAGCAGCGTTCAAATAATTTTGCATTTTCTCGTTGTACTTTTTCACCAGTTCGGTTTCCTGGGTAACCTCTTCCTCCTCCTCTGTGATCAGGTTTTTCTTGGTCTTTTTCTCCTGTAAAAGTGAGCGGAGGCGTACGATTTTTGCTTTTGTAGCTTCGTCTGGCTCAAAATTGGCAACCTGACTGAATTTCAAAACATGATAATATGCCTGTGAAAGATTGTTTTCAGGATTCCACACATTCATGGTCACATCCCCCGTTACATTTCCGGTATCCGGTAACATATCGCAGAGCCTTGCCAGATTTTCCGCCTGCATGTATTTTCGGTTAACATCCTGTCCGAGCAGCTCCCTTCTTTCCTCATCGGAAATTTCCGGTTCAGGTGGTTGTTCTTCCCCCGCGACAGCTACCTGCCGTTGCGGTTTCCTAACCACTCCGGTGAGCCCTTCAGAAAGGAAATCAAGTTCATCCTTGGGAAAGGGCATGCCAACAGAAAGCCATGCCAGGTAATTGTCTTTGGATTGCGGTACAACATCTCCATCTCCATTCGTGAGTACATCATATAGCTTTCCGAGTACGGAGTTCATTAATTCTTCGGGTAATACTTCCTTTGCCATGATTATTGTTTTTTAATTGGTATTTGATTTGAGAATTTCTTTTAAATATTTGCGGGTATCCTTGTTGAAGATTCCGTTGAGCTCGAGGTCCTCATTGGTCGACTGGAAATCGATCAGGGCCTGTTCTGTTTTCTTTCCGAATATCCCATCTGAAGTTCCGCAGTTAAAGCCCAGTTGCTTAAGAGCATTTTGAAGGATAACTACTTCGAATCCTGTGTCGCCTCGTTTAAGATCGCGGTTGGGAAGCTCGAGTGGCTGAACGTTGCGGAGTCTTCGATATCCCAGAACACGTGATATTGGCTTTGCCGTTATCGATACCTGGTTTCCCTGGTTTCCACCGAGACAATAAACACGTGTGTTATCCGTAGAGAAGCCGGTAAAAATGCCTACATGACCTTTCCATGAATCACGGCTCTCCCGCCAGAAAATGACAATGTCACCAGGCTCAGGGTTTGATATGGGAATTCCAACATTCAACCAGGAACGCGCCGATAGTTTATTGGATCTCTCAAGGTTTGATTTCAGGGCTACCCAATTCATGAAAAGACTGCACCATGCAGCTTCATCCGACGTATAATTGTTTACGCCAAGGTCTTTTGCGTATTGAAGGATTCGGGGGTTGGCTTTCGGGCCGCTGATCTCCTTAACTCCGATCTCAGCAGTAGCGATGTTTAATAAATTTTCCATTTAAATGTGGGTTTACTGGATGATTTCTAAGCAATTTACCTCTTAAAATACCCCCGGGAATCGCCACTATTAGCGAAAATTTATCGGTGTTGACTAACCATAAGTAGCTATATTTCAGTCATATACCTTTTTATAGTGATGCGCGGTTCAATATTTTTTTTAAACTTCATGTGCGTGTGTGTACCATAAAGAAAGAGCTGTGCCATTCTTCACTTACCTGGTCACACAGCTCCTGTGTATAGACACCTGCTATTTGCCGAATGTATCCATCCGGTCTCTGATAGAATCACATTTAAATACCAGACATCATGAAAAATTTTGCAATTCTATTCTTATGCCTCCTTAGTTATGACTTGCCGGGACAGCAACTGGATTCCTTAAGTATTATTCATAACCAACAGATATTTCAGGTACCTCAGCAGGTAACAGAAACAATCAGATATGATACAAAGATCAGGAAGCCTTCTTCTGCACAGTTGGAGGCAGTTAAATCACGCATCGGTTCAGGTTTGCCTCTTAAAGACCTGTATATAATTCCGGAAGTGTATAAGCAACGTGCACAAAATGGCAAGTGGGTATCGTTTTCACCCTACATAATCTCCCATGATAATCTTGAAAAGAATGAGCAAAATAACCTGTCAGGTGAATTTACGATGATACTCGTTGCCGACGAACAGCCCAGTATGAGACTTAATTCAAATGTGCTGGTAGAGTTTGGCGGATCCAATGTTGATTTCATTCCGGAAAATGTCCATATAAATCACACCAACGGTCCGCTTACAAAAATAACCGTTGAGACAGATTTCGCTAATGACTCCATTCCTATCAGAATCATTACAAGTAAATCCGGCCCAAAGGGGTATGATTTTTTCATGAAGGTGCGCCCATTTATAGAGATCATTGCGGAAAAGAAGTCTATCCAGGGTATGGGAATTGAAGAAATTCCAATTACCGTGAGGTTCAGAGGATCATCTTCCTCCTCTTCCGAGCAGGTTGTCTTACACGTGAGCTCTGGTGACCTGGAACGAACAACCATCAATCTTCCCTACAATCAGGCAAGGCAAGTTAAACTGCGCTCCAGCGGGCTTGAAAATATAAGCATTCATGCCACCTCCAATACGCTTTCAGGGACCTCAAATAATATCATAATCAAGCAACAATTTCCATGGATGTTTTTGGTTTCAGCGCTGCTGGGGGGAATTGTGGGTATCCTGATCCGGAACGGATATCGAAAAGACAATAAGCAAGCCGTTACACAGTTCCTCGCCGGAACTCTCATGGGATTAATTGCCGCATTGGCCTATTATGTACTTGGGGTTAATTTTCTGCAACTTCGGGTAAGCAGTATGTTCAATGAATTTGCAGTTTTCACCTTCAGTGCATTGAGCAGCCTTTTTTTGAATCCGTTTGCACTGAAAAAGAAAACGGAAGGCGTACGCCATATTCACTAAAAATCATATTTCGGATTACATGGAACACAATTGAATACACACGTCCATTGTAATATATTGTCTTTTCAGTCGGAAATTCTTTTGCATCGCGCCCAGAATCACTAACTTATTATCGCTTATGAAAAGACGTGAATTATTAAAGTATACGGCACTGGCTTCCGGAACCGCCGTATTTGCCCCATTGGCGAGTTCCATACTTGCGGGGTGCGGGCGCAAACCAGTAGAGGATATCCCAAATTATCAGCCTGAAGTTTTTACCACTGATCAGTTCAAACTGGTAACGGATATGGCCGATATCATACTGCCCCGAACGGATACTCCGGGTGCCTCGGATGTTGGTGTGCCTCAAACCATCGACTCCATTGTCGGCAATGTTTATGAAAAGGCAGATCAGGAACAATATAAGGCCGGTATGACTTCCCTTGAAAGGTTTATGGGGGAAGCAGGTTATACAAAAATGACCCCGGAGGAAAAACTTGGTTTTTTACGAGACTTTGAGACCGGAAATCTGAATGGGCCGGAAGGTGTTGTCGGTGCTTACATGCATCTCAGGCAGCAGATCATTGCTTTCTATCTTTCTTCTGAAGCGATCGCGGAAAATCAATTGAACTATTTACCTGTACCGGGAGAATACGAGCCATGTATCACCCTGGAAGAAGCAGGTGGCAAAGCCTGGGCTATATGAATCTGAACATCAACGGAAAAAAGGAAGTGACCTATGACGCGATCGTTATTGGGTCAGGGATCAGCGGCGGGTATGCCGCCATGGAATTATGCCTCAAGGGGTACAGGACGCTTGTGCTGGAGCGTGGCCGAATGGTAAAACACGGAGAATATCCTACCGCAAATATGGATACCTGGGATCTTGAGAACAGGAATATGGTTTCGGCAGAAGAAAAGGCCCTGCATTACTTCAAGCAAAGCAGGCTGAGCTGGTGGGTGAACCAGGATAATAAGCATTGGATCAATAAGGATGATGAATACCCCTATGACGAAGTGGAGCGGTTCGATTGGATCCGTGGTCATCATGTAGGAGGCAGATCCATCATGTGGGGCAGGCATTGCTACCGATGGAGCGATATCGACTTTGAAGCGAACCTCAAGGATGGCATTGCCATCGACTGGCCCATACGTTACAAGGATATTGAGCCGTGGTATGACTATGTCGAGAAATTTGTGGGTGTAAGCGGACAGAAAGAAGGTCTGAAGCAGGTGCCCGACGGACAATTCCTTAAGCCTTTCCCACTGAACTGCGCCGAACAGCATTTCCGTGAAGCAGTAGGAAAAGTGTACCCGCATCGCGTAGTGACGCCTGGCCGGGTAGCCAACCTTTCAGAATACAACCCTGAGAATCATAAAGGCCTTCGGAGCCAGTGTCTCAGCCGGGACCGGTGCTGGCGTGGCTGTCCGTACGGAGCCTATTTCAGTAGCCTTTCAGGAACGCTCGCTGTTGCGGCAGAAACCGGCAATCTTACGATTCAGGCCGACAGTATCGTTACTGAAATTGTCTTCAACACACAGACCGGGAAGGCCGATAGTGTTCGGATCAAGGATGCCAATACAGGCGAGGAATCGGAATTCTTTGCCCGCATCATTTTCTGCAATGCAAGTACCATCGGATCCACTTCGATCCTGCTGAACAGCCGTTCGGAAACATTCCCTGACGGCCTTGGCAATTCAAGTGGTGAGCTTGGTCATAACATGATGGATCATCATTACGGCATGGGTGCCAGGGGAACGTTGCCCGGCATGGAAGATACCTATTACAAAGGCAGAAGGCCTGGTGGATTCTACATTCCACGGTTCAGAAACATTGATGAGGAAACACGTCGCACTGATTATATCCGGGGATTCGGATACCAGGGACAGGCGTCGAGAGGTCCGAATGCTCCTGCTGGTGTGATCGGCGCGGATCTGAAGGAAGTCATATTTACTCCGGGTGAGTATGGCATTGGTATGACGTGCTTCGGCGAAATGCTTCCCTATCACGACAATAAGATGTTCCTGAATTTTGATAAAACCGATAAGCATGGTATGCCAACGATTGTGTTCGATGCGAAGCTTCGGGAGAACGAAGCCAAACTACGGGTGGATGGCGTGACCTGCGCCGAGGAAATGCTTGAGGCTGCGGGTTGCAAGGATATTACTTCATGGAACCAGGAAACCGCTCCGGGAGCTTGTATTCATGAAATGGGTACCGCGCGTATGGGAAGGGACCCCAGGACCAGTGTGCTGAACAAATGGAACCAGATGCATGAGGTGCCGAATGTATTTATTACAGATGGCTCCTGTATGACAAGTTCCGGCACACAGAACCCCAGTATCACATACATGGCGCTAACGGCGCGGGCAGTGGATTATGCCGATCGGCAAATTAAGGCAGGATCATTATAAAGAGTAAGAGCGCCCTGAAGCGCTCTTACGAAGGTAGGTTAAAATAGCTTTTAGTAAGTAAAGACCGTCGGGCTTTCCTGAAGCTTTTGCATCATCATGCCCGGGCTTGATACGTTAATCCCATCGGCCAGATCATTTTCTGAGATCCCCTGAATTTTCATGCACATAGGGCAGGCAACAACATTGCCACCCTTCGCAATGATACTTTTTATGATGCCGTGCAGGTTCTCCCCGTTGAATTCGATGGATGCCGCATCTTTCGAGGCTAGTTTTACACCCATCACATTCATGAAAATTGTCACCTTCAGCCCGTTTTCAAGGGCTTTTTCGGCAAAATGAAGAGCCATTAGCGAACTCTGCGGACTGGCGGTTACATCACTCGTAAGATTGATGATCAATTCTGCCGGATCTGTTAGGCAAACTGTACCGGCGGGATTTTCAGAAAAAGATGTGGCGTTCGCGACAAAACCGGTCATGATGATGAGCAAGCCA
This sequence comes from Fulvivirga sedimenti, assembly GCF_020328055.1. Classification (NCBI taxonomy): domain Bacteria; kingdom Pseudomonadati; phylum Bacteroidota; class Cytophagia; order Cytophagales; family Fulvivirgaceae; genus Fulvivirga; species Fulvivirga sedimenti. The sequence goes on from NZ_JAIXNE010000009.1 coordinate 76,948, forward strand.
GACAAAACGATTGATATTTTACTTTTCATAATTTCAGGCATTTGATTGATGAATTCATTGACTTTGTTATTTCAAATTGACCTAATTTTTTTGATTGATGAGGTAACTTTGGTTACGGTTGACATTAAACGGCCGTACACTTTTTTAAAAATATCCCGGACATTTGATTACCAATTTTTTTACCTTACAAGGAAGAATAATGAAGCATGGCATATAGCGAATACCTTGCAGACCGGGTGCGGCAACGCCTGAAGCCGCACGGAATATCCGATGAAAAGAAGATGATGGGCGGGCTCATCTTTATGGTGAATGAGAAAATGTGTGTAGGAATTGATATGGATAAAAAAACCGGCAACGACCGGTTGATGATCCGGGTAGGAAAGGCTTCGCATGACCAGTTGCTCTTCAAGCGGGGAAGCCGTGAAATGGATTTTACCAGAAAGACCATGAGAGGATTTCTGTTCATTGATCCGGAAGGATTCGATGCGGATGATGATCTCGACTTCTGGATTCAAAAGGCCCTGGAGTTTAACAAACAACATTAAGAGAATGTCAAATCCTGCTGCGTTATTGCTTGTCGACGTTCAGGTCGGGCTGGATGAGCTGGATTATTACGGCGGGCACAGAAATAACCCGGATGCTGAGGCCAATATGGCGAAATTACTGAGTTATTGGCGTACCAGGGAGTTTCCGATAATACATGTGAAGCACAATTCTACCAATCCGGATTCTCCCCTGGCGCCGGGTAAGCCTGGCAACAGCATTAAGTCGGTTGTTCAGCCTGAGGCCGGAGAGCCGGTGATTGAAAAAAATGTGAACAGCGCATTTATTGGTACCGACCTGGCAGACAGACTGCAAGCAATGGATATCAATAAGCTGGTTATAGCGGGGCTCACTACTGAACATTGTATTTCATCAACCGTACGTATGGCGGCAAATCTTGGATTTAAGGTTGTCGTTGTTTCTGATGCTACAGCGGCGTTTGCCAAAACGAACGGGAATCAATTATATGATGCCCAGCTGGTCCATGATATTGAGCTTGCCAATCTTTCAGGCGAGTTTGCTGAAGTGAAAATAACAGAGGATTTACTTCGTTGAATTGAATTTCTGAATGGTATTTTCAAGGATATCAGCAGTATACAGGTTGCCCTTCTCATCAATAGCAATGTCATGGTATCGTACAACCTCACCGTTGTAATTCCCATTTCTGCCGTACCTGTTCAAAACTGATTCCAATGCATCGAGGTGGATGATATCGGAACCTTTCACGATGCTTTCCGCCACGACGTGGTAATCAATACCGAATACGTCACCGTTCTTTCCCGTTACAACGGAGTATAGTTGCTCACCTTCTTCATTTTGCCACAGCTTGATAAACTCTCCCTCGGCACTGAATTTCTGGATCCTGTTGTTCTCCCGGTCTGCGACATATACATTTCCCTCCTCATCAATATCAATACCGTGGGGTGTATTGAACTGTCCCGGCAGATCGCCAAATATGCCCCAGTCAAAAAGGTATTTCCCGGATGGATCGAAGACAATCACCCTGCTGTTGCCATAGCCGTCGCTTACGTAGATATTTCCATTTGAAGCGATGGCAATGTCGGTTGGCAGGTAAAAATGACTTGAGTCGGTACCGTAAATTCCTTCTTCTCCGAGGGTCAGCAGCAATTCACCTTCATGACTGAATTTGAAGACCTGGTGCCGTGCTACATCAGTCATCCATACATTATTTTCTTTGTCTGCCGTGAGACCATGTGGCATAATGAAAAGATCTTCACCCCAGGAATTGATCAAATTGCCTGATTCAGCGTCCAGCATGAAGATGGTTGGCCTGGTTATCGGATCTTCCGGAAATGGATCTGTCCATTGACGGCCGGCACGGTGAAATACGAATAAATGACCATGCTTGTCGATATCGAGCCCGGTTGCATTCCCCAGTTGAATCGAGTCAGGCAGGTCGGGCCAGTCCTGCATCAGACTGTATGCGACAGCAGAGGTGCTGGCTGATTCAGTTTCGGCAGTCTGATTTTTACAGCCGATCAGGGTTATCAGGAAAATCGATGTGATACTAAGCAGGTTTATTTTCATTGGTTAAAATTCTCCGGACATAATTTCCATTAATTCAATTGATTCTCCATCGGGTCCTTTGAAGAATGCATTTTTTGCAGAAGTATTCAAATTCGTGCGTACTGTTCTTACACCCGTATAATCCTTTCCACCTGCGTCAAGCACACGTTGTGCTGCTTTTTCAATATTCTTGACATCCACACCCAGGTGTTGAAAAAACGGAGAAATTCCATTGTCTTCAACCGACCGTTCGGCCATTTCAAAAACGAAGTCCTGGCCCGGAAATTTCAGAAAAGCCATATTAACCGTATTGGTTGTTTCTGTGCCATCGGGCTGCAGGACCTTCAGTGATGTTATTCTCTGTGTAACCTCCAGGTCGAATGCCCTGGTGTAAAATTCGATGGATGCATCAATATCAGATACATAGAGCATGACATGGTTGAAGCGGGGTGAAAGGGCCTTTTGTTTGCCGGTATAGGTTGCGGCAATCAGCAGCATAGCTGATAAGGTGAGGAATAGCAGTGCTTGTCGGATTTTCATTGAATTTGTGGTTAAGAAATTCAATATAGTCACATTCCGGCAATTGTATTTCGATTTACTTAATCATAAAAATTAAAGCGGGAATTATGGGTTGTCCGTCCAAAATATTTTATTCCCCATCAATAGGGGATTGGGGTGGCCTGATAATCTATTTCGGGGGTTGATCTAATTTCGATTCTCATTCAGGGTCTTCCAAAAATCAGCCGCGAGTTTTTCGTGATCGATCCAGGTGTAAACCCGGATGTTTCGTACTTTATTTTCGGGTGGTGTGTTTACCTCCGCTATTTTCGCAAGCCCCGGTTTCAGGTAGGCTTCCACGAGGGCGAGGTCCCACATGATCCTTGTTTTATCCTGCGGGTTGTGTATGCGCCAGCGATCTGCCAGTATTTTTTCTACGGGAATGGCATCTTTTAATTGCTCATAGGTATTATCCCGGTCAAATTGAAGGGGAAATGCAGCATCCAATGGCATCACGGTGAAATCAAAACCCTCCAGGTTCAGCAGGTAGTCGAATGCATTCAGATCATTGCGGATGTTGAATTCATTCTTATTCCAGGCCCGGGTATTGGGGTTATATCGCGCACCAAGGCTGAAAACCCTTATTCTGGGGAGGATTTCAGGGGCTATGATCACAGCTGAGGCAATGTTCGTAAGTGCTCCCAACGTTAACACATCCAGGAACTCATCATCCTTCAGCATCTTCACTTGCCGAATCAACTCCTGAACTGCCGGTGAATCACGGGGATCCTGCTGGCCCCAGGCACGTCCAATCTGACGGTCGGCACCCAGCGGGAGTGGAATACCAGTGATTTGCATGGCAGACATGAGCTCTTCATTCAAGCGCTGACTTTCCTCGACAGTGTTGAGCGTCTTCGCATCATACGCATTCCATTTTTCAAAAACGAGAAGATCGGGATTGTTGAAATGCGCCGAACTGATTCCCACCACCTCGATATCCGGATCCAGAACGAGACGAACGAGTGCATACAGATCGTCCATCTCATTTCCCGTATCCGTATCCAGCCATACCTTTTGCTGACCGTTTGCGTGAAGCAGGCCTGATATAAATAGCAGGAATGACAGCAATATCTTGCGTAGCATCATAATAATGTTTTTAAAATGGTGAGAAGGCCGTCCATCTGTTCCTTTGTATTGTAACTGTGAAGGCAGATCCTGAGACGCTCTGTACCTTCCTGAACCGTTGGAGGAAGAATGGGTCGCACATCGTACCCGGCAGCTTGTACGGTTGCTGCGGCATTTCGTACGGGTTCTTCCCCCGGGATCAAAACAGCCTGCACCGCATGGGGTCCGGGCATTACACGTTCATTCAGAATCGCTCCACTTTTTTGATGAAAATAGGAAATATTGTTGTAAAGACGTACCGCCAACTCCGGATGTGATTTCAGAAAATCAAAGGCTTTCCTGATCTGGACAAACAAGTGGGGTGGTGGTGCCGTGGTGTAAATGAATGGCCGGGAATTATTGACCAGAAAATCTTTGAGCCAGGCAGAGCCTGAGACAGATGCTCCGTGCAGTCCGACAGCCTTGCCAAATGTATTTACCCTGGCGAAAAACTCAATATTATCGGCTTCAGAAATTCCCCCGCCATGTATCCCTGCCAATCCGGTAGCATGCGCTTCATCAATGATGAGCCGGGCTTCAAATTGCTGACAAAGCAGCTGTATTTCTTTCAATGGCGCCTGGTCTCCATCCATCGAATAAACAGATTCCACCACAACATACGCCTGTCCGGAGGCATTCTTTAATCGTGACTCCAGGTGATTGAGGTCGTTGTGTCGGAATGAAAATCCGTTTGCCAGTGAAAGCCGAACTCCGTCTTTGATACATGCGTGGGACAGGCTGTCATAAAGTATGGTGTCATGCCGGCCCGGAACCGCTGAGAGCAATCCGAGGTTGGCCATATACCCGGAAGGAAATATCAGAACGCCCTCCTGCGACCAGTGATCTGCCAGGTACGCTTCAGTATGCATGGCCTCCTCTGAATTTCCTGTGAGCAATCTTGACCCGGTGGAGCCATGGGCCCCGTCGGGTGATCCGCTGAATATATCGGATCTCGCAAGGCCCAGGTAATCGTTCGATGAGAAATCGACCAATCCCCGGATCTCCGGCAAGATGCGGCGGTATTTTGAGTTGACAGCCAAACTGTTTCAGAAAATGAGAATACTGTATTCAAAAGGATTCAGTATTCTCATACCCGTTTATTTTGCTTCCGGACGATTGAGCACTACATTCAGCGATAGTTCTTTTAATTGTTCTTCACTGATAGTACTCGGAGAGTCAATCATGACGTCACGACCGGAATTATTTTTTGGAAATGCAATGTAATCACGGATTGAATCAGACCCGCCAAAAGTTGCGCACAAACGATCAAAACCAAAGGCAATTCCCCCGTGCGGAGGAGCTCCAAATTCAAAGGCATCCATCAGGAAACCAAATTGCTTTTTCGCTTCCTCATCTGTGAATCCCAGAAGTTTGAACATTTCCTGCTGAAGGTCTCGATCATGGATACGAATGGATCCACCACCGATTTCCACGCCGTTAATGACCAGGTCATATGCATTCGCCTTTACACTTCCCGGGTCTGAGATCATCTTTTCTCGGTCTTCCGGGCGGGGAGAGGTAAACGGATGGTGCATGGCGTGGTAACGGTTGGTTTCTTCATCCCATTCCACCAACGGAAAATCAAGCACCCATAATACCTTAAACTCATCTTTGCTTCGTAAGCCGAGCTCATTGCCCATATGCAGACGCAGCTCGTTCAGCGCTTTCCTTGTTGGATTTATATCTCCGGAAAGTACCAGCATCAGATCACCGGGTTTGGCGCTCATCTTTTCAGCCCATTTCTTCAGGTCTTCCTCGCCGTAAAATTTATCAACAGAGGACTTGAAAGAGCCATCCTCGTTGTATTTTACATAGACCAATCCCTTGGCGCCGATTTGAGGCTTTCTGACGAAATCGGTGAGTGCATCAAGCTGTTTGCGCGTATATTCCGCACAGTTCGGGGCGCAAATACCAACCACAAGCTCTGCCTGGTCGAAGACGTTGAATCCTTTGCCCTGTGCGACGTCATTTAGTTCATGGAATGACATTCCGAACCGGATATCCGGTTTGTCGGAACCATACATACGCATAGCATCGTCATATTGAATTCTTGGAACATCGCCGATATCAATGTTTTTCAATGTTTTAAACAGATGACGGATCAGTCCCTCGAAGGTATTCAGGATATCCTCACGCTCCACGAACGACATTTCGCAGTCAATCTGGGTGAATTCCGGCTGACGGTCTGCGCGCAGGTCTTCGTCACGAAAACATTTGACAAGCTGGTAATACCGGTCGAAACCAGAGACCATCAGCAACTGCTTGAAAGTTTGAGGTGACTGCGGCAATGCATAGAATTCCCCGGGATTCATTCTTGACGGAACAACAAAATCACGGGCACCTTCGGGAGTGGATTTTATAAGTACGGGTGTCTCCACTTCGATAAAATCTGAATTATCGAGGTAGTTGCGCGTTTCCCGCATTAAGCGGTGGCGCAGCTGCAGTTTTTCCCGAACGGTCTTTCGTCTCAGATCCAGGTAACGGTATTTCAACCGAAGGTCATCACCACCGTCGGTTTCATCTTCAATGGTAAATGGAGGTGTTTTGGCAGCATTCAGAATCGAAAGCCGGTTCACTTTGATCTCCACATCTCCTGTGGGGATCTTGTCATTTTTGCTGACGCGTTCAACGACCTGACCTGAAGCCTGAATTACATATTCACGGCCGAGGGATGTGGCTACATCAATAATTTCGGATGGCGTAGATCCTTCTTCAAATAAAAGCTGGGTAATGCCGTATTTATCGCGGAGGTCGATCCAGATCAGGCCGCCCTTATCCCGGATGCGCTGCACCCATCCGGTAAGGATTACGTCCTGTCCGACATGTTCCATTCGTAATTCTCCGCAAGTATGTGATCTGAGCATGGATATCTTTCTTATTTTTGGAAGGTCAAAGTTAACCGTATTAATTTTGCCGGAAAAAGATTTATAAAATTTAGCAGATCTGTATGACCAAGTTTTTTCTAGTCCTTGTCCTGATATTCAGTCCGTTTACCCAGGAGGGAAAGTGGACCAAGATCAAGGTAGGTGAAAATATCACCATGTCCCTCCCGGAAGATTTTTATGAAATGACGCCTCAGGACATCGCCCAGCGCTATCCGTCGGTGCGCCGGCCACTGGGAGCGTATACCAATAGTCAGCGCCTTGCAGACATAAGTATCAAAATTTCGGCCACACAATGGAGGTCAACTGATACACCCATCGCAAAGGATTTTTTCAAGTCGAGTGTGATGAATCTCTATGATCGGGTTGATTTTACCAAGGAGGTGATCGAAACCATCGATGGAAAGGATTTCATTATTTTTGAGTTTGATTCGCGTATTAATCCGGAGGAAAGCCTTGAAAACCGACAGGCTGTCCGGAAGTATAACTATGTTATGTATCTCATCAAGGATATGCAGACCTATGTTTTTACCTTCCAGTGTCCTGTTCAGATTAAAGATCAGTGGACAGAGAAAGCCGCGGCAATTATGCAAAGCGTGAAAGTGAAATAATATGGAGGGAGGCATTCTTACCGATGAATATTTCATGAATGAAGCGATGAAGCTTGCGCTTCAGGCCGAGGAAGAAGGTGAAATTCCGGTCGGGGCTGTGATGGTGGCCAACGGCCGTATCATTGCCAGGGCCTACAATCAGACTGAAAAACTGAATGACCCGACTGCTCATGCTGAAATGCTCGCCATCACCTCCGCTACGCATTATCTCGGAACAAAATACCTTACCGACTGTTCTCTTTATGTGACCCTTGAGCCGTGCGGCATGTGTGCCGGAGCACTTTACTGGGCTCAACTGAAAAGGCTGGTCTATGCTGCTTCGGATGAGAAAAGGGGTTACATTTCACTGAATCCGGGACTGATTCATCCGCGAACTGAGGTTGTCCGCGGGCCGTATGAACAGGAATCCTCTGAAATGGTGAAACGGTTCTTTAAGAGATTAAGAGATTAGTATTTTTTGGGACCACAGAATTTTATTCAAGTGTGTAAACACGTAACTTAGTATTCCTTATCGAAGGCCCAGGTCTTCATAGATGTTCAACAATAAAATCATATATATTATGTCTTTCGAATTACCCAATCTTCCATATGCATTCGATGCCTTGGAACCAAATATTGATGCACGTACCATGGAAATTCACCATGGCAAGCATCACGCTGGTTATACCAGCAAATTAAATGACGCAGTTGCCGGAACTGACATGGAAGGCAAGTCAATTGAGGACTTATTGAAAAGTCACAGTGATAATACAGCTATTCGAAATAATGGCGGTGGATATTATAACCATAATCTTTTCTGGAAAGTAATGTCTCCCGATGGGGGCGGACAGCCTACAGGAGCATTGGCAGAAGCAATTAATGCTGCATTCGGATCTTTCGACGGATTTAAGGAGAAGTTCTCGGCTGCAGCAGCTACCCGTTTCGGTTCAGGCTGGGCGTGGCTTTGCGTGCACCCCGGTGGTAAGGTTGAAATTTGTTCAACTGCCAACCAGGACAATACACTGATGCCTGGTGTTGGCTGCGGAGGATATCCTATTCTTGGACTGGATGTTTGGGAACATGCGTATTACCTGCATTACCAGAACAGGAGACCTGATTATATTTCATCATTTTATAATGTGATCAACTGGAGTGAAGTAGCACGCCGGTTTGAAGAAGGTAAATAAAAAAAGGCCCAAGCACGGGCCTTTTTAACCTAAACTATGAAATCAATTTGACGGGAGGAGCTCTTTTGCTCCTCTTTTTTTGTACCGCCGTCTCTACGGTTGGTTGGGTTGTTGTTTATATTGATTGAGTTAATTCCTTGATCCTGACCTGCATTTTAGAATGCAACAGCCGTACCAAAAATATAAAGTATTGATAATCAATTATTTAAATATTGTTCGATTCTTTTTTGTGTACGATTATGAACAGCCTGTGAACGTTTTTGATGTTTCAGATCAAAGAGGTGCAACGTCTTTGTGAAAGCGAAGGAATATTCTATTTTTGTGGCGTTAAAAAAATAACCATCCATGAGCGTACTTGTAAACAAAGATTCAAAAGTTATTGTACAGGGTTTTACCGGTTCTGAAGGAACATTTCATGCCGGACAGATGATTGAATACGGGACTAATGTCGTTGGCGGGGTAACACCTGGCAAGGGTGGTCAGACCCACCTTGATCGTCCGGTTTTCAATACAGTAAAGGACGCTGTGGATAAGGCTGGTGCGAACGTATCGATCATTTTTGTGCCTCCGGCATTTGCTGCGGATGCGATCATGGAAGCTGCTGATGCCGGTATCAAGGTAATCATTGCCATTACAGAGGGCATTCCTGTTAAGGACATGCTGCATGCAAAGAAATATATTAAGGATCGCGGTGTAACGCTCATCGGTCCGAACTGTCCGGGTGTAATCACGCCAGGTGAGGCCAAAGTTGGTATCATGCCGGGTTTTGTATTTAAGTCCGGAAAAATCGGGATCGTTTCCAAGTCGGGAACACTTACCTATGAAGCGGCCGACCAGGTGGTTAAGGCTGGCATGGGAATATCAACCGCGATCGGTATCGGTGGTGATCCCATCATCGGGACATCAACCAAGGAAGCGGTGGAAATGCTGATGAATGACCCGGAGACGGAAGGTATTGTCATGATTGGTGAGATTGGCGGTCAGTATGAAGCGGATGCTGCTCGCTGGATCCAGTCGAAGGGAAACCCTAAGCCTGTAGTTGGATTTATTGCCGGACAAACTGCTCCGAAAGGAAAACGGATGGGGCATGCCGGTGCCATTATCGGAGGCGCTGATGATACCGCTGCCGCCAAAATGAAAATCATGAAAGAATGTGGTCTGCACGTAGTAGCCTCTCCTGCGGATATCGGGGCTGTTATGGCAGAAGCGCTGAAATAGTCAGTAGTCAGCCTGCCTGCCCTCCGGGAGGCCCGTGTAATCTTCCAGCTTTGAGCCGCAACCCTTCTTTCACACGTCATCCCGGTGTAATCTCCCGGCCTTGAGCCGGGAGTCGGACCGGGACCTATTGTGTGGCATTGAACAGTATAGAGACAATGTTACCCATCATCTGGCTTCCTTTACCCGGCAAAAGCAAATAAAGAATTTGCGACGGATGCAGATCCCTGCCCGACTCCCTGATTATCCCCGGCTATCGCCGCCGATCTCAGGGAGTTCCGCAGGGATGACGGTTTGGGGAGGGGCTACCTGCCTTCAGGCAGGCAGGTCCGTGTAATCTTCCAGCTTTGAGCAGCAACTCCTCTTTCACTCGTCATCCCAGTATAATCTCCCGGCCTTGAGCCGGGAGTCGGACCGGGGCCTATTGTGTGGCATTGAACAGTATAGTGACAACCTTACCCATCATCTGGCCTTTCGGCATAAACAATATAGGATTAGCGACGGACAAAGGTCCCCGCCCGACTCCCTGAATGTCCCCGGCATAGCCGGGTGCCTCATGGAGTACCGCCGGGATGACGCTGGTGGGTGGAAATGTACGGCGCATATGTGCCCATTCACAACAATAAAAAAAGCCCCAAAACGGGGCTTTTTTTATTGTTGAGGGAATAATTTCTGTATCTGTTTACTAACCTCAAAAGTTCTGTTACATGTCACCTGATGCGATATTCGCGTTGGGTGTTCTGTTGATGGCGTATTCTTTTACGAATGCTTTTTCAGTTTCGGGGTTGAGTTCCACACGTACCCATCCGAGGTATGATTTTCCATCTTTCACAAGTTTCACGCCGAGGTACTGGGCACGGTCACCAGACCAGGTTCCATTCCAGTTGAGGGACTCACCGTTATAAACCGATTCGATGATCTCACCGTGTGCCTCGCTCCAGCGAACATTACCGCGTGGCATATCCATGGAGATGTTTTCACCTTTTTCAGTGATGGCGGCACTTCCGGCAATATCCATTACCTGGTGATCCTGCAATGCCTGGATGATGTATTTGGTGTGTACACTTCCTTCAAGACCTACCGATACGGTTTGGAAAACGAAATCGTTTTTACCGTCACGATCGATATCGAGGTAGTAAGGACTTGCGTAACCGAAGCTGGCTTCAGTAGCAGGAACGAAATGAGCGATGGTAGAGGCTTCGGGTTCCACAGACGCGGGGCGTTCAGTGTTGACGATCAAAGCAAATGTTATCAGGGTTGAAAATAAGAGTTTCATGATTGTTGTATTTTGAGTTTTTGACCTTCTTTGTTGTTGTTGTAATTATTTTGAGTTTTTGACCTTTGTTGACCTGTCTGTTAAATGGCAAGGGTGGTGCCAATAAGTTAACA